>JAFGSB010000144.1 GCA_016934825.1 Candidatus Zhuqueibacterota bacterium
AAGTAACTAATTTATTTCATTTATTCATTTCATAATAACATTAAATTTGCACAATAATATTTATGATGTTATTAAGATGTTACTAACCTCCGTCCGAAACTCCGGTTTCGGACGGAGGTTGAACCGGCAACTCTGTTACCGTTTCTCCTCCTTACCAAGTTTAACTTGGTAAGGAGGGTGAAAAGAAAAGTTCCTATAAAATCAGAGAAGCTGTTGGCGTCAATTTTATCACTAATACTTTTGTGTCTGATTGCCGGTGTTTGTCTGCCTGAGAGTAATAACAGAATTATTTTGAAACGAAGTTTCAAACCCAATGCCCTTCCCATCCCGCCGGCGGGATGGGAAGGAGGTTATACCCGGACAAGCCATTCGTAAAATACTTATATTATTAACGTTCTCGTATAAAACATCATTAATTAATTTGTTATTGGGAAATATATTTTTAAATTAAATTACCTGATTTTGTTTAACTTGTAAGCCGGATCAGGGAGCGGTGCACGTAAACCGGATAACAGGGAGAACAAATATTAATTTATGAAATAAAAAATATAAGGCGTTCAAAAAGATTAAAAGATTCAATATAGGAATTATTAACTGTACTCTGATAATTGAGATAAATATTATCAATACTTGAATTTTAAAGACAGGAAAGTAAAAATGAAACATTCAGGCATATTCAAATTCTTGATAAAA
The DNA here is from genome assembly GCA_016934825.1 of Candidatus Zhuqueibacterota bacterium. Classification (GTDB taxonomy): domain Bacteria; phylum Zhuqueibacterota; class Zhuqueibacteria; order Residuimicrobiales; family Krinioviventaceae; genus Fontivivens. The sequence goes on from JAFGSB010000144.1 coordinate 694, forward strand.
AACATTTCTCCTTTTTTATTCATAATTACAGCCGTCAGTTGTATGGGAGGAAACGATCGTCCCCAAGGTTTGGTTTTAAAAAATAACTGGACAATTCAATCTTCAGCAAAAGTGGAATCCAGTGGAGAAGATATATCGTCTGTAAAATATTCGGCACAAGACTGGTACCCAACCACAGTGCCGACAACTGTTTTAAGTGCGCTTGTTGACAATAATGTATATCCGGATCCCAATTACGGAACGAATTTGTTAAATATTCCCGGATCTTTACTCTCAATCCGAACTACGTCGGATATGCCTTTGGACAGCCCATTTGCTGTTCCCTGGTGGTATCGTACAGAATTTCAATTGCCCTTAAAGTTTGAGGGGAAAAATATGTGGTTAAAACTGCATAGTGTTAATTATAAAGCAAACGTCTGGCTCAACGGACATTTAATTGCAGACACATCAACAGTCATCGGGGCATACAGATTATTTGAATTAGAAATTACAAAAGCAGCTTTACCCGGCAAGAAAAATTGTCTTGCACTTGAAATTTTCCCTCCCGTGAAAGGCACTGATCCTTCAATACGATGGATGCAGGGAACGCAAATGCCTCCTGACAGGGATACCGGTATTTGGTACAATATGAAGATTTTGACAAGCGGATCGTTAAGAATGAAACATCCACAAGTAATTACTGATCTTGATTTACCTTCTACCGAGGTGGCGCATATCACTATTTCAACCGATTTGATCAATATGACGGATAAACCGATTGAAGGAGTTTTAAAAGGTGTCATTACAAATGTCAATAATATCAGTGAAGGCGGAACTTCGGATGGCGGTGATCAGGTTTTTGACATGGTAGAATCGATTTCTTTATCTCCCGGAGAAACCAGGAAAATTACTCAAAAATTAGATATCCCCAATCCAAAATTATGGTGGCCCAATATAGCTGGTAAACAGCATTTATATGATTTAAATTTGTGTCTTTTAACCGATGATCAAAAACTGTCGGATATAGAAACAATCCGCTTTGGAATTCGCAAAGTTACTTCTGAATTGAAATTGTATGATCATGGAATACGGACAAGAGTTTTCCAAATTAATGGAAAAAACATAATGGTAAAGGGAGCAAACTATACCGACAGCATGATGTTTGAACATAGCGATGAGCGAGAGGAGCATGAAGCAAACTATATAATCCACATGAATCTTAATGCAATTCGCACTGAAGGATTTTGGGGAACAGATCATTTTTATGATTTATGTGACAAATATGGAATCATGATTTTTGATGGAACAAACTGTTGCTCGATTTGGGAGAGATGGGATCTTTGGACAGAAGAAACATACGAGATTGCCGGAATGAGTTTGCGTGACCAGATCATTCGTAAGCGAAATCACCCGTGTTTTGTCGATTGGCTTATAGGAAGTGACAAATCAGCCCCCCCGGATGTTGAAAAAATGTATGTTGATATTATCGAAAAATACGATGGAACAAGACCTTATCAATCCAATGCATATACCGATAGTACCGCAATTTGTGGTTGGACCGGACTATCACACGATCCCTATCCCGAAACATATGCCTACCTTCCACCGTCTACCTGGTATGGAGCCGGGGATTTGGGCAAGTATGAATTTTTAGAATTCAATACCGAAGTTGGACCCGGTGGCGAACAAATTCCCCCAATTGAAAGTATGCGTGAAATGATGCCAAAGGAAGACCTTTGGCCAATAAGTGGTTCCTGGAATTTACGATTATGGAGGAACCAATCTCCACAGGGCAGAGCTGCTCTATATTCAAGATATGGACAACCAACCGATATTGAAGAGTACACAGTCAAAGCCCAGGTGCTGCAAAAAGAAGCAATGAGAGCGATGTGTGAGGCTTTTAGAAAGAACAAGTACCAAGCAAGCGGCATCTTGATTTATAGATTAAATGCAGGCTGGCCGTCCCTTTGTTATCACCTTTATGATTACTTCCTGAGACCGAACGGAGCATTTTATGGAGTTCAAGAGGCTTTCGAGCCTTTGCATGTTCAATTTTCATATGATGATAATTCCGTCTTTGTTGTGAATGGTTATTATCAGGATTTTAACAATTTAAAAGTTAGTGCAAAAGTATTGAACTTTGATATGTCGGTCATGTATAGTAAAGATATAACAATGGATATAGCAGCAGATGATAACAAGCCTGCTTTTACCATACCCCCTATTGAAGGATTATCCGATAATTACTTTTTGACGCTTTCATTAAAAAACAGTTCAGGTGAAAAGATAAGCTCTAATTTTTATTGGTTTTCATCAAAAGGGGATCAGAATGCGGATTTTAGGGATTTGATGACACTTCCCTCCGTCAAATTAAATGTCAAAGGTAAATATCACGAAAAGGGCAATAAATCAAAAGTAATCTTGACAATAGAAAATCCCTCAGACAACCTTGCATTTTTTATTAATCCCAGCCTGATTCGGGGCGAGCACGGCGCTGAAATTTTACCTGTTTTTTGGAGCGCAAATTATTTCAGTTTGCTGCCTCATGAAAGCAAGGAAATATCTGTAACATTTGACGCTGAATACCTGGATGGAGAAAAACCAAATGTGATTGTCGGCGGATGGAATATTGAACCATCAGAAATCGATATAGAACAACAAAAAATTGTTACGCCGGCGTTAGCATACAAGAACTTTTCCGTACCGGAAAAAATTAAAGCCGGTAAGGAATTTGAGATTAGTATTACTGTTCAAAATTCAGCTTCATCTGGAGAAGGACTACTTAAAGCCCAGCAATACTTATATATTGATAGAAAGCCTGTGAATTTTAAAAGAGTTGCATTGGCTCCTGGAGAAGTAAAAGAGCTTGTTTGGTCTTCAATAATACTGGATCAACCCGGAAAACATGAAATTAAAATAGGCAACTCCGAACCTGTTAATTTGACTGTAAATTAATAGTGATTCTTATTATATGTCCCTGATAATAAACAGATTTTGAAAAATATCCTTAAACGATCTTTTTAAAAGCATGGCACTGGTGTCCGGTTAACGGACACCGCCGCCTCATCCGGGTTACAAGTTTAATAAAATCAACTTGCAGGATGCGTCTTGACGTATCAATCCATTTGCCTTTTCACCTCTGACAATTCACATCATAAATTTCACCATGGACGCATACTGCGGCGGGATTTCAAATTTGAATTGTTTGATCCGTTCCGACCACAGGGTATTGACCCATTCTTTCGATGTTTGCAGTTCTTTGATGAGCACAACAGTAGAGTCCCCGGATTTGACCAGCTCGAAATTTGTCACCATAACCCGCAGCGGTTCGGTCTCTCCCCGCAGTTGCAGGGTCATCTCCAGTCGTTTTTGTCCTGAATTGAGTTGTAAATTTTCAACAAGTCCGAAACTTTTTATCTTGTCATTGATAATTTGTTTTAGTCCTGTTGCAACCGTATTATCAAGAAATCCCATAGATTTCCTCTTTAAAAATAAATTTTCGCCGGGCCTGCGGCGGCGGATTATTTCAAAAATTTGAATATTTTACCCCAGCGCCACGTCCAGCGTCATCATCACGGCAAATCCCAGCATTGCGCCGATTGTGGATATGTCAGTGTTCCTGTCCTGCTGGGCTTCCGGAATAAGCTCTTCCACCACAACATAGATCATTGCGCCGGCGGCAAATGAAAGCGCGTACGGCAATATTGGCCGCATTAAAATGACCGCGCCCGCTCCCAGAACCCCGGCAATCGGTTCGACAGTGCCGGACATCTGTCCGTACCAGAAACTTTTAAACCGCGATAATCCTTCGCGCCGCAGCGGCACGGACACCGCCGCGCCTTCGGGGAAATTTTGAATACCGATACCAATCGCCAGCGCCACTGCTCCGGCCAAGGTTGCGGAGGGTAAACCGGCGCTCACCGCGCCAAATGCCACGCCAACCGCCAGGCCCTCGGGAAAATTGTGCAGGGTGATGGCCATTACCAGCAGAATACTCCGCTGCCACGAGGTTTTGATCCCCTCGGCGTCCTTTGTCGGCAGTCCCAGGTGCAAATGCGGCAGGGTTTTGTCTATGCCCCATAAAAAAATGCCGCCCATGATAAACCCGATTGTCGCAGGGATCCATGCCGGAGCCGAACCTTCGTTCTCGGCCATCTGGATCGCCGGCGCCAGCAATGACCAAAAACTGGCGGCGATCATCACTCCGGCGGCAAATCCAAGCATGCCGTTGAGTACTTTGCGATTTATGCTCTTGAAAAAAAACACCACTCCCGCACCGGAAGCCGTTACAAACCATGTGAACAGTGTTGCCAGTAAAGCCTGCTCTATGGGTTTTAACCCGGTGAACCACTCTATCAGCATATTTTAACCTCGTTATTGTTGATCCTGATCGAAAAGTTCAAATTTTTTCATTGTTTCCTATTAATTAACTATTGTAAAAATATAAAATTCCTGAAATTTATCCTTTACCGTATTTAGTACGAATTACCCATTCGCCGGATCAGGTTCTCCAGATACCGGGATTTCACCTGTTGGCTGGCCATAACCTGTTTAAGGGGCGGCAGCTTAAGTATAACGCCAAATACGGCGGCCATCGCCCGGTGGCTCCACAATACATGATTGTCAAAGATCAGGTTCTGCAGTTTACCGCGTTCTATGGCCATTACAACCGCTTTGTGCGCGCCGTTCAGGGGCGTGATCACCCGTTTTCCCCGGGATTTTAAACTGATATTCCCTTTGCTGCACGCCCGCACGCACAGACCGCACCCCAGGCATATTTCTTCATTCAACCGTGCCTTTTTCCTTTTCGGCCGGTTCGGGTCATTGGCGGAGATCAGCGTCATGGCTTCAACGGGACATATATCCACACATTTGCCGCAGCCGCTGCAGTCCGCTTCGTTGACGACTGGGATAAAATTTGTCGTATGTATGGGAAACATGAGCGCGAACTTTTGCGCGGCGATCATCGCCTCGCAGCAGCATCCGCAGCAATTGCAGATAAAATTAACGTTCTCACGGACGTTTTCGCCAAACTGAACAAGGTTATTGTCATAGGCCTGCTGCAGCAGGTCGAGTCCTTCGGCCGCATCGACCTTGCGGGCAAAATCGTGTTTGGTCAGGGAGGCCGCGGAGGTGTTAAAGGTCATGCAAATATCCAATGGCGCGTCGCAGGCCTGTCCCTTGTGCTGCATTTTGTGCCGACAGTAACATATCCCCACCCCCATATGCGACGCGGTTTTGATTACCTCGCTCGCCCGTTCGTAATCCAGCACGTGCAGGGCGTTTTCATCGGAAAGCGCCGGTTCATGCACAAAAGTACGGCCGAGCTGTGTTTCGCCGCCGGTGAACAGGTTGCGGATAAAGTCCTCCTCCACGTTCAGATATTGATAAAACAGTTCCGCCAGAACCTTTTGATCGATATCATCCCGCAGGCGCATCATGGAAAATTCAAAAAATCCCGCCATGGGCGGCGGAAGCGCATAAACGAATTGGCCGTTTTGCTCGATATCGACAAGTATGGCGCGGCCGGCCAGTTCATCCAGTATTTTTTGCGTTTCCGAGAGTTTTAATTTCCAGATTTTTGCGGCTTTTTCCGCAGTGAACGGTTTGATGGGCAATAGCGAAACAAGCTCCGCTTCTTTTTCGCTGAACAGAATGGATAATATTTTATTCAATAAATCCGAAGGCGGCGCTCCCTGCGGAAAGCGGTTCAGGCGTTCGACCAGACGGGAATAACCCGAATGTAGTGTGTGGTGGGCCATAATTGAGAATCCTGACGAAAATTTTTATTTTTCTATTATAGCGCAAAATTCTCAATTAATCAAGTCCTATTAATGAAAAAAACCCCCGAAAACATCATATTTCGGGGGTGTAGGAATTACCTGATCAGTGTCACCTTTTGTGCGGACCTGTATACCCCGGCTTTGAGATGGACGATGTACGTACCGCTGGGCATGTTTTGTCCGTTGTTGTTTGTACCGTTCCAGGAAACGGAATAGGTACCTGCCGACTGTTTTTCATTGTCGACCAGGATATTGACCGTATGACCGAGCAGATCATACACGCACAATTCAACGGAAGACTCTTGTGCCAGATCGTAGCGTAAAGTCGTCCCCGGATTGAACGGATTTGGAAATGCAGGTTCCAGGGAAAATTTATTTGGAATAACGTTATTCAAATTCAGGCTTGTTGTTTTTTGGACTTTAACCGCGCCGTTTTTATCGACGCTGGAAAGACGGTATTGCACGGATTCGCCGGACATGTCCGGTGAATCGACAAACCGGTAGTTAGTTGATGTTGTTGTCGTACCCTGACCTTTGAGCTGGTCAAAAGTTTGATAACCGGCAAACTTTACCCATGTTTCGTTTGTCGAGTAACGACGTTCCAGGATAAAACCGAGGTTGTCCATTTCGGTTTCCGTGGTCCACTCCAGGATGATATTACGGTCTGTTTGTCTGGTTGTAAAAGAAGCGAGCTCCACAGGCAGGGACGCGTCGGTGACGGTCAGGGTCGGGACAAAATCATAACCGTCTATTCTCAGGTACGGTTCATTTGCATAACGGATGGCAAAATAATAGTTGGTTGACAATTGCGCGTTGTCGGTGGGCTGCAGACAGAATTCGGCTTCCATACTTTCGTCCACCAGCATGATATAGTCATTCTGATCATTCAATTCATTACAAAATCCCCAGGCGTGAGAATAAGTGTCGGTCAGCCTGTCGAGAGCGTTTTCGTGTTCGGTGTAATTGTCCGTACTGCTTAGTTTGAACGCGTTTGCCGATCCGTCCGTGGTTATTTTTGTCCAGTCCCCGGTGATTGGCGCTAAATCTGGATCAGTGCTGTAAAATAATGATAACGTCTGGGTTCCCGGGTCTACATAACGATATAATTCGACTCTGAGGCGTACATTGGCATTTTTTTCAGCGGACGACGGCGTATCCTCATCCGCTTTCCAGGTTGCATCGGCTTCACTGCCGTCATCGTTCCGCCACCGGTAATGACCCTGTTTTGTGACGCCGAAAGCCTGCCAGGTGACCGCAATCAGTATAACAAACAAAATAGTAGCCTTTTTCATCAAGACCTCCTGTCTTTTTACAAGAAAAATATGAGTTTAAATGAATTTGAACATAATAAAATGTGGCCAATTTTAACCGCAACTGTGTATGGCATGCAACACGCTGTTTACCTGCGAACAACTTTGCCTGCCATAATCCAGCCTGCTGCAGTAAAAACAACATCAATTTTCTTTTACTTGCTGATAATGTCGATAATTTTAACGAAATGCAAATTTCGTACCGAACAACCCCTGAAAAACCGATTTTTTATAAAAGACAAACAGCCCGGTTTTGTCCCCATTACTCCGGTCAGTACTTGTCAGATAAATGTCTTTTTGAATATTTTATCCACCAGCGAATTGTACCGTTTTCCAAACCAGACGGCAATCCTGTTCCGGTCGCGTGTCAGAAAATCATACAGAATTTCGGCCATTTCCGGTGTGCGCAGGTATCCGTACGCCTTGTGGGGGTTCTTTTTACCGTAACATTCATAGTCGTTGTAAACGATTTTATCAATAACATGGACCTCATTTTCGTTATCACCGTAATCATCGCTCAGGTTATAATTGATCGCCACCTTGTCATGCAGATCGGAGAAATTATACCAGTTGCGTTTAACGGTTTGAGGAGTATTTAATGATACGGCGCCTTTATTCCTTTCTTTCTGCTCGGCGGCTATCCTGCTCATGATGACCGGCAGTCCCAGCGGTGAACCGATGGTTATAAATGTGTCCACCTTGACTTTTAAATCCGGATCCGACAGCACATCATAAGAAATGATTGAACCCATGGAATGACCGATCAATAAAATATCTTTTCTTTTATATTTTAACAGAACTTTTTTCAGCCGCATTCTGATCTGTGTCTTGGCCGGTATTTCGTTTAGGATTTCGCCTTTCGGCATGGATTTATAATAAATATTAAGGTCGTTGAAATAGCGCTTCATGATTTCATCGGTCAGGGACGTATAATTGACGGACATGTCCTTGTTCAGAAAGATCTTGTCCATCTCCTTTTCCAGTAAATTCAGAAAATCAAGTCTTCGCCTGCTGGGCGCTATTTCCCCGTGCGGTTTTGCCGGTACATAGGGGGATTCCAGGTAATAAGGACTTTTTTTGTCCTTTTCATCCGGGTCTAGGGGGACCGGATGCGTAATGTCCGCCCAGTATACCATTTCAAATTTGAATGCCGGCGCCCGGTATCCCGCGTTCCTGAAGCCCTCTTTTATCGACGCGATCCACCATTTGCTCAATATCTTTTGCGGTGATTTGTTGCCAAGACCATGAACGCCGATAATTACTTTTGCCATGATCATTTACTCCTGTATTCGCCTGCCCTGATAATTTTTAGATTTTCGTTCAATTTCTTTTTCGCGTTCCCCTATATTTTAAACGTATAGTAAAATATATACAAAAAAAATAAAAAATTCAAATTTTTACCTGAAAATTTTCCATGTAACCATTTCCGGGTCTGTGCGTATATGAAAATAAACAATGAGAACGGACTTTTATGTACACAAGAACCAATCAACTCCTTCACCTTTACTCCCGGCTCTGGCGGGAAAGCGCCGCGGTCCCGCCGGAGCTGCCAATAACATTTACGCCCGAACAACAACAGCGGCGCGAAACCGGGCTCGACGTCTTTATGGAAAAATTATCGCAGCGGCCCGGTACGGCGCCGAAAACCTGTCCGGACCGCCTTGCCGCGCGGCAGAAATTTTTCACCACACTTCGGGAAATGGCCGGTTCCCTGCTGGGTTTCGATCAACAGCAGTTGGATGTGATCTTTTCCCCGGACGCCACGCAATCCGCTGCGGACTTTGTGGCGCAGGCCAGAAAATTCGATCCCGAAATTAAACCGGCGGATATTTACCAGGCCGCCCGCAATGTCTGGGCCATGAACGGATTGCAGTACCTGTTAGGCCTGAAGGTTGAACTGACCCCCTCCATTTTCGCCTACAGCCTGCTTTACCCGTACAGCGACAATTACCTCGATGACCCGGCAATTCCGGTCACCGTGAAAAGTAAATTTAACGACCGGTTCGGACGGAGAATCAACGGCGAAAAAGTCAAACCCGCCAACACGCATGAACAGCGCGTGTTCGACCTGATTGCAAAAATCGAGGGACAGTGGGACCGCCGCAGGTTCCCGCTGGTTTACGAAAGCCTGATCGCCATTCACATCGCCCAGATCAAAAGTCTGGCCCTGCTGCACCATAACGGTTCCGTGCAAAGCGTGGACGTTACCGGCATCTCCCTGGAAAAAGGCGGCGCTTCGGTGCTGGCCGACGGCTACCTGGTCGCCGGTACGCTCGCCGAGGAACAGGAAGAATTCATGTTCGGCTACGGCGCTTTCCTGCAGCTTGTGGACGATCTGCAGGATGTGCGCGAGGATAAAGCTATGGGATTGCTGACAATTTTTACCAAAAACAACGGCACGATGCCCCTTGATGCTGTTGTCAATAAAACCTTCTATTTCAGTCAGAAAGTGATGCGTTCGCTGGACGGATTCGCCCTGAACGGCAAAACCGAACCGGTGAAAAAAATTTTGCGCGAGAGCGCCCTGGCACTGCTGATTAATGCCGCGGGACGCTCAATCGACTATTTTACTCCCGAATACCAGACCATGCTGCAAAACCACTCGCCGTACCGGTTTTCCTACCTCGCCGAAAAAAAGCAAAAACTCTCCAACAGTAAAACTTCCCCCTCGCACTGGCTGCAGGTGTTCGCCGAGCGGGGAAATTGAAACTGGAGAAAAAATGAGGGCAATATGGACAAATACAAAGTACACAAGTTCGATATCAAGATGAACACGGACCAGGAGCGGCTGGAAGAATTCCTGAACAACCTGAAAGGGGAAATCGTATCGATCGTCCCCAATGTCAGACCTTCCTGGCAATTTATGGGAGCCACGGCAAAAATAGATTTCCTTTTTATCGTTGAAAAGATAAGGTGATATTAGAATAAACGGGTGATTACATTCCGCGCGTACCGGTAGCCAGTGTTCGTGGAGGGGGGATTGAGGTAAGGGGAATTATTTTTCTTCAGCTTTTATTTCTGTTATTAAGTATAAAATATTAGTTTTATTCACTGGTGTCCGGTTAACGGACACCGCTATCTGATCCGGCTTACAAATTCAATAAAATCAAGTTAAATAATTATGAAAATTTATTTGTCACAAACAAATCATTTATTTATTTCATATCCGAAAACGTTAATAATATAATATGTTCAGAGTGTCGTGTCCGGGTTAAACCGGACATTGGTGAGTTTTATTTTTTATTCTTGAAATAAATTAATTTTTTGATTTTTCTTGACTTTTGTTGCGGAAATTTATATATATAAATAATCATATCAGCATTGGCATGATGATTCCGGGGTAGGAAAGAGTTTTTCTGGCTAATCAATATTTTTTAATTATTACTGAGATAAAAACCTCACAGGATTTTGAATCCTGGGAGGTTTGTGTATAAAATTATTTATAATTTAATTTTTCCGTTCGCCTAAGGGAAGGATTCCCGGAGCGAGCAGAATACAAGTATGATTTAAACACATGTGTTGAATAAGGGTGGCAAAGGCATTAGAGGTCCCATTGATGACCTGTAGCAAAGTATATGCTGTTAAGTTATACAAGTCGTATAACATAAATACCAAGACCTGTTTATTAGACGATAACTAATTCATTTTATAAAATTTGTAAAAAGTTGGCAGGTTTTTTACGACATGCTTTTGCTATCTATAGTTAGTTATCAAACTCATTAAATACTATGTTAGCCATAAGTACACGGCATCAAGTATTAACTATCAATTCATATTAACCGAAAGGAGCAAACATGGCACGGACAGCAATTCTTACTGCAATCCTGGCATTGGTAATTTTGGGTGGGTGTGATTCGAATACTCCACGCCAAAACACCGATCAGGAAATCATTGCTCTCGAGCGCAGCGCGTTGGACAAGTGGGCACAAAGCAATACGGATGGGTACATCGCCATCTCTGCAGACGAGATTACCTGGTTTGACTTCACACCTGGCACGCAACTGAGGATAGACGGGCTCCAGGCAGTACGTAACTTTCTGAAACCTCTTACGGGGAATATTCCACCTCACACATATGATTTGGTGAATCCGAAAGTACAGATTTATGGCAATACCGCCATCCTCACTTTCCATTGGAAGGCCTCAATGACAGACGGTACGCCACTAGACGGATGGAAGACCACTTCGGTATATAATTGGAAAGACGGTAAATGGCGCCAAGTTCACGCTCACTGGTCGGTTGTCCAGAGTGAGTAGTCGTATGTTGTTGATGTGATAATGAAAACGATCGAGAATTATTATTAGAAACAAAAATCGGCTAACAAAAAAATGCAGCCGACTAAACCGCCGTGTCCCAATGCAAGTTTGGTGGTTACTTTTAGTTTTGTGCTTTCTTTCAGTCTTTGCGTAAGCGGTTTGGCGGCTGATTTTTAGCGTTAGCGTGAAAAGTAATAAATAACCATTAATAGTAAGGAGGTAATCATGAAAAATGTGCTCATGATTTTATCGTTAGCTCCGATTCTTTGCTTTATGATCGCTTGCCAGAACAAAGCGGTGATGGCGGACCTGGAAGCGTTCAGGGCTCAGGCCTCACTTGAGGAAGCAAATAAGGTATTAGCTGAGCGCTACTTTGACGCAGCATTCAAGCCCGATCTTGATGCACTCAAGGAGATCCTTTCTACAGACTATGTTCATCACCCACAATTGGGAACCGATGAATCCCTTGATGATGCTCTCAGGGGATTGGCGGAGCGAACGACAATGTTCCCTGACCAGGCGATTACTGTTGAGGATATGTTCGTGAAAGGAAACAAGATTGCAGTTCGTGGAATTTTCAGTGGTACCTATACAGGTGACATCGAGGGTATCCCAGCTACGGGAAAGAAAGTTGAAATGAGAGCTTTTAGTATTTTACGAGTTGAGAATGGAAAAATCGTTGAGGCTTGGGGAGGTCGGGATCTTTTAAGCCTATATCAGCAGCTTGGCTTTGAGCTAAAACCAAAAGAATAAAAAATGTACAAAAAGTAGGCCACCCGCTCGTCCTGGACATCCTGTCCTGCTTTTGGGGTTGCCTTCATCATATGAACTACCAACTTGACCCAGCCAGGCTGTTGTGTAATCTG
>JAFGSB010000145.1 GCA_016934825.1 Candidatus Zhuqueibacterota bacterium
GGATCTTTTTCATTGAATTCAATGTGTGCTTTGAATAAATCATCTGAAGAAAAGCCGAACATTATTCTCTGCATGGCGGATGACCAGGGATGGGGCGATATGGCTTATAACGGTCACCCGGTTCTGCAAACACCCCATTTCGACGGCATGGCCGCCGAAGCGTTACGTTTCGATCGATTTTACGCGGCGGCGCCTGTGTGTTCGCCAACGCGCGGCAGTGTGATGACGGGCCGCCATCCCAACCGTTTCGGATGTTTCAAGTGGGGACATACACTGCGTCCTCAGGAAATCACTCTTGCGGAAGTCTTAAAACAGGCCGGTTATATTACCGGTCATTTCGGGAAATGGCATCTGGGTTCGGTGTGCAAAGGAAGCCTCGTAAATCCCGGTGCAAGCGGGTTTGATGAATGGTTCTCATCGCCGAATTTCTTTGATAATGATCCTATTATGAGCAGAGAGGGTGTTGCAGTACAAACCGAGGGTGAAAGTTCCATGGTAACTGTTGACGCCGCCCTTGAATTCATTGAAAAACATGCCGGCTCTGATCGTCCCTTTCTTGCGGTTGTCTGGTTCGGTTCGCCGCATAATCCCCATAAAGCTATTGATAAAGACAGGGACATGTATAAAACATCTGATATAAAGCTGCGGGATTTTTATGGAGAGATCACAGGCATGGACCGGGCTTTTGGTAAACTGAGAAACCGGTTACGGACTCTGGGCATTGCCGATAATACCATACTCTGGTATTGCAGCGATAACGGCGGTCTTCCGGAACTGGGCTCTACAGGCGGACGCGGCAATAAGGGCATGATCTATGAAGGCGGACTCCGGGTGCCCGCCATACTCGAATGGCCAAAACGGATCAAAGAACATCGTGTAACGGCAGTCCCCTGCAATACCTCCGACATCTATCCGACACTGCTGGAGATCGCGGATGTAAAAATGCCGGATCAGCCGGTGCTGGACGGAATCAGTCTGGTTGATTTGATCGACGGCAAAATGACGGACCGTCCCAGGCCAATGGGATTCTGGTCACATCCGACGGCGGGGATAAGTACGCCAAGCGCGGTTTGGATGAGTGAACTGTTGGAGGCCCAGAAAAACGGTAAGGATTACAGTGATATATTTCATCTTAGACTGGATGCCGGAAAGATCACGCAACAATATCCTGAAGATACTTTCCCAGGTCATGCTGCCTGGCTTGACTGGCCCTGGAAACTGCACCGGATCGAGGACGGAGATAATATAAAATTCGAGTTGTACTCACTCAAAGATGATCCGATGGAAAAAACCAATGTGACTGACCGGAACAAGGATCGGGTCCAAACAATGAAGACCGAACTTGAAAAATGGCAGCTCTCGGTGGTTCAGAGTCTTAATGGTATGGACTATAAAAAATAATATGATCAATCTCCTGGCGCCGGGTCTTTTGGCCCGGCTCTACGGGGAAACCAAAAATCAACAATTAAGTGGCATGGAGGAAAAGTCGAATTCAAATATCTGCCGCAGGCGGAATTCCCCCACGGTGCAATTAGAAATCACGGGAAGATAAGAATAAAAAAAATCACATAAAAAATATTAATACTTTAGTATTTGATTTAGAAACCTGGTTTCTTACTAATCTAAAAAAGGTTAAATTTAAAAAATAATACTTGTCCCGGACAATATTTATATGTAAATTGTAATAACTTAAATTACTTGAGTTAAAGAGATATTTTCAAATTAGCAGTTTGATCAAAAAACAGCTTGTTTGAATTTGATAATTTTTTGTAACTTTGACTTGAAAATTATCAAAATTAATAAAATATTTGCTTATTATGAAAGCCCAACTAATTTTGTTGGGTTTTTTTGTTAACTGAAAAAATTATTGATTGAAAGGAAAAAATATGCCATCTTTAAACATGGAAGGACCTTATCGTTTTGATATTAAAACGATAAATGAAAAGGTCACCAGAGTCTCTCCTGGAAATTTTGTTTTAGGCAGGAAGAATGAAAATGGAGCTTTTCTTTTCACCTACATCGGGCGTGCGTTTACTGATTTAAACTCAAAATTAAAATTCTGGATTGACAAAAAGGATAAACCATTATTCAAATTCCGATATTGTGTTACCGCACAAGATGCATTTGATAATGAATGTGAAAATTATCATGATTTTGTAAAAGGAGGAAAAGCCAAACATCCCAGGAGACCGGCCAGCACCGATTGGCAATGTCCCCGATGTAACTTTTATAATTAACAAACGAATTTAACAAATACCTGATTAACCATAAAGTTAGAAAGCTTTCCAGCGAATAATTTTCGGTTAGTAAGGCAAAATTATAGTATCCTTAACTTTTTAGGAGTTAAAAATGAACATTTATGTTGGAAATTTATCACACCAAGTTACTGAAGATGAATTGCGGGAAGCTTTTGAAGCTTTTGGAGAGGTAACATCTGTTAACATCATCAAAGACAAGTACTCAGGCGAATCAAAGGGCTTTGGATTTGTCGAAATGCCCGCAAAGCCGGAAGCAACAACAGCAATGGAAGAAATGAACGGCAAAGAAATAAAGGACAGGACAATTGCCGTGAATGAGGCAAGACCCCGTTCAGATAACCGTCGCGGCGGTGGAGGAAGGCAAAGAAGCGGCGGCGGGCCGAGAAGGTACTAACAATAACACCCCAAAAACGGTTTAATCTCTTTTGGTTTAAATATTTATAAACACGCTGGGGCGGGGATCCGCCTTTGGAGGAATTCCGGCCCGGTGCGAAAATTTCTAAAGGACTTTACCCTTCCCGGGTAAAGTCCATTTTACTACGGCATAAATGCTGCGGCAAAAACCTACATTATCCACTCACGACGACTTTTCATTGCAAGATATTTATATCGTGATTGAAACGAACAAACAGAAAACGGGCTTTAGGCTGAATCGTTATTGACTTCGGTACGATCCGCGTTCATCCGCGGTTGATTAATTAACCGCCCGCTGCGCTTGATAAACGCGGATGCACGCAGATGAAGAGAACATCCGCTCGTGCCAGCCGCAGGCCCGCTTTCGGTGGAATTCATATGCGATGATCGTGCAGGTTGAATAATAAAATGATGTTTCTTGCGGAAATATTCTGTATCTTTTCATGGTATCAACATGGTAAAATAAATTGCTTTCAATAAGCTTTGTGTTTTATCGGGACACAGTCCCCTAATATTACCCGCCCAGGGCACAGCTCCTCCTAAGGCGGATCTTCGACCTGGAGCGATCAAAAATGTTATATGTCACGGAGAAAATTATGAATAATTCCCCAAATATTATAATAGCTTTTCTGTTGACGCTTTTGAGCGCTCAATTACAAGGGCAGCCCTATTTTGATACTTATGTACCCAATAAATACGTAGAAGAAAATATTTTTCTCACAAAAGCTGCAGATTCTTCAGCGATACCGACCTACGCCGACATCCGGGATAAATTACCGCAGCCAGTCTGGCCGGCCCGTCAGGATGTCATTAATTTTTATTGGAGAACCTGGGAAATTGCATTTTCGAATATCCGAAAATGCACGGGAGTAAACGGATTTATTTCACCTTACATCGACCCGGCTTTTAACGATAACATATTCACGGAAGATTGCGGTTATATGGTTTTATTTTGCAGGTATGCATATCGTGCTTTTAATTTTCAACAAACATTGGATAATTTTTATGCCAAACAGCACAAAGACGGCTTTATTTGCCGGGAAATACGGGGAAGCAACGGGAATGACGCTTTTCAACGATTTGATCCTTCCAGCGCGGGAATAAATATTTTCCCCTGGGCGGAATGGGAATACTATATTAATTTTGGCGATTCAGAGCGGTTAAAAAAAATATTTCCCGTTTTGTTGGCTAACTATCAGTGGTACAGCGCTTATCGAACCTGGCCCGATGGAAGTTATTTTTCGAGCGGTTGGGGTTGCGGCATGGATAACCAGCCAAGATTGCCGCAAGGATTTAATCCCGCTTTTAGTCATGGTCACATGTCGTGGATTGACGCTACTTTACAGCAAATTGCCGCAGGTAAAATTTTAATTAAAATGGCGCAGGCGCTAAACCGTACAAAAGATGTACAGGATATTATCACAGAAGTAGCCGATCTTTCTGAATTTGTGAATACGAAAATGTGGGACCCAAAGCGGTCAATTTATGTTGACCGGTTTAGAGACGGGAGCCTTTCAAACTTAAAAACGATTGGAACCTTTTGGGCATTACTGGCCGATGTTGTCCCAAAAAAGCAATTACCGCTTTTTATCGCGCATCTGTCCGATACAACCGAGTTCAACCGGCCTCATCGAGTTCCATCGCTTTCGGCAGATCATCCGGCCTATAATCCAATAGACGGCGGATACTGGTTGGGGGCCGTCTGGGCAATGACGAACTATTCCGTCCTGAGGGGACTTACAAATGTCGGCCAGGATTCATTGGCTTATGAGATTGCCCAAAATCATCTTGACAATGCAGTTAAAATATATAATAAAACAGGCGTCATTTGGGAGAATTACTCGCCGGAAAGATTAACGGGAAGCGGACGCAGAAATTTTGTCGGCGAGGGAGGTCTTACCGGGACAGCTATTTTCCTGGAATATATTTTGGGATTACGGTCGGATGTGCCGAATAAAACGCTTACCTGGGATATTCGCTTGCTTGATGAACATGGTATAAACCAATATCCCTTTGGAGAAAATGGAATCATAAACCTTTATTGTAAAAAAAGGAAAAAAGCAACAGATGAGCCTTCAATTGAGGTAAATTCAAATGTGCCATTAAAATTGAAATTAATTTGGCAGGGCGGCAGCAGGATAATCGAGATAAAACCGGACAAAATCTAATAAACTACTGCCGGCTTTCCGTCCTTATCCGCGTTCATTTGCGTTAATCCACGTTTGATTTATTCACCGCCCGCTTCGCTCGATAAACGCGGATACACGCGGATGAGGTTTTATCGGGGGCACAATACTGAGGCGTAAAGGGCGTACTTGCCGACTTCCCGGGGCTTGGTCCTCTGCGTCCACTGCGGACTCTGCGCTTGAATAAATATTCAACTGATTGATATTATTAATTTTAACGCAAAGGCGCAAAGCTCGCAGAGCTTGCTATATTGTAGATACTTGCAAAATAAAAGAAAAAAGGCTATACTCCTTATGAAAAAGTAATTAAAATCTTTCGACC
>JAFGSB010000146.1 GCA_016934825.1 Candidatus Zhuqueibacterota bacterium
ATTTTAAATACTATTAAATTTATTTATAAATAGAAAAACCCCACATTGTTCATGCGAGGTTTAAATCATCATAAAGTAAATTATGAATTTTATCAGGATGTGAATACTTTGGTCGCTAAAAGACCTTTGTCACCATTTGTGAATTCGAATTCCACTTCTGCCCCTTCGGATAATGTTTTGAAACCTTCCATTTCTATTACAGAATAGTGAACAAAAACATCTTCGCCATTTTCCTGTTGAATAAAACCATATCCTTTATTTTCATTAAACCATTTAACTTTGCCCTTTGACATTACTAATCCCTCCTGCTTAATTGCGGAAATTATATATCAACAAATAATTAAAATTACTTGTGCAATACAATAATATAAAAACATGATAATACTTTGTCAAGTATTATTTCATTTTTTTACTTAAAATTAAAATTTGTTTTTTTTATTGCATTTACAGCAGAACGGATAGTATTTAAGGCATTTGTAATATTTTCGTTTCTAAAAATAAATGTCCCCACAACCAGTACAGTTGCGCCGGCTTTGACAACAACCGGGGCGGTTGAAATATCAATCCCCCCATCTACTTCAATGTCAAAAGAAAGTCCATGCGCCAATTTATACCGATGTAAATATTCAATTTTTTGCGTCATAGTCGGTATGAATTTTTGTCCGCCATAACCCGGCTCTACCGTCATAACCAGTACCATATCGATCAACGGCAATACGGGTTCAAGTAATGCTACGGGCGTTGCCGGGTTTAATGTAACGCCCGCTTTAATTCCCAATGAATGAATTTTTTCGATTGTTCTCCATAAATGTGTACATGCCTCGTAATGGACAGTAATTATATCGGCGCCGGCATTTTTAAAATCTTCAATATAAAAATCTGCATTTTCTATCATTAAATGAGCATCCAGCGGACGATCAGTTATTTTTCTTATCCCTTCCACAATAAAGGGCCCGAAAGTTATATTGGGAACAAAATGTCCATCCATGATATCGAGATGGATCCAATCCGCCCCGGCTTCAACAACCTGTCCTACCTGAGCGGATAATTGAGAAAAATCCGCATTCAATATAGAGGGAGCTATTTTTACCATTATGTATTTCCTTTATTTTCCCGGTAATTTGCTTAAAACAATGTTTAAAGAATCATTCCTGTTAACTTTTTGTCCTGATGTTAACGATTGCCTGATAACAGTATTCGGCAAAATTTTATCGGTTTCCTGGTAGAGAATCTGACCCAGAATTAAACCCGATTTTTCTATATTTTCCATCGCTTCTTCTTTTGATTTTCCAATAAGTGAGGGAACAATATATGAGAATTCTTCCTGCCCTATACTGATACCAAGCTCTATTGACGAGCCCACTTCAATATCTTCACCAGCGGGAATTGATTGTTCACAAACAACTCCAAGTGGATAATGAATATCATTTACGAAATATATTTTGATCAATTCCAGTTGGTATTGCTCAATCGTGAATTTAGCGTCTCGCTCCGAAATGCCAATTAAATCGGGCATCTGAATGATCTTGTTTCCTTTGCCAACTGTAAGATAAATTCTGCGCCCCTTTTTTACAGCAGAATTGGGCAGCGGATTTTGAAATAACACATAACCCGGGGGATAATTTCCATCAAATTTTTCATCCAGGATCAACCCATTGAGCCCTTTTTGCTGCAAAATCTTCTTTGCGGCGCGAAAGCTTTTAAAGGTTACTTCCGGTACGTTTACACTCTGCCAATGCCTAGTGTAAACCGGCATGAATAAATTATCCATAATGATATACAACAGCATTATAGAAATCATAACGATCAAAACGAAAAACAATATCCGTCTTTTTTTATTTTTGGTGGCTTTTGTATTTGATTCTTCCATATTCAAAACTCTTTTTTTTGTAATTTTACCGCAAAACTTCCATCCATATCATGCAAATGAGGCCAGGTACGGATCATATTATCTTTGGTGATAAAGTCATCCGAAATAGAATTCGTGTCCGGCCTGCAGATCCTGTATTCGGGATGCTGTTTTACAAAATTTAAAATTATATTTTCATTTTCTGCTTTATCGATCGTACATGTACTGTATACAAGGTATCCATTATTTCTTACGAGGAATGCCGCTTTCTGTAAAAGTTCATTCTGCATTTTCACAAGCAACGGCATACTTTCCGGTTTCCGCTGCCATCGCAAATCCGGTTTCTTTGTTAATACTCCAAGCCCGGAACAGGGGGCGTCCAGTACAATCAGGTCCGCATTTTTTACCGGAAAATCATATGCGTCGGCAACAATCACATTGATTGCAGCCAAATTCAACCTGACTTTGGCATTTTTTACCAGTTTCATCCGGGGTAAACTGATATCGCCGGAAATTATTGTTAATTTATCAAGCGCCAGTTCGGCCAAATGTACAGATTTGCCGCCGGGCGCAGAACACAGATCACAGACGATTTGATGCTGCACGGGATTTGCCAGTAACGCAACCAGACCGGCGCTTTCATCCTGGATGGTCATCAATCCATCCTGAAGTAATTTCCGGTATTTTTCAAAATTGATTTTATTTAAACGGTAAAAATTTTTTACCTTTGATCGCTCAAAGATAAAATGATTTTCAAGTAAATTTCTCTCAAATTCTTCTATTGAAATCTTTAAAATATTTGGTCGAACCGTAACGACCGGCTGTTTATTAAAAGCGATACAAAGTTTTTCCGTCAGATCGTAACCAAATTGATCTATCCAGCGTTCGATTAACCACTCCGGCTGAGAGTGGACAACGGCCAGATATTTTACGGGTTCCCGATCCGAATCAGGATACTTTATTTGCTTCGGATTCCGCAAATATGTCCTTAATACACCGTTAACCAGCCGGACCCATTTCAGGTAATTCAGTTTTCTGGTCAGTTCAACACTTTCGTTCACCGCGGCAAAATCGGGTGTTTTGGACATAAAAATTATTTGGTAAAGACCGAGCCACAGAATCCATTTTACTTGTACTGGTACTTTTTGAGGATCTTTTAATAATTGTGTCAGTATCCATTCCAGTTTTTTTTTCCAGCGTATAGTACCGCGAACAAGTTCATTGATAAAGGCGCGATCTTTATTGGCAAATAACTGCTGCTCAAAAATATGGGATAATATTAAATCCGAATACGCATAATCTCCTTCTATACGGGAAATTGCCAAATATGCCCAATGCCTCGCAGATTTTCTGCCTTTAATTTGTGTCATAAATACATTTGTGAAATTAATCAAGCACCGGAAAAGCAGTCGAAAACATTTACGGGATAACCACGCAAAAATTCTGCAATGGTCATCGTCCGTTTACCTTCAGGCTTTACTTCCATTATGGAAATTAAACCTTTTCCGGTTTGAATGTAAAAAGGCCCTTTTTTATCACATCTTATAATTTTGCCGATATTGTTTTTGTTGACCTGATCCTGTGAAACAATTTTTGTTTTTAAAATTTTCAGCATTTTTCCGTTAAAAAAAGTAAACGCCGAAGGAAAAGGCGATAATCCTCTAACCAGGTTATGTATATTGACGGCGGTATTCGACCAATCGATCAGGCACAATTCTTTGCTTAACTTTGGAGCCAGGGTCACCTCTCCCTTTTGAGGAAAAGCCCGAAGTGAATGATTCGCTACGCCCTCAACGGTTTGGTATAAAAGTTCGGCGCCGACTATCGATAAAGTATCATGTAATTCACCGGCGTTCATATCCGGACTAATGGGAACAGTATCCTGTAAAAGCAGGTGACCGGTATCGATATTCTTTTCTATAAAAAAAGTAGAAACGCCGGTTTTCGATTCACCGTTAATGAGCGCCCAGTTAATCGGCGCGGCGCCCCGGTATCGGGGCAACAATGATGCGTGCAGATTAATTGTGCCGGCCGGAGGTAACGAAAAAACGTCTTCCGGCAAAATACGAAAGGCGACAACCACAAAAAGATCGGCGTTGAATGATTT
The DNA here is from genome assembly GCA_016934825.1 of Candidatus Zhuqueibacterota bacterium. Lineage (GTDB taxonomy): Bacteria > Zhuqueibacterota > Zhuqueibacteria > Residuimicrobiales > Krinioviventaceae > Fontivivens. The sequence continues at coordinate 3,957 of JAFGSB010000146.1, forward strand.
TAACGCACTGATAAAGCCGGGATCTTTCAGCTTTTCCGGTTGAAGGACCGGCAATCCGGCATCAAGCGCCGCCCGCTTGACGGCGGATGCGGTCAATTTGTGACCGCGACCTGCCGGTTTGTCCGGTACAGTTACAACGGCAACAATTTCGTGCTTACCGGACAAAAATTTTTTAAAACAGGGTACCGCAAAATCCGGGGTACCCATGAATACAATTCTCATAAAATAATATGTAACCGTTAATTCTTTGCCGGTTCTTCGGGTAATACTTTTTGACCGATTGAAGAACGTGCAATTTCAATTTTTACATTATCGGCGATTTTTAAAATAACAATCGTATTGTTTTTTTTCAATCCCGCTATTGTACCATAAATGCCTCCGGCAGTGACGATCTGGTCACCTTTTTCCAGACTATCGATCATTCTTCTATGCTCTTTTTGCTTTTTGGCCTGGGGACGAAAGATTAACAGGTACATAATTAAAAAAATCAGAATGATCGGAAATAAAGACATCACCGGGTTTCCGCCTCCTTCGCTTCCGCTGCCGGATGGACCAGCCATGGCAAAAATAAACAACATTATTGTATTCATATATTTCTCCGTCTTTTATTTATTGTTTTGTTTAATTTCATCATAATATTTATAATTTTCAAGGAATTCTTTTTTCCAGGCTTGAAAAGATTGGTTTAATATGGCAGAACGTGTTTTTTCCATCAAGCGTAAATAAAAATGAATATTGTGCAGACTAAGCAGTTTTAAAACCAGTAATTCATGGGCGACAAATAAATGCCGCAGGTATGCACGGGTGAATGTTCTGCATGTATAACAGTCGCATTCACTGTCAAGTGGAATAAATGCGTCGCGGTGTTGTGAATTTTTAATGGCAAGCGGTCCAAATGTAGTAAAAACGGTTCCGTTACGGCCGTTTCGGGTCGGTAATATGCAATCGAACATATCTATTCCTCTTTCAATCGCATCCAGCAGGTCTTCGGGTTTGCCGACACCCATTAAATAACGGGGTTTATGTTTCGGAAGGATTTCTGTACAGACTGAGGTCATATCAAGCATGGCCTGCTTTGGTTCGCCAACCGAAAGCCCGCCGATTGCGTAACCCGGAAAATCCATATCGATCAGGGCCTTTGCGCACTCGGTCCTCAAATCAGCATAGGTACTACCCTGCACGATGGCAAAAATTTCCTGGTCATATCCATGTACGGGTCCGGTGTTATTAAAGGTTAACAGACTTCTTTTGGCCCAGTCAATGGTAATTTTGTTGGATTTTCTCACATAATTGTATTCAGCCGGATATGGAACACATTCATCCAGAACCATCATGATATCGGAACCCAGGTCCCGCTGAATTTGCACGACTTTTTCCGGTGAAAAGAAATGTTTCGATCCGTCGATATGCGATTTAAAATAAACACCCTCATCCTTAATCTTGTTCAAATCATTCAGACTGAAAACCTGGTATCCGCCGCTGTCGGTCAGTATGGGTCCGTTCCAACTGCTGAACTTTTGCACACCTCCGGCCCCGGCAATAATACCGGTTCCGGGACGTAAATAAAGATGGTATGTGTTGCTTAAAATAATTTGCGCTTTGAGTTGTATCAAATCGTCTGGTGACAGGGCCTTTACCGTTGCCTGTGTCCCTACGGGCATAAAAACGGGGGTTTGTATGGTCCCATGACCGGTTTCAAACAAACCGGCTCGCGCCCGGGAATCTTTATCGGTTTTAACAATATCAAACTTCAATACGCTGCCTTATAATCCATTTTTCATGTATCATCAATTCATAACTTGATCAAGAGCCTGCTGTGCGGTATGGACGGCGATAATGTCCATTTTAAATTTTTTGGATATGCCTTTTTTATTCCCTGACGGAATAACGGCGCGTTCAAAGCCCATTTTTTCCGCTTCCGCAAGCCGGGCTTCAATATGGGAAATCGAACGGAGTTCTCCGCCCAAACCGACCTCACCCAATAGTAAAGCCCCGGAGTCGACGATCTTATTACTAATACTCGAAGCGATACAGGCCAGTGCCCCCAAATCAGCGGCAGTTTCATCGATACGGATTCCGCCAACCGCGTTTACGAACACATCCATGTTTTTAAGACGGTACCCCAATCGTTTTTCCAGCACCGCCAGCAGTATCGCTATTCTTTTATAATCCACTCCGGTGGTTGTTCTTTGCGGCATCCCATAATTAGCAGGGGCCACAAGCGCCTGAATTTCCACGAGTATCGGCCGCGTGCCTTCCATACAACAAATGACCGTTGAACCGCTGGTTCCCATCCTTCGTTCCGACAGGAAAATGGCGGAGGGATCGGGTACATCCAGCAAACCCTTATTGACCATCTCAAAAACGCCGACTTCCCGTGTGGAACCGAATCTATTTTTCGCTGCGCGTAAAATTCGGTAAAAATGGTCCCGGTCGCCTTCAAATAACAACAGCGTGTCGACCATATGTTCAAGCACTTTGGGACCGGCCAGGTACCCCTCTTTAGTGACATGCCCGACAAGCAAAACAGGCAAATTATTTTTTTTGGCCAGTTGTATAAATTGCAGCGCGCATTCGCGCACCTGGCTGATGCTGCCCGGAGCGCTTTCCAATTTTAAGGAATACATGGTTTGGATTGAATCCACAATAACCATATGCGGTTTCAGTTTCCGGGTCGTTTCCAGTACAGCTTCCAGTTCCGTTTCGGATAATATATATAACGTTTCGGCTGAAATTCCAAGACGGTCTGCCCGCATTTTGATCTGACTGACGGATTCCTCTCCGGTAACATACAAAATTTTGAACTGATCCGAACTTAATCCGCCGGCTTCCTGCAGAACCAATGTCGATTTACCGATGCCCGGATCGCCGCCAATCAAAACAACCGATCCGGAAACAATTCCGCCGCCAAGAACGCGGTTTAATTCCCCGCTTATTGTTTTAATACGGGGCAGGTTGTCGGTATTGATCTGCGTCAGTACAACCGGTTCTTGATAATCCTTTGCCCCGTTTGCAGAATTTCTTTTCCTGTTTTCTATATATTTTTCTTCAACAAAGCTGTTCCATGTATTACAGGAGGGGCATTTGCCCTGCCATCTTGGCGTATCAAATCCACAGCTTTGACAGACAAAATGTGTTTTTTCCTTTTTTGGTTTTGCCATAAAATATTATCCATGGATAAAAATATAAAAAAAGCCGAAAAAACATCGGCACAGGAATAATACTATAAATTGATTAAATACTAACTTTTAAAATTCCGGTAAACGGACACCTCCAACCGATCCGGTTTACATGTCAAAAATCATAAAGCTATATTATATTACAATGATAATTGTGATTTATATTAGCGTTGTTTACACTTTTAATTGTATAGTACATCGGGATTTCCTATTATTTATGATTAAAACAGGAGATCCTTATGGTAATTCACAAGAAAACACGATTAACACCA
>JAFGSB010000147.1 GCA_016934825.1 Candidatus Zhuqueibacterota bacterium
TAGAGCCTTTTAGGACTCTCAAAATACCAGGATTAAGCAGGGAATCATGTAATAGTAATAAATTTTACTTGACTAGTACAAACCAGGCCGCGGAGGACGCTGAGACTGTGAAAGTGGAACCGGTAAAGTTTAATAGTTTTGTACAGCAACCTCTGCGCCCTTTGTCTTTGCGTTAAATTTTTTTCTATGAACTTCCCCTGAGCACAAAAATCACTTCACTATGTCATAAAAAATTCGTATAGTAATTTAAAAACTGGTCATTAAAAATATACGGAAAAGGTGAACATTGTGGAATTAGGAAAATACTCTATCGGAATTGGCGACCGTTTCGCGCACCAGGGCAAAGCCCAGTTGGCAGCCGTCCAAAAAGCCGGGCAGTCGGGCGTACATATCACCCCGGTATGGAACAAGTCGTTTCGGGAGCACCAGATCATCAAAACCAAACCGGAAGACACCCGGGTCGAGGCGGACAACGCCGTCAAATCCCTGAACTGGGACTCGGCTTATTTTGTCGACGCCGATCATGTGGGCCTGAAAAATGTCGACCTGTTTCTAGAGTCGAGTGATTTTTTTACGCTTGACGTGGCGGACTTTATCGGCAAAAGCGCGGATGAGGATAACATTCAGCAATTTTTAAACAAATACCGCAAATATACCGGCGCATTGACCATACCGGGCATTTCCGATACGATCAATGTAACGGGACAACTGCTTGTGCAGATCGCGCATAAATACCTGTACGGCGTTCAGGAAGCCGGTAAAATATTCCGGCATATTCAGGCAAACAAAAAAAGTCCATTTGTCGTGGAAGTTTCCATGGATGAGACCGAAAGTCCGCAAACGCCGGTGGAAATGCTGTTCATTCTGGCGGCCATCGCCGACGAAGGTATCCCCGCCCGGACCATCGCGCCGAAATTCGCCGGCCGTTTCAACAAGGGTGTCGATTATGTCGGCGACGTTGCCCGGTTCAGCAAAGAATTCGAGCAGGATATTGCCGTGATTGATTTCGCCGTAAAGGAATTCTCCCTGCCCGCAAACCTTAAACTGAGCGTACATTCCGGCAGCGACAAGTTTTCGATCTACGGGCCGATAGCACAAGCCCTGCGCAAATTCGACGCCGGCGTGCATATCAAAACCGCCGGAACCACCTGGCTTGAAGAACTGATCGGCCTGGCCATGGCCGGAGGCGACGGATTGGAGATCGCCAGAGAGGTTTACCGAAACGCGTATTCCCGTTTTGACGAACTGTGCGGCCCGTACGCCACCGTAATTGACATTAACAAAAATCAACTGCCCGCCCCGAATGATGTGGACAAATGGGACAGCCAGTTATATGCCGAGACCCTGCGGCACGTGCAAAGTAACCCGCGGTTCAATCCGCATTTCCGGCAGTTGCTGCATGTCGGCTACAAGGTCGCAGCGGAAATGGGCGAGCGGTATCTGGGCGCACTGCGTGAATACGAGCACGTCATCGCGCAGAATGTCGCAGAAAATATTTTCGAACGTCATATCAAACCCCTGTTTCTGAATTTTTAATAAAGATTTATGGTCCAATCGGCGGTGAATTGATAATGATCTATAACCAGCTTGGTTCAACCGGTTTGCGGATACCGCAGGTTATCTTTGGCACCAGTTGTCTGGGCAACCTGTACCATGCCCTGTCGGAAGAGCGCAAACGTCAAATTTTATCGGAATGTTTCAAACTCATGCCGCGGCCGGTTGTGCTGGACACTGCCGGAAAGTACGGTGCGGGTCTGGCGCTTGAAGTCATCGGCCGGAATTTACGTGAGATGGGCATCCCGGCAAATGATGTGCTCATCAGTAACAAGATAGGATGGCTCAGGACGCCGCTGTGTACTCCGGAACCGATGTTCGAACCGGGAGTATGGAAGGGCCTGAAATTTGACGCGAAACAGAATATAGGATATGACGGCATACTGGAGTGCTGGGAACAGGGCAACGACCTGCTGGGCCGGGAGTATAAACCGGCCATGCTGTCCGTGCACGATCCTGATGAATACCTGGCCGCCGCCGAAAACGAACACCAGCGGCAAAAGTGGTTCCGTGACATCATAGACGCCTACCGGGCGCTGTCTGAGTTGAAACAACAGGGGCATGCCCGGGCAATCGGAGTCGGTGCAAAGGACTGGAAAGTGATCCGGGACATATCCCGGCATACCGAACTGGACTGGGTTATGCTGGCGGTCAGTTTTACCGTGTATACACATCCGCCTGAATTAATTGACTTTATGGACGAACTGACCGGCAGGGGGATCGGTATCATTAACTCAGCCGTGTTTCACGCCGGTTTCCTGACCGGCGGCGAGTATTTTGATTATCGCAAACCGGACCCGAACGATCCACAGGACAAACCGCTGTTTGAATGGCGGGAAAAATTTTTTTCTATATGCAAAGAATACGGCGCCGCGCCCGCGGATGTGTGCGTACGGTTCGGATTGTCGCATCCGGGCGTGCTGGCCGTTGCGCTGAATACCGGCAGACCGGAACGTATTAAAAATAATATCGATTCCGTTTTGAAAGAAATACCCGCCGGATTGTGGGACAGGCTTAAAGAGGCGGGATTGATTGCTAATAATTTTAATACCACGACGATGAATTAAGGAAAAATAATCCGGTAGTATTGAGCTTTAGTATAAAGTGCATATTTTCTTCAATCGACAAGGGAAGGAGGCAACTCAAATGAAAAAAGTTATAGCTGTTATGGTTATTCTGCTTTTTGCATTGATCTGCGTGATTGGATGCGGAAAAACGGAGCAAAAATTGGATACTGAAAGTCAGGCTATTGGTACCGAAGTTGAATGGATCACGCTGTTTGACGGCGCCGGTTTTGACGCCTGGGAAATGACCCGGCCCGGCGGCTGGATCATTCAGGACAGCGCCATGTACCTGGCGGGTAAGGGGTATATCTGGACAAAGGAGACATTCGGGGATTTTGTACTGGACCTGGATTTCAAGGTCAGTCCCAAATGCAACAGCGGCATCTTTTTCCGCACCGCAAATACCAAGGATGAAGTGCAGACCGGGTTCGAGATGCAGGTGTTCGACTCGTTCGGCAAGGATCAGCCCGATAAACATGACTGCGGCGCAGTATACGACGCCCTCGCGCCGAGTGTTAACGCCGTAAAACCGGCCGGAGAATGGAATCACGTCACCATAACTTGTGACAGCAGCTTTATCAATATCGTGCTGAACGATTCCTTAATCATCGATATGGACCTCGATATGTGGACAATCGCAAACCAAAATCCCGACGGTACGAAAAACAAGTTCAATACCGCGTTAAAGGATTTTGCCCACGAGGGATATATCGGTTTTCAGGATCACGGTTCTCCGGTGTGGTACCGTAATGTGAGGATAATAAGGTTATAGGTCATCAACCCGGAGCATTAGCCAACAGATTTTAATGCTATTTGTTATATCAAAAAGCGTCTGAAAAAATCCGGACGCTTTTTGATCATTCCGCCATTGAGATCAGCAGTTCTATCCTGCGGTTTTCAATGCGACCCTGGTAAGTGTTGTTGTCGGCAATCGGGTGATAGGCCGAATTGCCGACGCTGTACAGGTTTTTGCCGTCAAAGGCGCCCAGCCTCATCAGGCACCTGACCACTTTGGTCGCGCGCAGGGCGGAGAGTTCCCAATTGGAGAAACTCTCTTCGGAAACATTCCGATACGGCTGCGCGTCCGTGTGGCCCATCACCATGATTTTTATTTTTTTGTTCGGATTTTGTTTGAGCAGATCGCAGATTTTTTTTAACACGGATTCGCCGCGCAGTTTCAGATACGCGCTGCCGGTGGTGAACGATATCTTACCGGCCAGTGTGATGCAGATATTGTTGTCTCGCCAGCTCAGTAAAACTTCATTATTTTTGATCTCTTCATTCAGATTATCGTTCAGCCGTTGATATAGGATATTCAAATATTCATCGGCGGACACGTATTCATCCGGTTTGAATTCCGGCAATTTGAGCCGTTTCAGTTCCTCCATATCCCGGTTTGCTTCCTGGGTGAGCGCGATCAGTTCCAGGTCCTTATTGCGGACCTCGGTTTTAAGGAAATTTATGATTGTATCTTTTTTAATAATGATATATTGTAAGCTGTCAATTATTTTTTCAAAATTGATTTCATTGAAATGATCAATTTTTATGGGGTTCATAACTACATTTATACTGTCCAAACTTATGCCGTTTCCATTTTGAATTATTATAGTTTTTTTAATATGGGTTGGAGTATTATTTGGTTTCTTTAATAGAATAATTAGTTTTTTTAATTCTTTTGGCGCTAAAAGAAAAGAATCCGGCTGGGATTTTAATTTAGCAGTATCATAGTTTACTTTTATAAGGCAAGAAATAGAATCTAAATTCATCAACTCGATTTGTTTTGTTTCCAAAGAATCCGAGAGTAAAATTGTTGAAGGAGAGAGAATAATATTTGCCTTTACAAATGGATTTAATATAATAAAAAATATGAATAAAAATATTTGTCTTAATGTCATTTTGATTGCAGTGACTATTGCCCCTGAAGTATGGGTAATAGTTCCTTTTAAATTTTATAAAATGTTAGATTAAGTTAGTAAATGTATACTCAATCCTATCATGTAATATTTACAATATCTTAGGTGTTATCATTATGTTTATTTCCTTTTTTACTTTTTCTGTTTTCGTATTGCTAAACACGTACCCTAAAAGTGGGATGCTGCCTAAAAAGGGAATTTTTTTCTGAGTATGCATATCCGTTTCCTGTACCAGACCACCAATACATATTACTTCGCCATCTTTTACCCTGACCGAAGTTTGTGCTATACGTTTGGTTACCAAAGGTAAACCAGATGAGCCAACAGCGGTTACTTCACTAACTTCAGCTTCAATATTAACAGAAATTTCATTATGTGACGAAACCTGAGGTGTAATTTTTAAACTAATACCAACAGGAATTCTTTCTACTCTAGCATAAGGATAATTAACAGGCCCTGTGACAATTGAAAAAAAACGCTCCGTGCCGATAAATATTGAGGCTTCCTGTCCGTTTATGGCCGTGATCCTCGGATTAGCCTTTATGTTCGCTTTTCCGGAAACGGCAAGAGCCCTCAATTTATAAATAACGTCATATTTCATATTTTTATAATTGATACCGGTTTTCAAAAGTTGCGCGACTAAACTCGAATCATCTGATAGCGAATTCATACTGGACGAAGCGGTTAGCATTTTATTTTCATTGCCGCCAAACCATCCCCAATCCAGCCCTAAACTTCGTCTGCCTTCATTTGATAGTTCCGCAACAATAGCTTCAATTGATATTTGTTTGGGAGGAATATCAATTTTACTTATGCTTGCTTTGATTTTTTTTATAATATTTTCTGGTGCGGTAATACTTATTGAATTGGTTAATTCATTTACCTGAATATATTGTTTGTAAAATTGTGATAATAAATTTGGAATCTGGGCAGATTTCAGGTAATTAGGGCTATAATATTCAGTCTCTGCCAAATATGCAAAGGACGGATTGTCCGGTACGATGGAGCCGACTAAATAATAATCATCAATTTTCTTATAATCGTATCCCAATGGAGTAAGTAATTTTGTCAGTACAATTTCTAAAGGTGCATTGTTAAATTCCAGCGTAACAAATCCTTGAACAGAATTATCTGGAATTATGGCTATTCCAGATTCTTCGGCCAAATCTCTCAGGCTTTGTCGTAGATCTGTTTCAAAAAATATATTTGAAACAAGGGGGATATTTGGAGGCGGAACACTATTTTCATTTTGGTATTCTTTTTTTATATAATCGCCCGTTTTGATTGTCAGTGTGCCTTTTAATTCAAGAATTTCTGCCCATGCCTTATCCTGTTCAAATTTCAAGATTCGCGCTCTGCCAATTTCAATTTCTTTTTCATCTGATTTTCTGAATAAATTGATTATTTCGCCTATTTCAAGTTTATTTGTGCTTTGATCCAAAAAAATAAAATTCCCAACGACTTGAACCACTTGTTGAGAGTATAATGATAAAACCCAAAAAAAACATATAACGAACCAGATTAATCTTTTCACCTGTATTCCCATTTTTTAATTTACAATCGCAATTTTATTATTTTGTTTTTTGAATTTGATTTCTTTTTTTATTGTTTGTTTTGCCTCATCAAATAATATTTCGAGTTGGGCTGTATAAATACCATTTGGTAATATTCTGTCATGCTGAACAATATATTTTCGTGTAGATTTTGGTAAAATAAATGAATTTGTCGCAAATTGAATTTGATTATCAATGCGTGTATTATTTTGATCAAAAATACTGATTTTCCCCTCCGGGTATATTCTGGAATTACCGGTATTATTGAATACAATTTCAAATTCAGTCCCTGTTTCCAGGATCAAACTAATGTTAAAAGCCTGCAACTCCATGGTTTTAATGAGTGTACCTTTACTGACTATCCCTAAAAGAACACTTTGCGTAACAAGTTTTTCAATATTATTAGTCAATGTTGTGCCCTTTTTGGAAAACGTTATCGCTAAAAAATATTCGCCTTCTGTTTGTTCAGGCATATAAACCGAGAGTTTTAAATTTTTTCTTTTTTGGGGGAGTAATTTAAAACTATTAATATTCAAGCTTATTAACGGGATATTTTTCTGTAGATCTTTAGAGAAATTAATATTTCCATCTTGATCCAGTTTCCAGTGCTGAATTGTATGTTCAATATTAAGGGTATCATTCGTAAGGTTTGAGAGACGTAATGCTTGAAAAATTTTCCCCCCCGGTACACATTCGATATTTATCTCTGATTTATCTAAAATAAAACCATGGGACTGGTTTTTAATCTGGTTTATTTTTTCATTCTCCGGTGTACCTGGATATGAAGTGCCCTGAAGGACATAAAAGTCCATGGATTCCGTGGCGTATTCTTTCGTATTTAAGTTACCAATTCGTATATTGGCTTTATAAATTCCATCCGGTAAGGGCCCCTCACCAGTGGCGATAAATACTCTTCTTTTTTCAGGAAGAAGGTAACCTCGTCCCACATTTAAAAGTGATTTCTCCAGTAATTGACCGTTTTCACTATATAATTCGACATCACCCTGAACAGTAATATGAACATTGCCGTCATTAATGACCGGAACTTTGATCATCCATTTTCTATCACTTTTCATCGTTCTTCTGTCACCTGCAAATAAAGCGCCCGGTTCAGGGGTAATATGCGCCCTTAAATTGCTGCCTTTTACCGTTACCATTACAACACTTGTAAACCGGTATTTTATATTAATTGTGGGTAAGGTTCCCGTATTTTGCTGCGAAATTACTTTTTGTGATTTATTTGTAGAACAAACGATCATACTGTAATAACTTCCGGGGCTTATATTGAGGGGGGTTTTAATAAAAAATCTGATTTTTTTTGTGCCGTTCTTTTCTAATTGAAAGGTACTATCTCCATCTATTGAGATCCAATTTTTCGCGTTTCGGACAGTTTCGTTCACGGGGTAGGGCATACCTTGTTCTGTAAGCTCCATTCCGGTGATGGAGATAGTACATTGTAATTGTGTGTTTGATTCATTTTGGAGGTTTATAAAAAAATATTTTCTTGAGCCTTGTGTTGTAAACGTCTCGATAATCGAAGGACCCATACGAATTTGCTGCGAAAACGTTAGTGTAATATTAAACAACAATAAAATGAAAACTGAAAATTTTATTTTTTGCATATTTCACGCCCAATAAGTTTTTTTATATCCAAGCATTATCAAATTGATTAAAAATTGTGGATTCTTGATTTTACAAGAATCCACAATTCTAACACTAAATGCGCTATGGTGTAGTTTTAATGTATTTATTTTGTCCTTTTTTACTCGTTATAAAATAGGAGAAGCGGTAATAACAGGATCCATTTCATAACGTCCATCAGGCTGATATTCGGCCGGTGCGATATTTATTTTTATTGTGAAATTATGCTGACCGACTGAACCATCTTCAAGTAACCAAGTATAACCCCATAGTTGCTCATTATTTCCACTCATTGAGGCAGTACCCGGTATATAATCCGGATCGGTTGAGCATTTTAAAAACCAATTTACTGGAATTGGCGAAGGTACTGGTTTACCTGCTGCTTCCAGAGATTCCCTGGTCCTGCCAAGAACATCTGTAACATATTCCAATTCATCCAAATTCTTTTCCCCTAGCTCACTGCTGACAAATAACCATTGACCGTTATTGGATTTCAACCACCCATTAATATAAGCATCCATGGAAGTCCTGTTATCGGCGATATGAAAATAAACATCTGAAGCCGCCAGGTACATTGACAGGTACATTTCAATATCACATGTTATTGTGATCAAATCTGAACCACTTTCAGTGCCTAATTCCCATGAATATCCGGGTACTTTGTAGATCGAATTAGTTACCAAATAAGGATTAATTGTAGTAACATAAGATGTATTGTCTGTTCCCCAAATTTCAGGAAATTTTTCCATCCCTACTGAATATGCGGAAACAGCAAAAGCCAAAATAACGACGAAAAAAATGAGATTTTTCATTTTAATTTCTCCTTTTAGGGTTTACCCTTTTTACTTCCCGCAAAGTAATAAAAAGTAAATTTAAGTTGTTTAATAAATTAATTTTATTTCATCACCTCTTTTCATTTTTATCGTGCATTAATGATGCGGGTCCGCGCCGTCATCGGAAATCATGTTTACACAAATTTAAACATATGCCATATTATTAAAAAATAAAGCGGTATAAAAATGTATTGATTTATCCACCCAATTTTAATATTTTACATATGACCTGTTGATATAACAGGTTTTACGCCTGAGCCGGTTATCATCATAGGTTGACGGCCTGATAACCGGTTCTTTTTTATTATATTGTTAGTTGGATCTCTTTTTGATGTACTTTAGATGAACCGGGAATATACAGTTTCAGTTTGGCTACATATGAACCCGATTTCAGTGTTTTACCTTTCCATATCGCTTTATATTCTCTTTCACTTTCTGGTAATATTGTGCCTGTTCCGCCATTTATCTTTACGCGGTCGATAATTCTTTTATTATTATCAATAATCACAATTGAGCCGTTACATTGGATATCAATATTACTTGTGTTGCGTACCAGTATTGTAAATTCAATTTCTTCTTTGAAATGAAGTATATCGAATTTTTTAATAATGGCGTCAATATATTTTCTACCCGAAATTTCAAACATAAGGATTGTGCCTAATCGCCCGACCACTTCAATTTCTTTATTGATTTTGTTCAAATCTGTAGTTTGAAACATGATAATTGAATATTGTCCGCATTGAGAAAAACCTGGTACTTTTACCTGTAAGTTAAAATCAAGATTTTCTAATGGTGGAATACTTATCGGATTTGAGTTAAATATTAACCAATCGGCACAAGACCATTTATTGTTTTTTTCCTGGGGGTGTGCTATTGGATTGCCATTTAAATCCAACTCCAAGTCCATAACCATCGGTATCAATTCTACTGGTTTATTGTTATTATTTGATATGACTAATTTTATATTTTTCAAGGTGTTTGGAAATAATTTCATTTTTATGATTGGTGGAGATACGCTGATATTGAAAAAGTTAGTCTCCGAATACAAATTGTTGCCTGATAACAGAATAATAAATAATATAAAAAAGTTTTTCATGGAACTGTCAGGTGAGTTAATATTATTTTCCCGGTATATCGTCCGGGTCGGTCTAAATCCTTGGATTTTAAACGAAACAGCATTTTACAAATTTCTCTTGGCTCGGTCAATGTGCCCTTGACCAAATCAACAGGCTGTATCAGTGAATGGAATCCAATGCCGGCGCCTTCATCGCCATTATAATTTTCCTGATCATTTTTTATATAAATTCTTTCATTTGGAATGATATAACCTTTTTGGCTTTCCAATACGGTGGCTCTACAATTAACGATCCATGATTCGCAATTAGAGCCAACGATCAATCTAATGTCTTTATCGCCATCCCAAATGGCTCCTTCACCCTTTACATGAAAATACAAATCGTTCGCGGATATTTGCATTGTATTCGATTTGTGAATAATTATTTCTATTGGAATCGAAATCTGTATCCCTGGTTGTTCAACAACATAAATTTTTAATGCCCCGTGATAATCTCCTGTCCGTTGTTCCCAATTGGTTTGTATCCTGAAATTACAATTAAATTCAACACTAAAGTTTTTACCCATTTTGTTCATTTGTAATGGGATAGTTAAAGGTTGATTAAAATGCCAGTAATCGTCAGGTATATTTTGTTGGAAAATTTTTCTATTTGTAGCGGGTTGTAAAAGTAAAAGAAAATTTTTCGAATCAAATATTTCCCCTTGTTCACTGACAATCGGTAATAATTCAAATTTCAAAGTCCAAAATTCATCATTGGAGTGAAGAATAATTTTAGCATCTTTTTTATAATCATAAATTCCCGGTGAACCAAATATTTCAAATTTTAATAAATGAAAATTCGGTGCTATTTTTAAATATTTTCTGTAGTTGGTGTTTAGTTGTAAAATAACTTCTTCTGTGCGACCCAGATTATCACTATAATGAAATCTTAATTCACATATATAATTACCAAAGTTTATATAATTTGGAATATTTAATCTGAATAATAGTGAATTAACTATTTTATATTCATTGTTTGTCTGTTTTCCGCTTGCGATAAATTCGGTTAAAGCCAAAGGTCTATATTCTTTTTTATCATTACTGGTTGTTATATATTCATGTTTTACAAGTATATTCTCAATTGGTATTATATCAGTCGGCTTTTCGGATACAAATGGTTGTCCCATACAGTTTATTACCCAATCCTCGGCATTGGTGTTTACTGCAATTTCAACTGATGTCGGAAAGTCCTGAAAATTTTGATTATCATTTATTTCTAAAGAAAGAACCGGAGGGTTAATTGACATGAATTGTGCATATATTTTTACATTGATGATTATAATCAAAAACAGTATTCCTCTTATTAATTTAACGTAATGCAATTGATTAAAGATGTTTGGCATAATATTTTTTCCTTAATATAATCGTAATTCGAAAAAATAAATGAATTTTATTAATGAATGTTTTTCTTATGATAAAACGATAAGGCCATTTTAAAGAAAAAATTCATATATTTATTTTTCCCCCTTTTTTTTTATCACCTCTATCGCATCAATGAATTTATTGATCTCATTTGGCAATACCGGTTTAAAGGTCCAGTAGTAAACTCCCATGTTAAGGATTTCCTGTATGGTTTCGATTTTCGGGTTTTCGGATAAAACAATAATAGGCAGCCTGGGCCGGGTTTTTCTGACAATCCGTATAAAATCCACTGTTGTGTTTATATTCATGTCCAGATCGACGATAAGGAGTTCTATTTTTTCATCCAGGACTTTTAAAATGGCCGAGGTGTTGGAATGTTCTACTAATATGGAATAATTACGATCAATCAAAATTGTATTGAGTGCGTTTATCACATTGGTGTCGCTGGCGGCTACAATAATATTTGCAGACAATGGCAACTCCCACAAATTGTGATTATTTGAATATATAATTTTCCCTGCAAACACCCCTGTCTCAGAATAATAAAGTCCCGATATAAAAATGAGATGTTTTAACTATTATATCAAATTGTATACCATAACAAAATTTTTATAAATAAGTCAAAATAAAATGATGTAAGACATTGTTTTTGTTAATATAAATGGGATGGAGGGAGAATTCGCAATAATTTACGTTTTGTAAAAAACTGTTAACTTTACGGTACAACTTTATATGTAAACATTAATAATTTCAATAAAAATAGATAAATATAATAACTGTGACATTTATAAGACAGGTAACACGACAATTAATTTGTTTTGTAAAGCCCCAGGGTATTCAGCATGCGATATATCGATTTCCTGCTGAGTCCTGCAATTCTGGACGCCTTTGATATATTTCCGTTACATTCCTTCAACAATTGTTGAAAATAGTGTTTACAAAAATCATTCAAATAAAGTTCTTTGGCTTCATGATAATTTTTATTTAAAATATTATCATCAATTTTAATGTTGTAATATTGAAAGAATTTGTTGGGCAGATTATCAATTTCCAGAATTGTTTTATCACTCAACACACACAATAATTCCACAATGTTATGCAATTCACGAATATTTCCCGGCCAGTCGTATGTTAATAAACAATCCATTGTTTCATCAGATACGCCGGTAATTTTTTTATATTGCGTTTTGTTAAAGTCGTTGATAAAATATTGCACCAGCAAAGGGATATCCTCTTTTCTTTCACGTAATGCGGGTACCCGGATTGTAATAACATTGATCCGATAATAAAGATCTTTTCTGAGAATGTTCTGTTTAATTGCATCAACGGGTTCCCGGTTTGTCGCTGATAAAATTCTGATGTCCACCTGGTTCATTTTCATGCCGCCTATCCTGCGGAATTGTTTTTCCTGGATAAATCGCAGTAATTTGACCTGAAATTGATAATCCAGTTCCGTGATCTCGTCCAGAAAAAGCGTTCCTTTGTCCGCCTGATCGAGAATTCCGGGTTTAAATTTATCAGCCCCGGTAAATGCGCCTTTTTCATATCCGAACAACTCGCTTTCGAGCAATGTATGGGGGAGGGCGCTGCAATCCAGCGGGATAAATGGATTATTCTGTCTCGGACTTTTTGCGTGTATATACCGGGCAATCAATTCTTTCCCGGTACCCGATTCACCATATATTAAAACATTAGAATTGTTATAAGCGGTTTTATAAACCCGCTGCGCCAGGTCATACATGACTTTACTTTTGCCGATAACTCCATCCATATAGGAAGTCAGGCTGGCGTCATTATCTTTTTTTCGGATTCGTTTTTTTGCATCGATGTATTGGGCGGCATGTGTAATGACTTGTTCCAATTTCTCAAAAGTAACCGGTTTCACCATGTATTCAAATGTTCCTTTTTTCATCATATCCACAGCCTGCTCAATTGATTCATTTTCGGTTATGATAATTAAAGGAATAGTACTGGTCTGATTATTTATCAAATTTAGAATTGATTTTACAGATTGAGGGTTCATATTCAGTGAACAGATAATGATATCGATATTTTTTTTCTCTAATCTTTCGATCGCCTGCTCATAATTCAAAACATGAAGAAAGGTATGTCCTGTCGTTTTAATAATTTTTCGGTAATCATCAATCGCAAGTTGGTCATTTTCTATCACCAGAATCTTGTACATGATTTTCCCCTGGAATCTTTCAGATTTTTTTCCCCTTTAAATTGTTATAATTTCATTTAAAGGAATTAATTAAAGAAAACATCTTAATATCATAAAATAAAAATGAAAATTTAATTCAAATTTATTTCATTAAATAATTACTAAAAATTGATTAATCCTTTATAAGAACCCCGCAGCCCCAGTAATTCGCCGGAATA
>JAFGSB010000148.1 GCA_016934825.1 Candidatus Zhuqueibacterota bacterium
AATTAAAAATTAATTAAAAGGAAATTAAAATTGCCTGGCTTAGATAAAACCTCACTTGATCTATTAGACTTTAATTTTGCCCTGAAACGTATTCAAGTAGATATACAAACAGACTTTATTCTTGCACCTCATTACAATTTTATTTTTTTAAAAGCAAGTGAAGAACTTTGTTCAAGAACATATGATCAATTGAAATCAGGAAAATATGAACCTGAATTACCAATTACAATGTGTATCCCAAAACCGAGAGGTTTCACTCGACCTGGTAGCATTTTACAACCAATTGATCGTTTAATTTATCAGTCAATTATAGATAATATTGCTCCCACTGTTGAAAACAACATAGATAGAACAAGAACATTTAGTCATATTTTAGTATATGATGATCAAAAAGGAATAATGTTTAAACCATCCCATGAGTCTTGGGAACAATTTAAAAGAAAAATATCAGAAATATGTTCATTAAAAGGTTATATTTTAAAATCCGATGTTGCAAATTATTTTGAAAGAATACCTCAACATCATTTAATAAATTTATTACATGCTTCTGGTTGTAATTCTAATATTATTAATCTTCTTGAAAAAATATTACTTGCATTTAGAGAAAAGAACTCGTTTGGAATAATACAAGGTAATTTTTCATCTGATTTATTAGGAAATTTTTATTTATCTGATTTAGATGCATTTTGTGAATTAAATAACATTCCATCTGCCCGCTTTGTAGACGATTTATATATGCAATTTAATACGGAAGCAGAAGCAATAAAAGGATTAATGGTATTAATTGAAAGACTAAGACAGAATGGCTTACATCTAAATGAATATAAAAGTGGAATTCGTAGTGCTGATTCAGTAATAAAAGAAGAAACCGAACTTGATAAAATTTTTAATGAAGCGAGGGAGGAAGTAGAACAAGAAATGCGGAAAAATGCAGTATCTGATATGGCTCCATCAATAGAAGCTGTGAGGCCTTATGGTTTTTCTATTAATTGGGAAATTGATGAATCGGATATTGAACTCGATGAAGATGTGGTCAATTTTTCTTCAGTAGTAAGATTGTATAATTCTATTGATGATTTTCCAGAACAATCCGATAAAATCGAAAAGTTTTGCTTACCAATTTTAAATTTAATGGATTCTGATATTGCCATTGATAATTCAATAGAAGGAATTCTTAGAAAGCCTTATATGTCAAGAGTATATAATGCATATATATCATCTTTTGTTCAAAAAAATAATTCAGTTGCACAAAAACTAGAAAACATATTAGATAGTGATCTTATAGTAACAGAATATCAGTTAATGTATATTTTTGCAGCATTAATGAAATGTGATAGACCAAATAGAAATACAATAAACAGGGCTTTAAGAATTTTACAGAATCATCAAAATATTAAAGAAATTAGAGCAATTACCGCACTCTTTGCAGCAAAATATGGTAACCCACAACAAAAGCATAGCGTTAAATTAGCATATGAATCTGAACCATCTCCTTATGTAAGGTCAGCAATTCTTTATGCATCTCGTCACTTTTCAACTCCAGAACAAAGAACATGTATAAAGGCTTGGGGTGGACATAATTTAATTAATTCATTAATATCAGTTGCTTTAAAAGACAATTGATTGTATTTTATAGCTTTATAAGTAAATTTTCAAGTCAACCGATTAAAATTTCAGAAAACATTTTCTAATTAACTAAAAATATAATTCACGGGGAATTAAAATTGTCACCAATCGAATTAACACAAACAGAAGCCGACAGATTGATGTCATTGGAAAAGCATACCCTTGATCAAAGACCCTGGAGCTTTCCGGATTTTGGCGGTAAAATATCCATACCGTTAACGACAACTGACAAACGAGAAAATTTTTATCTGGATATTGGCAGGGGAAAAATCAAATTAAACAGAACAAGTTATCAGAATCGCGCTTTGGTAGTTGTCCCCTTGCTGCGACTCGATTATGATGGTCCTCCTCATATGAACCCAGATGGACAAGAAATACCATGCCCTCATCTTCATATTTATAAGGAAGAGTATGGTGACCGGTGGGCGTACAAGTTACCACAAAATTCATTCAGAGTTACAAACAATATATTGATTATACTTGACGATTTCATGAAATATTGCCATATTATAACACGACCTAATATTATTTACGGTTTGTTTACATGATTAATGAGATAAAAATATTAATTGATAATTATATCAACTGGCTGAGAGATAAGACCATTTTGCAGGATATAAACGGACATGTTGAAATCACGACCCCGTTTATGGACCGGCATAATGATTATATACAGATATATATCAATAAAGATAAAAACGGCAATTATCTGCTAACGGATGACGGATATACAATTACGGATTTAGAGTTCACGGGTTTTTCTTTTGACAGTTCCAAAAGGCAGGAGTTGTTAAAAACAACATTGAGCAGTTATGGCGTCCAGTTGGTGAAAAATGATTTGACGGCAACCGCTACAGTTGATAATTTTGCTTTAAAGAAACATAATCTTATACAATCTATCCTTGCGGTTAATGATCTGTTCTACCTGTCATCGCCTTATGTTGCCAGTCTTTTTCTGGAAGACGTGGCAAAATTTTTGAATTCTAACGAGGTCAGATATACGCCAAATGTAAAATTTTCCGGTAAAAGCGGTTATGATCATTTGTTTGATTTTGTCATACCAGCCTCGAAAGTGAAACCGGAGAGAATTATAAAAACCATTAACAGGCCCTCAAAGCAGCAGACAGAATCGTTTTTATTTGCATGGCTTGATACTAGAGATATCAGACCAAAAGATTCAACTTCTCTGGTTTTTCTCAATGACAGTGAAGCAAAACCATTGAGTAATATTCTATCCTCATTCAAAAGTTACAAAGTTACTCCGATTCCCTGGTCCGGCAGGGATAATTATATTAAAGAACTTGTTTCATGATATAGCAAGCAGACATGGGAGTCGCCCGGTAAAATTTGAGTTTTAAAAACAGGTTTGCACATGAAACATATACTTATAAATATCACCGTGCTTTTGATAATAGCGGGTTTGTTTTCAGGCTGTAAAAACGACAGCGCCGGGCCGGAACCGCCGGAACCGAGAGATTACCGCCGGGATATGCGCGAATTCGTGCAAAATCTCAGTAATTATGCCAGAACAATAAATCCCGGATTTATCATCATCCCGCAGAACGGCCAGGAACTGCTGACAAAAAACGGCGAAGCGGACGGCGAGCCGGTCACGGATTACCTGGACGCCATTACCGGCGTCGGCCGTGAGGACCTGTTTTACGGGTACACCGGTGATAATGTCGCCACACCGGTAAATGAATACAATTATATGCTGGCTTTTTTAGAAACGGCGAAACAAAACAATAAAAAAGTCCTGGTCATTGATTATTGCACAACCAGATCGTATGTCGATCGTTCGTATGCGGAAAATTCGGCGCTGGGTTTTATCTCTTTTGCGGCGTCGCACCGGGAACTGGATAACATCCCCGATTATCCCCCCCAGCCATACAATGTCAACTCCGGGGATATTGTCACTCTTGCCAATGCGAAAAATTTTCTATATTTAATCAATCCCGGCTCCTTTGCCGATAAAAACAGTTTTCTGCAGGCCCTGCGCGAGACCAATTACGATCTCATTTTTATCGACCTCTTTTATGACGGCAGCCGGTCGTTGAGCGCAACGGAAATATCAAGCCTGAAGACTAAAACAAATGGCGGTTCACGGCTGGTAATCGCCTACCTGAGTATCGGTGAAGCTGAAGATTACCGCTATTACTGGAAGGATGAATGGAAAACCAAACCGCCCTCCTGGCTCGACTCGGAAAATCCGAACTGGCCCGGTAATTACAAGGTGCGTTACTGGGAGGACAATTGGCAGTCCATAATTTTCGGAAACGATCAATCCTATCTGGCAAGAATTTTAAATGCCGGATTCGACGGCGTTTATCTTGACCTGGTTGACTCGTATTGGTATTTCGAGAATTAAGCGGGACGGCGGCATTACATGTTTATGCTTAAGGTGACGGTTCATTTAATTTATATTAATTTAGGCCGTCCGTTCCGAATCTTTTGTTAAAATAAATCCTGCGGCAGATGGTCGTTTCCCCCTCATATTATTTTAAAAATCAACTCATTCGGGAGGTGGTAAAATGAGATTTGGAAAACTATTCCCTAATATCCTGTTTGTTGTTTTTTTCTTATATTTGTTTACAGGTACCCTGCTTTACGGAGAGATAACACAGAATATATATGCCGGCGACAAGACTCTCCAATGCCCGCAATGGGATGTTCTGGATATTGAATTTATAGTCAGGGAGATACCCGCCGATCCCTTCGAGACGGCGTTCAGCGCCGTTTTCCGCGGCCCGCAAAATTCGGTGTTGAAAATACCCGGATTTTTCAACGGCGATAAATACTTTTTACTGCGTTTCTCTCCCCCGCAACCGGGTTTATGGACGTTTGAAACATCGTCAAGTCTGCCCGCGCTTGCCGGCAAACGCGGTTCCGTGGAATGTACACCCCAAACAAATCCCGACCGTCACGGGCCAGTTATAATTAATAAAGACAATCCGCAGCACTTTTATTACCGGGACGGCACTCCTTATTTTTTGCTCGCTTTTGAAGCGGACTGGCTGTTTGCCCTGGACCTGGGGAATAAAACCGGTATCCCCAAAACTATAACTCTGGTCGACCAGGTTGCGGACGCCGGGTTTAACCAGGTTATTTTGAACGTATACGCGCACGATGTGTCATGGGAAAAGGATAAAAGCCTGAAACCGGAATTTGATTTCGGTTCCCCCAAAACTTTTCCCTTTGGCGGCTCCAACGACCAACCCGATTTTACTACCCTGAATACGGACTTTTTCAAACATTTTGACCGCATCATCGGTTATCTCGACAAAAAAGGCATCATCGCGCATCTGATGATATATGTCTGGAACAAGAATGTCAACTGGCCGGACATGTATTCCGTCGCCGACAACCGTTATTTCGATTACGTCATCAAGCGTTACCAGGCATTCAATAATATTATCTGGGATATATCCAAGGAAGCTTTGACTTACGGGCGCTGCGATATGAATTATATCAACGAACGCATTCAGCGGGTCCGGCAACTTGACGCCTTTCGTCGTCTTTTAACGGTGCATGATTACGATTATTGTTCGAAATTTCCGGAAAATGTGGATTTTATCTCCATCCAGTACTGGCACACGGACCTGTATAATAAAATGCTGTCGATCAGGGAACTGTACAACAGCAAACCGGTCTATAATATCGAACACGGCGGCTATGAAAGGGGACCCTATGTGGTTTTTAACGGCGATTATACCGACCCTGTCGCCTGCCTGGAACGGAATTATTTGTGTGTTTTCGCCGGCACATATTCCACATATTACTGGCAGTGCACATCATGGTATATGGTCATTCCCGACCCGATGGGCCTGCCTGAACCGGACCGCCCGGAATTCCGCTACTACCGGCACCTTGTCGACCTGTTTAATAAATATGATTTTAACCGGTTAAAGCCTTGTGCGGGTTACAGCTCGAGCGGTTATTGTCTGTCAACCTCGCGCGATTTGTTTCTCTATTTAGTCCCGAATGACAATTTCGCTACCCATATCATCCTGCCGGAGGAGGCGGTCAGTTTATTCAACGTCATTTGGTTCAATCCGTTAACCGGTGAATTCATGGAAAAAGGGCGAACCGGGATAACAGGGTGGCAGGAGTTCAAAAGTCCATGGCCCGCACAAACAGCCATATTGATTCTTGACGGGATCAATTAACGGCGGTGAAATTTTATTGAGAATAAATAATAAGCTCTCAATTCAAACTAATCGATGTTTAAAAATATATTGAATTTAAATACAAATTGATTATCTTTGAATATTGTTTATTATCACGACTCTAACTGATAAAACCTTATTTTTAAAAGCCGATCAAAATGACTGACAATCAGTGGATTCAATTGCTGCAAATTCTGGAGGGTAAAGAACCGGAATCCCCGCCCATCGGTTTTATCATTGACAGTCTGTGGCTGCCCGGCTGGTACGGGATTTCCACACTGGACTATTATACATCGGACAATCTCTGGTTCAAGGCAAATCTAAAAGCCGTTCAGACTTTCCCGGATGTGATGTTTCTTCCCGGTTTCTGGTCGGAATACGGCATGTGCACGGAACCCTCGGCGTTCGGATCGCGGCTTGTCTGGGCAAAACAAAATTTACCGCATGCCGAAAAAGTATCAAGTTCTATATATGATATTTCAAAACTGGCGCGGCCCAATGTCCAAAGCGACGGCCTGTTGCCATTTGTCATCAACCGGCTGAAATTGATGGAATCAAAAATAAACGATTTCAACCATCAAATACGGTTCGCCGTCGCCAGGGGACCCCTGAATATCGCCTCTTTTTTAATGGGATCATCCGAGTTCCTGACGGCTTTGATGCTGAATCCAGACGCCGCGCATGAATTGATCTCCAGAATTACCGATTTTACAAGGGAGTGGCTGTTGTACCAGAAATCCTGTTTCCCGTCAATCGACGGCATTCTTTTGCTGGACGACATTGTCGGTTTTGTCGGTGATAACGAATGCCGCGAGTTTGTTGTTCCCTATGTTAAAAAGTTATTTTCGGCATTTGACGCCTCGGTAAGATTTTTTCACAATGACGCCCACGGACTGGTTTGCGCGCCATATTTGCATAAGATGGATGTCAACCTGTTTAATTTCAGTTACAAACATACTCTCCCTGAAATGAGAAAATTAACCGGAGACAGCATCACATTGTTGGGTAACATACCACCGCGCGATGTTTTGGCAAACGGTTCAGTAAAAGATGTTGTTCAGGCGTTTGAAAATGACTGGAATTCAATAAAGGACAAAAAACGCATCATCTGGTCCTGCGGCGGCGGTATGCCCCGGAACGTATCTACCCAAAATATTATCGCATTTGTCACTGCTGTAAAACAAAAATACGAATAACCGGTTGAAGTGACAATTCAATGATAAAAAAAGGTTGTTGGATAATTTGTATTGGGATCATCCTGCTCCGGGCACAGGCGCAGGGTAAACTCCCTGCCCGGATCAGGCTATTTTCGGAATAATCTGACCGGTTTAACACCCCGGTTTCTCTTGCCCTTGACGGCCTGAAGATAAAGCGTGACAACGGAGAATAAGTTGTTTGAACCGGACAAGAAACAAAGAACAGCGGTGACCAGCCAACCGGAACCGGGCCGTTCCGCGCGCTTGAGGTGTATTTTGTCTTTCCGCCCAAAGCGATTTTTGGATGAAAAATTTAATCATTTAATCCCGGTTGTGAATTCTAACATGGTGGCTCAATATGAAAGAAAAATTTATGATGTTTCTGTTTTTAGCGGGGATTTTGTTTATGGTTTGCTGCGTTAAAGTTAGAACTGAAAAAAGGGTGCTCATTTATACGAAAAACGGAGAAGGATATGTGCACGACAATATATCCGCCAGCGTGGATGCGCTTGTCGCCATATGCAATACAAACGGTATATTGACGGATGTGACCGACAATCCGTCCGTTTTTACCATTGATAAATTGAAAACTTTTCGGGCTGTTATTTTTTCGAACACAAATAATGAGGCTTTTGATACAGATGAACAGAGAGACGCCTTTTTATTGTTTATACAGGGCGGTGGCGGATTTGTCGGTATTCATTCCGCCTGCTGCTCCGAAAGAGATTGGCCGTGGTTCTGGGCCATGCTTGGCGGCAGGTTTGTACGGCATCCGAAATTTCAGCCGTTTACCATCAAAATTATCGATCATAATCATCCGTCCACAGAATTCCTGAATGACACATGGGCGTGGGAGGATGAATGTTATTTTATGGATAATCTGAATCCCGATATTCACGTGCTGCTGGCGGCCGATCTCACAACGGTGGACGATCCCGATCGCCAGGATTACCCGGGTAAAACATTTGGCGATCTTTTCCCGCTGGCTTGGTACCATGAATATGACGGCGGTCGGCAGTATTACACCGCTCTCGGTCACCAGATCGAGCATTACTCGGACCCGCAGTTTTTGAAACACCTTGAAGGCGGCCTGTTGTGGACCATTCGGGAAAAGCCGAGTAATTAAAACAGGAACAACAACATGAAATAGCAAAAATTCGTTAAAAACAGGCGTGTACGGTCTGTCTTTTCAGCCATAGTGCCATGAAATTGCCCCGGAAAATGTATTGGGGCCCGGTGACGGAGCGGTTCAAAAACGACAAAGCCAACGCCATGCTCTCATGTCCATGTCCGCAGCGATATCCGTACGGGACGGATTATACATAAATTTGATAACTCCCGGGAGGACGGCACAATCTCCCGGAGGAAAATATGTTCTAACCTGTGTGATAATTCAGTTTTGTAAATATCAAATCAAAAAACTTTATTGTTTTCAAAATGTTTTGGCGACAAACAGGTTTAACGGATGATACTTCTTATATTAATATTTAAGTATAATGGATAATTAAAATTTTTTACGGCAATTATTCGTAAAATAATATGGATAATATCAACAGGAGACTCACATGATCAAATCATTCAAGCGCGTTGTGTATCAGGTCAATGACCTTGAAAAAGCAAAACAATGGTATTCCGGTATTCTGAAAACGCAGCCGGTTTTCGACAGCCCCGTAGCTGTAATATTCGGCATAAATGATATTTCCCTGTCACTCATACCGGAGACACATACTTTAAACAGGGACAATGAAAGTATCGCGGTTTTTTGGGAAGTGGATGATATTGAAGAATCATATCAAAAATTGATTGCCGCCGGGGCGGCCCCGCATACGGAAGTTAAAACGGTATTGAATATCAGGACCGCCAAAGTTATTGATCCGTTCGGCAACGTTATCGGACTTTCCAGCAAGGCCCCGGCGACGGAAAGTGTATCCGTCGAAATCAAGCCGTCCGAAACAGCTTTGAATGTGGCGTTTTGCCGGGCGCTGGCGGCGCACGAAGAGTCGGAAGAGAAAAAAGGCCCCGACTATCTGGCGGAGATATTTTTAACCGATGAACAAAAAAAACCTTTGAACAACAGGGCGGCCCGTGAAAAGATCATTACACAGGCGGTGTCCCCCCGGTTGTACGGATATTTTATCGCCAGAACCGCATATATGGACCAGATTTTTAGGGAATCACTGGAGGAAAATATCCCGCAAATCGTCCTGTTGGGTGCGGGTTACGATACGCGCAGTTTCCGCTTTGCGAATAATATCAGGGACACAAAAATATTTGAACTGGATATACAGACAACGCAAAATCATAAAAAACAGTTATTGCAGGCAGTGGATATAAAAACGCCGGGACAACTGTCATTTGTCAGCATGAATTTCAAAAAAGACAGCCTGGACCGGGTACTTGTTAACGCCGGTTTTGATATTGCCGGGAAAACATTGTTTATCTGGGAAGGCGTGTCATATTATCTCACCGCTGGGGCTGTGGATGATATACTTTACTTTGTGAGGAAAAACTCGCCCGCCGGGAGTATTATTGTTTTTGATTACATGACTACAAAAATAGAGTCGATAAAACAGGGGGAACCGTTTTTGTTCTGGATAGATCCTACGCAAATTGCAGGTTTTCTGTCCGAACGGGAATTTACGATCCTGGAGCATCTTGATGTTAACGATATCGAGAACAGGTTTTTATCGGCAGCCGACGGAACGGTTTTCCATCACTCGCTGCCGTTTTTTCGTTTTGTACGGGCGGCGGTGAACGGGTAAAAAATGAATAGTATTATTTTAAAGAATATTCATGTATGAGACGTTTGACCAAACCACGCAGGATTTCAAATCCTGCGTGGTTTGGTTGCTTTAATATATATTGGTTGTCAAAAAGCACACAATAATAAACTCCGTGCCCTCAAAGAGCTCTGTCGTTTTTGTTATTTAACCATAAAGCACTCGGAGAACATAGAAGGGAAATATCTCACTCCACCCTGATACTCACTTCCGCCGGCTGCATATTATCGGCCCTTGCGCTCAGCTTTATCCGTCCCGCTTTACCGGTGGGGCGAAGGATCGCCAGGCACCTGCCGCGAAAGGTTGTACATTCCGGGTTTTGAAAACTCTTCATGTCCGCCGGGTTGCCGTTGCCCACGGCGGCCAGTTCGCCGCTGCCACCGACGGTAAACGAAACCGGTATCTCCGCGTACGGCACGCGGCGGTCCTTTTCGTCCAGCGCTTCTACGGTCACATAGGCCAGGTCGTTGCGGTCGTTGTTGATCTGCCGGCGGTCCGCGGTCAATTTGATTTTTACCGGCGGCCCTGAGGTTTCGAATGATTTGGACGCGACCTGTTTACCGTCCGTGATACCGATAGCCGTGATGGTTCCCGGCTGATACGGCACTTTGAATGTCGTTTTGAGTCCGGTTTCGCCCGAAACCGGCTGTTCCGCAATTTTTTGACCGTTAAGCTGTAAGACGACCTTTTCACAGCGAGAATACACGTTTACCTGCAGGGTGTCGCCTTCGTGGCCGGGCCAGGTCCAGCTCTGCTGCTCGTCCGGCCAGCCCCAGAAGCTCACCCTTTCCTTATACCCGTCCGGAATCGGGGCGTGCACGGCCATTTCCAGTCGACTCAACCCCCAGACCACATCCCGGAAAAATGACTGCGGCTTTTTGAATCCGCAGATATCGATGTCGCCGCAGTAAGCGTTGAACCAGGGCCATTCCCGCCAGAACCCGACATCGGTCGAATCCTTGTACAGAATTGAATTGCCGATCCCGGCTTCGCCGAGATAGTCCATGCCGGTCCAGACAAAGTCGCCGATCACCCAGGGATTTTTCTCGACCTGCTGCCAGTTCTCAAAAGCCTGCCGGGCCACGGATTCGGTGCCGACCATAATCCGGTCGGGATAACCGGCATGGTCCTCCCCGTAACGCTGCCACTGGTAATTGTAGCCGCCCACGTCCAGCAGGGCGAACGCCGGCGCCGTGTCGCTCCAGGGGCGGCCGCGGTGGTCCCAAAACTCGCATATCGCCTCATTCACGGGGCGCGTCGGGTCCAGTTGATGTAGCAGTTCGACCATCTCGCGGGTGAGCGCCAGCCCGGACGGATCGGCGCGCTCGTTGATCTCGTTGCCGATGCTCCACATCATCACACAGGGATGATTGCGGTCCCGCAGTACCATGGATTCAAGGTCGCCTCGCCAGTGTTCGTCGAAAAACCGGTGGTAATCCTGCGGATTTTTTTCACGCTGCCACTGGTCAAAGGCCTCGTCAATAACCAGTATGCCCAGCCGGTCGCAGGCGTCCAGGAATTGTTTCGAGGGCGGATTATGACTGGTGCGAATGGCGTTAAAACCAAACGATTTCATCAGTTCGACGCGCCGTTGTTCCGCGCGGTCGATTGTCGCCGAACCAAGCGGTCCGTTGTCGTGATGCATACAGCCGCCGCGCAGCAGCACCGGTTTGCCGTTTAATGAAAAGCCGGTTTTGGGGTCAAACCGGATGGAGCGAATGCCAAAGGGAACGGTGACCCGGTCGATAATCTCACCATCTTTCCGGACCTCAACCACCGCGCTGTACAGGCCGGGGGAATCCGGGGACCAGAGTTTCGGCGCTTTTATTTCTATAGACTGTGTGACGCCGGCTGCGCCGTTTGCACTGATTTGGACTGTGGTATGTGCATTTTCAGAGACAGCGCTGTCGTTATATTTTAGTTGTGTAAGGATCGTAACCGAAACATCTTTATCCGTTTGGTTTTGAACATCGGTTTTGATCTGTACGGTTGCCGCCTGTTCGGAAACCACCGGAGTGGTTATCGCGACGCCCCATTTTTTGACGTGAACCGAACCGGTAACGGTCAACCAGACATGCCGGTAAATGCCGGACCCGCTGTACCAGCGGCTGTTCTTGCCTTCGTTTTTCACTTTTACGGCCAAAACATTGTCCGTACCGGGTGGATTCAGGTGCGGGGTCAGATCATAGGCAAACGGCGTATAACCGTAAGGATGTCCGCCCAAATGAACGCCGTTGATCCAGACGTCGCTGTCCATATAAACGCCGTCGAAATGGACGGCGACGATTTTTCCGCTGTCGGCATCGAGCGTAAAGTGCCTGCGGTACCACGCCGTTCCGCCCATAACATGGCCGGTGGACGGTCCGCCGGGACTGTTTTCGGAAAAGGGACCGATCTGTTTTACACCGGGAGATTCCGGCAGGTCTTCGATGCTCCAGTCGTGCGGCAGATCGAGCGACCGCCATCCGGAATCATCAAAATCAATTTTTTCAACGCCGGACAGGCTGTCCCTGGCAAACAACCAGTGTGCATCGAACGGGATTTCCCGTAAACCGGCGGTGTTCAGAACGTGAAGTGAATCCTGTTTTACTGTACAACTGAACATATAAAGACAACAAAATATGAAACAAATCAGGAAAAAACGCGGGTTTTTCATGGATTTCTCCTTATCCTTTGTCCCTTAATAGTACAATTATAAATAAAACCGGATCATGGTGGAGAATATATTATAACATCCGGTCTGATTTTAAATGTAATATTCGTTTTGAATTTATCAAATAAATATTCAATTTAATTGATCCCCAAAAAGAAAATAATATATAGAATAAAGCAACCCGGATTGAAATACAACACCAGAAATATTTATCGTTTATCTGCGTCATCTGCGTGAAAAAAATTTTTTATTGGAGCATGTATAGAACTATTTCAGTAAAATGAGTTTTTTTGTTTCGACAAAATCACCCGCCTGAATTCTATAGACATACACACCGCTGGCAAAACCTGCCGCGTTCCAGGTCGTTTTATATTGTCCCGGCGGTAGAGATTTATCCACCAGTGTTTCCACTTCCGAGCCCAGGGCATTGTAAATCTTAACAGAAACGTGTGTTGATTTAGGAATATCGAACCGGATGGTCGTATTCGCATTAAAGGGATTGGGGTAATTCTGTGAAATTAAAAACCGCTCAGGGACTTTTCCTTTTATTGCTTCTATGGATGCCGTTGTCGGCCCCCAACTGCCGGAACAGATTGTGCCATACACATCAAAGCTCCATGTCCCGGACGCATTGTCACCGGGTTCATAAAATGTCCCGTTGATGGTCACTTTGATGTGTCCTGAAGGATCAACAGACGAATTTATTGTGAATTGATTGTTTGAGATAGACCATCCGGGTGACACGTTGAAAGTCACACCCCCGGACTGCTTGACACCCCCGCATGTCCAATCTGAAAAAGTCAGAACAAGTTTGGTAATATTTGTACACTCAGAGTTAACTGTAAAAATAAATTCACCAAAATCAGTTGGTACCTTCCAATCTCCGCTCATTGGTATAGAGTATATTTTCCCGGTGACACTGAGCAGTAATACAATTATTATTATACCCATCGAACAGATCATTTTTTTTGAGGAATTCATAATAGTACTCCTTATAAAAAAGATACTCAATAAATTTTTTGTGATTCGGTGATTATTAGAATCTGTTACAGTACAGAATATTATCCGTCTTTTCAGAAATTCGAAGTGCGAAAATCCGACACAGTTAGAGAAAAACTCCGTTTCGGCTTCATTCATCAATATCGCAAAATTCGCAGTAAAGCCCCATGCTCCTTTTTCAATAAAATATATAAAAAAAATTGCACTTGCACAAGAATTTTTAATTAAACTCCAGAGAAATATTCACTATAAAATCCGGGTTTGTATTGATATAACAATTGGCCATTACAGCCAAGATATTGTTTTTTTAAATAACGTTAATTCCATATCTTCAGGTCTTTATAGCCGATCAGTTTGATGTTTCGTCTTTTAATGATCTCTTTAACTTTATCGCTGGTGAAAGCTTTTGTCACCGCGTCCCGGGAAAACGCAACGTCTTCATCTCCGATATGCCATACATTGCGCATTTCCGGGGTATCCAGTCCGGGGTGGTCATAGCATTCCCAGGTCCCTTTCCAGATCTTTTCCAAAACATGCACAGCGGCGGCTGTTCTTTCTTCGGCTGATAACGCGTAGCCGAACAGGTCCAGACTCCTCAGCGGGATCATTCGAATATTCGCGTCCACATTATATTCTTTTGCAAGCTTTAATACCAACCCGGAAACGCGCGGTGAAATGGTGTGAAATCCCATGTGCGGCGTGATATGAGTGCAGTGCGGAATATGCTGCAAAGCTGTTTCAATCTGCGCCCGCAGTTCCTTTTCAATTTCATTTAGCTGCCAGGCCGACGTTCCGAGGGCCTTTTCGGGGGGATATGCCTCATCGGGCCAGACCATTTGAAAAAAATACCCGTTTTCGTCTACAAGACTTGGGGCATTTGTAACAGGGCCCCATTTGATTTTTTCCCATTCACTGTTCAATGTTAAATGGATACCCACGTCAAGACCCGGATTGTTATTGAGCATTTCCGCGGCTTCAAGAAAATATGGACTGGGAACCATGACCTCAACGGCGGTCATAATCCCATCCTGGTAAGATTGAATGCAGCCCAGATTAACGGAATGACAAAAGCCCATGTCGTCGCCGCGTACGATCAGCCTGATCTCCCGGTTCATCTGAGATAAAAACAAAAAAAAGAATATAAAAACAGCAATACAAAGGGCATAAAAAATAATAGAAAAAATGGTAAAAAATTTCATATTCATCTTGTTCCGTATCGTTAATATTAAGGGTTTATGAATTACTGTACGACAACCCGATATAATTGTTGTTTTTGACGGCTGATATTATATCATAACCGCTCCAGACATTTCTCCGGCACCCATCCCTTTTTCCCTTCACTGTTTGTGCACCATAACCAGTCACATGCCCTTTTGTCCCCCAGCACTTCTTCACCCGCTTTAACGGTCAGTTCCGTGGCGTCATAATCACAGAGCAGCGTTCCGCTGTCGCCCTTGCGTTGCAGATAAGTTTCCGGCACCCATCCGCTTTTTCCTTCACTGCTCGTGCACCACAGCCATTCGCCGTATTCACATTTTTTTTCTTCAACTTTTAATATTTCACCTGCCCGGAGTAAAAGCGGATCGGGATACGCGGAATGGTAATCAAGGATCACAAGGTATTTCAATTGCCTGACGGCTTTTGATTTCACCCCTCCGGATTTATGAGGATCATAATCAATCATTTTGTACTCCTATTTTAGTAGTACTGTTTTTTTGACCTCCACAAAATCCCCGGTTTTCATCGTGATAAAGTAGATCCCTGATGCCAGCGCCGTTGTCTCAAACGGGATTTCGTAATAACCGGGATTAAATTGTGATTTTACGATTTCCGTCACGATCTGTCCGGTTATATCATACAAGACCAATGATATAAAACTTTTCCGCGGAACATAAAAGGGAACAACCGTGCCGTCGTTGAAGGGATTGGGATAGTTCTGCAGAAGTCGAAAAGATCCCGGGATCCGGCTGTCCGGATGATTTTCGATCCGGGTCAGGACATCTCCTTCCAGAAAAAACGGTTCGTAACCGAGTTGAACACTAAATTGTCCGTTTTGCGGTTTCAATATTTCCACATCGGGTACAATATTGGCCGTGTCGGTAATAATGTGTGTCAGCACAAGCTCGCCGTCATTGTTTTGCGTCCGGAAGGTCACAGATTCTCCGGTCGGTATACGGTAATCAAGGTCCGGCGGCGGCGGACCGGTCTCGCTCCACAATACATAGACCGGACCGCGCTGCGACCGTTCAAATTCATATACACGTGTCCGGGGATTTTCGGAAACGGTAATCTCTTTTGCCGTTGTAAAGTCCTTTAATTTTTCCACCATAATTTTGAAGGTGTGATATTGCGGTTTTTTAAAATAGTCTTCCTGACGCGTGCCGGTGAGATTGATCCAGCCGCCGGGCCAGCCGCGGGTGTGGGGAACAAGGGACGCGGGCAGGTCATTCGATCCGGAATAACTGGCCGTAACGGCCCCTTCTCCAAAGGCGCAGGCGAAAGATTTTACCAATTGCCGGGCGCCGTTGGCGTAATACCATTCTAACACATCAGGATCGTCCTGATTCAGTTTCTGAAACAGTTCGGCGAAAGGGTCCGCCAGTGTGAAAAGAGGGTTTGGAAAATCACCGAAAAGCCTGGTTATCCAGTCGGTTGCGCTGAACGGGTTTGCCGGGGCATTGAAAACGGCATATCCCGGAATACCGGGCAGCGGAGGGACTGCCGGGGCGTAATACCCTCTTGGAAAAATATTCGACCACATATCATCCACATAAACGGATTTATTGCCTGCGTATGCATGAATAAAAGCGAATTCCTGCGGTATGATCCGCCAGCTAAAATGCGGATGCCAGCCCACATAATCACATTCGATGCCGTCGGAATCGTCGCCGAAACTTTTCAGCATTTTTTTCAGACTGTCCCATCCCGCTGAAAATGTTTTATTATGATAATTCGCCCCATCCAGACGTTTCCGGATCGTACTGTTGGGATCAACAGGATCGAATTCCGGCCAGTCCGGGAAATCGGCGAACAGGTCCCACAGGACGGCGCCGCTGGAAACGACTATGGTTGAGCCGGTCGGATCAGCTTCCTGAACGGCTTTGTAGGTTAAACGATGTAAGCGCAGCAGACCGTCGATATCATCCCACCAAAACGGCCCCCACACATCATCACCCTGTCCTTCCATGCCGTATCGTATTTCACCGGGTAATATATAATATCTGACGGGAACCAGCAGGTTCGGCATATCGTCTTTTCCGTCTCCGTCATACCTTTCGACCACGGCCTTTAAAAAATCAATCCAAGCCTGTTCATACCCGGGTTTGGGGGCGCAGTTTCTGTATATCAGAATATCGGGTATGGGATCAGTCATATGAACCGTATCGGGACAGCATTCGGGTTTGTCCGGCATCGCCCAATATGCGTTACTTGATATGTACCAGGTCAAAGAAAAACCATATTGCTGAAAGACTTTAACCACGGCATCCGTGGTTGTAAAATCGATTTCAGCGCCGGGGCTTTTCTGCATATTGGCCCAGCTCCCCAGCCCGTTAACATTGATTCCGCCGTTCGCGCCGGTTTCCTGCAGAGTACTGAGTAGTTTAAGAATATGCGGATCATTCCAGGTGAGTCCGCCTTCGTTCCATTCAAATCCGAACCGCCAGTCGGGTTGCCCGACAGTTAAAGTCGTATTAAGAATAATTGCATACGTGAAAAATAAAAGCAATTTATTCATCGTGCTTTTCCTTTAATAATTTTAAAAAGTACTCCAAAGTTTGTCGGTTAGATTGTTATGCACGTCAAAAGAGCAGATATTTATTATAATGTTTTTAACCCGTTATTGTATATTTTCACAAATAATTTAAAGTACTTATCAATTCTCTTTCGAACAGCAAAGAAAGGCTCATTGGGGAACAGCAGGGCAGAGTCTTTTGACGGGTACAGTTTACTATGTTTATTAAATATTAAAAAATATAAGATTATTTAGCAAGAAAATTGTAATTAATTTATTTGTCATCCAGTGCATTTTACAGGAATTTTTATCATTCTCAATAGTTTGATATTATTCACTCTCCTGGTTTTTCTGTGAGGTCACACTTGGCCCGTAGCATCCGCCAGGAACAAATCCCGGTTACGATCAATCCCGTGAACACGAAAAAGGAGAGCACTGAATATATGATCCAATTGGTAACGGGTTCGACCGTCCAGTTTGTGACATGTAGAAACGGAATGGATGCCAGGTTGTCCGAATAATTGCAGTAACACTAATACCCAAAGTGTATGCCAGCCTATTTTACATCTTATTGGTTGAGTAATAATATTCATAGCATTATTGACTGGATTATTTTCCTTAATTTATTTTTTTAAAATACTCGATCATTCATCAAATGTTACAAACAGATGAGATTTTTTATATGTATACTCAATTAAAGTCAATTCATCATCTTAAATTGTTATACAATTTTAATCAAGTAGTTAAATAAATTTTTTCAATATTTTATTGACTTTTATTTTTATTTTATTTACAATAAACACAATATTGATGAAATTTAAATATATATTATTAATTTGGAAATTATGAAGAAGTATAAACTTAATAAAGGTATACTAATTGCATTAGAAGGTGTTGATGGTGCAGGTAAAACAACTCAAACTATACGTTTAAGAGATCATTTTAAACGAATGGGATTTGAAGTTGAAATTTTTAAAGAACCCACTAACGGGAAGTATGGACAAGAGATAAGAAATTTAGCTATTAATGGTAGGCATACAGTTACTCCTGAATTTGAGCTAGAACTTTTTATTAAAGATAGAATTGAAGATTGTGAAAAAAATTTAGGACCAGCTTTACAACAAAAGAAACTTGTATTTATTGATAGATACTATTTTTCTTCAATAGCATATCAAGGTGCGTTGGGATTGGATACAGAATATATTTTGAAAAGGAATGAAAAAGTTGCTATTAAACCTGAATTAGTCATTATAATTGATATTGCTGTAAAAATTGGTTTAAGTAGAATTAAGAATTTTAGGAAGGAAGAACATAATCATTTTGAAAGAGAAGATTATCTGGAAAAAGTGAGATCAATCTTTTTAAAAATGAAAGATACATATATTCAAATAATTGATGGTTCCCGAGAAGAAGATGAAGTATTCAAAAATATTAAAAATATAACCCAAGATATTATTTCACCATATGCATATACTCAAGATGATCAATATGATTTATTCTCAAAAAATTTACAAATGGGTAAATTAACTTATTCATCAAATTAAATGAGAAACTAAATGAGTGAAAAAAGCGTCGAAGAAAAATTAGATAACATAATACAATTTAAAAAAAAGAATATTAAAGTCTTGAAAGAATGGAAAAATTTTATAAATGAAGCGAAAGATGAAATATTTAATGTATATTGCCTAAAAACAAATTTGAAAGAATGTGAACCTTGGAGTTGTAGCTTTAGAATGACTAATATATGTCAATACCCTCAAGAATTATCCAAATTGGAAAAAATTACCCGCATTGAATAACAGTCTTAGTAATATTTTCTCCAGAAATCGAAAAATTCCATAGAGGTGGATATACTTCCCGGTTGTACGAAAATATATCTTTATTTATCCTAAAATTCATACTTTTCCTTTTATCCGGCACATACACAACGATTCCCACCATGCCGTCGTCACTGCCGACCAGCAGCACCCGGATTATATGATTGTGAAAACACTGCCCTGTATCCGGTGCGATCCTGCATTTGTAGTCCATAAAGGTAATATAATAAGCGTGCTCCGTGTTAAGCCGGTTCCGGTTTTCCCCGAAACCGGACGGAGGTTAAATTCCTGTTAGCGGCTGGCTTATCTGATCAGAACCATACGCTTGCTCTTGATGATGTCTCCGGCCCGCAGGCGGTAAAAATAGAGACCGGACGCGGCGGTGTGGCCGATTTCATCGAGTCCGTCCCATAAAACATTATGAAATCCCGCCGCCAGTGTTTTGTCCGTCAGAGTCCTTATCATTTCGCCGCGGATATTATAGACAGACAATGTAACCCGGGATTGAGAGAACAGTTCGAAGCGGATAAAAGTTGTCGGATTGAACGGATTGGGGAAGTTCTGCCAAAGCTGAAAAATTTCCGGCCTGTTATTTAAGCCATTTTTTTTAATTCCACTTGTTACCGTATCCGGTTCATAAAATGAACTCAGGAAACCGTGCATACACACATTGAGCGCCATGGTTTCCCAGGTGGTAAATTCATTGGCGACGACCAGCGACCAGCCTTCCGTATAACGTTTCTGTTCCGGCAGAGTTTGCCATTCCGGATACACCTTTTCCCATACGACTTTGGTATAATCCTCGCTGCCGGGACTGGCAACCGGTCCGTAAATGACGATGCCGGGAACATTGCCGATTCCCTTTTTACAGGTGAAATATGAATCCAGATGCAGTGGATTGTTAGGCCGGTTCTCACCCAAACCGGTGACATAGGATTTCCCCAGCGGGTTCAATCCCAGCGCGTAATCGGCAAGCTGACTGACGCCGTCAAGATATTTTTGTTCGCCGGACAGGCGGTACATCAGGATCATCGGTTCGGCGTAGCGGCCCTGGTTTGTTGCTGTTCCCCAGGCCAGGTTCGGGGCGTCGCCAAGGGGATAGGGCTGGCTGTTCAAAACGGTCAACTGGCTGTTGGCCGCGGATTTGAGCAGATTGGTAAAACCGTCCCGGATGGTTTGATCCGTTTCATTTTCTGAAATCAGATAACTGAAAAAGTAGGGCGTAAAGATCATACCGTCCTTGATGGTGTTCAGGTTCCACCATGTCGGATTATACTGCTGGGGCCAGCCGGGATTATTCAACAGATATGCGGCATAATTTTTAAAGGCGGTATGATACTCTGCTTCGCCGGTGTTTAAATAGAGCTGTAACGCCGCGTACATTTTCTGCGCGGCGTGGGCGGTTTCGAGTGTGTGATCTTTCATATAATTCCAGGCTCTGACCGCGCGGTTTTGTAACGAATCGGCCCGGCCGGGATCAAACGGCCTGAGGAGTCTGGCGGCCTGGGCAAAAAGTCCGGCGCCGACGGCCGTGGTGTGCCCGTAAATACGATAAGTTCTGTAGATGAGTTTGTCTGTCTCCGCGTTGACAACGCCGTACTCCGGGTGCCGGTCCGCCTCGGTGCCGCCTCGGATGCCGCCGTTGTCGTCCTGCAGGTATTCCCATACAAGCAAACCCCATAATGCTTCGTCCAGCCAGTCCGGAATGCCGTTGCCGGATTCGGGCAGATTGTATTGTTTGTCGGCAAAATGTTCCGGGAAGGCTTCGTAAATGGTCAGCATCCAGGCCGGGATAAGCGTATGTCCGAAACGGCGGTCAAAGTCGCCGGCGTCGTGGTAACCGCCGTGAATGTCTGTTTTCGGGCCGCGTAATTTGATAAAGTCCGGCGGATCGGCGTCGGTCACTTCAACCGACGTGTGACAGGCCCCGCGGGTAAATGTGGTATACGGCTCTTCAAGGGCGATGCCGCAGCGCTGGTGGTAAAGACCGCGGGTCTGAATATAGGCGATCCTTTTTGTATAATCTTCACCGACGCCGAAAGTATATGAGCGACCGTAACCCGGGATGGAGATAAAATACGGGCCGCCCTCCGCAAGACCGGACAGATCCA
Organism: Candidatus Zhuqueibacterota bacterium; assembly: GCA_016934825.1. Classification (GTDB taxonomy): domain Bacteria; phylum Zhuqueibacterota; class Zhuqueibacteria; order Residuimicrobiales; family Krinioviventaceae; genus Fontivivens. Next base: position 21,082 of record JAFGSB010000148.1, read on the forward strand.
GGCGGTATACATGTTCACCGCTGCCGCATTTTTTAATATCCGTCGGCGAGGGATCCGTATCGTCGCCCCAATATTCCGCCATTCCGGTATGAATGACCTGGCCGGATTGTTCGTTTATGACTTCAAAAGCGGGGGCAACGGCAGGCTTTTGCGGCCCCAGATCGCCCGCATATATTCCCAAATTGGCGTAGCGTACATGTGATTTGCCAAAATAACCGACCTGGTTGATTTTTATGGATTCGCACAAACAGGTGCGGTCGTTATAAGTAAAGGAAACAGCGCCGTAGGGTGTATCTATATTATAAACAGTATCGTTGCTGAAATTGTTTTCAAGCCGCAGATACATGTGGTGGCGCAAACTCATGGGATAGCCGGGCCATTGCGCTTTTTCTTCGTACCAGACACAGGAATAACGGCCGACGATTGAAGGGGAAAAGTCGTTCACCTTCCACAGGATCACGTCCTGCGACGGCGTCGCTTCTCCGTCCTCCGTCTCAACGACGACAACCAGAATATTGGAAGACGCGGTGCCGGTGTGAACGATTTGTCCGGCGAATCCCACCTGAATAATTAAAAGCAGTACAACGATCGGCGCTAATCTGAATTTTGATAAATTGTCATTCATGATCCGGCCTTTCGGGAATTGTCCTGTCCCTACTTGTTAGGAATCATATTTTCTGTTTAAATAAAATAAAAATTCACATAGAAATGATCGATATTTTATTATCAAACAAAAATTTTGATTAATATGTTTATAACTATTGTTTTTATATATGCTTATGATTTTTACTTATATGAAATGCGTTGAAAAAACATCTTATTATATTATCAAAATTTTTCAACTTTAAATTCTGCTTTTGCTTTTTCCTCGCCGTTGACATAAAACGTAATATAATGCAATCCGGGAAAATGTTTACGAGTGGACATATCGACAAAAGAATGCCTTTTTGAAAAAGAATACGTTCCGGGCTTGTAATCGTTTTCGGTGATCTTGAATATTTTTCGTGAGAGCTTGCCGGTTGATTTTACAAAATTTATGCTGTACTCAAGACGTACTTTGGTTTTTTCTTCGCCCTTGACAATCAATTGAAATGAATATAACAGATTTTCCCCAATGGTAACGGTCTTTTCAATTTTCAAGTCCTTAATAATCAGGAGTGACGGGTCGCCATGACCGAAAAGCTGCAGCGCCCGTTTATTACCTGCTTTCAGCATACTGCGGCAGGCATGTTTGATGATCCAGTCTGTGTTTTCAGACAACCCTTTCCATTTTTCACACCAATCCATTACCAGTTCGGGATGGTCTTTGGAGATGTCATTCAGATTATTGGCCACGCTTTTGCGGACAAATTCGGACGGATCATTTTTGAGCTTTTCCAGGACAGGCAATATCGGGCCCGGGTCTTTTTTGAATTTAGGCAGAGCCATCGCCCAGGGCAGTCTCGGACGGCACCCCTCGCTGGCGAAGCGGCGGACCTTTTCATCTTTATCCTTAGCCCATTTGTTCATCCAGGCCATAACTTTTTCCGGTTCTTTATCCAGAAACGGGCGGATAGCAAATTCCGATGAACCGTATTGCGTAAAATAACCCAGCGCCGGCAGGGACAGGTCCCAGTTGTCCAATCCGTATAGTTCCACGTAATCATGATGAACCATTACTTCGAATCCTTTGGTTAGAGGTGCCGTTTGTTTCAATATATCAAGCGCTTTGCCAAAATCTTTCGGCAATGTTTCATGCAGGCATAACGTGGTGTGGCGCATTTTTGCCTTTAGTTCCAGGGACTCCCAGTTTTCATCAAACACCAGCGCCAGGAATTTCTTTTTATCAAATTCAGGGTAATATTGTTTAATTGTATCCGCAAACTTGTTGAGAGAGGTTTCGGTGAAAAAAATGTCTTTTAATCTTTCAGCCATTTTATGATCCTTATTATGAATCAATATTTAGAGTAAATTATCCGATCTCAACTGCTAAAGGTGTTTAAATTGTGGTGATAAAGCGGGTATCACATAAATCCGATTAACGCTCATTTTTAATTAAATAATTCTCTTAGTTGTGCATTGTGATGTTTATAATGTTTGAGCAGGATCAGTACCCATTCAACAAATTTTTTTTTGGTTGTTTATTTTGTCTTCGTCCAGACTGTTGTTTAATAACTGCAGTTCTTTTTGCGCTTCTTCAAGTTCTTTTACTGTTTCACTCCATGATAAATGTTGACGGGATTTCACGGATTCCCGGTTATAAGCGTTTATATTATATTTCACATTCGTTGCCGTTCCGGTTAAAAAATTCCGGAATTGTTTTAACACTTCCTTTTCCCATCCGGTTATGTGAGCAACAACCTCTTTGGGGGACCATATCCCGCAAACGCCCCCTGTTTCCGATATTCCGGGATTTATATTTTTTACTGTTTGCATAAATTCAGATTCGGCAACGGACAATCCCTCCCGGAATTTTAACCATTTGGTATAATTATTTGACATACAGCATTTTCCTCACTAAAGTTGTTTCCGGCGTTTCCAGTTTGTAGAGGTACAGTCCGCTGGCGAAAGAACCGGCGTCGAATTCATAACTGTACCAGCCCGCTTGCTGCCGAACGCCGTCCACAATAACCGTAACCTGTTTTCCCAGTATATCATACACGGTCAACGTCACAGAAGCGGCTTCCGGAAGGCTGTAGCGGATTTTAGTGACCGGGTTGAACGGATTGGGAAAGTTCTGCATCAATGTGTATTCGGCCGGAAGTTCCGCGGTTTTGTTCCGATCTATGGCCGTGGGCAGGGTCCCGGAGAATTCCGAGGTGTTCCCCGACGTGTCCGTTGCCGTGGCGCTGTAACTGGATAACGGGGGATTATTTGGCGTTGGGATAATAAAGTAACCGTTTTCATCGGCAACGGTCTCATCCATAAATATTTGTCCCTGGTTGTTTTCGTCACAGAACAGTTCAACAACCGCACCGGGGACCGTTGTACCGCCGATCTCTATTGCTGTTTTTGTAGCTAAAACAGGCGGGGCAATGCTGCCGTTACTGTTGTTGACAAGCTTTATACCCAGATCAGCGTTTTTGGTTATGCTGTTGCGCGTGATCTTGTTGTATTTGCTGGTTAGTCCGTTTATCAGAACACCGCTTTTACCGTTGTAAGCGATTTTATTTTCCGATACAAGATTTTTTATGGAATTGGACATGATATTGATACCATATTCGTCGTTACCCAGATCAAGGTCCAACTGATCATTACTGCCGATCTTGTTGCCGATCATCTCACACTCCGAACTGCCGGAGATCACTATTCCCGTGCGGTTGCCGCAAATCCGGTTCCCCAGCATATTGTTGCCGTCCGATTGGTCCTGAATGGCAATGCCGGCGTAATAATTTCCAATTTTTTGATCGGCGCCTTTGTTCAGCCCGATGATATTACCGTTAATCGTATTATACCGTGAACTGTCGGAAATGAATATCCCGGTCTCGTTATTGCCGGAAATTATATTGGCAACCGGCTGGGATTCGGTGGGACCGATAAACGCATTGTTACTTTTCCGTAGTAAAAAAACTCCATACTGATTCGGCGCGGCCCCGGAGCCCTCGGCGTTAACTCCCAGGTAACAACCTGATATTTTCAACCCTTCGCACTGGTAACCCATAATGGCGGCGTAGGGGAAAAATCCAATGGCCAGGCCGCTGATTTCACAATCTGTTGATGTTACCGTAAAACAGGTTGCGCCGGATTCGAGCAGACTGCCGTTGATTTCAATTTCCGGACCGTCGGGATTATTATCCGTTTGCGTATAGTCGGCCTGCGAGAACCCTTCGATCAGAAGGGTATTATCGGATATTGCCGGTAACTGGGTTGCCGGCGTGATCGTCCATACGCCGGTTGAAGGATCATAGTTGGGATCGGACTCCGGTATCCGGAACCGGATTGTGTCCGGCCCGGCATTATTGTTCGCCTGATTTATGGCGTCCCGCAATGAACCATCGCCCGTATCGCCGGTGTTTGTCACCAGCAGACCCGTAAATTGCGGCTCAGACGGTATTTTAAATACTTCGAGCCCCATTCCGGCGTTGGCCGCATACAGAAATTTATCGTCTGCGGTCATATCCCACACCCAGGAAGAGACGCGTTGGAAATTGACACTTTCAACAGGATGAACCGGGTTGATGATATCAAAACCCTGTATACCCCGGACACCGGCAAGAAACAAAGTGTTGTTATGTATACATAACGATAAAGGATCGACTATTTGGGTAAAAAAACTGTCAATTTTGACCGGGTTTGCCGGCGTGCTGATATCCACAATATTAATAAATTGCGACCCTCGCCTGGCGACATAAGCAAAATCGCCGCTGACAGTTATATCGTACGCGTTCGGTAATGACGCGAGCGCGGCTATTTCAACGGGATTCGCGGGGGTATTAATATCAATCACCCGGACACCGGCCGAGCCGTCGGCAAGGTAAGTGTAATTTCCGGTTACAGCCATATGCAGCGCATCGCCCGGGGTGTCCACATTGCCGATTTCCTGCGGATCGGCGGGATCGGTCATATCAAGCACATCAAAACCTTTTGCCCCCGAAGCTAAATACACATACGGCTCACGAATAAGAATATCGTTCACCATGCCGGATACAACCGTAAAATCCGTTACCGGGGAAACGTTTGCCGGATCGGTTATATCGACGACATGTAATGTGTCAACATCACCGATAACAGCGATATTGTTTAATAACCCTACGGCGTTATACCAGTTTTTCACGGCGGCATATTTGCCCAGCAATGCCGGACCCGACGGGTCGGTAATATCGAAAATACTCAGTCCGCTTTCAGCGGTTGTGACGAATGCCCTGTTTTCATTTATTGCAATTGTATTGGCGGTTGGAACAGGACCGAGCCAGGAGGAAACCTCCTGCGGAGCAGCGGCATTACTGCAATCGATCACTTTGACGTTGGCATTTGTACATGCAAGATAAGCATAGTCCCCGGTTACATCGATCCGCACAGGCAGACCGGGTACGCTTTGCCGTCCCAGAAACTGCGGATTACCCGGATCGCCGATATCAATAATATCGATATGATAATAATCCGCCACATAGGCTGTGTCGCCCACAACTTTAATATCATAAGGATAACCGCCGGTGATCTGGATGGAACCGATTTCACTCATACTGTCCGGTTTGCTGACATCCATAATCCGCAGGTAATCATTGTCCATGATAAAAAGCCGGGAGTCTTGTAAATAGATCATTTGCGTATTACTGCTGATAAAGGGATATTCGGTGACAAATTGTATAACGGCAGGATTGCTGATATCCATCACGGTGAGATTAATCCCGTCAATATAATAACAAAATCCCCCTCCGGCCTGGATTTGAACGGCATTAAAATATCCATGAAAAATATTCTGCGGATTTGCCGGGTCCTGAATGTCGAATATGGTTAATCCCTTATCGCCCTCCGCGATATAAGCGTAATGGCCCATTATAATTATATCATGGACTGAGACATCTTCCGCCGCGGGCAGATGTCCCGCGATAACCGGTGTTTGCGGTGTTGACACGTCAACGATAAAAGTGCCGGAGAATTCGCTGCCGGCATAAACCAAATGTCCGTCGACAGCTAAATCGGTAATGAGACTTTCGCCCAGTTCAATACCGGACACAAATTGGGGCTGCGACGGAGTGGATATGTCCAGGATAACCAGTCTTCTGCCTTCTCCCGCGTAAGCAAAAGTATTTTTAATGACAACGGATCGGGTTTGGCCGCCAATGTCCAGTATTTTTTCCAGATCCGCATTTGAGTCCGAAGCGGTTTGATACGGCATGTCGGTATCAGCCGTAATCCCGAGAAGGGAGGGGTACGAACCGGCGTTTTTTACATCCGGACCGGGGACGTGTCGGAAAGGGTATGGCGTTGCCGCATATGTTATCAGATACAGGGAAAAAACAGTTACCAGAACAGCCATTATTTTTTTCATTACAATCTCCTGTTACTTTGCATATATAGGTTGGCGCCTGACCGGCCAACGGATAATTTTTAAATTACATAATCGGAAAAGAAAAAGCAAGTTTAAGCGTGAGCGGTTTAAAAGAATACCGGCCATTTGAAAAAAGAAATATATTTATCTTCAAAACATAATAACCAAATTTTAAATTCAAAAAAAATAACAGCATGTTTTAAGATAAATATATTAAATCCTTATTTAATATATACTGAAATATTATGTCTCATGCGCAAAATAATTTTATAATCTTCTGAAGGAAAGTTACTCATTGAAAAGAGGCATATAATGCCGTATATCCCCGGTCGTCGAGTAAGGCTGTCGGGCGCAGTCCCGCCTGGTGGGATCGAGATGACGTTCGGAGTGAACGAATCCGGAATGATCGCAAAAAACGTCCCCTCGATACGTCTCGTGCCGCCAAGCGGCAAAGCGGGACTACTCGGTGACCGGTGCGCCGGTGTGATATGACAGTCCACACCCCGGGGCGTCTACAATTCCTCGTTAAACAGGGATGTCCGGAGCGGGCAGATAAAGACGACTATCACAACAAGGGGTTACAACCCCTTGTTGTGAGGTGTGTTTTCTTACACGAGGTTATATTTTTGAAGTACAGTGCGCTGTAATACCGGATTATCCCGGTCGTTTGGTCTTTAAAAAGCTTCAACTCTATTCGGTTGTTGTTTTACCCCTCGCCGTCCCAGCAGAATGTGCACAGCTTTTCCTTGCACAATCCAATGGCTTGCACCATATCAGGCAGGCGCTGATATTTTAACGTGGTCAGGTTTAATCTTTCCCGGATCTTGTCCACCATTTTGTGATAGGCTTCGGAATCGGGGTCGGTGTACGCCGGCGGAACGCTTATGGTGTCGTCCTCCATTTCGGCAATGGCGCGCCGGGCCGCCAGGTCCAGTTCGGAGCGCGACTGGGAAAAGTTCAGATACGGACATCCGAAGACCAGCGGCGGACAAGCCGGCCGCATATGGACCTCCCTGGCGCCATAATTATATAATCGCTGGATCGTATCCTTAAGCTGTGTGCCGCGGACGATCGAATCTTCACAGAATAAAAGCCGCTTGTTTTCGATCAATTCCTTGATCGGTATCAATTTCATTTTCGCCACCAGATCGCGTATTTTTTGGTTTTGCGGCATAAAACTGCGCGGCCAGGTGGGCGTGTATTTTACAAACGGCCGCTCATAGGGCAGACCGGTCTCGTGGGCGTAACCCAGCGCATGCGCGCTGCCGGAGTCGGGAATGCCGGACACCATATCGACCTCGGCATTGTCCCTCTTTGCCAGGGCGGCCCCGCACCGGTACCGTACCTGTTCAACATTTCGTCCTTCATAGGTTGAGGCCGGATAGCCGTAATAAATCCAGTGAAAAGAACATATCCGTAATTGGTCCAGAGCGGGCAGTAACTTTTCAAACCCTTCGGCGGTAAATCTGACCACCTCGCCGGGCCCCAGTTCATAGGTCAAATGATAACCCAGATTTAAAAAGGCGCAGGTTTCAAACGTTGCACAGTAGCTGTTTTCATTACTGCCGATAATAACGGGCGTCCGGCCGTAATAATCCCGTCCCGCATAAATCCCGTCATCCGTCAGCAGAAGCATGGAACATGAACCCTTGATGGACTCCTGCGCGTGACGTATGCCTTCTGCAAAGGTATTGCCCCGATTGATGAGTGTGGCCACGATTTCCGTCTGGCTGACGGCGCCGCCGCTCATTTCGGAAAAATGGGCCGTGCGTTTTTGAAAGGCGCTGTTGATCAGTTCTTCCGAGTTGTTTATTTTTCCAACGGTGACAATGGCGTAACGTCCCAGATGGGAATGAATGATTAATGGCTGGGAATCGGTGTCGCTGATCACGCCAATACCGGAATTTCCTTTCAGTTTAAAAATATCATTTTCGAATTTTGACCGGAATTGCGCATTCTCGATATTGTGTATTTCTCTGACAATCCGTTTGGGACCCAGTAATGCCAGTCCGCCGCGTTTGGTACCCAGATGTGAATGATAATCCGTTCCGTAAAACAGCTCCGTCACACAATCCGTTTTGCTGATGACACCAAAGAAACCACCCACTATACGACCTCGCTTTCGTTTTTAATACTGTAATTGAAAGGTTTAATGAATAAAAATAATTATAAGAAATCAATATCAAAAAAGCAACAAGTTAGAAATTATTGTTTGATTCTGAATGAAAAATTGTCCATAGAATTCCGACAGGGCATTGAAAATTAAAATTACAGCAATCAATTTATTATCTCAATTCGGATTATTTTTTATACGACTTTTGTTTTTATACTATAATCAATTTTTACACCAATACAAATCTGAATTGAAAACGGAAACAATTTCCTTTTTTCCCTCATTTGCCGGCCTAAAGATTTATTTATTGATGAAGTTCACGCACCCTTCAATGGTGTAAATTGTTTCACGCATTTTAAACTTTATAAAATTTGACAAGTTAATCATAAACAGATAGCAATTCATTAAAGGAGGACTGAACAATGAAACAATTTTTTATTTTATTTATCTCAGGTATTATTATGTTGTCCACGGCCTGTGTCAATGAAACTGGAAATGCCGTTGAAGGAGTCTGGGATCTTGTTTATGCCGAAAGAATTGCAGGAGACACACTTGTCTGGAAATTTCCGGGAGATTACACAGGAACTGACATCAAAGTATGGACTAAAACCCATGTTATTTTTGTCGGCCGGTTTAAAACTGATACAACATTTGTGGACAATTACGGCGGCGGCACCTATACATTGAACGGGAACCGGTATGAAGAAACAATTTTGTACCATGGTGCCACTGATTTGGTTGGCAACACACTAAAGATGCTCATAGAAGTCAGGAGTGATTCCATTATACAATCCTGGCCTGTTGATGATAACTGGCAAGTTGATAAAAGTAATTATCAGCTTGAAAAATATGTCAGACTGGAATAATTGTTGTAAAATACTACAAAGTCAATAGACAGAAATACTCTTAAAACTAGAGTTGGCTCGACTGCATTAAGCGTTGAATTATAGAAAAATTGAAAATTCAGGAAAAAGCAAGGAGAGATATGAATGAGTCATTCATACAAATTCATGATTTTGTTGATAATTATCGCTACTTATTCTCCCGCCCAATACCCGGACGATTTCAGCTTTGTAAAAGTGCCTGATCCTTTATCGGATGAGAATCCTGTATATTCCCTGATCAACAGAGCAATACCTGATATCGGGGAATCCTTCTTTGACCAGAGCTTTGGCACAAAAATCACCCGGGTTACGGAAGCCAATTCCATTCACGGACGGCATGAATATTCCCGTTTTGATCCGTTTAATATCGACAAATCTCTGATTTTATTGGACCCGGATACACGCTGGAACATCTACAGAACGAATTCTTTTCCCTATAATCAATCCGGAAATTTAATCAGAACGATTAATCTGGAAGAACCCAGATGGGACCCTATAGACACAAATGTGCTCTGGGGTCTTGATGAATTTTCCATAAAACAGTTAAATGTATCAACTGGTCAGACAACAGTCGTAAAGGATTTTTCCCAGGATCCGCTTATCGGTCCGCTCATTAACCAGGGAAATACCTACCGGATCACCACCATGGAGGAGGGCGAATCATCAATTGATAAACGTTACTGGGCTTTGATTCTTCAGGGAAACGAACAGGTGGATTATAACCCCCTTTATCTTTTAACATGGGACAGGACAACCGACACGATAGTGGGATTATATCAAATCCCCGTGCAGGAATCGTTGATCGACTGGGTTGGGATGTCGCCCCTGGGGAAATGGGTTTTGATCGGCGGCGATTATGATAACGGCGGCAAGCTGGCCGGGCTTGATATGGCGAACAAAGAATTAACCATGTTTCACAGACTGGATTACTCTACGGCCCATTCGGATGTCGGCCTGGATACGGACGGTAATGAAGTCATCGTTATGCAGAATATCAGAACAGATTACATCGATCTGCTTCCGATTGACACCCAAACTCAACCTATTTTGGAGACGGGCGGCAGTTATGAGAACACAAACCGTATTCCGCTTGTCCGGCTTTTTTATTCCGATGAATCGTCTCATGGGTTACACTCCGGTTTTCATATTTCATGCAATGTTCCCGGTTATTGTCTGCTGTCAACATTTATTGAACCGGGCCTGCCGGAACAAAACTGGCTGGACCGAACGATCATTATCATTAAACTGGACAGGCAGAATCCCCAGGCATATTATTTGGCCAAAGTGTACAACACATCCGGAAGTTACTGGGAAGAAACCCATGCCACCATATCGACCGACGGGTCAAAAATCGTCTGGGCGTCAAACTGGGGGCAGAATGTCGGAACCGAACAGGTTTTCGTTCTACAGTTAGATATGCCTTCTAACTGGCGCGAGTTATTGACAACCATAAAAAATCCACAGGGCAAAATACCTGAAGGCTTTCGACTGGACCAAAATTACCCCAATCCCTTCAATTCCGGAACTTTTATAAATTATACCTTATCCACTGATTGCCTGGTTGAACTAAGAATTTATAATACTCTGGGACAGCATATAAAAACATTGTTAAGTCATAATCAACCTGCCGGTTCTTATAAAATAAACTGGAACGCGAAAGACGACGAGGGAGACCATATCCCGGGCGGACTTTATATTTGCAGGATGAAAACCGATGGGTTGATACAAACCAGAAAACTGCTTTATTTGAAATAGATTTTTAAAATAAATTACATTCAAATAATATTATTAATGCTATGACAGAGATGATATTATTAATTATGATGAAATTGTATCGGGATATAAAATATAACAGATTTTTTGTAAGGGGGGATTATATTTCCATTTAGCGTATGTTTTTGTCCGGCGCCGTACTGAGACGCCGGACATATTGAATAGTTTTATTTTTGCAGCAGAAGCTTACGGCTCAGGGCATATTCACTGGTTTGCATTTTATAATAATATATACCGCTTGGCAGATTATCTGCCGTCCAGGGGACAAAATGTTCGCCTGCCGGAACATAACCGTCAACCAGGGTCTCAACCACCTGCCCAATAGTATTGTAAATCGTCAAGGTTACGTTTCCGGATTCTTTAATAGTAAAATAAAATGTCGTTGACGGGTTGAACGGATTGGGATAGTTTCGCAGTACCTGAACGGCTTCCGGGCGCCGTATTCTTTGTTTCGGAATGCTCGTTTTGATCGCGTCCGCACCGTCACCCACTAGCTCAATTTCACTCAATATATTGGTGCCCATGCCAATTTCAGCAAGCATTTTCAGGTAATTGTCGGCCGTTTTGTTTTCGGGTGTGATCAGCACGTCCGCTTCCGGGTCGTTACCCATTTGAAAAGAGGCGATGCTGTCCGTAGCAACGGGATCTTTTCCTGCCATTAATAAATGATATTCTGCCGGTTTAAAAGTGTTAATCCATGGCCCCTCGCCGTCGTCGGCGTTTTTAATACCGTCAATTACGGCAAGATTGACAGGTCTGGCCAGGTTTAAATCACAAATCGAACGCGGTAAATGTTTGTTAATGCTGCCGCCGTCAACATGCAGCGCCGAACGATATCCGCCCATGCCGTTTTTTATGTAATGCTGGAGCGGTGTAATACCGATCAGGTTTTTCATGGAATGGGTCACGGCCGCGTTGAAATGATGTTTCATTTTGGGGATCGACACGAATACATCCACTTCATCCAGAATACGGTTCAGCTTGAATGATTCGTAATAAAAATGATTTTCACCGACCGCTTTATCCATAAAATCATCGTACGGATCGGGTTTGTTCAGGTTGACCAGCTTACAGCCCAGTTCGTCCTGCACATCTTTGTATCCGTAATTGTTATAGGAATTATCATCCCAGATCGCTTCCACGAAATACAGGTCTTCGGGTTTAACGCCGCTGTCGATGATTAATTCGGCTGTAGCGCGAAGCACTTCAGGGTGGGTCCAGGTACTGTCGCGAAGGTCAACTCCGTTGAGGCGGTGGTGATTGTCGTATCCCGATCCGCCCGTGAGGTTGATCTTGATGGCCACCTTGTCGCCCGTTTTGATAACATCCCCGATTCCACCAAGCGATTCAAAAAGATGCTGTAGCCGGTTTTTTATAAAAGAGCGTTCATAGTTATCGCCCCGTGTTACGGCAACCTGGGCGGCATAATCACTGGCAGAATATATGGCATTGGCAAAAGTTTTATCGGCTTTGACAAAGGGCCCGGCGAGCACGGCCGCCGTTGAAGCCCCGATTGTTGATATAAAATCCCTCCGTGTAAAACGGGATTTTATCGTTTTTGAAGGATTTTTTGTTTTCATAGCTTCTCCATTCATTATGAACGGTTTTCAACTATTTTTTTTAAAGTAATAAATTATAATATAAAAAGAAACCCTGATAAACAAAAAATTATAAAGTAAGATAATAATGCTTGATATTTTTTCACCATTGAATAAACAAATAATTGTGACAACCTGTAATATTATATCAGCCTCATTTCAGAGATTAGATAATTTTTTTAAGATTTGTCATTTAAATTATGCCTGTTATATAATATTTTGTATATTATTCCACCAATCCCGGTTAAACCCGGCACGACACTAAAAAAATCATTTATTATTATGGTTTTCAAATACGAATTTCTTATTTGATTTGTTTGAGAAAATGTATTATTTAATTATTTTATATTGATTTTAGAAAACTTGACCTTTTCAGGCTGCGATGTCCGTTAACCGGACACAGGTGATATCATTATATAATTCTTAGGAAAAACCACATTATATGAATTTATTTTTAGTCAATATAATTATTTTCGATATAGAAACATCAGGTCAGTTTACTCATAATCGTATGCCTGTTCATGCTTATTGAATAATGAATATTAACATGTATTCAAGTGTTTTGATTTTTAATGGTCAACACTAAAGGGATTTAATATTATGAAAGATTACGTACAGGAATCCATAGCCAATCTCAAATTTTTTGTTGAGCGTTTGAATTTTTTACACAAAGTCTCGCAAAAGATATCCGAACGGAAACCGTTGTCACGTTTGTTAAATGAAATTCTGGAAGAAAGCAAAGTGGTGATGGAAGCCGAGGCCAGTTCCCTGATGTTATTCGATCCGGAGGACAAACACCTGTATTTTCAGGTTGCAACCGGCAGCAAGGGGAAAGCTGTAAAACGGCGTACAGTCAGGCTGGGGGAGGGGATCGCCGGCTGGGTGGCAAAACACAAACAGCCGCTGTTGATCGATGACTGTTACAAAGACAAACGCTTTGACGCCAGTCATGATGAAAAGTTAAAATACACCACACGTAACATGATCTGTGTGCCCCTGATGCGCAAAAAAAAGCTGCTTGGGATTATGCAGGCGATCAATAAAAAAAATGACGGTACTTTTACACAACAGGATTTACATATTTTTGAAACACTGGCGTCACAATGCGCCATAGCTATAGAAAACGCCGGATTGATTGAAGCGCAAATCCAGACGGAGGCGCTTGAACGTGAACTGGAAACGGCGCGGACTATCCAGCAGGCCCTGTTACAGCAAATCCCTGAATATGACGACCTCGACGCCGCCGCGCAATTGATACCGGCAAAACACGTTGGCGGCGATTATTACAATATCACACGCCTGAATCGGCGCGAAAGCCTGTTCCTGGTGGCCGATGTGTCCGGCAAGGGTATTCCGGCGGCGCTGATCGTTTCAACTATTTGTTCCTGTATGCAGACTTTTTTAAAAATTACGAAAAGCTTTGATCTAAAACGGTTTGTCGGCAGTTTGAACAAGGTTTTGATTGATTCCACCACAATGGATAAATTTGTCACCTGCTGGATCGGTTTGTACGATCATGAAAATCGTACACTTTCCAGCGTAAATGCCGGGCATAACCCGCCTTACCTGTTTCGAAAGAACGGCAAACTTCCCGAAACCCTCGAAACCGGCGGTTTGTTCCTTGGGACAATGGATATATCTTTTGAAATAGAATCCGTAAAATTAAACGCGGGCGATGTCCTGGTATTTTATTCCGACGGTATCACCGAAGCCTTTAACAATAAAGAAGAAGAATACGGCGACGAAGCTTTAATTCGAATGGTCACGGGTAAAAGACAGGAATCCGCGCGGGAAATACTTGACGCCGTGGTATCGGATGTGAGACGTCATGCCGGCCGGGCCACACAAAGCGATGACCTGACCTGTGGTGTTATCAAAGTATTGTAAAAACTCACCTCCGGGAGATCCATCCGGATGTCCGCCAGTGGGAACGAGTGTGATACTCTATATGAGTCTATTCTAAAGAAGATGCCCTTGCCGTTATGTCACGAGAGAAACCAAAGAGCAGGGTTGTAGGGATCGTCGCAAATCCGACAAGAATTGGTATTATCATCAATAGCGGATCATCACTGCCTGTATATAGCGCGACAAGGGGTGCGCCTGGAAATATCATGAGCCAGGCGATCAGACATATTGCCAACGACCACGGCCACAGAGCACTGAGAACTTGGTGATGCCTTACCGGTAATCTGCTCCAAGTTCCAAGAGAGGAGTTCTTCTTCGAAGCAATTGACACCGCAATCAGTCCGAGTACGGGAGGGCCAAAGCCTGCACCGGTGAGAAGCATAGCAACCAGGAGTGCAAGCAGAAAAATTATTGCCTTTCTATCGTGATTTGACTTTACAAGCACAACCAGAAAAACACATGAGAATAGTATCGATAGAAGCCCGGAGAGAAGGTAGTAAGGAATAATTGTCATTGCCGGTTCCCCGGCCATTATCTCGAAAAAGGGAGAATCCGGCCAGGACCTAATCAAGAGTCCTTCCGTTGGCCGATAGCCTTCAAGGACTTCGCCGATGCCGTGTTCGATTCCCATTACTCCGGCAAGGATACCCAGTGTCAGGAAGAATGTCCTGATTGCTCTATTCATCATGGTCTCCGGTATATATATGTGCGCGCCCCTTTTGCGACGGGAATAGCTTGATAATTGCAGGACAGGATGTCCTGCTCTATTGACCGCCCTGGAAAGAATTTCCAGGGCGAGCGGAATTTAGATTGCGATATGACAAACCAATGCTATTTAGGCGCTCGACTTCTTTTACTTTATTACCTATGTTTTTATATAAATCGAGAGCTTTATTGTAACACTCAATAGCTTCTGTCCAACGGCTATTGTTATAATGAGTTTCAGCTAGATTATATAATTTTTCAGATTCATTATAATAATTGTTATTTTTTATCATTATTACTAATCCCAATTATTAATGAAATAATAATGAAATTATTTTATTGATTCCCCTTGCCTCACCATTGCGCACCTTGCGTCCTTGCGGTTAGATCTGCTGACTTCCGGGAGATCCAACCTGACCTCCCGGAGGTTAAAGAATTTTAAAATATCTCTCCATCCGGTTTGGCGTACCGGTAAGGAAGGTACTTTGGCTGCCACATGGCATTGCGGATCATTGTACGCAGGTCCTCGTCGTCTTTACGGATACCCAGCTCGCTGTCCCGCGCTTCTTTGGCAACCGCCAGGGCAACCTCTTCGGACACGGTCCTGATCTTTTCGATGGGCGGCAGCATACGCCCGGAATCGAGCTGGTCCGGCGTAACCATGTTGCTCAATGCCTGCGACGCGGCAATGAACATTTCATCCGTAACTTTGGGTGTGCCGGCAACCAGCGCTCCCAGACCCACGCCGGGAAAGATATATAAATTATTACATTGCGAAATGACCTGTTCCCTCTCATTGATCTTTACAGGCGGGAACGGGCTGCCCGTTGCGACAAGACAATTGCCGTTGGTTGCTTTCAGGGCGGTCTCAGGCGTGCATTCCGCTTTGACGGTGGGATTGGATAACGGCATGATCATGGGCAAATCCGTGTTTTGCGCCAATTGTTTCAATATTTCTTCATTGAACGCGCCGCTTTGTCCCGTTACCCCTATTAATACGGTTGCTTTGGTGTTTTTAATGGCGTCGGCCAATGTGATCCTGTTCGGATCGGCAAGCTGCCAGTCCGCTACCATGGCTTTGTCTTTGAGCAGAAATTTTTGTTCCTCGCTGACCGGCATACCTTCAATTAGCAAACCGTCTTTGTCAATGCCGAACAGGTGATTGCGCGCGTCTTTGTCGCTTAATCCTTCCGCTTTTAAACCGGAAACAAGCTGCCGGGATATACCCAGGCCCGCCTGTCCCTGACCGAATATAACAAACCGCTGATCGCTTAGCTTTTGTTTTTTGATCTTCATGGCGGACAGGAACACACCGAGCGCCACCGAACCCGTGCCCTGAATGTCGTCATTGAAGGAACAGACGCGTTCTTTGTAGCGGTCCAGTACTCGAAAGGCGTTATTCTTGCCGATATCTTCCCACTGTAACAGCGCGGTCGGAAATCTTTTACGTACTGCGGCGACAAACTGCTCGATGAAAGCGTCATAGTCGTCGCCGGTCAGGCGTTTTTGCCGTACGCCGATATAGAGCGGGTCGTTCAGCAGTTCTTCATTATTGGTGCCCACATCCAGCATAACCGGAAGGGTATAAGCGGGGTGCAATCCGGCCGCGGCAATGTACAAACTGATCTTGCCGATGGGAATACCCATACCGCCGGCGCCCTGATCTCCGAGCCCGAGGATACGTTCGCCGTCGGTGGCAACGATGAGAGAAACATTGCTGAATGAAGCGTTTTTTAATATTTCATCGACATGGTGAATGTTGTTGACCGAAACATAAATACCCCTGCGTCTGCGGTAAAGGTGACTGAATTGCTGGCAGGCCTTGCCAACCGTTGGGGTGTAGACAATGGGTAACATTTCCTCGAGGTGATCGAGAATCAGACTGTAGTACAGTGTTTCGTTGCGGTCCTGAAGCGACATCAGATAAATATATTTTTCCAGATCATCGGTTTTGGTGATAAAATTCGCATAGGTCCGTTGTTTTTGAAGGTGCAGTGTAGAAACCGCGTCCGGCATTAACCCGCACAGACCCAGGGAATAACGTTCGTTTTGCGGGAACGCGGTGCCTTTGTTATAAATCGGGTGTTCGGTGAGAAATAATCCTTTAAACGGTACCTGCACATACTCTTCGCCGGTAAAAGGATCAATTCTTTTTGTATATTCTAACATCGTCCCTCCTTGTATATTGATTTGAATATAAAAATACGAATGGCTTGATCCGGGGCAAAGCGGGATCAGGTCAAATAAAAAAAGGATTTGATAATATGTATTTTTAACTTATATAGTTTTAAATTAAAATGCCACAATTTTTTTCAAAAATACGACAATTGGGAGCCACTCATTTACTGAGGCAGATATTTGTGAATTAAATGCACTATTCACTTTCGAAATAGATCGATTGGCCATTGTGTAGTAATCCCAATCCTTTGACTTTGTAGATATAGATGATTTCATAAACATACTTTATTAACTCCGGATAATCAAACAGAATATCAAAAGACGGTTCGGAATTAACTATGACTTTATTATTGTTTGCCCGGTCAAAACCAACTTCATAGAAAAAATTTTGTTCGGTCAATTCGATATCAAAGTCACGATTTAAAATCCGGCCTGAAATTTTTACGATTTTATTATCGTCTGACTCGATTTGACTATTATCTATGTCATCATTTATAAAGACCACAGGTATGCCGATCCACACTTTAACAGGTTTGTTTCTTTGTGTTGCCGGTTTCCACTCAACACTTTTAATTGCGTTTACTGCCAGTAAATCCAAAACAGGGTGTAGTGATTTTAATATTTTTGTCCGTGCAACCTGACCGTTTTCATCGATTAAACAATTTACAACAACTCTTCCCTGTAAATCTTTCCTCGCAGTAAAAGAGTGATAATTTAAATTTTTCTGGATGGCCCTAAATCCGCCCACCGGCTGGGGCGAAGAGTCATAAGCGATAAAAATGTAGTCCATTAATTCCATTTCTGAATCGTAAGGATCTGGTTGAAAATCTGGTTCCATACCGGGACTCATGCTTTGTTTAATTCTTTCCTCTTCCTGTTTCAATTCCGATTCGCGGATCTGTAAAGCCCTTTTGTTTTCTTCCAGCACAATTTTTGACAGGTCCAGGGTCAAAAATCCAAGGTCTTTTTGTTCATCAATTTTTTTATTTAATCCGAACAGGTAATTATAAAAAATATTCAGGTAAGGACAATACAAGTCCTGATAATTTGCATGAGAAGGCTTTTGTGAATATAGCATAATATATTGATCAAAATATGTCAAATGCCCTTTATAATAAGCCCAATTCCACGCTTCATCATGATAAAATGTCGGAATATGATATTTTAATACTAAATAGCGAATAAATGAATTAAGGAAAATATTAGTATCCTCTTTTTCAATGAAAAAAATATCTTTATTTTTAATGTGTTCTATAACCAATTCAAGATAAGAAGGTATGTCCCCGGAGTTTATAATTTTAACAAATTCTTTTGTTTCTTTTGTTGTTTGCCATAGGACAAAATCGTTTTTGTAAAACCTGACCGGCTTTTTTTCTTTAAAAAAGTTAAACTGGATCCGGGTTGGAGTTGTAAGTGAAAATTTGTTTTTTGTATGTATATTTGCATATATCCCATTAATATAAACATAGGAGCTTTCCGGCAAGGCGCAAGTTATTGTTATATTTACTTTTGTGTTGAGTTTGTCAAATGTCCACTCGGGGAAATAATTATCATCCGTTTCCAGGATCGAATAATACTCAATTATCACTCTGCGAATCTGGTTCGAGTTTACCGGGAAAACACGGAGATAATAGGCACCGTTTGAAATTTTTGTCAGTAACGCGGGATCGATATGACGCCGGGTGATCCGGTCATAAATTTTTTGTCCGGTTAGCCGCGCTAACGTTTCCGCCCGTTTCAGCTCACCGTCGATTTCCAGCCACATGTCTGTTATTATGGCAGATTTATTGATGTTGAAATGAATATTACCTTCAAGGTTGTTTCGTCCTGTTTCATTAATTAAAATAAATTCCAACCGGGTTTTATTTAAAACATCATAAAATTCCGTTTCAATGTTGACTTCCCGTACTTCTACCCGGTTCTGTGCGTTTACATTGGACAGAATAATTAGAATAAAAACAACCACGGCTTTTTTCATTTTGTTACCCCTCGAGTTAATTTTACTTAAAGTTAGTGGAAAGACTTTACCGGACTTGCAAATAGCGCGTTTTCAATGTTGCCGCCATTTTGTCCGGCATTCATAAATGATATAGACAAACCCATGTACTAGCGGTATTTCCGGCGGTTTTTGCCGTTCCGGAAGAATAGACCCACATATGTATATCCACAAGGACATCTCCAAAATTAACCTTTTCTCCTGGGAACCGGTTCGAGATTTTTTTCCGTTCCGCCCAGCCGGGCAAGGCGTTTACTGCTTTCCAGAGCGATCAATGATTCCAGGCCCAGCCTGACCAGGGATGTTTTTTCTTTTATCCCGGTCAATTGCGATGCTTTTTTGAGCAAATGATCGTCGATATTTATTGTTGTGCGCACGATTTTTCTCCAAATATTTAACATGCATATTAATGTGCATAATTTGTGCATACATATCAAGAGAAAAAAGCGATTCAAATTAACGGAACACTTCAATGCCAGAGAAACCGGGGAAAATAATTACCAGCCCATATTCAGTTTTTTCTTTTCTTCCGGGTCCATCGGCGGCAATTCGGGTTGTAATATCCCGTTAATACGAACGTTTCGAAGACGAAAATTCTCCGCATGCCGGATATACCTGTCCACTTTGGCATTTTTGACGGTAATGTTTTTGAGTAGCACATTTTTGATATGCGCGCGTTCGTGCCCTTCGGCAAAAATCGCGTAATTGTCCGCCGTTTCGCAGCTTATCTTTTCGAGCACAAAATTTTGAAATAACGGCGGATAAAAATTCCCCCGGTGCCCTTTGTAATTGGTCTCGAACCGGATAAACGCGCCTTTGGCCCGGTTGACGCGCACATTTCTCACCCACACATTTTCGATCCGGCCGCCGCGATCAAGGTTGGCTTTGAAATAGACGGTCGAGTTCGCCGAGTCGACAAGACAGTTCTCCATGTAGACATGCCGAACACTGCCGGACATTTCACTGCCGATACACAGTCCGTTGGCTTTGGAACGCATTTCACAATTGCGGATGACCACATTTTCAGTGGCCTGCCCGATCCGCCAGCCGTCCTGGTCGCGCCCGGATTTAATGGCGATACCATCATCGCCGGTGTTAAACAGGCAGTTTTCGATAAGCACATTCACGCTGGCGTCCGGGTCGCAGCCGTCGTTGTTGGCGTTCCAACTGTTCACGGTGACATTACGGACGATCACGTTGTAACAAAAGACCGGGTGAATGACCCACATTGGCGAATCGAGCAAAGTCACCCCGTCTATAAGCACATTTTTACAGCCGAACGGCTGGATCATGCTGGGCCGTAAATAGTGTCCTTCGCCGAAAACCCGCTCATTCACCGGCACACCGTCATTACCCATTTGCCGCAACAGATTTTGCGCTTCAGCTTGCTGTGGTTTCCAGGTGGCAAATCCGGTTGTCGCGCCGCCGTCGATGGTCCCCTTGCCGGTTATGGCAATATTGGCCGCCAGGTAGGCGTAAATCAGGGGGGAATAGTTGAACAATTCCGTGCCTTCCCATTTTGTCAGGACGACCGGTAAATAAAATTTCGGGTCGGCGCCGAACCTGATCGTCGCGCCTTCTTTCAGGTACAAGTGCACATTGCTTTTCAGATGGATCGGGCCGTTGCACAGGTATGTACCGGCGGGAACAACCACCCGGCCCCCGCCTTCCGAATTGCAGGTATTTATCGCCGTGGCAAAAGCCCCAAAACAATCGGTTTGCCCGTTACCTGACGCACCATAATTGGTTATATCATAATTCCTATCCGGGAACCCGGGCTCATGAATGCCGGAAATGATGGCATCGGCCCGTTCCCAGCCGGAGCAGGAAATTATCGGTTTTTGTCCCGTAAACCAGGAACAGCTTGTGAAACAAAGGACAGTAAATAAAAATAACAACGGCCATTTATACCGGTGTAATAAATATTTATTCAGCATAAAAGATATATCCTTTTAAATAAAATGTACTGGCATAAACAAACAGAAAATTAAATCAAAATCAAACTCAAAACCGCTATGACAAGAATTCCTGTTATGCCCTGAACCAGTGTCGCCATGGTATGGCATCTCAGTGCGGTGGACGTATCCATTTCGGAAAACTGCGACACAACCCAGAAATAGCTGTCATTGGCGTGCGACACGGTCATGGAACCCGCGCCGATGGCCAGTACGACCAGCGCTTTTGCTGCCGGAGCGTCCAGACCCATGGAAACGAGCAAAGGCGATACCAGAGCGGCTGTGGTAATGATCGCGACGGTTGAGGAACCCTGGGCCGTTTTCAGAACCGCGGCAATGATAAAGGGCAGAAAGATACCGATATGCCAATGCGTCAGGGCATTCCCCATCGTATCGCCGATATCTGTGGCCCGTAAAATATTGCCGAATGCGCCGCCGGCGCCGGTGATAAGAATAATGACGCCGGCATTTTTGAGTCCCAGTCCCACCCATGTAAAATGATCTTCTTTATTATCTTTTTGTTTTAAACCGAACGCCAGAAAGACGCCGATCAGTAATGCGGTCACCGGATGGCCGGTGAAAAGCAGAGCGGCTTTGATAAAACCTTTGCCGAACGGGGCCGTGGGATAGGCGGCAATTGAACCAAGCGTGATCAGGATAATCGGAACGATTAACGGCGCGAAAGACATTCCCACGCCCGGTTCTTTTGTATTATTATTCTCAGGCTCGGAGAATTCTTTTGGAAAGATAGAAAAACGTTTACTATACAATAACGCCCACAACAGCCCCGCGGCTGCGGTGGGTATGGAAACGAGCAAACCCAGCATCAGCACCAGGCCGATATCCGCGCCAAGTTCGGCTGCTGCGGCAAGCGGCCCGGGCGTCGGCGGGACAAATACGTGCGTGGTATACAATCCGGTTGCTAGGGCGACCGCCAGGACAGCCAGGGACAGGCCGGTTTTTTTGCTGATCGCTTTATTCAACATCGACAGGATGACAAACCCGGAATCACAAAACACCGGTATGGATACGATAAATCCGGTAATGTTCATGGCCAGCGGCGCCCGTTTTTCGCCGACCAATTTAAGGATCGTTGCCGCCAGGGTTTTCGCGCCGCCGCTGCGTTCCAGATAGGTCCCGATGATTGTTCCGAGCGCGATGACTATGCCGATACTTTTTAATGTGCCGCCAAAGCCTTCGGTTATTTTAGCGAGCACGGTTTCCGCGTCCAGTCCGGCAACAAATCCCATAAAAATGGAAGCCAGAATGAGTGAAATAAAAGGATGCATTTTAAGTTTGGTCGTCGACAATACGATAAAGACCATAACCAGAACAAGAAACAAGATGGTAATCATAGAATTCTCCCTGTATTATTTTGAAATGAATGGAATCCGGAAGAGAAAAAACATCCAAAGACCATAAAAGTAATAATCAGTAACACGGCGTAAATCCCATGCGGCTTTAATCGCGTACACTTTTTTGGTAAATAGTGTGGTTATGGCCACACCGGCGCCGAGAATTGCGCCGTTACGGTGGTGATGATGACTTTGCCTGTACCGATCATAGCTGGAATTGCTAATTTATTTGGTGGAAATTTTATTATTTTTTCAGTTTTCTTTACTTACGCCTAGTCCTGAACAACCACGTCCTCCGGCACATCCTGGCCGACCAGAACCGGATTGTTTATATTTCTAAAATTATTGTTTTGTATAACAATGTTTTGACTTGATTTTCCCGATATTTTTATAAACGGGTTCGTCCCGGCAAGAGGGAAACAATTATATAATTGTAAATTTTGAACATTGTTGACGTCAATAAACGTTGTGTCCGCAAGCGGATATAATGTTTTAAAACCGGAAATTTCAAGATTTTCGGTTTTTTCGGCATGTAGTCCCGGACCTTGTTCCACATTAATCTGTACATTATGAAATTCTATATTCTTTGCGTCTTTGATCGTAAAACCGGTCTTTGCGTTGATGTTGATATTGTTAAACGTAATGTTTTCTATGGGAAACTCCTCCAATCCCAGTATAAAACCGGCCTGTTGCGATTGTGTTACGGTGATGTCGCTAAAATGTATATTACGGAAACCGGGTGTACGCTCCGAAACCGGTTCATACGGCGTGGGATGATAAAACATATTCAATTTGATCGCTTCCAGTTTTATATTTTTCATGACAATATTTGATACCCGTATCTCTTCGACCACACCGCCGCGGCCGCGCATGGATTTGATTCGAATTCCCCGTTCCGTTCCGTCGAAAACGCAATTGGAAATCGTCACTTTTCTGACATCGCCCGACATTTCACTGCCGATGACAACGCCGCCGTGACCGTCGAGCATCGTGCAGTTGGTGATGGTAATATTTTCGCAGGCCCTGCCCACGCGTCTGCCGTCTTCGTCACGACCCGATTTGATGGTGATGCAGTCATCACCCACACTGATATGACAATTACTGATATGCACATATTTACATGCATCTGGATTTATACCGTCCGTATTCGGCGATTCGGCGGGATTATGAATGGATATCCCTTCCACAGTAACGTTTTCACTGTAAATTGGGTGTATGGTCCACATGGGTGGATTTTTTATGGAAATTCCTTCAATGAGTACATTTTTACAATCTACAGTCTGGATCAGCGACGGACGTAAAAAAGGCGCGGGCGAATTACCGGCTTTTTCCACCCAATATCCCCAACTTTGGGTATTCCGGTTATTTTCAATAAATTTTTTCTGCCAGAGCTTTATGTCATCAGTATAATCAACGGGTTTGATTTCACCGTATTTGTAGAAAAAATCCCACCATGCGGCGCCGTTGCCGTCGATTTGACCGCGGCCGCGGATGGCGATATTTTCAAGCCGGTAACCATACACGGGCGCTGAAAAATTTATAACTTCAACCCCCTCGTAGCGGCTCCTGACCATAGGGAGATAATCGTTAAAATTTTGACTGAATACAATTACCGCCCCGGCGTCAATATAAAGTGTGATATTACTTTTTAAATGAATCGGTCCGGTCAGGTATTTACCGGCGGGGAAAAAAACGGTCCCGCCTCCATTGGCGGCAGCCGCGGCTATGGTTTCCTCGATCGCCAGGGTGTTTTTGGTGACGCCGTCGTTCCTGGCGCCGTAATCCAGCACATTGAAATAACCCTGGTGCTGGGAAAAAACCGGTGAAAATAGAAATGCCGGGATTAAGATCATTAATAAAATAAACGAACTATGTAGATTTTTCATTCAGCTTCTCCTGAATTTAAGGTAAACAGGTAATTTTTTTGATCTTTTTATTTTTTCAGACATACATGCAATTTGCACAGTTTATACGGGGGCAATGTGAACGTAATGAGTCCTTTTTGTCCATTTATACTGAACTGATGATTTTCAATCATTATATTTTCACCGGTGAAAAGCTTAAAAGTATATTCTCCTGGTTTTAACAGGTAAAGTTCGGCCGACATCGGACGCGGCTCCGGGCCAAAATGAAACAATTCCGCGTTGAACCTGTTCTCGCCGGTTTCGGTAACCAGCGCGGCAATATTACGCGGGGGAGTATGCCATCGCACCGCGTTGACCGGAAAATACAAACCGTCTCCGGGTTCGCCCGTACAGGAGGAAAAAAGCAATTTTGTGTCCGGTATAAAGCAATCTTTCAGGGGCTCCGGGTACATCGCGGGAATGGCGAATAACTGCGGAAAACGCAGCACCCTGTCTGTGTAACGAACTTCGCCGGTATATCCGGGAAAGTTAATTCGTAATGCCCGGGCCGTCCTGTACAGGGTTTCCGTCAGGGCGGTTCTGTCGACAGACAGCCGGAATTTTATATAGGGGGAGCTGTCAAGTAAAATCAACGTGTCGAATTCCGTACTGCCGGTCAGTAACCTGTATTTGCTGATGACATCGGCAATACCCGTCATTCGTTCCGCGCACCAGCCTGCGGTTCCTGGATCGGGTTCCTCGGCCGCGGAATTCCGAAGATAGCGCAAACGGTGTTCAGCCATGGAGCGAATGGGCTGCAGGTATTTCGGATTTTGAGTCATATAATATGTTAACAACATGGTATTGGTCATCATATTCATGGCGCTGGGCCAGACATACAGGGGATTATCGGTATAATTCCCGGGAGTCCACCAGTTTTCACCCAATCCGCCAATGCCGCCGTCCGGCCAGTGTATGGCGCTCGGAATGATACCCGCAGGTTTGCCGCGTTCCGCCCGCGCCGTCGCGTCGACCCAGGTGTCCATCCAGGAAGTGATAAGTTCCTGCAGCCCCGGATCGCCGCTGCGCTGCCAGTATAACAGCGCCGGCTGGATGACCCGAGGATGGAATACCGTGTCACACGCTTTCCGCGGGTCAGTATTGACCTGTTCCGAATTGAAATAAGTACTCTTGAATTGTAAAAAACCGCGCTCATTTGTTCCCGTCCATATTGTTCTCATGAGTTCTGCAAGACGTAACGCGCGGGAATTCCATTCCTGGTGATCTGCCTCGAGGAACATCATTGGAGTAATTGCGTCGGCCGCGTCTTCAGCGGTATGTTCCACATCGCTCATGCGGTTTGTGTAACCTTTTGCCATATGGCCCTGGTCCAGCAGGGCTTTTGAAAATCGCGCCTGTGTTTTTGTGAGATAAGGATCATTAAACGCGACCAGCGCCGGCATCCACCAGCGCCACATTTCACAGTCATCGCCCCAGCCGCCTCCATATTCGCCGTTGTCTTGCATGCGATTGTCTATCCACCAGCGGATGATATCAGTTAAGCGCTCCAGGGCTTCCCGCTGATAGACGGCCCAATCCGGGGCATTTTTTTCTGACGGATAGACTTTATCCGGCGATAACGGTTTACCCAAATACATTTTGATAAGTGGATTTTGCGGGAATTGTTTTTCAAGCTGTTGGAAAACAACCCGGACTTTTTTCAGGTTTTCCTGCCGGGTAGCGGGAATGGACCAGATGTTACCATATTCAAGAGCGACCCAGGTGAGCATTCGCGCCTGGTAAAATTGTGCAACAGGGTAAAGGGGGGAGTCTTGAGTAATTTGAAAATCATAATAGCCTTTTTTTCTGATTGCGGATGAGAAATAATCAAGCCGTTTGTCGGTAAGCCAGCGTTCAATTTCAGCGATCATTTTTTCCGTATCCGCCTTTGTTTTGGGAGGAATGCCAGGTTCGGCGTGCAACTGCTTTAAAATTCTAATCCGCGCCGTATCGCTTTCGGCATTACCTGCTTTTGAAATTAATAGTCGAACCGTATCATCCGCAGGAGAAATTTCAGCCGGACAATACTGTCTTAAAGGCAGCGTTGTCAATATACATATCATTAACCATTTTTGAATATTTAGCATTGTACCCTTTCCACAAAAGTCGATCGATGGTTTTTTTTAATTTTATGTAATCTTGCTTGTTTTCAAAAAATGTTAATTGTTTTGTAATTCCGGATACCCCCTTATAAATATACAAAAAATTTTCATTTTATTTTTACAGAAAATACGTTTGCGGACCCGTATTTGTCCGTGCTGAAAATAATGATCTTTCCGTCCGGGCTGAAATGCGGGTGCGGATGGGATGATTGTCCCTCCCAGCTTGAATCATGACGAAACAACGGTTGAATTTTTACAGCTTTACGTTCATCAATTGTCAACAGGGTCAAAACCATACCGTCAAAAATATCCACCACCCAGTGTCTGTTGTCTTTGAACATTTGCGAGTGCGCGAATTTTACCGGGAGCTCCATCATATAGTTGTCGCTGCCGTCCGGGGCGCAGCTGCCCATGAATTGTCTACCCTGGTTCGGACCATAGATATAACGGGCGGAATAGCCGATACGCGAACCGTCCGGGAACCAGAATTCGTGCGTGCGGTGTATTCCGAACTCCTGGGGGCCAACCGGACCGCCGTCCGTACCGTCAATATTGATCCACCATATACGCAGCGGTGTGGCGCCAATCGTACCGGGATATGAACCCGGCCTGTATAAATGCTGCCAGCAGTATGAAACAAGCGCCGGATCAACGGGATTGGCCTGCAAATGGCCGATTACAAAACCATAGTCCGGGGAAATCTGTATCATTTCTCCGGTTTCCGTGCTGATCTTATAAATAGCATACGGCCCCTTTGATATTTGCGGGCCTTGTTCTGCCGGTTTCGTTTTATCTACGGCAGTGACGATCCATTTGCCGTCGCAGGTAACGGTCATTGATCCGGGTTTCATGTCGGTTGTAATTGTGTTCGTCACTTTATACGTTTCGGTGTTTAATGCTTTTATCTGGTTCCCGTTTATATACCACAGGGTTTTAAGACCGGGGTAATGCCAGACACTGGTGCTCATATTTTTTTCGTTCGTCATCTGTATCATTTCACCGCTTTGCAGATTCAGGTTAAACAGATTCAAGTCACCGTTTCTTTTTGAAAAAATGACGGCATGATCTTTATCGATAAATGATTCAATATTAAAATACAGGTGCCAGCTTTCGGCTGAATGATTGGTCCATTGAGTAATCTCGTACCCGAATTCGGGGTCTACCCAGGTTTTCTTTTCACTCGGCCATATTTTACCAATATCGGAACATATCGAAACCTGATAAAACAAAAAAATTATCATGAACAGGGGTAATATTTGATTTGTCTTCATTTTCCATCTCCTGTTGGATTCAAGTATTCAAAGTACATAATGAGTTGTAAATGGACCTGTTATGACCGTCATTCCCGTTGATATGATCCGAAATTTTAATTACAGATTAAGCCGGGACGTGAAAACCGGGTACCGTAATGTCTCATGTTTCGTTTAGCGGTTTAATTGGCGGCAGTTCGTAATGGACGCGAAGTCGCTCAAGTTCATTTTTTAGTTCCTCAACAATCTGACTGTATTCCGGATTATCATATTCACTGTGCATTTCGTTCGGATCTTTTTCCAGATCATAGAGTTCCCATTCGTCAAGATCATAAAAGTGTAACAGTTTGTATTGCAGAGTCGCAACGCCTTCGTGCCGGCGAACGCTGTGAACTGCCGGGAATTCATAATAGTGGTAATACAGGCTCTTTCGCCAGTTTCCAGGAGTTTGTCCGGCCAGCAGCGGTTTTAAGCTCATCCCCTGCATATCCGGGGGCAAAGCAGTCCCTGCTATGTCCAGAAAGGTTTGCGCGAAATCCAGGTTGGACACAAGATCATTATTGATGCTGCCTTTTTTGACCACATTCGGCCATCTCGCGATCAAAGGGGTGCGGTAGGATTCTTCATACATGAACCGCTTGTCGAACCAGCCGTGTTCGCCCAGGTAAAAGCCCTGGTCGGAGGTATAAATCACAAGGGTGTTGTCGGTTAATCCATTATCATCAAGATAATCCAGAACCCGGCCGACATTTTCATCCACTCCCCGTATACAGCCCAAATAATCCTGTAAATATCGCTGATATTTCCAGCGCACCAGGTCTTTGCCTTTCGGATTCAATTTTTTAAAAGCTTCATTCTTAGGCCCGTAGGCCGCTTTCCAGGCCTTTTTTTGTTCTTCATTCATCCTTTTGTGGATCTGTTTAAATAACAGGCTGTCGCCGTCATCCGGCGGGACTTTGAGGTCCTGGTCCATTCTCATGGTTTTTTCAATTGTCATATCCTGGGTTTTTGCGGCTGTTCCCCGTCCGTTATAATCGTCAAACAGATTATCCGGTTCCGGAAAGACGACATGATCAAATATATTGATATGCCGTAACGCCGGTGACCATTCCCGGTGCGGGGCTTTGTGCTGCAGCATGAGCATAAATGGTTTTGAATTGTCCCGTTTGTTTTGAAGCCAGTCCAAAGCTTTATCGGTGATAATGTCACTGACATAACCGGTTTCCCTGATGTTCCCGGCCGGGGTCCTGAAATCGGGATTATAATAATGACCCTGTCCCTGCAGAACCTCCCAAAAATCGAAACCGGTCGGTTCGCTTTTTAAATGCCATTTACCGACAATAGCAGTCTGGTACCCGGCTTGTTGTAACAGTTTTGGAAAAGTCTGTTGTGCGCCGTCAAAAACCTCACTGTTGTCCCTGACACTGTTAAGATGACTGTGTTTACCGGTTAACACAGTCGCCCTGGAAGGCGCACAGATTGAATTGGTAACGTAACATTTGTTAAATATCATTCCTTCTGCCCCCAGACGGTCTATATTCGGAGTAGGAGCAACCTGAGCCAATCGTCCACCGTAGGCGCTGATGGCCTGAAAAGCGTGATCGTCGGAAAAGATGAACAGAATATTGGGTTGTTTTTTTACATTCGTACAATTTGAAAAAAGAGTGGAGGTGAAAAACAGCGAGGCTGTTCCCCCCGCCAGTTTATTCAGAAAAACACGCCGATTTAATTGTTTGTTATTCATCCTTTCAATTCTCCCAATGTTAAATGAAAGATTATAATATGTTTACTTCCTAACTACAAGGGGATAATGTATAAAAGCAAATTGATTACTTTAAATGAAATGTTCAACTGATGTGAATAACACAAACTCTTAATTTTACCTGTTAAAATTTCTGTTTTTTATTCGAAAGTATTGATCCTGATTTTATTATACTGTAGTTCCTTTTTTTCATTTTCTTCATGCTCCTCCGCGTAACCAATGCTTATTATCGATTCCACTTTAATAAATTCGGGTATTTGCAGGAGCTGCTGAACATACTCCCCGGATGTAACGGCTTCGTTATGCATTCTGTTTCTGATTTGTATCCAGCAACTGCCCAGCCCGAGTGATTGAGCGGTTAACTGAATAATAATGGAGGCGATTGAGCAGTCTTCCACCCAGACATCGGATTTTTCGTTATCTCCACACACGATTATCCCCAAAGCGGCATCCGCCAGAAACTGAGAACCGTGTGTTTTTGCCAGCGATAATTTTTCGAGTAATTCCTTGTCGTCCACAAATATAAACTCACAAGGTTCTCTGTCCCATGAGGAGGGGGATCGTAACAGGGCTTCTTTTAAAATTTCGATTTTCTCCGGCTCAATTTTTTGTCCGGTGTATTTCCTGATACTTTTACGTTGCCGCAGCAATTCAATCATTTTTTATCCCCTCCTAATTTTATGGTTTGAATTTAGGAGAACATGTTATTATAAAAGTAATATAATACATTGATAAATGGATGTCAACAGATGAGGTGCATGCCGGATAAAATAATCCACCGGAATTGGTAAACAAAAGGTAAACAGGTTAGATAAAATTTTTCTCTTCTTCCCATAGCTGTAGCAAAGGTCTTTTCAAATTTTTACCGATAAAAACGGGTAGATTGTTTTCATAGGGCATACAGTATTTACATTTAATTTCGGCAACACGATTTACCTGCTCAAGCGCATTCAGATGATCTTCCTGTCTCCCGCCGATAATAATGACAACAGCATGGTTTTTATTCAATTCATTCAGGCTCCAGAACCAGTAACTGTTATGCGGGCAGACTACGGGCGGCAAATTATACTTTTTACCGTAATATTCTAAAGCTCCTGCTTCCCCGTAGTTACATGTAACAATAACCGTGTTGGATTTTTCATCATCCGGCAGGGAAGAATAAACATCCGAGACGGTTTTTGCCAGATTTTCCCAGCCGAACATATCCGCGTAGAACTGGGGTAATTCGGACAACTCTTTATTTTCGCTGGAAGGATGTTGTATGCGAAGCGTTCTGCTGTAGGAGATAAATGCTTCCACTGGTAATATGGGGAGCGCCAGGGGTGCAATAATAATTCCAATCAAAGAAACGAGTAGGGGAATAACGATCCTTATCCATCCCAGGTATTTTTTACGCGTCAGTTGTTCCAACTGGACTCCTCCTGCGGCGATTAACGGTATATATGCCGGTGACAGGTATTCCGACTTGCTGTGCCCGTTTATGAACAATATGAGAAAAGTGGCTATAAAAATGATACCCAATATGTTAAATTCTCTGCCTTTTTTGTTCATGAATAAATAAAATAGTCCGGCCAGCCAAACGGGTACGGCTACCGGATTCATAAGCAAAAACTGCCCGAGTACAAAATCCAGACGCGAAACGCCGCTGTATTTGTACTGCACAGCGTTTCGCATAAATTCCAGATGTGCCAGATCATGGGTCAGGTTCCATATAATAAAAGGTAAAAACAATACCGCTGCGACAATTCCGGCGATATACGGCCATTTGCTTAAAAGCTGTTTTCTTTGTTTGGTTATAATCAAAGCGGCAACAAGACCGAAAATAAACCAGGCCATGCTTATTTTATTTAATAAGCCAAGGCCTGTCACTGCTCCTAAAGTAAGCCAGTGTTTTTGTTTGCCGTCTTTAAAAATCAGGATTAAAACATACGCATTCA
Organism: Candidatus Zhuqueibacterota bacterium; assembly: GCA_016934825.1. Classification (GTDB taxonomy): domain Bacteria; phylum Zhuqueibacterota; class Zhuqueibacteria; order Residuimicrobiales; family Krinioviventaceae; genus Fontivivens. The sequence continues at coordinate 52,470 of JAFGSB010000148.1, forward strand.
GCGCCCAGAAAAATATATCTATACTGTTCATCGAATAATAAGAATTCATTGCGAGATAAATCGGGGTGACAATTATGGTTACACAGGTAATGATAGTTGCCGTAATTCCGCCGTTCAGTTTGCGCACCATTAAACCCGCAACAAGCACCGTTAAAGAACTCAGGACAGCCGGCAGAAGCCTGATTGCAAAAACTGAATCACCGATCAACACCCGTATTATTGTCAGTAAATAAATTGAAAAGGGTGGTTGATCGACATACCCGAGACCAGGGCGATGACTGCACGCCAGGTAATATAGCTCATCTCGAAAAATACCGTAAACGGCAAAAACATTGGTATAAAGATGGATCAGTAAAGGGATCAAGGCAAAACTTAATAACAGAAATTTCTCTGATTTATTATTCAGGGTTATTTTTTTATTTTCCATTTTATAGTCCCTGTTCGATATAATAAGCAATTTATTTCAATATACGTATGAAAATGATATAAATAACAATTTTTTAAAATAATTTTATACTGGCACCGGCGTCCGGTTTACAGGTATTACCAACCGGATGAGCTAAAAAGTTCAATAAAATCAAATTTAATAAGATTTCATTTTCAAAAATTAAACAATATATAATGTTTAGGGTGTCGTGTTCAAGTTTAACCTGACACCGGTGTTATACTGGATTGATTAAAGGACAATTCAATTGCAGAATAATTTAGAGAGAAAAAACGGGAAAACGACGGTATGACGGATTATTTGTTCAAAAATTCTACCCCGACACTGTCACTGAAAATATTTACCCGGACAATACAATTCGTGCCGTCCTGGTCGGCATCACGGTTGCCTTCGCCTTTCAGAATGAGTTTGTCGGAAGAAACAGAAACAACACTATATGCGCCGTTTTCATTCTCAGGTCTGTCGGTTATATCTTGAATGGTAATTCTTTCAAAACTGTATCCTCCGCCTCCCATTGCAACCGGTTTGATATAATATTCCTGCGCCCGGTTTGCTAAAAATAAAAGATCATTGGTGACGCCTTCTAAATTTGATGTATCCGCCCATGATTTAAACATATCAATGCCGACAAAAATAGCGATTGATACAAGAATCAGAACCAAAAGAAGAATTAACAGTTGTTGTTGTCCCATCACTAACCTCTTAAATAAGACTACTAATTAATCTGCAACGAAAAACAGACATCCTAATTATTAACGTGCGTATCATGTTAGCTATGGAACTACTGGAATTTTGGACTCGATAATGAATTTATCTGTAAATCACATCTTATTACCGTTTTGATGTCTGTTATTTTTCCGGATAAAATTATTTATTCGAATTTACTTTTTAAATCTGTTCAGAGTATACGGAGCTTTAATATCAAACAATTGGAATCACTCAGGTGGCCCAAAACGTATACACAGCATAACATTTTGTCCCTTTTTTTTCAATATCTCGTTGAAATTATTGGTATTGTCTATATAATTAATACCCGTTTTTATTTAAAATTTTATGTACAATAAATATGCCAGTATTATACATAAAGGAGTGATATTTACGCAATTACCCCGGGAATAAAGAAACGATCCGAAAGAAAAGATTTTATCCACGTTTATTTATAATATTTATTTTAGTTGTTTTTAAAACGGTGGTACAAATAATTAGGTTGTTTCTAAAAGGGCGGAGCTGCTTTGCTGCTAATGGCAAAGCAGCTCCTGTTAGTCATGCTTCCGGGCATTCAAGCGCGATTTGTTCGTCGACTTTGCCTCTAAAGTTTTTATCAAAGTACTTCTTAAATAAATGAGCCAGCTTTTTTGCCGTTTCATCAAATGCCTTTTTATCCGCCCATGTATTAACGGGTTTGAGAACATCTGACGGAACATTTGGACAACTCTTGGGAACGGATACCTTAAAATAGGGATCCGTTTCAAATTCCACATTTTCCAGGCCGCCGTTAAGCGCAGCGCTGACCATAGCCCGCGTCAGATTGATGTCTATCCTTTTACCGATTCCGTATGGCCCGCCGCTCCAGCCGGTATTGATACAATATACTTTAACATTGTGTTTTTTCATTTTTTCACCCAATAGATCGGCGTAATCCGAAGGATTCCTCGGCATGAAAGGTCCGCCGAAAAATCTTGAGAACGTTGCCTGCGGCTCGGTTATGCCGGTTTCAGTGCCGGCAAGTTTGGATGTGTACCCCATAATAAACCAAAACATGGCCTGTTCAGGAGATAATTTACTGATCGGGGGTAAAACACCGTAAGCATCCGCGGTAAGAAACAGGATGGTTTTGGGATGACCCGAAACGGCGGATTCCTTTACGTTCGAATTATAGCGCAATGGGTAAGATGCCCTGGAATTGGGGGTAAACCGTTCATCATCCAAATCAAAAGAGCCGTCCGGGTAAACCATTAAATTTTCAACGATGGCGCCGTGACTCAGGTAATGATCAGGATGAAAAGTGGCGTGATAAATATCCGGTTCCTTTTCCGGATTCAGGTTGATCAGTTTTGCGTAACATCCGTATTCAAAGTTCGCAATTCCCTTATCGTTCCAACCATGTTCATCGTCACCCAGCAGCGCTCGTTCCGGGTCCGCGGAAAGAGTTGTTTTGCCGGTTCCTGAAAGTCCAAGTAGCAATGCGCTTTCACCATTATCGCCTTCATTGGCGGAACAGTGTAATGGTAAAATATTGTTTTCGGGCAGCAGGTAATTCATCACTGTGAATATCAGTTTTTTTAATGATCCCATATAGGCTGAACCGTACACTATGCCGATATGCTTTTCATAATCCATTGTCACTAATAGATTTGAAGTTGTACCGTCGGCCTGCTTTCTTAACCTGCCTTCATATTTTCCGGGATCAATATATTCATAAGGCAAACATATAAGATAAAATGGTTTTTTAGCAAATATACTCTTGTCGATATCCTGAGGTATCGGGCGGAACATATTATCAAGGAACAAACAACTTAAAGGATAATCGCTCACCGCGACAATGGGCAGGGCATAGGAAGAATCGGCGCCGACGACTCTTTTCATTGAATATATAGTTTTTTTTAGTTTTAATGTGTCGATTGCATCATTAAAGATCATCTCAAATGTTTCGGGAGCCATCGGTATACTGTTTGGCGATGTCCAGTCAATGTTTTTTTCAATGGCAGATCTTTTCACAATATATGTGTCTTTTGGGCTTCTGCCGGTTGAATGTGATGGCGTCCAGGTTGCCAATGTTCCGGTTTTCATTACAACTGCGCATTTCTGTTCAACCGAGTCGGAAATCAGCTTTTCCCGCAATGGATTCTCTAATACCCGGGTATAATCCTTTAACAGATTATTTATCGTATTCTGATGTTGTTGCATTTACTTCTCCCTTTATTTATTTTTTCCTTTTATATATTTTATACGATTCCACTTCGGGTTATTGTGATAACAATAATAATTTATAATTAATTCACCAATAACCTGATCACAAAATTCTATTAATACAGTTCAAAAATCGGGTCAAATAGTTAGTGGGGTGGTTTTGATCAGTACTTAATTGGAAATAAATAGTTGTTTGAAAATTCGTACGATTACATTAAATTGTTATATCAATTGTGTCTGGTCAACGACACTATTAACTGAACCTGTATAAAAGGTGAAAGTTGTCTAATTACGAAGCTTTTTTTCGTGAAAACAACTCAGGAAATTATAAAACACCCTAAAACTTTATTTGTGATTTAGGGGGATTAGTGTCCGGAGACAGGACATTAAAATAATAATATAAAAAAAAGAATTAAAAGTAAAGTGTTTTTTGTGTTCTTTTTTACTTTTTTTGCATCTTTATGCCATATGTTCTGTATATAAATATATATTATTTATTAATATCTATGCCGAATCGCCCGGTAAAAATATTTGTGAAAATGATATTGACCTTTATGAGATAGATTACTATATTGTCATGAAACATATTTTCCCTTATTAAAATATAATATTAATTCTAATGCTTAAAAAAATCGGACAATTATCTGCATTAACAATTTATAAAATTTTATCCCGATTTGGACAAAGACCGGCCTCGGTAAGTATTTTTGACCAGATAGATAAAGCAAACAATGTGCTGCTTTGTTTGCCGGATAATGTAAATGGTTTGCAAACCGAATTGCTGACTTTGGATAAATTTAATCATATATTCCCCAAGGCCAATATTACTCTTTTGTATAATACAAATTTAGCGATTGAAAAGTTTTTATTAAACAATTATCAATGTGTTAATTATAATCCCGCGGAGGTCACATCCCTGGGACAACCGCCAAAGGGAATTAAAGAAAATATCCAGAGAAATCATTTTGATATCGCAATCGATTTGAGTATCGCATTCAATTATATTAATACAGTGCTGGTTTGGGCAAGTCATGCCTGCCTGAGGATTGGTTTTCATCATCCCAAAAGAGATGATTTGTACAATTTTTTAATTCGGGTCAATCCCGAAGAGTCGAGGGAAAATTCATATCAATCCTTATTCCGTTATCTTGGGGCAAAACAGAATAACTGACCGGATTAATGATTTCCGGAAAATAACTTTTTATCATATTCGCTTGGGATTGTTTACTAGGACATTAATCAGGGGAGAATGAATTTCTTTTTAATGTAAAAGGTTTCGGGCAAAATATTCAGATAAAGAGATTCCACAGAGGCGGTTACCTCTGTGGAATACATGAAGAAAATTGAATCAGGCAAGTCCCAGTATCTTTGCGACGCCTTCGCCGTAGGCTTTGTCGGCTTTGTAAAAATGCGGGACCATTCTTTCCTGAATCTGTTTCGATACGTTTTTAAGGCTTCCGGCAATATTTTCAATGAGTCTTTTTTGTTCATCAGCCGGTAAAAGCCGGAACAGGTTGCCGGGCTGGATGTAATCATCATCCACGCCTCTTTTTTGTTCATAACGGTCCGCATTGCCGGAAATTTTCAACGGAGGTTCTTTAAAAGCCGGGTCCGCCTTGGGTCCGCCGAAACTGTTGGGCTCATAGTTCACGGCCGCGCCTTCATTGCCGTCGAACCGCATGTAACCGTCCCGCTGGTAGGTGTTTGACACGCCGCTTTTCGGCCGGTTTATGGGCAGGCGCTCATAATTCACACCCAGACGGTAGCGGTGCGCGTCGGCGTAGGAGAAAATTCGCGCCTGCAACATTTTACACGGCGAAAAAGATATTCCCGGCACGACGTTGGCGGGGGAAAAAGCTGATTGCTCGACTTCGGCATAATAATTTTCCGGATTGCGGTTCAATTCCATTTCGCCAACCTCGATCAAAGGATAGTCGCTATGCGGCCATACTTTGGTCAGATCAAACGGATTCCAGCGGTAGGTTTCCGCTTCCTTTTCCGGCATGACCTGCACATAGAACGTCCATTTGGGAAAGTCGCCGCGTTTTATGGTTTCGAACAACTGGCGCGTGTGATAGTCGGCATCCTTTCCTACAAGACGGTCGGCCTCATCCTGCATCATATTTTGGATGCCCTGCTTTGTTTTAAAATGAAATTTGACCCAGAACCGTTCGTCCTTTGCATTGAGAAAACTATATGTATGACTTCCGTAACCGTTCATAAAAGGAACTCCTTTGGGAATGCCCCGGTCGGAAAACAGTATGGTCACCTGGTGCAGCGCTTCCGGCACCTGTGACCAGAAATCCCACCACATGGTTTCGGAACGCAGGTTTGTTTGCGGTTCCCGTTTCTGGGTGTGGATAAAATCGGGAAATTTTATGGCATCCCGGATAAAGAATACCGGTGTATTGTTGCCGACCATGTCCCAGTTGCCTTCTTCGGTATAGAATTTCAACGCAAAACCCCTTACATCCCGGACTGTATCGGCGGAGCCTTTTTCACCCGCGACAGTGGAAAAACGGCCGAACATATCGGTTTTTTTGCCCACTTGAGAAAATATTTTCGCTTTGGTGTATTTGGTAATATCGTGGGTCACGGTAAAGGTGCCGTGCGCTCCGGCAGCCTTGGCATGGACAATCCGCTCCGGTATCCGCTCGCGGTTGAAATGCGCCAGTTTTTCCAGCAGATAATGGTCCTGAAGCAGGGTGGGGCCGCGTTCTCCCGCAGTCAGGGATGTCTGGTTATCACTTACGGGGATGCCCGCTGCTGTCGTTAATGGTTTGGATTTACTCATTTTATCACCTCTTTTTATGTAAAGTGAAAATTATTGTTTTATTATACAACAGCGGTCTGAATTTTTTTATTCAGATTTTATTAAAATTAACGGAAAAGGATAAAATTGTAATCTCCATAAAACTGTTACCGAATTTAAATCATATCTAAAATGTGGTATCTCTGAGAGAATGAACATAATTTAATCCCAAAGAAGAGTATTAAATTTATTGCATAACACTTAATTGGATTAATTCCTGGATAAGCTGTGTTATATTTTTAAATTTTATAAATACTAACTAAATAAATTATAAACCAAAAAATGGGGTCTAAATAATGAAAATGAAAAGATCAAGGAAACAACTTTATATCGTACTATTATTACTTGTTGTAATGGTGACAGTTCTATGGGGGAAAGAGGGGCAAAAACCGGAGCGTTTAGTTTTGAGCTGGGAAGCGGGTCCGGCTACAACACAATCCATAACATGGCGGACATACGCACCGGTTGACAGTCCGGCGGCCCAGGTGACCATAATACAGCCGTGGGCAGAGAATTTTGAAAAAAATGCCGCCACGGTAGCGGCATCAACCGAAGAATTGACTACGGCGGATGGAGTGGAGGTATTTCATCATACCGCACGATTTGTTGATCTGCAGCCCGGCAAACAATATGTCTATCGGGTTGGACAGAATAATTTGTGGAGCGAATGGAATGTTTTTCAGACTGCGGGATTGGAAACGGAACCGTTCTCGTTTATATATCTGGGCGATGTGCAGAATGAGATATTTGATCTTGCATCGCCGCTTTTGCGAAAGGCCTGGGCGCACGCGCCCGAATCCCGTTTCATACTTATAGCGGGCGACCTTGTGAATCGGGGACGGGAAGACGATAAATGGGACAATTTTTTCAATGCTTTTGGTTTTATTCCGCGTATGGTTCCCCTTGTCCCCGCGCCGGGCAACCATGATACGGCAGGGGAAGAAACCGAAATGGACGGCATCCGCGATGTCGATCCGCTGTACCTGATCCACTTTGCCCTGCCCCTGAATGGCCCGGAACCGGATGATTTTAAAGAAACGGCTTATTATATGGATTATCAAAGCGCCCGTATCGTGGTTGTCAATACAAACAACTATGAACACCCGGAACAGCTAAAGTGGTTGATATCCATACTGGAAACAAATACCAAACCCTGGTTGATCGTGACCCATCATCACCCGGTGTATTCCACCGGCCGGGACAGGGATAATAAAGAGCTGCGCGAGATACTAACGCCAATTTATGAGAAATATGGGGTGGACCTGGTTTTACAGGGACATGACCACTATTACGGCCGGACCGGCAAGGTTGTTCAGAATAAAACAGTCAATAATAATGCCCCCGGACCGATTTATACGGTGTCCGTCAGCGGTCCGAAAATGTACGAACACAATAAAACCTTTTCTCATCTGATGCGCAAAGAATTGGGTGAAACGCAGTTGTATCAGGTAATTAACGTGGCCCCGGAATCCCTGCATTATGAATCTTGGAGCCTTGACGGACGCAAAGTTGACGCGTTTACACTTGAACAAAAAGACCAGGGAACCGAACTGGTTGAGGAATCAAAGTAGAAGATTTTTTTAATCGATTGAAAATTGTCAATATCTTGAAACATAAATGTTGATGTTTCGAGATGAACAATGCAGTCCATATGTAAAATGGACTGCATTGTTCAACACCAAATTTTCCCTATTTGATCAATAACATTTTTCCGGATTTGATAAAAGAGTCAGTTTCTATACGATATATATAAATCCCTGACGCCACCTCCAGGCCCAAATGATCGCGCCCATCCCAGGAAATTGATTTTCTCCCGGCATTCTGCAGATCATCCACCAGCGTCTTTATGCTCTGGCCGGACAGGTTGTATACTTTTAAAACGACCCAAGTCGATTTTGGCAGATCATATTTTAAAACGGTGGTCGAATTAAACGGATTCGGATAATTTTGATATAAAATAAATTTTTCGGGCAACTGTGTTATGGACGAAACAATCCCTGACGCTTCTTTTACTGTCACATGTATAGGCCGGCAATAAAGCGTCAGGCCGGTAACGGTTGTGTTGGTTATTTTGCATATATATTCTCCGGCATCGGAAATTTGTGCGGAATCAATCGTGAAAGAATTGTTATTGGCGCCGGGTATGTCGATTCCGTCTTTTTTCCACTGGTATTCATTCGCCGTACCGCCAACGTTAACGGAAATTTCCAGAAAGGAATTCTGGTTTATGGTGGTGTCCTGCTCTTCGCCCACACTGTCCTGCGGGGAATAAACAAAACCAGGAATGCCGATATTCGGCTCGATATCCTCAAATGTAAATTTGTTATTCTGAATTATCAATTCCGTTAAACTTGTATCAGCGGTTAAATCCGGCAGGTCGGTAAACTGATTATCGTACAGATGAAATCTTTCCAGTTCCGGCAGAGATGCAATTTCTGTTGGAATTGGGCCTGAAAATTGGTTTCTGTGTACATAAAGCCATTTCAAATGGGTCATGTTGCCGAATTCATGCGGGAGTGTATCCGAAAACTGGTTATTGTATATTCTAAAATCGGTCATTTCTATTAGATTACCAATTTGTGTTGGAACCGTGCCTGAAAGTTGATTGTCGGTAATGTTTAAATATGTTAATTTATTCAGATTACCAATTTCTTCCGGAATTGGGCCGTCAAGTTGATTGTCATAAAGTGTTAGTTCAATTAAATTGGTTAGATTACCGATCTCATGTGGAATGAAATCGGTCAGCTGGTTGGAAGCTAAATATAATTTTGTTAAATTATTCAGATTACCGATTTCTACCGGGATGTTTCCCGAAAAATTATTGTAGCCCAGAGATAAAAATTCCAGATTAACAAGTTGGCCGATAGAAGGAGAAATTGGGCCTTCAAACTGATTCTGGGAAAAATCCAGATCTGTTAAATTTGTTAAATTGTAAATTTCATCGGGTAAGTTCCCTGTTAGTTGATTGCTCCACAATGTTATAAATGTCAGTTTGGATAAATTTCCGATTTCAGGGGGTAAAGTGCCCGTAAACTGATTTTGACTAAGGTATACCTTTTCCAGGTTGACAAGATTCCAGATTTCTGAAGGGATGTCTCCTGCTAACTGATTGTTGAGTAAATTCAAAAAAGTCAAATTAACAAGATTGCCGATTTCCGCGGGGATATTTCCTGTCAGCTTGTTTCGGTGCAGCATTAAACGTAATGTACCGGTCAAATTTCCGATTTCAGGCGGAATTGTCCCGGTAAGATTATTATCGATCAATGCTATTTCAGTTACCCGTCCCTCCGATACGGTGATGCCACGCCATGTTGAAACAGGACCCGTCAACCAGTTGTCGTTATTTGTCCAGTTAACGCCGTCGGTGCTGTCAAACAGGGCAATCAGGGCAAGAGAGTCCTGCTCCGCCACCTGCGCCGACAGGTTGAAAATTTGCCCAATGGAAAGAAATAAAAGGGCGACAATAAAAAATTTCATTTTTATCATTTTGGACTCCTTTTACCTGGGAATTCTATTATTTTAATATTACAGAAATATTTTTAAAAAAAGGATCACCACGCTTTTAACTGTACTCCTTAAATATGATGTTATATTAAACATGTTAAACTATGAGTTCACCGCCCCATAATGGTTAAAATATCAAAGAAGATATGTGAAAACGTCCCTAAACAAAAAAGCGTTCGTCAGGTATCTATTTGATAATAGTTTTATAGCGCCTTCACACATCTGAATATTAAAAGGTGGAACGATTTCTATTCTCCGGCCATTATTGAATGATAAAAAATTCAGCATAAAAGTGCAAGGATTTTTAATATAAAATTATTTTTGTTTTTATATTCTAAAATACAAGGAAATTATCAATTGGAATCCGCAAATCCCGGGTTTCTGTTGAAAGAAAAGAATCATCGTGATATTTTCCCATAAAAATGCTGTAGAACTAAATTTTTCATTTAAAACAGAATTGTTGCAAATAAAAAAATAGTTTTATCTTTAAGTATTAAAATAATGATTACTTTCATTATGATATGGGGAGAAAACTATCATGAAAGAGTATCCGATTGATCAATTTCCTCTGCAGCAGAATTTGATCAATAATGCCAATGGAGAAATATACTGGTATGACCAGGTCCGGTTACCTTAGTTCCGACGATGGCAAACTCAGCACAATTGGCGTCATGGAAATATGTGTTAACATTAATATCTTTCTGCGTTCAAGTCCACAGATTATATCAAAATGATCTTGAATTTTATGAACAAATCGAACATTTTTGTAAAAGGAGTAAAATAAAGAACTTGCAGGGGCCGAAGCCCCTGCAAAAAAGAGTTGTCAAACCGGCGCCTGGTAACAACTAATAATTATTGAATCAATTCCCCGAATTCTCCCACCTGCGGTTTTACCTTTTGACCGTCTCCGACGATAATGATGCTCATTTTGTCCTGCACCAAATAGGTTTTACAGAGTCGCTGAATATCTTCCGGTGTTGTTTGAAATATCCTTTGTACAAAGGAGTTCAGGTAACTATCGTCCAATCCGTGCAGGTCCATAAAAGCCAATTGATTAATGATACCGTTTCGTGAGGAATTTCGCAGCACGAAAATGCCGGCCAGATAATTTTGAATTCCCTTTAATTCTATTTCATCCGGCGGTTCATTTTGCAGCCTGTTTATTTCGTAAAAAATTTCTTTCAAAGCCGGTCCGGTTACATCGGTGGCGACACTGGCATATTCAGCCCAATTTGCATCACGGTAATGCGTGTTAACTAAGCTGTTGGGTGAATAGGTATAGCCTTTATCCTCACGGATGTTCATGGTTATTCTGGATGCAAAAGCGCCGCCTAACAGCGCGTCGGCTACCTGCAGGGGGACATAATCCTGATGCGTCGGATCGATAACCGGCAGCCCGATAATTACCGTCGATTGACTCGAGCCGGGGCGGTCAATTAGATATACAGCCCGGTCGGAAACCGGCTTTGGCAGATCGCCGCTAAAGGGTTCCCCTTTATTCCAGTTGTTCAGGTTTTTGCGAATGGCCGATTTCACCTTGCCGGTATTAAACATACCAGCAATATAGAGATGGGTTCTCTGTGCGCCAAAATTATTTTGATAGAATTGTTTTACCTGCTCGATACTATAGCCGCTGAGCATTTCTTCAGTTGGGAAAAAGCGGCCATACGGATGTGTTCCATAAAGTACTTTGTGAAATTTTTCATCCGCGAGTGATTCGGGCTGTGATTTTAGCACCTGCAGATTCCTTAAAAAATTATTTTTCAGTCTTTCCAGTTCGCTTTCCGGAAACAGGGGATTGATGATGACATCAGACAATAACTTGATGAGTTCTGGAGTGTACTCTGCAAGCGCCTCGCCGGAAACAGAAATCAAATCCGGCCGGCATGTCGTGTTAATGCTGCCGCCGATCTGCGCGGCGGATTCGGCTACCTGCTTTGCTGTTTTACTGGTGGTTCCTTCGTTCAGATAATCGGTGGTTAAATCGGCAAGCCATACTTCATTTTCAGATTCGTTTATATTGCCGGCGCGAACAACAAAACGAACATTAACTTTAGGGATACTGCCATAATGCACCAAAGTCACCTTTAAGCCATTGTCGAGAGAAAAGGTCTCTTTTTCAGGTAAAATGAAATCTTTGGGTTCACTTCCTTCCGGCGGTAATTGTTTTTGGGCCAATCCGAGTCCTGTTAATACTAAAACCGATACAACAACCATTATAAAAGGTAAAGTTTTCATGATTGGCCTCCTTTCTGTGGCCTTCCGGCTTTGGGTATAATAGTCAGTATTGTCCGGTTGCCCGGGCGTAAATATTCCTGTGCTGTTTTTTGGATCAGCTCCGGTGTAACTTTATTGAATTGATCCTCAATATCATTGATCAATTCAGGATTGTCGTCAAACAAAGCGAAACAGGCCAGCATATTGGCTCGTCCGAAGCCGAAATAAGCGCCGACATTATCATAAAAGCTGGAACGGATTTTTATTAATGCACGATCTAATGTCTTTTGGTCAATGGGTTCGGCCAGTAAAACATCGATCTGCTGATCGATTGCGGCAATGATTGAATCCGGGGCTACTGTTGTATCATGAATCAGGGACGCGGACCATAACATCGGACCGTTGTAATCGTACATATCACCCAGGAGAGCGTTAATACCCCCGTCGATACTGCTTGCATAACCTTTTTCCTGTACTATCGCCTGGTACAATCTGCTGTCGTTTCCCTGCAGCAGAATCTGGTCGATAATACCCATTGCATAATATTCCGGTGTGAGACGTTCCGGGACATGGTATGCAAATGCCAGGGCCGGTTTATTTGCCAGTTTGTCTTCTTTGGAAAATCTTTTTTCTTTTTCCTGTTGCGGTTCGCTCAGGTCCGGTATATCGGGTACCGTTGCACTTTTAATATCGCCGAAATATTGTATAACCATTTCCAGGGCAGGAACAGGATCAAAGTCTCCGACGATAATCAGGGCCGCATTATTCGGCGCGTAATAAGTGGCGAAGAAATCCTGCACATCTTTAAGCGTTGCCGCTTCCACGTCTTTCAGGTCACCATAAAAATTATGGGCATTATACCAGTTTTCATTGGCATATTGAGGTAAATCCAGCCACGGAAAACCGCCATAGGGTTGATTCAGAACATTGACCTTAATTTCGTTAATTACAACACCCTGTTGATTGGTCAGATTTTCCTGTGTAATCGCCAGGCTTCTCATCCGGTCCGCTTCAACCCAGAGCATGGTTTCTAATTTGTGGGCCGGAACAATTTCAAAGTAATTGGTAAAATCAAATCGAGTCGAACCGTTCAAAATTCCGCCGTTACTTTCCACCAGACGGATAAATTCCATTTTGCCCAGATTTGCCGATCCCTGGAACATCATATGTTCAAAAAGATGAGCGAACCCGGTACGGTCGCGGGGTTCAATTCGAAAGCCGATATTATAATAAACAGCTACAGTAACAAGAGGAGCGGTTTTATCCTGAGAAAGTATGACCTTTAATCCGTTGTCCAGTTTGTGGTAGGTAACTGGAACGTTGAAACCAACCTGTTCTTTCTGGGTACAGAAAAATAACAAAATACTTGATAATAAAAGAGTAGACAACACCGTATATTTCATTTTTCCTCCTTTTGATAAATGTTGTTCAAATTTATCATTATGTGTTAAAGTGACATTGTATGATTATCGGTTTTACTATGGTATCAATTACCGTTATAATTATACTCAGTAGTGTCCCAATATTAGTCAAATAAATTCAATTGTTTAGAAAAGACACTATCATATTCATTAAAATCAATATTTGTAACTAAT
>JAFGSB010000149.1 GCA_016934825.1 Candidatus Zhuqueibacterota bacterium
AGCTCAGTTGGTTAGAGTACTTGCTTGACATGCAAGGGGTCACTGGTTCAAATCCAGTACCGCCCACAAAAGTAAAGAAATATTTTACAGTGCTAATAGATAATTTAGTCGAATAAAGAAAATGCTTTGAGATACCGCCTGTTTTAATGGCGGTTTCTTATTTTTTAGGCAAACTGTTAAGGATTTTTGAAAGGAAAAAAGTGCCGGCGATTAAATTTCCTGACGGTCAGGTAAAAAAATACAAGAATGGGACTAAGCCAAGCGATATTCTGGAGGAAATCGGCGGCAGGCTTAAAAAGCAATCTGTCGCGGCAAGAGTTAACGGCCGGTTAATTGACCTGTCCGGTATTCTTGATCAGGATGGCGAAATTCAATTTATCGACATCAATTCCCCTGAGGGACTGGATATCTACTGGCATAGCAGTGCGCATATCATGGCGCATGCGATAAAAAAAATATTTCCCAATGCCAAATTCGCATTTGGCCCCCCGGTTGAACAAGGATTTTATTACGATGTCGATGTTGAACGATCTCTGACTCCAGAAGATCTGGTAAAAATCGAAGAGGTTATGCAGGAGATCATCACAAAAGATGAACCCTTTGTTCGCGAAGAACTTTCGGTGGAAGAGGCGCTTGTTTTATTTAAGGATTTGAATGAAACCTATAAAGTAGAACAAATTGAGCGACTTGGAGAACCGCCAAGCATCTACCGGGAAGGGAGTTTTGTCGATCTGTGCCGTGGTCCCCATTTACCTTCAACAGGTTATGTAAAATATTTCAAGTTGTTAAGTATTGCCGGGGCATACTGGCTGGGAGATGAAAAAAATCCGATGCTGCAAAGAGTATACGGTATTTCCTTTCCGAAAAAGTCACAACTTGATGAATATATTCAACGTATTGAAGAAGCCAAAAAGCGGGATCATCGCAAGCTCGGCCGGGAACTGGACCTGTATAGTATTAATGATGATATTGGTCCCGGATTGGTATTATGGCATCCTAAAGGTGCATATATACGTCACAAAATCGAAGAACACTGGCGAAATGAACATTTAAAATCCGGCTACGAGTTTGTAACAACTCCCCATATTGCCAGAAAAGAATTGTGGAATAAAAGCGGACATCTGGACTTTTTTACCGAAAACATGTTTTCTGAAATGGACGTGGATGAACAGCCTTATCTTGTAAAACCCATGAATTGTCCGTTTCATCTGCAAATATATAAAACCAGTACCAAAAGTTACCGCGATTTACCCATACGATGGGCCGAGTTAGGAACGGTTTACCGATATGAACGCTCAGGCGTATTGCATGGTTTGATGCGAGTCCGCGGATTTACCCAGGACGATGCGCATATATTTTGCCGTCAGGACCAGCTGGATGATGAAGTATCACGGGTTATTGGTTTTTGTTTAAATATGTTAAAATCATTCGGTTTCGAGGATGTTGATATTTATTTATCAACCCGGCCTGAAAATTATGTCGGAACCATTGAGAATTGGGATCGTGCGACAGAAGCCCTGAAACTTGGTTTGGAAAAAGCCAGTCTTAACTACCAGGTTGATCCCGGTGAAGGTGTATTTTATGGTCCGAAAATCGATATTAAAATTAAAGATGTTTTGGGTCGTTCCTGGCAGTGTTCAACGATACAGGTGGATTTTAATGAGCCCGAGCGCTTTGATATTACTTATGTCGGTCAGGATGGAGATAAACATAGACCGATTATGCTGCACAGGGCCCTGATGGGTTCGCTTGAACGGTTTTTCGGTGTTCTTATAGAACATTATGCGGGCGCATTCCCCCTGTGGCTTGCCCCGGTCCAGGTACATGTTATGCCGATTACGGATAAACAGAGGGATTTCGCGCTAACAATACATCAGGAATTGATTCGATCCGATATTCGTTCTTATATAGACGACCGGAGCGAAAAGGTCGGTTTTAAAATACGAGATGCGGAAACAAAAAAGACACCGTATATGCTTATTATCGGTCAAAAAGAGGTCGAAAACAATATGGTATCGGTCAGAAAACACAGGGAAGGAGATAAGGGCTCTGTTCAACTGACGGATTTTATTGAGCAATTAAAAAAAGAGATTGCTGAGAAGGTATAAAAATTAATAAATTCAAATATCTGGTCCTGTTATAGGAGGTAGGTTATCAAGAAAAAAAGTATTCGCGTTAATGAACAAATTGAGACTTCATCGGTCCGGCTGATTGATGAAAACGGCAGCCAGGTTGGTGTTGTCAGTATTAATGTTGCATTAACAAAAGCGGATGAGGCGGGTTTTGATTTGGTCGAAATTTCGCCAAACTCCACTCCGCCTGTATGTAAGATCATGGATTACGGCAAATTCAAATACGAATTAGCCAAAAAGGAAAAAGAAACGAAAAAGAAACAACATGTCGTTGTTACGAAAGAGATAAGACTACGACCCAAAATAGAAGAACATGATTTTGAATTTAAGTTAAGACATGCCCGCAAATTTTTGGAAGCAGGTCATCGTGTTAAAGCTACCGTCATGTTTCGAGGACGGGAAAATGCTCATAAAGAGTATGGTGAACGGGTACTGGACAAATTTAGTGAAGCCCTGGATGATATTGCAAAAATCGATAAAGAGGCCAAAATGGAAGGCGGGCAATTAGTCATATTTTTTACAAAGAAATAAGAGGTAACAATGCCAAAAATGAAGAGCAATAGAGCCGCGAGTAAAAGGTTTCGACTCACGGGTAGTGGGAAAATACGCCGTTCAAAGGCATACGCAAGTCATATTTTGACTAAAAAATCTGCTAAAAGAAAGCGTAATCTTCGTAAGAATGGTTTAATTGCCGGAAGCGACGAAAAACGCATTAAGTTGTTAATTACAAAGTAGTTAGTAAGGGTTTATGGAGGAACTATGCCAAGATCATCCTCGTCGGTGCCTACAAGACATCGTCGGAATAAAATATTAAAAGCCGCCAGAGGTTATTATGGCGGAAAACATCGGCTATTTAAATCTGCCAAAGAGCAGGTGGAAAAAGGATTACAATACGCCTATAGAGACAGAAAAGTTAAAAAACGTGAATTCCGCAGATTATGGATAACTCGTATTAATGCTGCAGCCAGACAATTTGATATGAATTATTCTTCCGTGATAGACGGTTTGAATAAGAAAAACATTCAAATTAATCGCAAAATACTTGCGGATTTGGCTGTGAAGGATATTAAAGCTTTTGAGGAAATTGTAACGATAATTAAAGCATAAAATAATGGCAGAAAATTTACAAACGATTATTGCCCAGATTTCTGAAATCGCTGCCGAATTTAACAAAGATATACAGCAGACGAAATCGAGAGACGATACGGAGCAGGTAAAAGTAAAATTTTTAAGCCGAAAGGGTGTGGTACAAAATCTTTTCGTTTTACTCGGAACTCTGGAAAATCAGGACCGGCCAAGGGCAGGGGCCGAACTGAACCGGTTGAAAAATGATATACAGAACGCTATTGATGAAAAACTCAAATCGTTCCAAACCGGTAAACGGTCGATTGAGTTGTTCGATCCGACGCTTCCGGGTAAAGAATACCACATCGGTAGTTTTCATCCGTTGCTACAGGTTTTGGATGAAATCAAAGATATTTTTGTGGGGATGGGTTTTCGGATTGAAGAGGGAAATGAAATTGAAACGGATTATCATAATTTTGAAGCACTGAATATTCCCCCGGATCATCCTTCCAGAGATATGCATGATACATTTTATATGGGTGGCAAATATTTATTAAGAACCCATACGTCGCCTGTGCAGATACATACGATGGAACAGCAAAAACCGCCCATCAGGATGATTGCTCCGGGAAAATGTTACCGAAAGGATACACCGGATGCGTCGCATTCGCCCATTTTTAACCAGGTGGAAGGATTATGTGTCGATAAAGGTGTATCATTTGGTGACCTGAAGGGTGTTGTTCAGGCTTTTGCGCAAAAAATGTTCGGCAAAGATGCAAAGGTACGATTTCGTCCCAGTTTTTTCCCGTTTACCGAACCCAGCGCGGAATATGACTTTTCCTGTTTTTGTAAGGGAAAAGGCTGCCGTGTTTGTAAGAATACCGGCTGGCTTGAAATTTCCGGAGCGGGAATGGTTGATCCGGCTGTATTTGGATTTGTTGATTATGATCCGCAGGTTTATTCCGGTTATGCCTTCGGAATGGGCGTTGAACGAATAGCCATGTTGAAATATCGGGTTAATGATATTCGAATTTTTTATGAAAATGATGTACGGTTTTTAGAGCAATTTTAACTTAAATGACGGTTACGGAATTTGAAAGTTACGCTTAAATGGTTAAAAGAATTTGTTGATTTTTCTCTAACCCCGGATGAATTGGCGCACGCATTGACAATGGCCGGTTTGGAAGTGGAGGAGTTTTATACCGAACGACATGATTTTTCCAAAATTGTTGTTGGTAAAGTTTTGTCCGTTGAAAAGCATCCCAATGCCGACAGGTTAACGGTATGCACAGTTGATACGGGTGATGGACAATTCAGCGTTGTGTGCGGGGCACCTAATGTTTCTCCGGGAATGTTATCTCCTTTCGCTATGAATGGCGGAACTGTAGCAAACGGAATGAAAATCACATCCAGGGAAGTAAGGGGGGTGAAGAGTAGCGGTATGTTATGTTCGGAGGCCGAACTGGGCCTGTCGGAAAGGGCTGCCGGGCTTATGGTATTGCCGGAAAACACCCCGGTAGGTCTTAATATGGAAGATTACGTGGGTAATCCGGATACTGTTTTTGATATCTCTATTACATCCAACAGACCAGATTGTTTGAGTATTATCGGTATAGCCAGGGAGATTGCGGCTATTACAGGAACAAGTTTAAAAAAACAAAAAACAACCTTTGCTGTTACACCGCAGGAGAATATCGACGATTACATAAAGGTTGATATTAAAAACAGTTTCAAATGTGCCAGATACTCCGGACGACTGATTCAAAATGTTAAAATTAAACCTTCACCTTTCTGGCTCGCTTCCAGGTTGCATTCGGTTGGTATTCGTTCGATCAACAATGTCGTGGATATTACAAACTACATTATGATGGAAACCAGCCAACCCCTCCATGCTTTTGACTATAAAAAACTCGCCGGGAAAACTATTAATGTCCGGGAAGCAGTGGATGGTGAAAAATTTGTTACACTGGATGAACAAGAGCATATTCTTGATAAGGAAGCATTACTGATTTGTGACGCTGAAAAGCCTGTCGCTCTTGCCGGTATTATGGGCGGATTAAATTCTGAAGTGGATAATTCAACCGAAACAATTTTTCTGGAAAGCGCTTATTTTGATCCGGGAAATATACGCCGGACAGCAAAAAAAATTGATCTTTTCACGGAATCATCCCGACGTTTCGAACGGGGTACAGATCCGAATGGTACGGTATTCGCCATGGATCGGGCCGCGAAATTAATGCAGGAATTGGCCGATGGTCGCGTATTATCTTCGTTTATTGATAATTATCCGCGCAAAATCACCCCGGTGGAAATTGACTTGTCCGTCAAAAATACTAATAAACTGTTAGGAACAAATCTTTCGGCAGAGAACATAACCGCTTATTTCCCGGCGCTGGAAATCGGGATCAATAAGCAGGAAAATGATCTTATACAAATCAAAGCACCGACTTTTCGACCGGATTTAACCCGGGAAGTCGATATAATAGAAGAAATTGCTCGACTTTATAATTATGATAATATCATTCCCGTATTGGCTCCGCCTGTGAACCAGGAGCAGGAAGCAAATCAGAAAGTAAATTTTAAAGATCAGGTTAGACATTATCTCGCGGGTTTTGGTTTTAAGGAAACCGTAGCCTATTCACTGGTCTCTGAAAAACTTGCAGAACCTTTTATACCATCAAAAAATGAATTCGCTCAATTATTAAATCCTATAAGCAGGGATATGGCTGGTTTCCGGCCTTCTATTTTGTTATCCTTGTTAACCACCGTTGCGTACAATCGTAACAGACAAAAATCCAATTTAAGGTTGTATGAAATCGGTAATGTAGCCTGGAAGGATCAGCAAAAAGAGGGATTTACGGAATTTACTCAAATTGGCGGTATTTTGGCCGGAAAAAGTCAGGAACAATCCTGGTATGGTCCGGAAGAAAGTTATAATTTTTATGATATAAAAGGTGCTGTAGCCGCACTTTTACACAAATGCGGTATTAATGGATATGAACAGGGACAGGTAGTTGAACCTTTTTGGGATGTTGAAAGTTCATCCATCCTGATTAACGGAAAATACTGCGGCGCATTTGGAAAATTTAACCAGGATGTTTGTTCCCTGTTTAAAATTAAAGTTGCAGATATTTATGGTTTTTTTATAAACTATGAGGAGTTATTTGAAAACAGGTTAAAAGATAAAAAATACGATCCTGTTTCCAAGTTTCCGTCTGTACCTTTTGATTTAGCTATTCTCATCGATGCAAATATTGCATTACATGAGATTGAAAAAGAGATAAAAAATTCCGCCGGTCCGCATTTAATAAAGATTCGGCTGTTCGATTTTTATAAAGGAGAGCAGGTTAAAAAAGGCAAAAAGAGTATTGCTTTTTCATTGACCTTTTCATCAAAAGAATGTACATTGGGAGATGAAGAAGTTGAGCAGGCAGTAAATAATGTTTTAGCTCATTTAAACAAACTGTTTGGCGCAGTACTTCGTCCAGGATAAAAATGCAAGATGATGAATGGAAATAAAATAGATTACCTGGAAGCAAAAGTATTCGAAGCAATAAAACAGATTGCTTATTTAACCAAAAAAAGCAGGGCATTGATTTTAGAAAATAAACAACTCAAAGCCCGTTTAGCGGAACAAGAACTTTTTATGGAAGGATTGCAAAAAACTATTGAGGAATTGAAAAAGAACTCAACGGGTGCAGAACTTTTAAAGTACCAGGAAAACGAAGGCAAAATTAAAGAAAGAATTCAAAAGTTATTAGCCAAGTTTGATGAATTAAAATTAGTAGATTAAGTAATAAATATTAACTTTTTTAATTAAAAAATTGGATTTGCTATTTCAGACATTATCGTCTGATTTCTCGCAATGTCAAGTTCACATGAATAGTGATAAAAATATCCTAAAAGTAAAAATCCTGGATATTGAATATCCTCTAAAAGTAAGTGAAAATGTTGATTATGTACAACAAATAGCAAGGTATGTTGATTCTAAAATGAGAGAAATTCAAGCGGCGAAACCTGACAGGCCGCTGCATCAAATAGCGATACTGGCGGCCTTAAATATTGCCGATGAATTATATCAACAAAAAAATTTTCGGAGTGATAATTTAAAGGTTTACGAAGAAAGAATGGAAAAATTAGCAAAAAAGTTGGAACTTGGCATAAAAAAATCTTCGGAGGAAAATGATAGTTTAATCAGGTTTGACTCTGACAAAACCTTTATGGAATAGATCATACTATTCCCCCATATGTAACCCAGATAGCGAGAGTCTGGCATAAATTCCTGCTGTATTTTGAAAGCTTTGCCCAAAGCTGTTAAAAGTGAAATAATTAATTAAATGGTCAGATTACTATGCAAATACTGGGCTTTTTTATGTCGGAGGGGCTATGGAAAATTCGATAATAATTCTTGTAGCGATTGTGACAGGAATTCTCTGTTTCATTTGTGGATGGTTTTTATCCAGATATATTGGTAAAGGTAAAGTCACAAAAGCTGAACAACATGCGGAAAAAATTTTAAGTGACGCAAACAAAGAAGCAAATAATTTAAAACGCGAAAAAATTCTTGAAGCAAAAGAGGAATGGCACCGTTTAAAACAAGGTCTTGATTCGGAATCAAAATCAAGACGCGCGGAACTGCAAAAATTAGAAAGTAAAAATAACGCACGGGAACTTAATCTTGACAGGCGAAATGATTTATTAGATCAAAAAGAAAAAGAATTAGATGAACAGGGGAAAAAGATTAAGCATCGCGAAGAGCGTGTGAACAAGCTGGAAAAAGATTTAGAAAAATTAATCGACGAACAAAACAAGAAATTGGAAGCGATAAGCGGTATTTCCAATGAAGAGGCCAAACGCATCCTCATGCAGAACCTCATTGAGAAAGCCAAACAAACCGCTGCACGCGAAGTTAAAGAGATTAAGGACCGGGCAAGACATGCCGCAAACCGGGAAGCAAAAGAAATAATTATACAGGCCATTCAACGTACGGCCGCGGATCACTCAACGGAGACGACAGTATCTGTCGTAAATCTGCCCGGCGACGAAATGAAAGGCCGTATCATTGGCAGGGAAGGACGGAACATTCGTTCCTTTGAGACCTCTACCGGTGTGGAAGTTATTGTTGATGATACACCCGAAGCCGTTGTGCTTTCCGGTTTCGATCCATATCGCCGGGAGATCGCCAGGGTTGCACTTGAACGACTGGTCCAGGACGGCCGGATCCACCCCGCTCGTATTGAAGAAGTTGTTGAAAAAGTGAAAAATGAAATGGAAGAAAAGCTTATTGAGATCGGTGAAGCGGCATTGTTCGAAACCGGTATATCCGGCGTTCATCATGAAATGATTAAACTTTTGGGAAAATTAAAGTACAGAACCAGCTATGGTCAAAATGTACTACAGCATGCCATAGAAGTCTCCTATCTTACCGGTCTCATGGCTGCAAGTCTGGGGCTTGAAGGCGATCTGGCAAAAAGAGCCGGTCTCTTCCATGATATCGGTAAAGCAATAGACAGGTATACTGAGGGTACCCATACACAAATTGGTGTTGAGATTGCCAAAAAATGCGGCGAAGGACCGGTTGTACTCAATGCCATTGCCTCCCATCATGAGGATGTCGAACCCATACACCCGATTTCAATCCTGGTACAGGCCGCGGATGCAGTCAGCGGATCTCGCCCGGGCGCACGCAGGGAGACTCTTGAATCTTATATCAAGCGTCTGGATAAACTTGAATCACTGGCAACATCATTTTCGGGAGTGGAAAAAGCATACGCTATTCAGGCGGGTCGTGAAATTCGGGTTATCGTCGAGCATGATAAATTGGACGATGCATTGTGTGAACAGCTTGTTGCGGATATTGCCGAGAAAATACAAAACGAAATGGAATATCCGGGACAAATCAAAGTTACGGTTATTCGTGAATACCGGGCAGTGGAATACGCGAAATAATAATTATTTATATTCAGCGTTTTTTAATATGCTCAAATAAAGCAATAATTTCGTGTCTGATAAAAATATTTTAACAATTTTATTTATCGCGGATATCGTAGGAAAACCGGGATTGGATATTATAACCGCGCTGCTTCCGAATCTCAGGAACCAGTACAGGGTAGATTTGTGTATTGCTAACGGGGAAAACGGTTATAATGGCAGAGGTTTAAACGAGCAGATCGTAAGGAAATATGTTAACTGCGGTGTTGATATTATTACCGGGGGTAATCATAGCTGGAATTTTTCTGATTTCCGGCGTTATATGGATACGTCCTCAAAAGTACTGCGACCGTTGAATTATCCCGACGAAACGCCGGGTAAGGGATCTGTTGTTTTTACAACAAAATCGGGGCACCAGGTGGGCATTATTAATCTTCAGGGCAGGACATTCATGAATCCGATAGACTGCCCTTTTAAGAAGAGCCTGTATGAAATTGAAAGAATAAAACAAAGAACCAATATCATATTTGTTGATTTTCATGCCGAAGCGACTGCGGAAAAAGTTGCTCTGGCATGGTATCTGGATGGAAAAATCAGCGCGCTTGTAGGCACGCATACTCATGTGCAGACTGCCGATGAAAGAATATTCCCCGGCGGCACCGCTTATATATCGGACGCCGGCATGACCGGGCCGTTTGATTCGGTTATCGGGCTGGATATTAATGTGGCAATCAAAAGGTTTGTAACACAGTTACCCGAAAAATACAGAGTGGCAGCGTCGAATATCAGATTAAATGCGGTTGTAATTGAGATAAATACTTTGACCGGCAGAGCCGAAAAAATTCAAAGATTAAATTTACCATAAGAGGAGAGTAATGTGAGTGCGAAAATCATTGATGGTAAAATCATTGCCGGAGAAATTTACAGGGAAATTGAAGCAGAACTTCAGGAATTGAAAAGCAAAGGTATCACCCCGAATTTAACGGTTGTTTTGGTTGGCGATGACCCGGCGTCACAGGTGTATGTAGGCATGAAACAAAAGGCATGTGAAAAGCACGGTCTGGGTTCGGAAACGATTTGTCTGCCAAAAGAAACCTCTGAAAAAGAATTGTTGCAATTAGTTGAAAAATTGAATAATGATCCCGCCGTTCATGGTATTCTGGTGCAGCTCCCCGTACCCAAACACATAAATTCCAAAAAAGTCATTGACGCTATTAAACCGGAAAAGGATGTTGATGGTCTGCATCCGATTAACAGGGGCCGTCTGGCGGTGGGCGATAATTGTTTCATTCCCTGCACACCGGCAGGCGTTCAGCAAATGTTGATTCGCAGCGGTATAAAGACCGAAGGTCAACACGTTGTCGTTGTCGGCCGCAGTTCGCTGGTCGGTTTACCGTTCGCTTTAATTATGATGCAGAAAAAAGAAGGCGCCAATGCTACGGTTACCGTCTGCCATACGGGTTCCGGAGATTTGAAACGCTATACAAAAGAAGCCGACATTCTTGTTGCCGCCGCGGGAAAGGCGAATGTCATTACGGCGGATATGGTCAAACCCGGCTGTGTGATCATTGATGTGGGGACCAATCGCGTCGATGATCCGACCGCGAAAAGGGGCTATCGACTGACCGGAGATGTTGATTTTGAAAACGTAAAGGAAATTGCCGGGACCATTTCACCCGTTCCCGGCGGCGTGGGTCCTATGACAATCGTCATGCTGCTGAAAAATACTATTAAAGCGGCAAAACAATTATCAGCATAATTGTATTTTTTTTATCAAAAATATTTCCGGGTAATCGGATAATTTTGTTTATTTTAATAAAGTCCGTATAAAAAAAGCCGGGAGGGCCGGCTTTAAAAATTCTTTCAGTTTATTTATTCAATTTTTTATACCAGACGTTCATACACTCCAGTTGGCCGTTAATGTTTGTATTATTAATCAATAAACCGGAAAACTGGTACTTGTTTTTAGCAAATGTAATATTTATTCCGGTGGAAAAGGACCGGGTGATTGTATAAGATGTTATAATCTCTTTATCTTTCATCTCGGATTCCATGCTGTTGAGCAAATGCAGCGAGAGATTATTACCCAGATAATCAGGATGAGTTGCAAAATCTGTCATTTCAACGTTTCTGTTTTCCAAATCAACATCGGCAGAGGACGCCGCAACAAGTGTTTTGTCTTTAAAGGCGCCGAAATATATACTGTTTTTTTTCATCGTTTTTAACAGATACGCTTCATCAAGAATGGGGAAAGGATAGTATGAAAAGACGGATTTATAAAGTTCAGCAAGAGTTGGCAGGTCTTTTTGTTTCAAAATTTTGATTTTAAAATCTGTTTCCTCATTTGAATCATTAACTTTGCCGGCTTTTGTTTTTGCTATCTGCAGTATTTCATATATTTCATCCCGTTTGGCTTTACTGAGAAGGTAACGTGATCTGTCAAAATATTTTGACATAAAATAACTTCCGACTTTACCGTTATAAAGATTTGGGATAAAAGCCTCTTTAAAAAATTTTTTTTGTTGAAATTGTAAACATCCCCAAAAAGGTACTTTGGCGAAAATTTTACCATAATCGTTATGTATAGCTAAATTTTCAAGTTTTGGAATTATTGTATCTTTATCTCTTTTGTCAAGTTTCATTAAATATATGCTATTATTATTCTTTCCATGTTGTATTGTAGAATGACCAACACGCTCTATTGTGTCATACATTATACGCCTCTTATTGTCTTAAATTTTCAACGGAAACGAATTTCAAAAATAATTACTGTAATTTTCCGGTATAAAGTACCTGTAATTTCCGATACATTATATATTTTGATTAATTAATCTTTTATAGCGGTAAAATTGTGAAATTAATGTGTATTAACATATCAAAGAGGGGGTGAATGTGTAAACATAATTTCACAATATTTACTTTTTTCATATTTGGAATTACAATAATATTTGTTTTTTCCATCCTTTCCTTATTAATTTAATAAAATAAAATATGTAGTAAAAATCAACTATAATAAATATAATGAAAATTTTATAATCCCAAAGAATTATTTTTAAGTGTTGTAATAATTTATGATTTTCGGTTATGCTGTTGTTTTTAATGTTGCCCCAACCGGCAATACTTGCTTATTTTAAAGATAGCACCCTGTATTTCAGTATTTTACCCGTGCCGGTATCCCTCTGTCCAGGATTAACAGACTGTGTGAAAACACCTTGATTGTAATGTGAAAAGTATTCATATTTAATTTTCACAAAAATAAAGGATATAAATTGCGTTATA
>JAFGSB010000150.1 GCA_016934825.1 Candidatus Zhuqueibacterota bacterium
GATGTTTTGGTTATCGGGAGCAGCGCCGCCGGCTTGGTTGCTTCTACGACAGGTAAAACAGTATACCCCGATAAAAGCTTTACAGTAGTCAGCAAAGATGAAAAAGTACTTGTCCCTTGTGGGATACCGTATGTTTTCGGTTCTATAGATAGTACCAATAATAATATTCTTCCGGCTGATAAAATGTTTGAAAAAGCGGGGATAAATTTAAAAATTGCACAGGTGGTTTCTATTGACCGGAAAAATAAAGTATGTCATTTAAAAGATGGCGATTCCATATGTTATGATAAACTTGTTTTGGGAACCGGTTCATTACCGACCGTTCCAAATTGGCTTAAAGGTACGGATATGGAAAATGTGTTCACCGTTCCCAAAAATAAAAACTACCTGGATGAAATGCAGGAAAAGTTGAGGGGATGTAATAAAATAGTGACCATTGGAGCGGGTTTTATCGGCGTGGAACTATCCGATGAATTGAATAAAGCGGGTAAAAATATTACCCTTGTCGAAATATTACCAACTATTTTAGGCATCGCGTTTGACAAAGAAATATGCATTCAGGCCGAAGAAAAATTAAAAAGCAGAGGGGTGAACGTATTAACCGGTATCGCTGTAAAAGAGATACTTGGCGATGGAAAAGTTTCAGAGGTATTGCTGGATAACGGCGATAAACTTGAAGCCGATGCCGTCATATTGTCCGTTGGTTATAGCCCCAATACAACTCTTGCCAGAGAAGCCGGCCTGACCATCAGCGACAAAGGATTTATCAAGGTTGATGAATATATGAGAACAGAAGACCCCGATATTTTTGCCGTGGGCGACTGTGCTGAAAAAAGGGATTTTGTGACCAGAAAACCGAACGGCATTATGCTGGCTTCCACAGCTTGCGCCGAAGCCAGAACAGCCGGGATGAATTTGTATAAATTGTCCGCCGTGAAAACATTCAACGGCACAATTTCAATTTTTTCAACAGCTATTGGAGATACCGGTTTTGGCGTTGCCGGATTGACTGAAAATCAGGCCATAAACGAAGGTTTTGATATTATCACCGGTATTTTTGAAGGGATGGATAAACATCCCGGTACTTTACCTGACACAAAAAAACAAATGGTTAAGCTAATTGTCGGTAAAGATAACGGTGTGATTTTGGGCGGCGAAGTCGTTGGCGGACTGTCCGCTGGTGAATTGACCAATACGATAGGATTTATCATTCAAAACAGGATGAGTTTAAATTCAATCCTGACATCACAAATAGGGACGCATCCTTTACTAACAGCGTCTCCGGCAGGATATCCACTGTTAAAAGCGGCGGGAAATGCCGCTCAAAAAATTATCAACAATAGAAATGGTAATTAATATTTCATTCTGACATACTAAAATAAAACTATTGTGTAAACAGACTTTTGGATTTCTCCAAAAGTCTGTTTTTTTATTTAGCGATAATCATGGTATAAAAATGCGGCCGCGTTATGATCGTTTTTTGCAAAACATTCCCCGGAATAATGTTAGAATACTATTCCCTGTGAATAACCTGATATATCAAATATTTTTCAAAAACCGGTTTTCACCCCCGTGCAAATGCTGCTTACCCTTTTCAGTAATATGAACCGGATCGCCGTTATTTATCCAATTTTGTTTTATAAGCTCACGGATCATTTCCCCGATTTTCAAACTGTATTGTGGTTTTCCGCCGCCAATTCCCAGAGCGCGAAGAGACGGATTTTTACTGAAATCAAGTACCTCCTGTACGCGGGAGATCAGTTCGGAACGTGATATACTTTTTTGTTTTTCAATCAGGTACAGCATCCAGTCACATAACTGAGATTGCCGGAATTTTTCATAACGCCTGACAATACCAAATTTATATCGTGAAAAATCCGGTTCTTCATCGCCGCGGTATCGAAGCAGATCAATAAACAGTTCCACACCGCTTTTAAGGATCAAAGCGGCAACAACAAGACCGACAAGCGTGTCCAGCAAAGGGAACCTGAGCAATGATGCCGCCAGCCCGGCGGTGACGCTTGCCGCAACAATGACATGATTCCGGGAATCGACCGATTGTGTAATGAGCGCCATACTGCCGCCGCGCATTCCGATAAACCGCTGATAGAACCACAGTAAAAGACATACCACAGCAGAAAAAATGGCCGCCACAAACGTGAACCAGTTGATATCAATTTGATACGGAACAAAAAATCGCTGCACAGCTTCGTAAAAAGTCACTCCGCCGGTCACCAGCATCAATAATACCAGAAACACATTCACGGTGCGTTCCATATCATAGCGAAATCCGGCTGAAATCAGCAAACAGGACAAGCCGTCAAGCAGGGTATCAACGGCATCATTGGTGAGCCCCACACTTCCCGATATCAATCCTGCGGGCAATTTGAGGGCGGCCAGAAAAAGATGAGCGATCAATGAAACCCTGGGCACGAATTCCGGCATCAGGAATTTTTGTAATTTTTCTCCGGTTTGCCGTAACTCGGAAAGAACTTTTTCAGCCTTTTCATGACCGGCAGTTGTCAGTTCGTACCGCTCTCCTTCCTGGACGATCCAGCCTTTCTTTTTTAGATATTCAACGGTCTTCCGGACATGTTCATGTATATGCGGTTCTCTTTGCTTTTGTTTTAATCTTTCGGATACATTAAATAAACCGATATACCTGATATAGCTGTGATAATGTTCCACTATTTCATCTAGTGTTAACGGGCCGTCAATAAGTGATACGGCGATATCATATCCTTCCCCATAGTCATGATTTTTTCGTCTGCGTGATTTTCGTTTCAACATTTTCAAAATTCCGTTTCCAGACTTTTAAGAATTCCTGCATCCGTTAAAATCCTCAGCCGGGAAAAATTATGATATATGATATACCAATATATAAAAATGTTCCGGTGTGATAACATTTTAATACAGAAAACCATGATAAAATAATAAACCCTTCCCATATTTGAGGAATTCTTTAACATCAGGTCTTTAATTCAATCTTACCACATTCAAATATGCGCTCAGGTCAGTTAAATATAATGAAAAAAAATTTATAACACGACGATATTTTCCATCCCGGACAATAAACCAGAGCATAGTCCAGTAACAGGCGCACCATCGGCCCGGGTGGACGGCTAAAAGTACAATCCCTATCCCCCATAAAAGTACCAACACGGGATCACGAAATCCCGCGCAGTGATGAACATAACAGTTCAGGGTAAAGCGGCGATGATCTTTCGGTATTCGTTTTCGGGGAAAGCGCGGAGTGTTTCGGTGCTGATGTTGCCCTGTGAGCCGATGGCAAGTGTTGCTTTGGCAATTGCTACATCATCGGGCGCTTCGATAACAACAACGGCGTCAAAACGGCCCATTGTCAGATAAAAACCCTTTATTTCGGCGCCCATGGCCTTATATATATCTTTGGCCTTATCAAGACGGGTTGGGCCGTCCTTAATGTTCTCCATACCCCGTTGTGAATAATGGAGTAAAGTAATAAATGTTGCCATGATATAATCTCCTTAATACTGGTTAAAATTGTATAATTAAAACAACTTTTTTCATCTATTAATTCGATTATATTTTGCAGGACAGGATTAAACAAAAGAATGTTATGCCAAACTCTACCGCTCGGGGTGTTTTAACGGATCAGTGTGCGACCAGTAGATAAATTTACAGGATTACTTATAATCCGCTAAAATCTTATTCGAAAATTTCCACATTCCCGCCGGTGTGCAGGAACAGGATACGGCTATCGGGGACAAATCGTCCCGTATTCAAATAATCCAAAAGACCGGCCGCGGCCTTGCCGGTATAGACATAATCCAGAAAAATGCCGCATTTACGGGCAAAAAGGCGCACGGCATTTTCACAGGCCGTTGTCGGGATGGCGTATCCCTGTCCCAGGTAATTATCATCGACGATAACCGTTCCGGGATCGATCGTTGTTTCCAGCATCTCCGCGGTATGCTCCGCCAAAGCCAAAACATCTTTCCGCTGCTGAGCGGCTTCTTTTGCTACACTGATACCGATAATCTTTCCGGGCCAATTTGTTATTGCCTTGCCAACAACAAGACCGGCCTGCGTTCCGGCCGACGATGATGCGAATATTATCACATCAAAGCGAATACCCAGCCGCTGTTCATCGTCCATAATTTCCGATAAAGCGTCGACGTACCCCAGTGCGCCGACCGGCGTTGATCCGCCCACGGGCATCCGGTAAACCCTTCGGCCCTGCCGGGCGAGTTTCGATTCCAGTTCACGCGCCTCCTGCTCCCAGACTTCCCAGTCACTGTTATCGACATGATGACAAACCGCCCCCAACATAAGGTCCAGCCGTAAATTACCGGTAGCCTGTGCGGGTTCTTTCCCGCCAAGGACCAGGTGCACGTCCATATCGTTTACACTGCCGTATGCCGCCACCATCCGGCAAAAGTTAGACTGGTTGGCGCCGACGGCCAGTAATGTGTCGCAGTCCCGCAACAAGGCGTCACTGACCAGGAAATCCAGTTTGCGGCTCTTGTTGCCGCCAAAGCCGATACCGGTGAGATCGTCCCGTTTACAGTACACATGCCGGCCGTACATGCCGGAAAGCACATCGAGCTCGTGAACGGGCGTCGGCAGTACGGAATGACGCCGGCGTGGAAATTTTGCCAATAATTTTTCAATTGTTTGCATTTTACATCTCTAATCTTGGATTACAATGAAAAGCGGTAAATTATTCGTCGTTATCTTTCGGCCTGAGTAAAAACGTAAAATCAAGCCCAAAATCGTAAAGACCGGGTATATTACGCAGGCTGTTCTGGATATACCGGAACTTATAGTAAAAACGCGGATATTTTCTTTCGCCGCTAACTGTTAATGAACTTTTTTCAGGACTTTTTTGTTCTTGAGGGAAATATTGTTGTTTCCAGTTTTTCTTTTTCCTGAGCAACCCGCTGTTTCTCAATCCTCTTTTTATGCTGCCCGTTTTCCGACTGGAAACGGAAAATCCGGTTTCGGCAAAAAGGTTCAATAATGTTTTGGCCGGGAAAAAGAAGATATGCCCGTTTACACTGCGTGCGGGTATATATTCACTTTTATAAAAATCGATCAAAACCTTGCTGTCGTTAAGGCCGTTGGGAACGGACAGGAAAAAATATCCACCGGATTTGATAATACGCTTACACTCTTTTAATAATGACAGAGGATCAAGTACATGCTCGAGGACATTATTTATATGAATGTAATCAAAATATTGATCAGGGAAGGATACATCCTGCAGATTGCCCCGCTTCACATCCAGATTTAATTGTTTTTGAGCAAACTCTACGGCATCCCGGCTAAAATCCACGCCATGTACATTCCATGAAGAATTATTTTTTATTGCGTTAATAAAAAAACCTGTCGCGCAGCCCACATCCAAAAATCGGCCGCTTTTTTTCAGCTTTGTCAATTTTTTCGCGTATATAATCCCCTTTGCTTCATCGTGCCAGCGGTTAAAATTATAATAGGAGGCGGAATAAAACCTTTTCAGGTGATCAATTGTGGGCAACGGATTAAAATAAATAACGCTGCAATTCGTACATTTTACCAGATCATATTCGGCGCCCAAAACCAGGCTCACCTTACATAAATATAGTTTTTTTTGATCGTTTTTACAAACCGGACAAGTTGTCAAAATTCACTCCAGGCTTACATTTCATCCTTAAAAATCGGGGGAAAAGCATTGCCAACTTAAATTAATTATTTAAACACAGAATAATATAATTATATATCAGAGGAATAAATTACGATTTTACATACAAAAATACAACCGATATTCCTCAGCAAACAGCGCAGCGTCTCCCGTAGGCTCACAGGAGACGCTGTAAATTTGATAATAGCAATTGATAAAACGGGGAGATTAAAACCTCTATTTGAGCAGCAGCATTTTCCTTGTAAAAACATTCGTCTCGGCCCGCAGGCGATACAAATAAAGTCCGGGACCGACACCGACGTTCAAATCGTTTGTTCCGTCCCAGACAACCGATTTCACCCCGGCGGATTGGGTTGTATTGAGCAGGGTTTTTACATGCTCACCGAGGATGTTGTAAATAACAAGATGAACATCGGAATCCCTCGGCAGACTGTATTTGATCGTCGTGACCGGATTAAAAGGATTGGGATAATTTTGTTCCAGCGCAAAATGTTTGGGAAGCTGTTCACCACCGGTTTCTTTTATTCCGGTCGGAGAACTCCATCTGCTTTCATTAGCGCCCAGATCAGGATGAGAGCCCGCAGGATTGGGGCGCGGATTTCCGGCCAGATCAGTTAACGGCGCGTAATACCATATTCCATCAACCTCAACTGAATCCGTTCCGGCGCCGTTGCAGGGGGAATCGTGGGTAAGGCAAAACGTGCTGTCCTCGTGAGTGGAAAACACCGGATCATTGTCCATATTGTTCTCACCGGGGAATTTTCCCTGTCCCCCTTCGATATTACAGTAATAAAAACACGGCATGGACGTCTCATCCCATGTATCTATCTGTTCATTCCAGCCTGCGGTATTTCCGCATATAATCGTATTTATAATAACGGGACAGGCTCTCCCACCGCAAATGATACCGCCGCCGCCGTCCGCAGCGCTGTTGTTACAGATGGTATTATGAATCAGGACCGCATTCGGTTCTGAATTACAAACAACACCGCCGCCCCCGCCGGCGCTTTGGTTGTCGACGATCAAATTGTTTATCATCAGGGGGCTGGACAAATAGCAATTGACTCCACCGCCGAACGGCGCCACATTATTCGCTATAATATTGCCGTCAAGCACGGGATGGGAACCGTTAAAAATAGTCAGCCCGCCGCCGACGCCGTCGCTAGCATGATTGTGCCCAATTGTATTATGTAATATTAAC
Organism: Candidatus Zhuqueibacterota bacterium; assembly: GCA_016934825.1. Classification (GTDB taxonomy): domain Bacteria; phylum Zhuqueibacterota; class Zhuqueibacteria; order Residuimicrobiales; family Krinioviventaceae; genus Fontivivens. The sequence continues at coordinate 6,864 of JAFGSB010000150.1, forward strand.
GGGTGAGAGTTCCAGCAAATAATGCCTCCTCCTCCCGGAGCCTGATTGTGTGTGATAAAATTATTTTTAATAACGGGACTGGAATTGGAAAGCCAGATGCCGCCGCCGGTCGCGTCCGCGCCGTTCGCGCTGTTTTGGGTTATTAAACTGTGAGAAATAATCAGCTTTTCAAAATTTATCGCCCGAATGGCACCGCCGTTCTGGTTCGGCCAGGTTCCTGCCGCTTTACCGTATAGAAGTTTACAATAAATAATCTTTGAAGAATCATTTGAGGACGGCGTCTGGTTAAAACTAATCCCACCCCATCCGGTTTCACGGTTTTGCGCCGTAAAAGTGATCGAGTCTTCCGGGGTTCCAACCGCCAGCAGGCGTCCCTGCACATTGAGCTTGTACTGCCCGGTAAATTCAATTCTAACGCCCGGTTCGATACTCAAAATCTGATTATCAGGTATCGTGATCTCGCCGTTGACAAGGTATGGTGAACGGTTTGCCTGCCAAAATCCGGAAACCTCGCCTGCTGCAATGTTCGAACCGGCAAAACCGATCTCGCTTTCATATGCGCCGATATCCGGAATTGTCCCTGCAGGATTAGGCCGGGAATTCCCTCCGATATCGGTGAACGGAGCTATCAGCCAGTTATTGCTGATTCGAATCGAATCAATTCCGGCGCTGATACAGGGCGAATTATCAGTCAGATGATAATCATTATTCTCCGTATCCACAAACAGCGGATCGGCATTTTGGTTGCCGCTGCTCCAGTTGAGCACCGACAATTCATCAATAACATTCACATGGTTTTTACCCCCCTGTACATCACAATAATTCAGGGTCAAAGTGCCTCCCATTTCATTCCATTTGTCCATAGCAATTTGATCGAAAGCGTTTCCCCAAAAGATGCAATTTGTCGCGGTTGCAATGCCGCCGCCGCCGACTGTTAATCCGCTGCCGTACGCGGCGGAATTATCGGTGACTGTACAATTTATAAAATTTACGTTTGAACCGCTCCAGACGCTGACAGCGCCGGAATTATAATAACCGCCTTCCGTCGCGCCACGGTTATGAGAAAACAGACAATTTGAAACGCTGCCGGTACTATAACTTGCAAATTCAATACCTGCCGCATACTGGATCGCCTTGTTATTGATAAAAATACTATTTCGAATGTCAAAATGATTTACCCGTGTCATTCTCATGCCGGTATTCCTTAAAGCGCTGTTGTTTATCAATTCACATTCATCAATAACAGCGTTAACGATGGACATATCGCCGCCGGCTTTTCCTATGTAGATGCCGGCGCACACACCGGGAGTATTGTTGCTTGCAAACAGACTATTTTTAACTTTGACAGAATATGCATGATCGGCATAATCCGGATCACCTTCATTATAAAAGGCGAATGCCGCTCCGAAATCTCCCAGTGCTTTATTTGCCGTAAAGCTGCAATTATCCATATCGATGTCTGAATACCTGTTGTACATTCCCCCGCCTCTGCTTGCAGCCGTGTTGCCCGTGACCGTCACTTTTTCACCGACAAGATTGGTTTCTTCACTAAAGAGACCTCCGCCATTCAAGGTTGCCGCATTAGCGGAAATTGTAACATTCTTGCAAGTCAGTTCAGTCTCTTTACAATAAATCCCGCCGCCGTTTTCAGGCGATGTATTATCACTTATGGTTACATTTACCAAATTTAAACTGGATTCCATAGAATTAATACCGCCGCCATTCTCCGCAGCTGTATTGTTAGAAATTTTTACGTTTTCAAGATTCAACCGGGAATACTCACAGGTGAAACCTCCGCCGACATCCTCAAATTCACCGGTCGCCGCATTCTCCTTAATGATAACATTTTTAAAATCCATTTTGGAACCTATACAGGCGGTTCCGATTTGTCCCCCGGAGATTGTGAGATTCTCTACGATTATATCATTATCCATAAGAAAAGCGAGCACCGCAATTTCTCCTTCCGCGTTCAGAACGACGCTGGTATCGGACAAGCCGGACAGGGAAACAAAATTCGCCCAGCCCAGCGGGAATTTTTCCCCGGTTTTGGATGAGCTGTATACCCCTTCGGCAAGATGGATTGTTAACGGGTTGAGCGTATCGGCCAGTATTTTGGTCAACGCCGACGACATGGTGCGCAAAGGGTCAAGCTCGGAGAGACCGCTGTTTGTGTCGTCGCCGACTGGGCTCACATACAGATCGGCGGAAACCTGCGGTACTTTGGCCGAAAGTATATCAAAAGTATATTTATTGGGAGGGAAAGCATGATAATCCGTTGGACTTTTAACTGTGAACGTATCCGCCACAATTTTAATGGGTTGAAGTACCTCTGCATAAAGATCCAGTCCAAAAATGCCGGTATTATGGTAAATATTGCAGCGCCTGTCGGCATCAAAATCCGCAATTGAATCATAAAAATAAATGCCGCCGCCAAATAATATTGCTGTATTGTTGCAAATAGTTGTGTTTATAAATTGGGGATTACTTTGTTCACAGTAAATCCCACCTCCATAGAGTGCGGTATTACCGGTAATAATCACATCTGTCAATTGTAGGGTACTACTCTCTCCGCAGCAAATACCGCCCCCTTGCAGGCCTGAGGTATTACCGGTTATAATGACATCAGTCATTCGAAGATTAGAATCGTCGCCACAATTTATCCCGCCGCCCACCCAGCCGGCCTTGTTATCACTTATTGTAACAGCCTCCAATTTAGAACTGGAATTATTAAAGTCAATTCCACCGCCATCTGCGGCAAGATTCCCCGTGATAATTAAATTCATAAGAACCGGTGAAGAGTTGTAACAAGATATACCCCCTCCATCCCCTGCCGAGCCATTTGTGATGGTAAAACCGGTTAACACTGCCGTAGAATCTTCTCCGCTTTCAAATGTAACCACACTGGCGCTGCTGTCGCCGTCTATGATCGTTTGTGAGATATAGGACGTTTCGCCGGTCGTCAGGAACAAACTGGCTAGGACAATATTTTTACCATTAAAATTAATGTTTTCCACATAGGTGTCGGGCTGAACCAATACCGTATCTCCGGCAGCAGCTGAATCAATAGCAGTCTGGATTGTAGGTCTGTCCGCCGGCACGTTTATGATTGTTGCCTGAACATTTGCTATAATGAGAAAAATAACGACCAACAGGATTGTAATTTTTTTCATTTCAATATCCTTTTTTTTAAAACAACTGTTTTATAAAGATTAATTATAAAGCCATATCGTATATTCCTCCGGAACAGGATTTATTTACTCATGCCGCAAATAATAAAAATAAAGTCTGATATACCGGATATACTGATTTTACGGTTGAATAGAATGATTCATTCTATTTATTAAAAAAACAATTGATTATAAAATATTGAAATTTTTCTGGAGCAGTGTCAGAATACTTTTTCGATAGTATATCGATAGATGGGAAATGCCTGTCACAGATGCCGGGTTATTCGTTTACTGTTTATCAATCTCATTTTGCAGGAGAATAATTAATTATAAAAACAAAAAATAAATATAAAAAATTCACGATAATTTTAAACTATTAATATCATCTCACCGGCGTCCGGTTAAACCGGGACACGAGTGATACCCACGTCCATTTATAGCCTTATCCTTAAAATCTAATTTAAATCCCAGAAAAGGGCTTTATCGGCGGGACGGCTCCGCAGGATACGTTGTTCCAGTTTATTCAGTTTTTTCTCAACATCCCGGATTAAATTACGGTTATCCACTTCAATATCGATCCCCACTCCACCGCAGCTCGGCATCCACAGTTTATAAATCTCGTAACTGTCTTCCAGTTCACGCCGGTGTTCGAATTTTTCGATACGTGAAATCCCGGGCAGGTTAGGTTTTACCTCAGTCTTTTCTATAAAATAATCATTTAACAAATAATCCAAATTCACTGTCTTGTCGACATTATTGTATTTCATGATTTTTGCCAGGGCGACAAAGCGGAATAGCGCTTCCAGTTTATAAAAAACCGGTTCCTTTTCGGCAATATCATAGAAATGTGTGGTAAAGCTGTTTGAAAATTTTTCTGCATAGGGATCGGTCTGACCGGTCCCCACAATCCGGTTTCCCGATGAATGCAGATACTGTGCTTCCGTAAGCACCGTAACCGGACTTTGCTCAATATTGACCATATTATCATTATGGGTGTATTTGTTCTCTCCGGGGAAAAACCAGAACCGGTTCATGGAAGTTACTGAAAAAGATACGGATTTACCCCCTGTTATCGCTTTTTCCATATCCTTTTTTGTCAACTCCAACAGGCTGGTAAAGCCGTCGATGCCCGGGTCGACAGAGCCGTCGGCAAGTCTTTTTAATAAATAATCGGCCGATACCATGACATCTCCAAAACGGGTGTTAAACGGAATACCCATAATCCTGACTGTTTGCGGTTGCCGGCAGATCGAATGCCATTGCTCGATAGCCTGATCTATTTCCTCTACCGGAGTATCGTTCATCAGGGTTTGTGTTTTGGTGTTTAATTCATTGATTACACTTGCATCCGGATCAATGGAACAGCCGGGATTGGAATAGTAATAGGTGTCTCCTTTCAGGTCCGCGTATTTCATCCATGCATTTCGTAATGCGACGACAAAATCCTCAGTATATAAAGACGGCAAACACGGATCAACTCTGCCGAACAATATCAATTCATTGTTTTTATTGTCGAGCATATAACCGTCAATGGCGGTTAAACCGCAAAACTTGGATAGCAATTTCATTTGTTCCGAATCATCCCCTTCTGCGAGTTGCTTTTGCAACTCGTTAACAGAAAAAGCGCGCTGAGTTATCAGCTCCGTTGTGGTAAGCGGGTAAGTAGTCGTATAAAGAAAAAGTAATTGAGAATTTAACAGCATAAACAACAATTTATACCATTTTAATCTCATTTTGAACTCCCCTGTTATAAGGTAGATCCCCGGACTGAACCGGGGATTCGTCATTATTTACCTGATATTAATTTTTCAGACCTTCCAGTTTTTTCAGGTCCAGTTTATCCAGAGCATTCTTGATATCATCCATTTTAACATTGGACCCGTTCACTTCAACAACAAACCTTTCGGCGACAAAGAGATTTATTTCTCCCCACTGGGATTCAGTATCGTATTTTTCGTAACCTTTATAACCTTTAAAAGTCATGGTTTTCTCGTACCCGGAATCGGTTTCACGATCAAAATCGGCCATCATCCAGCCGAATTGGGCCATCATTACCATCTTTTTCATACTGGCCATATCCATAATTTTTATATTCACACTCCGGCCTTCATTTTCGTAATCAGCTTCAGCTTCAGATACGTTGATACCGAACGCGGATGTTTTTTCTCCGGTCGCGGATGTTTGATTCAAATCATCCAGTTTATCCGGAAGCAGGGCTTTTAATTCGCGAAAATCCACCGGTTCTATTTTACTGTCGCCGCCCAGCGCCTCACCCATCTCTTTCATCGCTTCGGCCATACTCTCCACGCCTTCGCCCATGTTTTCGGCCATCTTTTTACCGGCCTCTCCCATTTTTTCAGACGCTTTTTCCAGTTTTTCCTGATCGGAACTCTTGCCGCAGCCTGAAATGAAAACAAAAAATAACAGGGCCAAAGCAACATAGAAAAATTTTCGATACATTTTTACCTCCTGATTGACAATATTTAAGAATTTTAAATATTATATAAAACAATAGCAAGTAAAAATTAATTCAAATTTTCTAAAAAATAATTGACACTACCCGACTTTTTTTCTATTTTATTTGAATAAATTGAGTTGTTGGGTGTAATTTAAGTGAATCATGAACCCGAACAACTCTATGAGATGTTATGGAGCTTATTTTGGATACAGTAGAATCTGTCATCAAGCCGGAAGTTCCTGTCGGCGCTTTTACAATCGATAACGACCAGAATGCGATTCTAAGCTGTCAGAAAGGAAACAAACAGGCATACGGCTTTTTGGTTCGAAAATATATGAAAAGGGCCTATTATACTGCACTGGGACTGGTGGGATCACATGAAAATGCCGTTGATCTTTCCCAGGATGCATTTATCAGGGCGTATCGCGCCATTAAAAAATTTGATGCCGAAAAAAACTTTTTTACCTGGTACTACCGGATATTACGCAACCTGTGTTTCAACTTTTTACGCGACCGCGCCCGTCATGCCCGTTCTTTTTCCGAAGTGGGTGAAAAAAATATTAATGTATTAACCGACGAATCACAAAATACTTCCGTTCAGGTTGAACGAAACGAACTTCGAAGAGCGGTCTGGGACGCTCTTGCAACAATTAAAAAGCATGACCGGGAAATAATTATTCTAAAAGATATTCAGAACTTTTCATATAAAGAAATTGCGGAAATTTTAGACTGCCCTATTGGCACTGTTATGTCCAGGTTATACAATGCAAGAAAGGCATTAAAGGCCAAACTTGAAAGGTTTTACGCATGAGCACTGTGAAAAGAGATCAGGATCGGTTTAAAATATTATTGATGGGGGCTGTGGACGGCGAGTTAACCGCCGAAGAACGTAAAGAATTTGAATTGTTATTAGCTGAAAATCCGGAATATAAAAAAGAATATCAGGAATATAAAAATTTAAAGGAGGCAACGAAAGAAATGAAATTTAAAAATCCTCCGGCAGAACTATGGGATTCTTACTGGCTTAGTGTTTATAATCGTATTGAACGCGGTCTTGGATGGATATTACTATCCATTGGCTGTATCATATTGTTAACATTTGCGGGATTCCATTTTTTCAAAACTTTGATTTTTGAGGCGGATTTGCCATTAATCATTAAAATCAGTATTTTTAGTGTGATCGCCGGTTTAGCAATATTGCTTGTTTCAATTGTCCGGGAAAGATTATTTACATATAAATCGGATCCTTATAAGGAGATAAAAAGATGATCATCGTAACCACGAGTACAATAACCGGAAAGAAAATCGTAAAGACATTAGGACTTGTACGGGGGAATACCATCCGGGCGCGAAATATCGGCAAAGACATTCTGGCAGGGCTCAAACAGATCGTTGGCGGCGAAATTGAAGGTTACACAAAATTAATGGCGGAAGCCCGTGAACAAGCAATTGACCGAATGATTGCCGATGCGGAAAAGCTTGGCGCCAACGCAATTGTTGAAATGCGGTTCAGCACCAGTGAGGTTATGAACAATGCTGCCGAAATACTGGCATACGGGACGGGTGTTGTTGTGGAATAAAATTTTTCAGGAGCAACATAATGAGGAACTTGAATTATATATGCCCAAAATGTAAAAATAATCAATGTGAAATTGGTGAAATCCGTACCACAGGCGGGGTATTGAGTAAAATATTTGACGTACAGAACAAAAAATTTACCTCCGTAACCTGCTCCCGCTGCAGATATACCGAGTTCTATAAAGCGGACAGCAGCACGCTTGGGAATATATTTGATTTTTTCACCAATTGATCCTTGTATTGCAATACAACAAAAGAAAAAGCCCGGTTCGAAAAATTCGACACGGGCTTTTTTATTAAAAAGATCAACCTTTATTCATATCTTAGCGCCTCAACCGGGTCAACATTGGCGGCCTTGCGGGCCGGGAACACTCCCGCCGTTAATCCGATCAATGTTAAAATGATTACTGAAGTTAACACAACCGTATGGGACAATATCGGCCGGCCAAGGTACTCCATTGCGCCGCTTCCGGCGGGGATCATCCAAACCATTTTTACGATTCCAACCGCTAGTAATATTCCAACCCCGCCGCCAATTATGGCAAGCAGCAGTGATTCAAATACAAACTGAAAAATAATATGACGCTTTTTCGCGCCGATTGCCCGTTTGATCCCGATCTCGTGGGTTCGCTCCTTGGCAACGACATACATAATATTTGCCACGCCGATCCCGGCAATTATCAGGGTCATGGCGCCAATAACACCCAGGAAAATATTAATTCCCATAAATACCCTGGCGGACACTTTTTCCATTTCAATCATGTCCCAGATACCTATCGCACGTTCATCCGTCGGATCAAATTTGTATTTTCTCCCCATTATCCTTCTGATCTCGGAGATAATATATTTGGTTTCTTCTATTCGGGCGGGTTTGATCAGTAATTCTCCAAGATATCGCCATCCATATATACTTTGAAATGTAGAAAACGGAATAATCGCTCTCCGGTCATCCGGGCCGTTGTTCATGGCTGATTGCATTTTTTTAGGCATAATGCCGACAATCGTGAACGGGATACCGTCAATGGTAATCGTTTTGCCTATCGGGTCTTCTTCACCACACACTTCTTTGGCGACAACCCCACCAAGGAAAACCACGCGTCTCTTTTCCAGGTTATCCATCGCGTTTAAGAACCGGCCCCCTTCAGCCGGATACATCCGTCGTAAAAACTCAAAATCGGGATAAACTCCCTCCATATGTGTTGAGGCGCTTCTTTCGCCGTTCCTCAGCCGCACACCTTTGTTCATTTGCGGGCTTACCGCAGCAATTTCCGGGATACTTTCAACCAATATACGCGCATCTTCCTCTATTAACCGGATCCGGCGGCCAATCGGCATGCCCTGAAATTTTTTTGTCGTTTGTCCTTCATATAAGCGGATGACCCGGTCACCGGCGTTCAATAAACTCTGCTGCATCCGAAAAGATAATCCTTGCCCAAACGCCATCAGTAATATGACCGCGAGCGTCCCCCAGGTTATCGCCACAGTCGTCAAAAATGCGCGGGTTTTTTGTTTATTTATATCTTCCAAGAATTCTTTTAACAGCATTAACAGGTGCATTAACATTTCCTTATGTAATTATATTTTAATATCTCAGGCAATCGATCACATTTAATCTTGCCGCTCTCCGGGAAGGGAAATAACCGGCTAAAAATCCAATTATACTTAATATGCTGATAGATATAAAAGCAACTGATAATGACAACTCCGGGTGTCCGACATAATCCTCTATCGGCAATAAGGATATGAGTTTGATCAATATGACGGCCAGTCCAAAACCGATTGCCGCGCCGATACCGATGATCATAAACGCCTCCATTATAAACTGACCCATAATGTGTTTTCTCTTTGCGCCAATTGAGCGCTTGATTCCGATCTCGGTGGTCCGTTCCTGGACCACAACATACATAATATTGGCCAGCCCGATTCCGCCGACAACCAATGTAATGGCGCCGATAATTCCTAAAAATATCTTGAATCCAAGCGTAAAATAATATATGAATTTATTCATTTCCGTTGTGTCCCAGATACCCAGCGCCTGCGTATCTTTCGGATCAAATTTAAATTTTTTGCCAAAAACCTGATATATTTTGGTCCTGACCAGGTCGGCGTCGCGGGGATCATTTAGTTTGTAAACCATATTATTAATATATCTATGACCAAAAACAGACTCAAAAGTTGTATACGGTATAAAAACCCTGTTCTCATCCTGGGTGCTGTAAGATGAACTCTGAATTTTTTTCTTCAATACGCCGATTACCAAAAAAGGATTATCCCCGATAAAAACATATTTCCCGACCGCGTTTGTCTGCTCGCCGAATATCAAATCCTTAAGTTTATTACCGATAAAACAAACACGTTTGCGGTCTTTCATATCAAGATCGTTCAACCAGCGGCCTCCCGGTTCGGGGATTTGGTTTCGCATTTCACCGTATTCCGTGTTCTGACCGGATACATAGGTATAGTTGATCTTGTCACCGACGCGTATCGGGATCCCCCACCGCCCGTATTCGGGACTGATATACAAAATTTCACTGATTTCGGAACGCAGCAATTCGACATCTTCCGCACGAAACCGCATGTACCGTTCCCGGCCATAACCCTCAAACGGTATACTGGTACGGCCCGGCCACATAATCGCAATACCGTCTCCCATGCCGTGCATGTTTTTGCTCATGGATTTTTGTACGCCAACACCAAAGGCCAGCAGTAAAATGACCGTCATGGTCCCCCAGATGATTCCGAACATGGTCATAAATGTCCTGGCTTTGTATTGACGAAGATAATAAAATATTTCCCGAAAGTTATCAGCAAGATGTTTCATTGTTTTCCCTAAATAATTTCTTTTACTTTCTTTTCAAGCACCTCCTGGCCTTCTTCAAGACCGGAAACGACTTCAATGGTTATGGCGTCACTTAAACCGGTTTCAATATACTGTTCCTTTGTCTCTTCCTCCCCGACCGGCAGCATGACGAATGCTGAATCATTTCGGAATGTAACTACCCGTTCCGGGATCGATAATACACTGTCTTTTTTAGCGATAATAATATTGGCGTTGGCGGAAAATCCGGCCCTTAACACGGCGCCGTCGTTATTGTCAATGGCGATCTCTATCGGAAAAACGGTTGTATTGTCCTGTTTTTTCGCTTTTAACGAGATCAGGTATACATGACCGGTTACATTTTTACCGGGCAACGCGCCGACCTGAAGTTCGGCTTTCATTTCTTCTTTTATCTTGCCGACATCGATTTCATCCACCGTGCCCTTGAAGATCAAATTTTCCATGTTTGCCATTTTCATCAGTTCCGTACCGGCCTGGTAGGATGTCAATGGTACGACCGGGTCACCCAGGTTCACGTTCTTTTCCAAAATAAAACCGGATATGGGCGCTTTGACCACAGTTTCAATATTGGTTTCGGCGATTTTTACTTTACCTTTTTCAATCAGGGCCAGACTTTCCTGGGCAATTTTGTGATGCAGTACGGATTGTTCATACTGTTGTTTAAGCGTTTCAAATTCCTGGGTAGACAATAGCCCTTTGTTCAGGAGCTCTTCTTTTCGGTTCATCTCACGCTTCAAAGTCTCAAGTTCAATTGACGCCATTTCAACATTACGTTTCGCCTGCGCCAGTTCAAGCGGGGTTGGGTCGGGATTGACTTCAAGCATTATATCGCCTTTATTAACAAAATCTCCCACATTCACAAACATTTTTCCGACAACACCGGACACTTTTGATTTCACCGCGATCTCGTTTAACGGTTCTATGGAACCGACCGCCAAAGCTTTATCTACAATGTCGGATTTTGTTACCTTGACCGTTTTAGCGGTTGTTTCTTTTTTATTCCCTTTTGACATAACCAGAACCGCGGAAAAAACGAATATGACAATAATGACTATAATCCATATTAATTTTTTCTTGGATTTACCCTTTTTCATTAAATCCTCCGTTATATACTATTTAAATATTTTAAATTTTCAATGGAATCAACTACTTGCGATATACGCACGGAGAAAAATTTTGTTACAAAAAAATTAAAATTTACATCTGTTTCGGCCATATTTTTCAAACACAATCACCGGGGTCCGTTGACCGGACTCCGGTGATATATTATATTTAAAAGGGGGGTATATGCAGTAATTTTTATAAACAAATGGATAAGATTATGCCGCCAGGGAGAATATTTCCTCAACCTGTTTTGCCGTTATAATGCCGCGTTCGCCAAGTTTTGAGCCGCGGTTACGCAGTTGTTCGACCGCCTTTTTGCAATCCTCGGGAGTGAGATCGACATCTCCGAGAGTGGTCGGGATGTCAAGACCCCTGAAAAAGTCGATTGTTTTTTGAATAGCCGCGTCTATCGCTTTATTATCATCGGATGTTTGCACGTCCCATACCCGACGGGCGTATTGGGCCAGTTTAGCGCCTTTTTGTTGCCGCTGGTGTTTCCAAACTGCCGGCATGATAATAGCCAGTGTTCTGGCGTGATCGATATTGTACAGCGCGGTCAGCTCGTGCCCGATCATGTGCGTGGCCCAATCCTGCGGCACACCCTGACCGATGAGCCCGTTCAGCGCCATAGTCGCGGCCCACATAATATTGGCCCGGACCTCGTAATTTTTCGGGTCCGTCATGACCTTTTGTCCTTCTTCGATCAGTGTTTTCAATATTCCCTCGGCAAATCTGTCCTGCACCGGCGAATTGACGTCATAGGTCATATATTGCTCCATAACATGGACAAACGCGTCCACAACGCCGTTGGCCACCTGGCTTTCCGGAAGCGAGTAGGTAGTTTCCGGATCGAGGATAGAAAATACCGGGGAAACCTGTTCACTGGAAAAGGCCAGTTTCTCGCCGGTTTTACTGCGGGAAATAACCGCGTTGGTGTTCATTTCCGATCCGGTTGCCGGCAGGGTCAACACACATCCCAGCGGTACGGCGGATTTAATTTTAGCGTTTTTTGTCAATATGTCCCAGGATTCCGGCCCTTCAAATTTGGCCGCCGCGGCAATAAATTTGACCGCGTCCAACACGGAGCCGCCGCCCACAGAGAGGATAAAATCGATCTTTTCGTCTTTTACGACTTTTACGGCACGCATGCAGGTATCGTATTGCGGATTCGGTTCGATACCCGCGAATTCGACGACCGAATATCCTTTCAGGGCTTTGACGACCTGGTCATAAACACCGTTCTTTTTTATTGAACCGCCGCCGTATGCCAGCAATATCTTTTTATCTTTTGTTATCAGATCGGATAATTTACCGATTGTGCCTTTTCCGAAAACAATTTTTACCGGATTCCGGTACTCGAAATTTTGCATAATGATATGTACTCCTTATCTTTAATATACAATTCGCTCATATTTCAATATTGTTTTTTTAATACCATGAATAATAAAAATATTTAAAATAATTCAGTAAAGCAAACATTAGTTAAATATATTTTATGGGAATATTGAAAGACTGGCAGAAAACACGTATTACACACCCCGGAGGAATGCGCAAGAAATATAAACAAGAGTAAGATGTCCGACGCTATGGACCCCGAGTAGCATGTAGAGTACGCCTCGGCGCACCTTATATATGCGGGTTGAATTACTCTAATTATCTAATGGTGCGCTAAAGCACACCCTACTTTTTCTACTTTTTACTTGCACAAATTCTGATTTATCTTATCTTTAATAATAACAACTCTTCATAATATAGGGTGGATTCGGGCAATTTTCTCTTTGCTGTTCAATACGATTGGAATTTTTATCCTAATTTATATAGGAAAAAAAATGACCAGTAAGATAAGGTAGGGTGCGCCAAGGCACACCTACATGTGTGGCTCTGATTATTTGGTGGTGCGCTAAAGCACACCCTACTTTTAAATAATAACAAAAAATTTAACCAAAACATAGAGGGGAAAAATGCCTGATTATATTCGTGTAAAAATCGAGGGCGGCACCTATTTTTTCACGGTGGTCACGTATAATCGCCAACCCGTATTCAATGATCCACATGCGCGGGAATTATTAAAAAAATCAATTAATAATACAAGACGAAAATATTCTTTTAAAATAATTGCAATATGTTTAATGCCGGACCATATTCATTGTATCTGGCAATTGCCGCCGGGTGATTTTGATTATTCATTGAGATGGAGAAGCATTAAAGGTTTATTCACCCGGGAATATTGTCTTGATAAAAAAAATCCTCCTGAGAAAAACCCATCCCGAACAAAAAGACGTGAAAGGTATGTTTGGCAGCGTCGTTTTTGGGAACACACCATTCGGAATGAAAAAGATTTGTATACACATATTGATTATATTCATTACAATCCGGTTAAACATGGATATGTAAAAAATCCGTTGGATTGGCCGTGGTCAAGTGTTCATAAATTTGTGGAATTGGGATTATATGATGATTTATTGAACGAAAATATTTTTATGAAATTAAATAATAAAAATTATATGGGTGAGTAGGGTGCGCCTCGGCGCACCTTATATGTGCGGGTTAAATTATTCAAATTATTGGGTGGTGCGCTAAGGCACACCCTACATTTACGACTAAAACACACTACATTGCGGCCTTAATTATTGAATGGTGCGCTGATGCGCACCCTACAACTGAAACACACTCTAAACCTTTATGCGATGCGGTTATGAAGGATATTTTTGAAAGCGAGTCTATCGACTCGCAGCCGTCCATAAAGGAACGGCACTCCATACTATTCCCTTTGCGTCCTTGTGGTTAGTGATTATAGCCCCTGTCCTGTTTTCAAAACTGCAGCCAGATCTTAACCGCAAACGCGTGAATGGTGGTCCACTCGTCTTTTTTATTTGATAACTGGAAAACATAATTGATGTCCGGCGAGATGTACCCGTACTTCAATTTTACCCCGGCTCGCATCCGGTTTAAATAAAATGTATTTGTGTTCAGATTGACAAATATTTCGTCGTTGATATAGGCTTCCGATAACAATTTGTGATTTCTGAACGGATATTTGACCTGTGTCCTGAATTTGTAAACCGGAATATTTTCAGAATTTTCTATCAATCGGTATTCCAGTTTTTGCCTGGCTGACAGTTCCACCCGTGGAATATAATATTTAAAATTAACACTTAGAACCGGTTTCTGTTCTTTACGCCATTCGGTTCCGGATCTGGTCTGCCCCCGCCAGTATTCCACACTCAGTTGCAGCCAGTGGGCCGCATCATAATTTGCGGCGAATGTCACCTTGTCAAAATTTTTAAAATGAACGCCGGTTTCATATCGTATTTCTTTATCAAATGCCAGTTCAAAATTCGGATACAACTTTTTACTCAATCCTATCCCTTCCCAAACCTGATGATCCATCGTATCCGATGCTTTTGAGTAACTGACAATACTAAAAAAAATCAAAATCACAATAGAGAGAAGTGTTGTTTTCAATTCTGTTATCCTGTATGAAAATGATTAGCGTAAGAAACGTGTTTATCTTTTCACAAATAACCTTTTATACCAGTTATCTTTGCTGTTTACTGTTTGACATTCGTTTTCAGTTTGTTTTTCTGGAATTCCTTGAATAAAAACTGACCTGTGAAGGACGAATTGACCCGGGCGATCTCCTCCGGCGTACCGGCGGCGATGATACAGCCGCCGTCATCGCCCCCCTCGGGACCGAGATCGATTATATAATCGGCCGTCTTGATCACATCCAACTGGTGTTCGATGACCACGACCGTATTACCGCGATCTACCAGGGTATTTAAAACGTTCAGCAGCATTTTGATGTCCTCAAAATGCAAGCCGGTTGTGGGTTCGTCAAGAATATAAATCGTTTTGCCGGTGCTCCTTTTCGAAAGTTCCGTAGCCAGTTTGACCCGCTGTGCCTCGCCGCCCGACAGGGTTGTTGCCTGCTGTCCCAGCTTGATGTATCCCAAACCCACATCATACAGGGTTTGCAGTTTGTTACGAATGGACGGAATTTTTTTGAAAAATTCAAGCGCCTGGGAAACGGTCATATCCAGCACATCGGCAATGGATTTGCCTTTATATTTAACTTCAAGCGTTTCACGGTTGTAACGTTTGCCCTTGCAGACTTCGCAGGTTACATATACATCGGGTAAAAAGTGCATTTCGATTTTGATAATACCGTCGCCCTCACAGGCCTCACACCTGCCGCCCTTGACGTTAAAGCTGAACCTTCCTGGCTTGTAGCCGTGAATTTTCGATTCCGGCAATTGCGCGAACAGGTCCCGTATGTGGGTAAACACACCGGTATAAGTCGCCGGGTTCGAACGCGGCGTCCGCCCGATGGGCGACTGGTCGATATCGATCACCTTGTCCACATGTTCGAGACCTTCGATAGAGTCATAAGGCAGCGGATTTTCTTTGCTGTTATAAAAATGTTTCTGCAAAATACGGTACAACGTTTCATTGATCAGCGACGATTTGCCGCTGCCCGAAACGCCGGTTACGCAGACAAACAATCCAAGCGGAATTTCCAATTCAACTTTTTTAAGATTATTGCCGGATGCGCCGCCAAGCACAAGTTTCGCCCCGTTGCCGTTTCTGCGGCTCTCCGGGAGCGGGATGTATTTAATCCCGGTTAGGTACTGCCCGGTAATCGAATCCGGGCATTCGGCCACCTGCCGCGGGGTTCCCACGGCAACCACCCGCCCGCCGTGTTCTCCGGCGCCGGGACCGAGATCAACCAGATAATCGGCATGTTCAATCGTCTCCTGGTCATGCTCGACGACAATAACGGTATTGCCGAGGTCGCGTAATTTTATCAGGGTATCGATAAGCCTTTTATTATCTCTCTGATGCAGACCGATAGACGGTTCATCAAGAATATACAACACGCCGACAAGCTGGGAACCGATCTGCGTAGCCAATCGAATCCGCTGCGCTTCGCCTCCGGACAATGTGCCGGCGGCCCGGTCCAGTGTCAGATAATCCAACCCGACATTTTTGAGGAAACCCAGTCTCTCCCGGATCTCTTTTAAAATCTGGTGCGCGATTTGTTGTTCCCTTGCCGTGAGTTTGATTTTCGTAAAAAAATTCTCCGATTGTTTGATGGACATGGCCGACACGTCCTGAATGGCGTATTTGCCCAATCGGACCGCTCTTGCTTCGGGTCTCAGCCGTGCGCCGTTGCAGTCAGGACACGGTACCATGTTCATAAATTTTTCGATCCATTCCCGGATACCCGACGAATCGGTCTGGTGATAACGACGTTCAAGGTTTCTGATAACGCCTTCGAATTTATGCCTGAAAACCCCTTCATGCGACCCCGTCCGTGATTTATAATCAAATTCGATTTGTTCATTTGTGCCGAATAATAAAGCATGCCGGCATTCCGGTGATAATTTTTCATAGGGTGTATTAATATCATAACCGAATTTTTCAACCACACCTTTGGCCAGAGTGATATACCACCCCTCTCGCAACTGGCCCCACGGCACCAAAGCCCCCTGACTGAGCGATAACGTCTTGTCCGGCACGACCAGATCGGGCTGGATTTCCATTTTAGTGCCCAGACCGTTGCATGTCGGACAGGCCCCGTAAGGAGAGTTAAACGAAAACATTCGCGGGGCGAGCTCCTCGTAGGATATACCGCAGTCGATACACGCAAAGTTTTCGCTAAAGAGCTGTTCCTCTTTTCCGATAATATCCGCAAGCAAAATCCCGCCGCCCAGTCCCAGCGCGGTCTCCACCGAGTCCGTTAACCGGGAACTTATATCCGGTTTTACTATTAACCGGTCAACAATAACTTCAATATTGTGCTTTTTATTCTTATCCAGTATGATATCCGATTCCAGATCAAGCGTTTCCCCATCCACACGCACACGTACGTACCCATCACGTTTTGCTTCCGCGAAAACATCCTTATATTCGCCCTTCCTGCCCCGGACAATCGGCGCCAGCACATGTATTTTGATCCCCTCGGGCTGCTCCAGAATCCGGTCAACTATTTGCTGAACGGTTTGCCGTTCAATCTTTTTACCGCAATTGTAACAATATGGCGTACCGATTCGGCTGAACAGCAGCCGCAGGTAATCGTAAATTTCCGTTACGGTACCCACGGTGGAACGGGGATTCCGCCCCGTTGTTTTTTGTTCGATGGATATCGCGGGAGAAAGCCCTTCGATATAATCAACATCCGGTTTTTCCATTAGCCCCAAAAACTGACGTGCGTACGCCGATAGCGATTCAACATAGCGCCGCTGACCTTCCGCGTAAATTGTATCGAACGCAAGGGATGATTTACCGGAGCCCGACAATCCGGTAATGACGACAAGCTTGTCCCTGGGGATCTCCAGGTTTATGTTTTTCAGATTGTGCTCTCTTGCACCTCTGATAATGATTTTATTTTTTTCCGACATATTAATAATTGAATTTTACTCCATTTTTCTAAACTGTAAATATAATTATCCAATATCTTAGATAAAAGAAAAATGTATTTTTTCAAAAAAAACATTTGACATTTTTATAAAAAAACAATAGAATAATGAAATTCATTCATTTTTAATTTAAATCCGGGAGAGAGGTCATGAAAAAATTAGTCGCGGTTCTCTTTGTTCTTGTTGTCTGTGCTTATGCACAGGAAAGTATTGATACGACTTTTGCCGAATACATGCAAAAGGGTGATGAGGCATATGACAATTATGATAATGAAACGGCACTGCAAAATTACCTGCTGGCCTATCAGGCGGACACCACAAATTGTGATGCAGCATGGAAAGTATCCCGCGGTTATGTCGATGTTGGAGAATTTGCGGAAAAAGATAAACAGGAGGAATATTATACCGAAGGTGAAAAATTTGCCCGTTTGGCTATAATAAAATGTCCGGATAATGCAGATGCGCATCTTTCCTTGGCTGTCGCCGTGGGGCGTGTGGCTTTAATTTCCGGCAAGAAAAAACAGGTTCAACTGTCCGCGGTTGTCAAAGAAGAATCGCTCAAAGCTCTTGAACTCGATCCGAACAAGGATATTGCCCATCATGTCCTGGCCCGCTGGCACCGTAAAGTAGCTAATTTGGGCGGAATACAAAAAACCTTTGCAAAAATTTTATACGGTGGTTTACCTGACGCCAGCAATGAAAAATCCGTTGAACATTTCCAAAAAGCCATAGACCTGAATCCCACATATATTAACCATCATCTTGAACTGGGATTAACCTATGAAGAAATGGATGAATGGGAACTGGCCAAAGCCGAATACGAAAAAGTTGCAGAGTTACCGATCAGCACTTCGGATGATGAGGATCATAAAAAAACAGCGGCCGAACGTCTGCTGGAAGTAAACAAAAAAATAAAATAATCTGACGATATAGGCGTATTTTCATAATTATAAAGATTGATATATAAAAAATAATTGTAATAATTAAAATAATTGTTTAATTTCCCTTGTGTTGAATTATTTATCAGATTGCTTGCGTATCCGTTGACCGGATACCGGAGATCAGATTTCGTAAGGCTGTAGATGGATTTTTTCGTTTCAAGACATCCTGTGATCAAAAGAATATGATAACATATCTAAAGAATGACTACTGAATAACAAATCCAGGTTCGCGATTTGAAATGCATTTGATTATTTTAAAAGTAAATTTGAAACGTATCCGCACAATTTGATGCACCCCCTTTTTTAATTCCATAAATTAAAAAAATTTAAGGGCTGCATCAAATTGATGCGGTCCCAAAATAATAATATTAAAAATCAGATTGGTTAATGAATAACATTTAATAATGATATTAAATGAACAGGTAAAACAATATATAAAAAGATGTTGAGGACGGATATGGACAAAAGTAGTAACCTGTTGAATTACAATGCGGCGGGATTCCCCGGGGCAAGGGGATTATATGATCCTGCATATGAACATGACAGCTGCGGCGTTGGATTTATTGCCAAGCTAAACGGTGAGCCGGACCATTCGCTGGTTGTCAATTCAATAAAAATATTGATAAACCTTGAACATCGCGGGGCCGTGGGCGGAGATAAAGGAACAGGTGACGGAGCCGGATTAATGCTGCAAATTCCCGACAAATTTTTCCAATCGCGTGATAGCGGCCTGGATTTTAAATTACCCAAAGCCGGAGATTATGCCGTCGCTATGGTATTTTTACCCACCGAATCAACACTTTTAAACAAATGTAAAAAAGAATTTGAAAATATAGTCAGGCAGGAAGATTGCCGTGTGCTGGGATGGAGAAAAGTACCTGTCCACAATGATCATTTGGGAGAGCTGGCTAAATCCACTCAACCGCAAATCGAACACTTATTTGTTTCAAAAGAAAAGATGAACACTGAAGCGTTTGAACGGAAATTATATGTTATCCGGAGATTAATCGAGAAACAGGTATTAAAATGGAATGATGTCGATACCAGCCAGTTTTATGTTCCGAGTTTTTCCTGTAAAACAATTATTTATAAAGGATTATTGACCGGGACACAATTATCTACTTTTTACCCGGACCTGAAAAACAATAATTTTACCAGCGCATTTTCCATAGTGCATCAAAGATACAGCACCAATACATTACCGACATGGAACCTTGCACAGCCATTCCGTCACCTGGCGCATAACGGCGAAATCAACACACTGCGCGGTAATATCAACAGAATGCGGGCCAGAGAGTCTCACATTTCCTCCGCGTTATTCGGTGAAGATATAGAAAAAATAAAACCGATACTGATCGAAAACGGCAGTGATTCATCCATTTTTGATAACGGCCTGGAACTGCTTCTGTTGGCCGGGCGGTCGTTACCCCATTCTGTCATGATGATGGTGCCGGAAGCTTATGGACCGCGTATTAAAATGAGTGAAGATAAACGTGCTTTTTATGAATATCATTCCGCCCTGATGGAGCCCTGGGACGGCCCTGCGGCTCTGGCCTTTACCGACGGCCGTTATATCGGCGCCACGCTGGACCGTAACGGACTGCGACCCGCACGTTATACGGTGACAAAAGACGGCCTTGTTGTGATGGCATCGGAAACCGGGGTGCTGGATATTCCCGCGGAAAATATTTTAAGCCGCGGGCGTCTGCAGCCGGGGAAAATGTTTCTGGTTGATTTACAGCAACAAAGAATTGTACCCGATAATGAAATTAAAGCGAAGATATCCCGTCAAAGACCGTACCGAAGATGGGTAAGGGAAAACCACATCCAGTTGCGTGGTTTGTTCACACCTTCAAAAGTAACAAAAGAAGATGCTGCGATTGTTAAACAGAGACAACATGCTTTTGGTTATACCGATGAAGAACTGAAAATGATTCTCAACCCGATGGCCTCACGCGGCCAGGAGCCTGTCGGTTCGATGGGAAACGATATTCCCCTGGCGATCCTTTCAAATAAATCTCAGTTATTATTCGCCTATTTTAAACAACTGTTCGCCCAGGTAACCAATCCGCCGATTGATCCGTTGCGGGAAGAATTGGTCATGTCTCTGGAAAGTTTTGTCGGCCGTGAAAAGAATTTTCTGGAAGAAACGCCCGAACATTATCGCGGCTTGAAATTGAGCCACCCGATCCTGACTCCCGAAGATATGATGCGAATCAAGGAATCGGAACATCCCGATATCCAGCCCCGGTATATTGATATTTTATTTTCAGGATACGGCGGCGGCAATTCGCTTAAAAAAGCGCTGAATTCAGTCTTTCAACAGGCTTATGATTATATTCAAGAAGGCGCCACGCTTTTAATTTTAACAGATCGTAATATGGATAAAGACCATGCGCCTATTCCTGTTTTACTTGCTGCTTCCGGTTTGCATCATTTTCTGATTAACAAAGGGTTACGTAATTCGGCGGCCATCATCGTCGAATCGGGTGAAGTGCGGGAAGTGATGCATTTCGCCCTGCTGATCGCATTTGGAACGGACGCTATTTGTCCATATTTGGCTTTTTCGACTATTCATGAACTATGTGAAGCAAACATGCTTGAACAACCCTGTACGGCAGAAGAAGCTATGGATAATTATATCCAGGCGGTCAAGAAAGGATTATTAAAAACCATAAGCCGGATGGGCCTTTCGACTTTGCATAGTTTTTTTGGTTCCCAAATTTTCGAAGCAATCGGTCTTGGCAGCGAGCTTATCAATAAATATTTTTGTAATACGGCGTCGCGTATCGGCGGTATTGGGTTGAATGAAATCGCCGAAGAAGTGTACATTCGTCATCGCAAAGCTTTTCCTGACATAGGTGAAACCGAAAAACTGCTGGAAGCCGGCGGAAATTACCATATCAGAGTGAACGGCGAAAATCATTTATGGTCCACCGAAGCGATTTATTTACTGCAAATGGCGACACGCAATAATGATTATGATGCTTTTAAAAAATATACCAAAATACTGGATTATAATTCGAGTAACCGTGCAACTCTTCGCAGTTTATTCACATTTAAAAAAGGAACTCCCGTCCCGATTGATGAGGTGGAACCCGTAGAAAAAATTACCAAACGTTTTGTCGGCGCAGCAATGTCCTATGGATCAATCAGCAAAGAGGCGCATGAAGCTGTGGCAATCGGTATGAACCGTCTTGGTGCGCGCAGTAATTCCGGTGAAGGCGGCGAGGATCCGGCCCGGTATATACCGCTGAAGAACGGCGATTCAAAACGTTCCCGGATTAAACAGATCGCCTCGGGACGTTTTGGCGTGACCACGGAATACGTCATGAACGCGGATGAATTACAGATCAAAATCGCGCAGGGAGCAAAACCGGGTGAAGGCGGACAACTTCCGGGGCACAAAGTCAGTGAAGATATCGCGCGTGTGCGTCATACCACGCCGGGCGTCACTCTGATTTCACCCCCGCCGCATCATGATATTTATTCTATTGAGGATATCGCGCAGCTTATTTATGACCTGAAATCGGTCAACCCGGATTGCCGGGTTTCCGTAAAACTGGTTTCCGAAGTCGGGGTCGGCACCATCGCTTCCGGCGTGGCAAAGGCAAAATCCGATACCGTGCTGGTATCCGGTCATGACGGTGGAACAGGGGCCTCCCCGTTAACGTCTATCAAGCATACGGGATTGCCCTGGGAGCTTGGACTGGCGGAAACTCAGCAATCCCTGATATATAATAAACTGCGGGACCGGATTCGCGTACAAACAGACGGCCAAATAAAAACCGGCCGTGATCTGGCTGTTGCCACATTATTGGGCGCCGAAGAATATGGTTTTGGAACCGCCATGCTGATAACTCTTGGCTGTATCATGATGCGGAAATGCCATCTTAACACCTGTCCGGTTGGTGTTGCTACACAGGATAAAACTCTTCGTTCAAGGTTTACCGGTAAACCCGAATATGTAGAACGCTTTTTAAGATTTATAGCCCAGGAATTCAGGGAATATATGGCCGAATTCGGTTTCAGGACCATAGATGAAATGGTTGGCCGGGTAGACATGCTGGATTTCCAGCCCGCTATCGATCACTGGAAAGCTAAAAAAGTAGATCTGACCCCGTTATTATTATCAACTGATAACGGAACAATTACACAACTACGTTGTTGTCAGCGTTCCCATGATCCTGACGAAAACGAAGTTTTGGACCTGAAAATGATCGAACTGTCGAAACCGGCAATCGACGATATGAAACCTGTTACAATAAAACTGCCCGTACGCAACGTACACAGAACCGTAGGTTCAAGATTGAGCGGTTTAATTACCAAAAAATATGGGGCCAAGGGATTGCCCGAAGATACGATCAATCTGAAATTTGAGGGTTCCGCCGGTCAAAGTGTTGGCGCTTTTTTGGCACCCGGTATTACCATGCATATTGAGGGCGATGCCAATGATTATCTGGGTAAATCCATGTCCGGCGGTCGTTTGATATTGGTTCCGCCCGCAAAGTCCACTTTTGTTCCACACAAAAATGTTATCGTCGGTAATGTCGTTTTGTATGGCGCCACCGGCGGGGAAGTTTATATCAACGGCAAGGCCGGAGAAAGATTCGCCGTCCGTAACAGCGGCGCAAAAGCTGTTGTGGAAGGTGTGGGAGATCATGGCTGTGAATATATGACCGGCGGCATAGTTGTTGTCATCGGCTCGACCGGTAATAATTTTGCCGCGGGAATGAGCGGCGGCATTGCTTATGTTTTCGATGAAAATGAACTCTTTGACACAAAATGTAACCTGGATATGGTCGATCTTGAAAGTGTATGGCAAAAAGAAGACAAAAGGCAATTACATGATATGCTTGAAGCGCATTACCGGTACACAAACAGTCCCCGTGCCCAGTTACTGCTTGAAAATTGGGAAACCTATTTACCTTTATTTGTAAAGGTCATGCCGATAGATTATCGTAAAGTATTGGAAAGAATGAAGCTGGAAGAAGATACGGAAAGAGCGACAGTCTCCGCGACTGAGGAGGTATATAATGGCTAAGCCGACAGGATTTATTGAATATACACGTGAGGATGCCCCCAAACGGCTGGTGCATCAACGAATCCACGATTTTCGTGAATTTGAAGAGTTGTTATCAAAAGACCGTGCCATGAAGCAGGCGGCCCGTTGTATGGATTGCGGTGTCCCTTCATGTCATACTTTTGGATGTCCGACACAGAACCGTATTCCGGATTGGAACGACCTGGTATACCAGAACCAATGGCAAATGGCGCTGGATATTTTACATTCAACGGACAATTTCCCGGAATTTACCGGCCGGGTTTGCCCTGCGCCCTGTGAATCGGCATGTACACTTGGCATTAACCAGCCCGCCGTAACAATCAGACAAATAGAATTGCAGATCATTGAACGGGGCTGGGAAAAAGGATGGGTCGTACCGCAGCCGGCTTCATTCAAAACCAATAAAAGAGTTGCCGTAATCGGCTCCGGTCCGGCGGGATTGGCCGCTGCCCAGCAGATTGCCCGTAAAGGCCATAAAGTTATTTTATTTGAAAAAGCGGACCGTGTGGGCGGTTTGCTGCGATATGGTATACCGGATTTTAAACTGGGAAAACATATTATTGACCGCCGTCTTGAGCAGATGAGCCAGGAAGGGATTATTTTTGAAACCGGCGTTGATGTCGGTGTGGACATTTCTGTTCGTTATTTACAGAGATCATTTGACGCCGTTGTCATTACGGCCGGTTCCACTATTCCACGTGATCTCGAAGTTCCCGGCAGGGATTTAAAGGGCATCCATTTCGCGATGGAGTTTCTCACACAGCAAAATAAATTGAATGCCGGGGATAATATCCCCGCGGTACAAAAAATTTCCGCAAAAGACAAACATGTCCTGATCATTGGCGGTGGAGATACGGGTTCCGACTGCATCGGTACCAGCGTCCGGCAAAAGGCCCGTGACGTGAAACAAATAGAAATATTACCCAAACCCCCGCTGGAAAGAACCCCGGACAATCCCTGGCCTACCTGGCCGGAAACATTACGGACATCCTCATCCCAGGAAGAAGGCTGCGAACGGGGCTGGAGTATCATGACAAAAGAATTTATCGGAAATGAAATTGTGGAAAGCGTCAGAGCCGTAAGGTTAAAATGGTCAAAGCCTGACAAAAACGGTCGCCGGAATTTTAAAGAAGTTCCCGGTTCCGAATTTGAGCTCAAAGCGGAGCTGGTGTTGTTAGCCATGGGATTTATTCATGTGGAACATGGACCGCTGGTAAAGGATTACCACATCGATTGTGATCCTCGCGGAAACATCATCGTCGACTCCAATTTGATGACCACCGTGCCGGGTGTGTTCGCGGCCGGCGACTGCGTGATGGGAGCCTCTCTGGTTGTCAGGGCGATCCATCAGGGCAGAAAAGTCGCGGAAGGTGTGGATAAATACCTGAACAATGTTTAACCTGATAACCGGCGATCTGTGCAAATTCCGGTTTATTAACAGGAGGCCGGTAATTTAACAACCGGAGGCGTTACCATTTGCTAAATTTTAAGTCTTCTTATCGATAGTATTATGACTTTTATGGAAAAGCGGTACCCCGCTTTTCCATATTACAGCCTGTCATTAAAATTTCCTGCAAAAATATAAAATTTTCTTGCTAATTGTAACAAAATTACTTTTATTATTGATGATTTTTTGTAATGGTTGTACATGAATATCGTGGCTGAATGAAACAATAATAATAAATATGTGTATTTTACAAGTCATATGAAATGGGACGATCAAAAATAAATCAATTTCCGCCTCTTGATAAATCTGCGCTTTCAGTGCACTCTTTGACAGACGATTTAAGCGATAAAGATTATTGGCTATCCCGGTCTCCGGAAGAAAGACTGGAATATATGGAAATGTTAAGGATATTAAATTATGGCGATCTTGCTACATCCGGACTTTCAGGATTTTTTGAAATTGCTGAACTCACATAAAGTCGATTATCTGATAATCGGAGGTTATGCAGTGGGTTATCACGGTTACCTCCGGGCAACGGCAGACATCGATATATGGATAGCCATAAATCCTTCAAATGCAAAAAAAATGGTATCGGTTCTGCAGGACTTTGGTTTTAATGTTCCAGAATTACGCCCGGAAATTTTTCTGCGGCAAAATAATATCATAAGAATGGGTAACGTCCCGGTTCGTATTGAAATATTAACCGGTGTTTCCGGGGTTAGTTTCGACAATTGTTACCGCAACAAAACCAACGCCGCTATTGATGGTGTGCCGGTAAATATCATCAGCCTTGATGATCTTAAAAAGAATAAAAAAGCAAGCGGCAGGGAAAAAGATCTGGATGATCTGAAAAACTTGCAATAAATTATCGTTTTCAAATCAAAATCCTTTTCCAATTATCAACCATAGACCAATTCGGTTAGTTCTGGTTTAAATGAAAAATAGCAGGTTTTTTTTCTTTACATAAACATGCTATACAAAAAACAGGCAAGGAGGAAAAACAAATAATTACCTGCCGGGACAAGTATTTGCAGTTATCGATTTATCTATATTAAAAAGAGAGAGAATATAAAAAGCAGAATACTGGCAACGGTGATCCTGGTTATGGCATATAATGGGATTGCACAGAATCTAGGCGGCTTTTTTTATTGGTATCAATCATTCATCCGGTAATAATAGTAATAGATTCAATATCAAGCCGGATGGAACTTGTTGGGGATT
Source organism: Candidatus Zhuqueibacterota bacterium (assembly GCA_016934825.1). GTDB lineage: Bacteria > Zhuqueibacterota > Zhuqueibacteria > Residuimicrobiales > Krinioviventaceae > Fontivivens. The sequence goes on from JAFGSB010000150.1 coordinate 33,106, forward strand.
TATTATTCCTCTGAATTTAGATTCAAAGATCAGTATAGCTTTCAAGGTTAAATCAAGTTTTCATTCGGCGGATTACTTTACAAATTATTCTGATACAAAATTAAAAAGTTATTTCAATGACAAATGAAATCCAACTCGGATATCCGTTCCAATATGTAAAAAAGATTAGTGTATTACCACAAACCTGATTTGGCGCCATGGGGAAGCAGTTTATACCAATTTTTGCGATGGTTATACCGATGCGGATTTGTTTCTCGATTTGTCCTTAACATCGGCATATCATTTTGCTGCATTCGGAATTGGCCCAATAATAAATTATGAAATGAATCTGAGTGATCAGCGTGGCCAAATGCTGTCAGCAAAAAGGCTATTGTTTTCAATTGTTATTATGAAATGATTTGGATTACAATTTTTTAATTGTTCAAGCCCGGCAGGCTTGAAATCATCTCCTGCTAGTTGAAAATACATGTAAATATGAAATATCTGTTTCAAGATTAAGCAAAAGTAGACGCCCTGATATAATGTCCGTGGGGTTGTATCAAAAGGTTTAAAACTGTCATCCTACAAAAGTGAAAATATATAAATAATTGTTTTTATTGATTTTTTATCGGTCAAATTAATAGATAAATAAAAGCCCGTCTGGATTCAACGGGCTTTTTTATCAAGCGGTTGAATTCAAAAAAAATTATTTCCCAAGATACACATTGCGGATCAGTTTTTCCTTTTCCCCGTATTTGCTCTCCGCGGCCCATAAAATACCGCGCTGCATAATAGTTAGCGCTTCGGGAACGTCAAAATCGGCGGCAACATGCCCCAGCGATGTATAAAAAACCCTGCCTTTGCCGTAATACTTTTTCCAGGCGACCGGCACAATACTGCCGTCAATCCAGGGTGCGTGCTCACCGTTAAAAGTCGTTGTCGCCAGCACCTTATTGGACGGGTCGACATGCATGTAATACTGTTCGGAATGCATTTTAAAATCTTTCAACCCTTTGGTTACCGGGTCCTTCCGGTCGGTAATATTGACCTCGTAATCAATGACGCCGCCGGGATGGGCAACCCACTGGCCGCCTGTCATGAACTGGTACTCGGTATTCTGGCGGAATGCGTCGCACAGGCCGCCGTGCCAGCCCGCCAGTCCGATCCCGCTTTTAACCGCGTCCAGCAGTCCTTTTTCCTGTTCCCCGCTGATTGTTCCCATTGTCCAAATCTGCACGATCAAATCCAGCGAATCCATAAGCGCTTTGTCTGTATACGGGTCCAGCGTGTCCGAAACCGTCACGTCCCAGCCGAGGTCCTGCATCCACGGCACAAAAATGTCCCGGCATTGAGCCGGTTCGTGGCCGTCCCAGCCGCCCCAGACAAATAATACCTTTTTAGCTTTGCTTTTTTCCCCCTGTTGAGCGAATACCGTTTTAGCACCCAGCGCCGCCCCAATTCCGACTGCCGCTGTTTGACCCATAAATTCTCTCCGGTTTATACTGTTATTCATCCTGCACCTCGTTAGCAATATTTATAAGTTGTTTTTTTCCACATCAAGTATACTTTAATAATCAAGTATATTAAAATATGTTCTTATTTTCAAGTAAAAGATTTTCGTGTGCCCGGATTTTTAAGTAAATATTATATCATGGAAAAAATGCGTAAACGTTTTTTTACTCTCAACGTTATCCTGAAAAGTCAATCCGGTTTAGCTTTTTTAACTTGCTATCTACGGAATCAGCGTAATCAGCGAGCATTAAAAATAAAATTACCATATATTAATCCTTGCACGAAACATTTTGATAAACTATATTTGTATTACTGTAAACCGAAACAAAATAGAGGAGTGAAGACATGCAGGCCGTTTTGATGGTCGCCGGGAAAAGCACACGCACCTATCCGTTAACCCTGACCCGGCCAAAACCGATTTTACCGTTTATGAATAAACCGCTGATTGAACACAGTCTTGACCAGTTGGAAGGATTGTTCGACGAAGTGATATTGATCGTCGGTTACCGGCAGGAAATGATCAAAAACCTGTTGGGTGACCGCTACAAAAATATAAAACTGATCTACCAGGAACAGAAACAGCAGCTTGGTACCGGTCATGCCGTTTTGCAGGCCAGGCCTTATATCAAAGACAAATTCGTGGCCATGAACGGCGACGACCTGTTCGCGCGGGAGGATCTTGAAAAACTGTTGCAACTAAATTACGGCGCGCTTGTCAAACGTGTGGACAATCCCAATATTTACGGTGTATACCATATTGATAAAAACAATAAAGTGCTGAATTTGGTTGAAAAGCCAAAGGAAGATATCGGCGACCTGGTGAATATCGGCTGTTACGTTCTGCAGCCGGAATTTATGGACGAACTGGAAAAAACACCGTTGAGCGTACGCGGGGAGATCGAGATCACCTCCACGATTCTGAGCGTCGCAAAAAAACAGGATGTTTTCGTCGTGCCCGTTACCGGGTTCTGGCGGCCCACCGGTTACGCCTGGGACCTGCTGAAGCACCAGGAGTATTTTATGCCGGCACTAACCAAAGCGGACATCCGGGGGACAGTTGAACCCGGCGTAACCCTAAAAGGTGCAGTGTCCGTGGGGACCAACACGCTGATCAAAGCCGGCGTTTATATCGAGGGACCGGTTATCATCGGCGACAACTGCGAAATCGGCCCAAACTGTTATATCAGGCCGTACACATCCATCGGGGACAATTGCCGCATCGGCAACGCCGTGGAGATCAAAAATTCCATAATTATGGCCGGGACAACCATAGCGCACCTGTGTTATATCGGCGATTCGGTGATCGGCTACAATTGCAATATCGGCGGAGGTACCATTACCGCCAACAAACGCCATGACGACAATACAGTTCAATCCAAAATAAAGGACAAGCTTGTCGATACCGGCCGGGACAAGCTGGGCGCGATTATCTCCGACGACTGCCGGACCGGCATCAACACGTCCATCTATCCGGGACGAAAACTCTGGCCGGAACAAACCACCCGACCGGGCGAGATTGTGGACAGGGACATTATGCCGGAAAATGCGGGGTGGTGAGAGATGGGAAGCAAATAACAATATTGTTGGCAATTTTTGGAGATGGCTCATGAAATTGAATGTATATATTATTTTATTGTCATTGGGTCTGCTTATTGCCTGCGAAAAAGACAATTCCCCTTTTGGAGTGAAACCAGGCCCCCCAGGAAGTTATTCTTACCAATCATATGATTCTCTGGGCATTCAGATCGTTTATGGCTGGTTAAAAATTGAATCCATAGATTCCGTATACATTAAAGGTTCATGGCAACTTACCAGCCTGAATAATCGAAATAATATCGGACCCCAGGTTGGCGAAGGTATGCTTTTAGGTTATATTGAGGGTACTTCAATATCAATGGAGCTCAATCCCCAATATAAGGACAATAATTTGAGTTTGGTTGGGATTATTGAAAATAACTGTATTGAGGGAAAATGGTATTGGATGTCCTATAGTGGAGTTACGAATTGGGGTACCTTTAAGGCAGTTAAAAATTAAAATGGGCGTTTAACCAACTCTACTCCTGGGTGGAAAAACCGACGTCCGGTAGCGTTATCCGGGTTGTCGTCGCCAATCTGTCATTTCGAAAAGCGAAGCGAAAAGAAATCTTGTAAATCAACGCCCCGGGATGTCGTCTTTTTGAATGACGATCAAATGAAAAAGACAGAATCCTAAAAATAATACATCCCGGGGCGTCGTTCACGATTGCTAAATCTTGAAAACCGGTTTTGGAAATCCCGGACAAAGCAATATACGTTATTTATAATTGTTCAAAATTTCTGTAATATTTTTCTTCAGTGCCGGCAATTCATTAACGACCACGTTCCAGGTCAATTTCAAATCCACACCAAAATATTCATGGATCAATTTGTCCCGCATACCGGCAATGCTTCTCCAGGGGATTTGATTTTAGTCTTTTTTAATATTCACCGGGATGTTTCTAACCGCCTCACCGATAATTTCCAGTCTGCGGATCACCATGTCCTGCGTCTTTACCGATTCCATAAAATTTTCTGCCGTTACATCCCGGGTATATTCTTCAATCAGAGCAATGCACTCCAATATATGTTCAAGGAACAGTTTCGGGTTCTTTTTCATAGAAAACCTCATGTTCGCTCAGAATTGCCGCTTTTATACGGGGATGAATGGAAGCATAGGTAAGCACATCAACCTTGTTCTCCAAAATTTCTTCGAGATCGTTTTCAAGATTAACAAGATCGAACAAAGATTTTCCCTCTGTAAATTCAACCAGTAAATCAATATCACTTCCGGGTTTTTGCTCACCTCGTACCCAAGAACCAAACAGTGATGCTTTTACCACCTGGTATTTTTTTAATACAGGGATTACTTTTTCCCGAATGGTTTCAATAGTCACGGGTAGTAACTCCAATAATACATTAAAATTGGTTGTTTAAAAAGTCCGTCCCATAGTAATCTTGTGCAGGGTAATAATTATTAATGAAATATTCAATTTTACTTTACTCATTTTTCCAGCAATAATCAAGAAATATTTAAATATCTGTTCGCCACGCATAATAAAGGGGTTATGCCCAATCAATGAACAGCGTGTAGGCAGGCGTGTCGCCAACCTTTTTATATTCGGGTGTTCATACAACAAGGGGATGCTACCCCTTGTTGTATGAATTTCGGACTCTACAAATAAATTAACCGAAGATGAATTCCAATAAAAGCAGATACATTGAACAATTTTTCTCCATTCTGTCTTGAGGTTTTTATATCTCTCATCCCTAAAATACCCAGCTAAAATACAATAAAAATTACATAAATTCATTGTATTTGAATTTACCCACTCTGAAAATTGTTATAATTACAACCTATTCAATTTAAAAATAAGCCGAAGTACTAACGATTAAAGAAAGGTGGTGCGATATGAAAAATTTTAAAATCACCCTTTCGGTATTATTAGTGCTTTGTATGATTTTATTGTTACCCAGAATATCCTTGTCTCAGGAATGGTCGGAACAGCAAAAAACAGTATGGGAAGCCGTGAAAGCAAACTGGCAGGCGATTGAAGAGCGGAATCTTGAAAAATTTTTAAATGACCTGCACCCGGATTTTATGAGTTGGAATTATATACGTGATCTTCCGCAGAATAAAGATTCTCAACGAAAATGGAACCGATTTTATTTTGAAAACGAAAAAATGCTCGTTTATGAAATCACACCTGTTGCGATTCAAATTATAGAAAATACCGCTGTTGCACATTATTATTTTTATCAAATAATCGAGGATGCTGAGGGGAAAAAACAAACTCGAAAAGGTCGATGGACGGATATTCTTATAAAAAAAGACGATAAATGGATATATATCGGCTGGTATGGTGGGGTTGTAAAACAGAATTAAATATGCATTAATTTATTTGATATCTTTACAGGTACTTCGGCTTATTAAACCGTACTTTCCCTGGTCACACAGAGTTACCCAACTCTGCGTAAATTATCGCCGGGTTTCTAATCCGGCTAAAATTGCTAAATCGTGAAAACCGGTGTTGGAAATCGGTTGCCATTTCTCGTCCGGGGATACAAATCCCCTCAAGAGCCTGAATTACGCATCGCATAAAGGCGATGCATTCCGGGGCGTTGTACGGGCCGTCGTCGCCAATCTGTCATTTCGAAAAGCGAAGCGAAGAGAAATCTTGTAAATCAACGCCCCGGGATGTCGTCTTTTTGAATGACGATCAAATGAAAAAGACAGAATCCTAAAAATGATACATCCCGGGGCGTCGCAAAATGCTCAATGTGTAGTCCCCCTGTGGATACAGATAAAATTATTCGTAATTATTGATTCGGGGACAAGGATGGGCATTATAACTATTATAAAAGGTGGACTACACCTGGTTTTTCAAAATTTAAGGTGATGCGTCCCGGGGCGTCGTTCATGAGAAAAGATTTCTCTCGGAGATCGAAATGACAGAAACGATGTAACTTTATCAATCTGCGTCATCCGCGTAATCTGCGAGAGATGTTTTTTTACTCTGATCGCAGAGCCCTGACCACACAGGGTTACCTGACCGCGCGCGCCGCAGGGGAAAATCCGCCTGATGCATAATTGAAGAATACTAATCAAGCAGTTATTATTCGGTGGCTGCGCAATTTTAGTTTGTTGGATGGGCGTGTTGCCCATTATTATTCATCCGGTTTTCCAGAATAATATACGACCGGTCAGACTCTAATAAAATCAAGTATGAATATTTAATATTACACACGTGTTTTTATCCACCCCTTATCTCGGACATTTTCGGTCAATTTCAGCAGAATTTCATATATTTTCAGTATTTTTGAATATAAACACGTTTAAAATTGTTATTATTATATCCAACTTTATAAATAAGCCAGACAATAACGATTAAATAAAGGTGGTAAAATGTGAAAAGTAATAAAATCACTCTGCCGTTATTAGCAGCGCTTTATTTTCATTTTTGACAACCAGATTCATTTTGTTTCAGGAATAGTAGGAACCGCAAAAGCAAGTATTAAACACCTTTAAGGCAAACTGCATTCGTCTAAAGATAAGAATTTTAAAATTTTAAGTGATCTGCACGCGGATTTTATATGTTGGGATTATTTACGCGACCTTCTAAAAAAAAGATACTCAACGAAATTGTACCCGATTTTATTTAGAAACTGATAAAATACTCGTTTACGAAATCACACCAGTTGCGATTCAAATTATCAATAATAGCGCCGTTGTATATTATTATTCTTTTCAAATAATTGAGAATAACGAGGATACCGGAACAAATCCCAAAAGGTCGATGAACATATATTCTTTTAAAAAGAACAAAAAATGGAAATATATTGGCCGGCATGGCGGAACAGTGTATAATGATTAGATATTTTTTAATTAAAAATGATATTTAAAACTACTTTGGTTTATCTGACTGCATTCCCAATTTCGCATAACAATGCCGTGTTTAAAAAGCGCTTCCAATTCCGGTTTCGGGACGGGAAGCAGGCGAAAAAACAAATAAAAAGGAGTAACCATGAATTCAAATAATAATGAATCGTCCCTGGTTGTTTCTTATTTATTACTCAGGAAAACAATCGGGATTTTAGGAATTTTCTTACCCTTTGTCTTATTTTTTGGTGCACTGATCATATTCGGAACCGGACTACAGACCTCAATCAGCAGTTATTATTATAGCGGTATGCGTGACGTACTGGTAGGTACCCTGGTCGCCTTTGGCATGTTTCTCTACTCCTACAAAGGATATCAGGGTGACGCGAAATATGGCAAGCTGGCTTGTGTATTTGCTATCGGTATTGCCCTGTTCCCCACTAAACCTGCGGGCGATGTTACTGGCATTGTCTTTATTGTTGGTTATGTTCATGCATTTTTTACCGTTGCATTTTTTTCAACACTCACCTATTTCTCCTATTGTCTGTTTACAAAAAGCAAATATGATAAAGACAAACTCCCGCCGAAAAAACAACAACGTAATATTGTCTACAAAGTGTGCGGCATCATCATGGCGCTCTGCATGTTGGGCATAATCATCAAATATGTTATAATCGGACAATCGGAGTTTCTGGGTAAAAATCTTATATTTTGGCTGGAATCCTTTGCGATTTGGGCATTTGGAGTATCGTGGTTCACAAAGGGCGAAGCCATCGCCCTACTGAACGATTGAATACGCAGGATGCGGCATACCGCATCCATATATAGGTTACAACGGGGCGTAAATCATTCGTAATATCTGTACACATTACGCATATAATAAGGGTTTGTTCATTACAAAAAGCGAATATCCGCTTTATCCGGAAATCCCTGTCCAGGATGGAAAACCAGAAAATCCCGTCCCCCCCGGATGCCGGATACCGTGTTCCTGAGTAATATGATCGAAATTAATATCCCTAAACATTTGTTAAAATTCTAAATACCCGTTGTTTTAAAATTCCGGCTATTAATCCAGTAGGTTTGTGCGACGCACTTGACAAGTGCGTCGCACATTAAGAACTCGCAGGATTTGAAATCTCGCGAAGTTTGGATATTCCATTCCCTTACAACAAGGGGTTGCACCCCCTGGTTGTAATAATCGGCAAAATTTAAAATCACCAAATGTAACCTTTTCCTCAAATCATTATCTAAATTCAAATCTATCGTAATTTTAGTGTCCACAAGTTTTTTTCTTTGATTGAAAAAAATTATCCATTACATTTGCAAAAACTCTTAAATCAATTGTTACCCAATTCCGACACAAACCATGAAAAAATACAAATTCCTTATTATCGTATTCCTGTTGTTCCTGTCCTTCTGGTCATTTGTCTTCCTCACCCAGCAGGTGTGGCAATACCAGGCTAAAAAAAATTCGCGAATAGCGGAACCCGCCGGTATCCATTCGCTCGAAAAAGTAACCCTTGGCGGCGTCGACCAATGGATACTCATCCGCGGCCGGGACCGGACCAAACCGGTACTACTGTTCCTGCACGGGGGACCGGGTTCGGCGTTGTTCCCGCGCGCCAGGGACCTGGGCGTCGGCCTCAACCTGGAAAAACACGCCGTCATGGTCTACTGGGAACAGCGCGGCACCGGCAAGTCCTACAATTCTTCCATCCCCGTGGAATCCATGACCATCGAACAACTCGAGAACGATACCGTCGAACTGACACGGATATTGATTGAACGGTTTCATAAACAAAAAATAATCCTGGTCGGCCGTTCTTTCGGCAGCCTGATCGGCATTAAAGCGGCCGGCAAACACCCGGAATTGTACCACAGTTTCACCGGCGTCGGGCAAATGATCTGGCCGCTCAAAAATGACAGTTTATCCTACGACCGCACTTTGGCGCTGGCCCGGCAATATGATAACCAAAAAGCGATAAGGGAATTGCAACAGACCGGTTACCCGCCCTATATCCCGAAACAATTACTCGTTCAACGCCGCTGGCTCACTGTTTTATACGATAAGATGATGAAAGAAAAATTCAACGTCAGGTCACGGAACCAGTGGAAGGTTCTGCTCTCCACACCGGAATATACCCTGCCGGATATTTTCAGAATGGGCATGAACCCGTTCTTTTCGATAAATTATTTATGGAATGATAAATTTTACCGGGTCAATCTTTTCGAACAGATCCCCCGTCTGGAAATCCCCTTTTATTTTATCGCCGGACAATACGATTATTTCACATCGCCGGAACTCGTCACCCAGTATTATCAAAAACTGGACGCACCGAACGGCAAACATTTGATTTTGTTCGACAAATCGGGGCACCAGCCGGAATCGGAACAGCCGGACAAATTTTATGAGGTGATGGTGAATCAGGTTTTAAAGGATATAAAGGAGTAAATAATATTATTTCAGCCGCAGGCATTTTTTAACGGCAGAGTCCTTACCGGCGGTCAGTCGATAGAAATACAAACCGGACGGGTGTCCTCCGCCGTCCCAGACATACGTATACTCGCCTTTATCTTTGTACCCGCTGACCAGCGTATCCACCAGTTGCCCCCTCGTATTATAAACGGATAAATTGATTTCGGACCCTTGAAAAAGTTTGTATTTGATCGTCGTCCCCGGATTGAACGGATTCGGATAGTTCTGCTCCAAAAAAAATGTTATAGGTGTGTTGCCATTCCCGGACAAATTTGCGGCTTTGTCCAGTAAAATGTTCGCGGAATCGATCTGTGCCGAAATTATGAGCCCGAATACGGTATCCAGCAAAGAATTGACATTTTTATTACCGGGATACTGTTTCCTCAAGTTATAAATCCGCATCGGTAATAACAGGTCCTGTTTCTGAAACACAAACGCGGAATCAACAGCGGACCGTGTCTGCTGCACGATTTCAAGGTATAAATATTCAAACTCCTCGGTGGGCTCAATAATGGTGCCTTCGCCGTAATCGTTCCAGGTGACAAGCTGGATGACATCGGGATTTTGCGCCACGGCCTGCTGCAGCGTCGATTTTAATGTATAACCGTTTTTCGGATCGAGAAAACCGTAACCGTCGCCGACGCCGGCTTCTTTATAAATATCGTTAAAACCGGGGAACGCGCTGGTAACAAGGTAATCCCAACCCGCGGCTTTTTGATAAAACTGTATTAAATAATCATTTAATGCGGTTTGTGTAAGTATGCCGCTGCTGTTGGATTTCCACATCGGCGGCCAGGGATACGCACCAGCCGCAACCGGTGACAACCGGTTATCGAGGGTAAAAAACAGCGGTTGTACGGACAGACCGGAAAACAGCGCTTCCCAATCGGAACTGCCGGAAAAGTACTGCGGCCCGAACGTCAACAATACGGGCCGGTTATCAAATTTCAAATACGTGTCCGTATTGGACCAGTTCTTCTCTATATACGATATGACACTTTTGCCGTGAGCGATGGCCCCGCTTTGATTAATAAAACCATTATCCACCATATGTTTGATGGTCTGATCCTCGTATACGATCGAGAATTGCAGACCCGCTTTTTTTACGGCGTCATAAATTGCGTGTGTGCTCTCGTTCAGAATGGCATAGTCCCAGAAATCTTCCATGCCGTACCAATCCACCATCACCCCGTCAATCCCGCTCAGTTTCATGAGCAGGGCCTGGTATTCGAGAATGTCGCTGTCCATCGAGTCATAAGGACCGGTCAGGGGATAATATACTGAAGCTATTTCACGCTTGCCGTTTCCATTTGTTTTGTCGGGATCAAAATGGTTCATCGTCCAGTGATAACCCCAGTACCCGGTAATCGACGGCGTTTGATACCAGGGCATAAAATGGGCCATGAACAACGGTTTTGAATCATTGTTATTTTCAGAGTCGGATGTATAGACCGCCCCGATAAAACAAACCATTAACAAGCATAAAACCTTTAAAGAAATCAAAATTTTAACATCTTTAAAAGCCATTCACGGCTCCTTAAACTCAATAATTCTGATAATTATTGTTGCCGGTTTATTTCAACATTAACATCTTGCGCGTTGAAGAAAATTCTCCCGACTCGAGCTTGTAAAAGTAAACTCCTGAATTGACAGCACGACCCTGATTATCCCGGCCGTCCCAGTTAAATTCAAAAGTTCCCGCGGATTTGGCTTCCGTACAGGAATACACACTTTCTCCCAAAATATTATAGATCGACAATTTTACGTTTCCAGGTTTGCCGATGGAATATTTGATCCTGGTATCTGGATTGAATGGATTGGGATAGTTCTGAAATAATTCATACTGCTTTACTGTTCTGCTGTCATTATTATCAACAAGTGTCCATTGTTTATCAATTATTTTTACGGCGTCGATAAAGATAGCGGTGAGATTGCCGCCCAGTATAAACTTGAACATGACCTTGGGATCGTCAATAGTGCATTCAAAAGTATACGGACCGTATTCCTGCAGATCGGATACCGTAATGTCCTGGTACCAGTGCGTATCCCAGGGTTCATAATCCATGGAAAAAGTGACCTGGATATCTTTCGGCTGGTCCGCCACGGCGTAAAAACTGACTTCGTACGTATGTCCCGCCTTAATTTGAAATTGCTGCATTAACTGAACGCCCCAAACCTGACTGCCGATTTCCTGTATTTCAATATATGCACCGGAGGAATCTTCCGTTAACCAGGCATCAGGGTATATATCAAAAAATGCTTTTGCTCCCTCATACTGATCCAGTCGCCAGGGCCATTCCCGGCAGGTAAATTCTCCGTTTGTGACCAGATTTCCGTCCTCAGCATTACCGACATATATAAACTTTGGTTCGGATAAAAGTTCATTGTCGCTATCATCAATCACTTTTGCCGTTAATTCATAAAGACCGGTGGGTACATCCGTCCACAAGTATTCAAAAGGCGCCTTTGTATCGGATCTTAACAGAAATCCGTTCCGGTAAAATTCAACTCTTTTGATCTCTCCCTGTTGAACGCCGGCGTCGGCGGTTAAAGTGATATCGGAACATATATCAAAATGCGCTTTGTTGGCCGGGCTGGCGAGCTTGACGGACAGTCCGTCGGCAAAAGCCGGGGTATAAGAAATATAGATCATTACTAATGAAAGTACAGCGAGTTTCAAAAATGGATCAACATTTTTCATTCGTCTGTCTCCTTGTTCTCTATTTTCTTTGTCATTTAAATTTAATATAATTTACTACAATTATAATATCAATAAAAAAATCCGGGATCGAATCATGATTATATTTTCAATTTTCCCGATAACTGCATACGAATCATACCATATTCGGGAGAATATTTTATCGGCCGGGGTTACGGCATATTTTCATTGTTTTAGATCATTCATCAGAATACCCAAACGCATCATCCGGCGGCGAAAACTGATCAGCGGGTTTATGAACCTGGGCGCCGTATAACGAACCGGTTTTTTCTTCATACATAACAGAATATGCTGCACGGCCCGGTCTACACTCATCATGAACGGTTTCACATCCCCCTTTGCCATTTTCGTATCCACAAAACCGAACCGCATATTCGTTACATAAACATCCTTTGCCCTGAGCGCCAGTGCCAGTCCTTCCAGATAATTCGAGAATCCCGCCTTGGACGCGTGATAAGACGGCGCTTCCGGGGACAATAATTCATCCGCCACACTGGAAAGTCCGATCAAGTGCCCCTTACCGTATCTGAGCGCCATTGGCAAGAACAGAGATGCGGTTTTTACCATTCCGATCAGGTTGACGTTAAAAATATCCACTTCTTTAGCCATGTCTGTGGGGTCCAGCAGTTCACCGATCCCAGCGCAATAAACACAAACATCAATGGATTCACTATTTTCCAGTATTGATTTCAGTCTGGTACCGTACGCATCTTCCCGGACATCGGCAACAATGTGTTCATAAGACGGATGGTTCACTGGTGACGGACTCCTTGACAGCCCGATGACAGTCCATCCTGTTTTCAGCAGTTCCTTTGTTACGGCCAGTCCGATTCCGTCCGAATTACCAATCAAAACAGCTTTGCTATTCATAGGTCTCCTCCCAAATAATTTAATATAATTATTTTTTGTTTACAAAAAAAAGTTTAAATCAAAAACGACATGCTTATAAAATGACCGGAAAAAATATTGCGGATTTAAAAATTACCGGGGGTGGTATTTGAGGTATATTTTAAAAGTATTTTCCCCTGATATAAAAAAATATGTGTTCGTAAGGAAAATTTTTTTATTAGTATTAACTTGTGCGACGCACCAAGTGCGCCGCACATTTATCATCTAATCAATTTTATTTTTATTACTTTGCCGGAATTGCGTCGACTGCTTTTCGCGCCAGTTTGGTTGCATTCACAGCGGCTTCCATAACAAAAACCTTTCGTGAAGCCGGCGGCCTCGTGGCACGCCCATCGGCCCCTTCCGAAAGCATGAGCTGGTACTCGGCTTGTTCCAATATTTTTTTGGCATTCGCGACGTCCAATCCCAATTTTTCCGCAAGTAAAATTGTATAGGTCGCCTGACTGACCTCTCTCCTGGCCTCATCGGTCAATATATTAATTCGTTCAACCCCGTTATTTCTGATCCAGTTGGTAAAATCAGCGCTCATTGAAATTTCTTCCGGGGGCACTGTTTGAACCGGGGGGTGCTTTGCCAGCCAGTCGTCCATTTTCATAAATTTTGCATAAGGCAGGTCCTCAACCATTTGCAGCCGTTCATCCCATTCCTTAAATGCCGGAAGCTCGGGAAGTTTTTGTCCGGGAGCAAGGGTTATTGAGTTATCACGTCTTAAAATTGACCGGGAGCCGAAATAAATATCTTCAGCATCGCCCTTAAACGCCACAAAATGTTCCTTTATGCCTTTTTCTTTTAAAATTGCGTGCAAAGAATCCAGCTTTGCCTTAATATCATCGGCGCTTCCTCTCGACAAATAATGGGAACATACAACGGCGGGAATTTTGGTTCCGTTAACGCCTTCCAGCATGATTGTGGCAGGATAAAAAAGTTCATTTTCAAAAGCCGGCACGAGTTCTTTATATAAAGATATCCATTCCAAACCGACATCCTTCCAGACCTGCGGTAAAACAACATCCCATGCGTTTTCCGGTAAAAATACGGATTTGGGTTTGAAACCCCAGAGCTGCTGGTCATGGGCCATACTGGTTTGAAGTTGCAGGACCAGACTTTTATAGGGAGTCAAATTCAATATGGGATGACTCACAGTATAAGTCCCGATTCCATATCTGCCTTCCTCTAATCCCTTTTTTAACCGTTTAATGGTTTCAGGATAATTTTTTTGCAGGTATTCGCTTGTAAACGCGGAAGGATAAAATTGAGTGGTCCATTTACTATGTTTTTCAAAAAGATCCAGTAATGAATTATGCCCCTGTTCAACCAATAATGGAATATCACTGACGGGAGCACCCGCATGGTTTAAATTCCAATTAAAAAGATAAGTGAAATAAATAACAGGTTCCTCGGCTTTAATTGGCGCAGCAGCCATTATTCCACATATAATAAGTATTGGTAAAATTTTTATCAATTTTTGTTTCATATTACTTCCTTTCTACAAAATTCTTTATCATGTCCGTTATAACCGGACACGGTCAATATTATTCACAATATGATTTAGGTTTTGAGGTGTTTTCCTTTCCTGATTAGTTAAAAGTATGGAATTTTCACAATTATATTACTTCAATATTAACAGGTAAACCAGGTCAGGTAGAAAAATCCGTAAACCGGTTACTACTGTTATCAATAATTAAATATTCTGGTAAAGCGTCAATGATCCATCTTCATTGGTTTTCTGCTGACATGCCCAGTTCACAGGATGACGTTCACCTTTAACTTCTAACTCGGCTTTCAGTTTGAGACCCTTCCATTCGGTGCCTTTGGGCAGCATGATCATGGCCTGACGAACACCCTGCGGCAAAGGATATCCAGGATCAAGACAACCGGTCTCATTAACAGTGCCGTCGTCACTGAACACGGTTAAACGCAGGACTCCCGGTACGCCGGCAATACCGTCGTTGACCATACCGAAAACAAGCCCGGCATGACCGTCTTTTTCAAAATGCCATACCCAGGAAGGCCGCACACGATAGCCGATACTCCGTGCTATCTCGTCAATCCCTTCAGGATACTTTTTATAATAACTCATTATGTTTTCCGCAGAAATCCTGTGCCAGTTCCATAAAGACCAGTAATTAACGCCCAGGTCCATCACATGTGAAATGATATTTTCATTACGTGGTACACCCTGATCGATTCGCAAATCTGTTGCGGTCCCGGGTATCATACCAATTTCACTGATTGCGGCAATCCAGGGAGGACGGTTCGATAACGGTTCAATCTGTTCATTCTCGATGAAAATAGTATCGGTCCGAATCCAGTTATGTGTACGTGTCGATCTGTCCAGAATGTCAGAATTTCCGACCATACTAAAATCGGGCTGGGTATTGGTTACCAGGGGCGTTTTGGTCCAAAATTCCAGCTGGGTCTCAAACATCTGTTTCCATGTTTTTTCGGCAATCTGATTGTCCGGAAAACAATGTCCCTCAAAAGGCCAGGTGTGTCCCTCTCCCCAAAAACCGTACATGAATGTATCCATGTATTCGACCAGGGGATTATCATTCAGTTCATCCGCCAGCAGAGCATTCAACTCCCTGAAAGCCGCCTGGTATTCAGGGTGATCGTAGCGGGGCATTTTATGCTCTTTTTGATAGCGAACCTGGCTGGGATTACCTTCCCAGGTCCCTTTTAATTTTACATATGGGACTTTGTCCATTAAGAATTCCGGCATACCCGGATAGGGCACATCCGGATTTTCCAGCATCACGCGAAAGGCCACACTCTTGTTATATTGTTTTGCCAGATCAAAAGTAATTTTCCAGTAATCGGTAAAATCCAGACGTCCCGGTTTATTCTGGACCTGCCGCCAATCAGGACGCATGTAAATTTTTTGGACAAAAGGTATTTTGACCAGATCTTCAATAGATTTTTCTAAAGATTCTCCTTTAATTTGAGGAGGACCGATATCACCGGATACATAAACGATCAGACCCATGCCATAATTGGGAACAATTTTCTTGGAACGTGTTGTAGCCATTACTACACTACTTCCCGGCACCACACGTTCCGGTTTATATTGTGGAAAAGGACCCTGATACAACCGATCTTTAACCACCGGACCTGATCCAAAATCGTATTTGCCCCAGTTATGGGAGGGAATAAATGCGTAAGAATTACGGCTTGTTATCCCAGCACCGACTGCAACAGCACCGCCCGTTTTTAAAAAATTTCTGCGGTTCATTTTTCCAACTCCTGTTAATTATCAGACCGTACAAATATGAATTAGTAAGAACTGCAATAAAAAGACATCCGATTCCGCACTAATACATACAGAAAATCTTACACTACATATTACTTTATCATTAAAAAATGATAAAGTAAATAAATGAATTATCGTTGAAATAAACAAGAAAAATTTTATGGGGTTATAGACAATATGGCCTTAACATGACAATTCTGAACGCTGCCTGAGCTGACCGGACTGCAATTCGTTCCATTTTTGTCCCCGGGCCGTTTTGCGTTCATCCGTGTTGATCTATGGCCGATATTATAACCGCACGGTATTTACCAACCCTATGCTTAAAATTGCGGCGGGAATTCCCTCCGCGGCAAAAAGCCACGTATAGACCATCTTTCAAAGTGGTATACAAGATTTGTACTCGTCCCAAATCCATAAAAATAAAAAATTTAACAGAATCGTCGGATTGATATCACACGTTAGATCAATGTTCGGGGATAAAAATCCCCGGACAACCGTCGTTGTTATTAAATTGTCCAAATCGGAAATTAAACGGAGTCCCTGGCAGGAAATTCGAAACAAGGGAAAACGGTGTGCCAACCTTTTATAGACGGTTGGGGAAGCGAAATCCTCAATAAAGGTCTCCGACTGCGAAGGCTAATACAGCATAAAGTCGGTGGACTCTTTTCGCTTCAATTGCATTTCCGCGATCATCGGTGTTGAACTGCGGTTGAATAATGTCGTTTACCGCATAAAAGAAACTGTCTGTCCGCACCTCTTGTCGGGGAATCACATGCGACGCGCAATGCAAAGTGCGCTCAACATTAATTTTCCAGGCTGATCTCGACAAGGGCTACGGATTTGCCGTCATCGGTTGTTTTTTTCAATAACAGTTTTGCGCCGGGGATCTCTCCCGATATCTCTCCAAAAGCCGGTGATTCGGGGTTCTCTTTCCACTTTAACAGATAAGCCGTCCAACGGCAGGCGTCCAGATAGGCCGCACGTTCCGCAGACTGTCTCCCGATTGCAGAGTTCGACGCATCTTCAGGGTAGAGTCCGGTTCCGGCGGCGCGTATGGTTTTATGAGAAACATCCACAGCGGCAGTTATCAGTTCCTTACGGTATTCGACATTTTCCGGCTGCTGTATTATTTTTCCCTGCAAGGGTAATAACTTTTCCAGGGATTGTTCGGGAGATTCGACTTGTGTCTGAATTTGTACGTTGGATTCCGGGCGTAATTCTTTGACCTCTTCTTCCCGTGTACAGGATATGGTGAGTATAAAAACGACGAAAACCAAAAGACCGGTTTTTATCCAAACCGGTCTTTGTGAAATTTGATTTAAAATCATGTTCCCATTTCCCATGATGATAAATATTCTTTTTGTTCTTCGGTCAGTTCATCAATTTGTATGTTCATGCTTTTAAGTTTCAGGTTCGAAACCCAGTCCTCAATATCCTTCGGCACGTTATGAACTTTCACTTCCAGTTTACCGGCATTCTTCACCGCCCATTCCGTTGCCAGGGCCTGAGTGGCAAAACTCATATCCATAACCGATGCGGGATGGCCTTCCGCCGCTGCAAGATTGATCAAACGGCCGTCCGCCAGAATTTTGATCTTATTGCCGGATGGAAGCGTATACTGATCGACAAAATTTCTCACTTCAACCGGTCCGTCTACCGCTATTTCTTTCAGGCCGTCCAGATCGATTTCAACATTAAAATGACCGGAATTCGCAACGATCGCGCCGTTCTTCATCACCTGCATGTGTTCCGGACGAATAACATGAATATCACCGGTGAGTGTGCAGAACAAATCGCCGATTTTCGCGGCCTCGGCCATCGGCATGACCCGGAATCCGTCCATTGCCGCTTCCAGAGCGCGGATCGGATCGACTTCCGTTACGATGACATTGGAGCCCATACCGCGGCAGCGCATGGAAAAACCCTTACCGCACCAGCCGTAACCGGCCACGACCACGTTTTTACCGGCCAGCAGGATGTCCGTCGCGCGAATTATGCCGTCCACCGTGGACTGGCCCGTGCCGTATCGGTTATCGAATAAATTTTTGGTGGTCGCATCGTTCACGGCAATAACGGGGAACTGTAACGCACCGTCGTTCGCCATAGCCTTCAGGCGTATAACCCCGGTAGTGGTTTCCTCCATACTGCCGATTATATTTTCGGCAATCTCCGGGTAATCGGAATGGATATTCGAGACAAGATCCGCGCCGTCATCCATCGTGACAACCGGATTATGCTCGATTGCCGAGCGGATATGCTTGTAATAGGTTTCGTGGTTTTCACCGGTAATCGCGAACACCGGAATGCCGTAATCTTTAACCAGGGAAGCCGCGACATCATCCTGTGTTGAAAGCGGATTCGACGCGCACAGTACCATATCGGCGCCGCCGGCTTTTAAGGTGCGGCACAAGTTGGCCGTTTCCGCGGTTACATGTAAACAGGCGGACATTTTTTTGCCCTGCAGCGGTTTTTCCTTTTCAAACCTTTTACGTACCTGCTGCAAAACGGGCATATCGCCGTCGGCCCATTCAATCCGGGTTTTTCCTTTTGAAGCCAGGTTTATATCTTTAATATCGTAATTCACTTATCCTCCAAATAATAAATAAAATAAACAGATTATCCTTTTTGTAAATCCTTCACCTTGTCTTTCTTTTCCCATATAAAATCCATATTCTCACGTCCGAAATGACCGTAATTAGAGGTCTTTTTATAAATGGGTTTGCGTAAATCAAGCATTTTAATAATGCCCTTTGGGGTCAGGTCGAAATTCTTACGGACAAGCTTTTCAATTTCATTATCCGGAATTTTACCGGTGCCGAATGTATCGACATAAATCGAAACCGGTTCGGCCACACCGATTGCGTAAGCCAGTTGAATCTCACACTTTTTACCGAGCCCGGCGGCAACGACGTTCTTGGCGATATAACGCGCCGCATAAGAAGCCGAGCGGTCTACTTTCGTTGGGTCTTTTCCGGAAAAAGCGCCGCCGCCGTGACGGGCGTAACCACCATAGGTATCGACAATAATCTTTCTTCCGGTCAAGCCCGTATCACCCTGCGGGCCGCCGGTTACAAAACGTCCGGTCGGATTAATATGATAAACCGGGGCATGTTCGGCTATTAATTCCTGCGGTAATACCGGCAAAATAACTTTTTCAATAATATCGTCGCGTATTTGTTTGTTCGTCGCCTCGGGATTATGCTGTGTGGATACAACGACTGTCTCTATTGAATGCGGTTTTCCATCTACATATTTAACGGAAACCTGGGATTTGCCGTCCGGTCTGAGATAGGAAATCACGCCTTCTTTTCTAATTTTGGCAAGCTGCATGGTGATTTTATGCGCCAGCATGATCGGCAGGGGCATTAATTCCGGTGTTTCATCACATGCGTATCCGAACATCATGCCCTGGTCCCCGGCTCCGTCCCGGTCAACACCCATGGCAATATCCAGCGATTGCTGGTCAATGGTCGTAATCACGGCAGATGTTAAATAATCAAATCCAAAACTCGCGTCCGTATATCCAATTTCTTTTATTGTGTCCCGTACAATCTGAGGAATATCAACATAGGTCTTTGTGGTAATTTCACCGCCAACGAGCGCCAGCCCTGTCGTAACAAAAGTTTCGCAGGCCACGCGTCCCTTGGGGTCATCTTTCATCACTGCATCAAGTACTGCATCGGATATCTGATCGGCTATTTTATCAGGGTGCCCTTCCGTAACCGACTCTGAAGTGAATAGCATATCTGTCATCTGTATCTTCTCCTAAAGTATTTAAAATTTATAATTTTTTTAAGAAATATATATAAAAAATATACAACCTCTTTTTATCCATTCGAAATTTTTACATAAGTAGGTAATTTAATAATAATTTATTATAAATCCAATTGATAACATAACGTTAACCGGGTAATTTTGCGGACAAATTAATGAGACATAAATATGGTAAAATGAAACCTGATATCAATTATGAAAAACGACATTAAAATAATAAATATAAATCCTGGAACCTGTTTTTCATAACTTTTCTCAAATATTTGACAATCTCGTCAGGAGTGCCAAAACTGATCACTTCTTCCACAATATTGATACATTCGGCACATTCGACACGTCTGATAATTTCTTTAATAAGCAGCAGAGAAACCGGGCTTACGCTGAATTCATCCAATCCCATCCCGATCAACAACATCGTAATTAAAGGATCGCTGGCCATTTCACCGCATATACCGACCCAAACACCGTTTTTATGCCCCTTTTGAATAACATCCTTCACCAATCTCAATACGGAAGGATTATATGGCTGGTATAAATAGGCGATGTGTTCGTTACCCCTGTCAACCGCCAGCGCATATTGGATAAGATCATTTGTCCCGATACTGAGGAAATCGCATTCCTGGGATATTATATCCGCAATTACCGCGGCAGAGGGGACTTCAATCATTGCGCCGACAGGTATATCCTCGGCAAACGGGATCCCCTGTTTTCTGAATTCATCTTTAACATCATTCAAAACCTGCTGGCAGTAGCGTATCTCGGAGACACATGAAATCATCGGGAACATAATACGCACTTTTCCGTAAGCGCTTGCCCGGACGATTGCGCGTAACTGGGTTTTAAATAAATTTATACCTTCATCACGGTAAAGCCGAATCCCCCTTGCGCCAAGGAATGGATTGGCTTCGGGCGGTAAACTGATTGCCTTGGGGGCTTTATCGCCGCCCAAATCAAAGGTTCGAATAATGATCGGTTGATCATTTAAACTTTTTACTATACTTTTATATTCATTAAACTGTTCTTCTTCTGTCGGCAATTCGGATTTTGTGAGATATAAATACTCCGTTCTAAATAATCCGACACCATCCGCCCCGGACTCTTTCACCGCCTTTACCTCATCAGGGAATTCAATATTGGCAGAAAGTTCAATGTCTTTTCCGTCCCGTGTACGAGCGGGTAATCCTTTTAAATGCTTTAATTTATTCTGGATATTCCTGTAATCGGAAAATTTTCTTTTATATTCATCAATCGTTTTTAAAGTCGGGTTTATAATCAACACCCCGGAGTTACCATCCAGGATAACAAAATCCCCGGTATGTAATAATTGTCCGATTTTTTTAAGCCCGACCACAGACGGGACCTTAATCGAACGAGCCATTATCGCGGCGTGTGAAGTACGGCCGCCAAAATCCATTGCAAATCCCAGAACTTTATTTCGCTCAATATTGACCGTATCGGACGGCGTTAACTCTTTGGCAAAAATAATTGCCGGTTCTTTCAATTTTTTCTGTCTGGGATGCGCGTTCCCCTGTATGTTCCTGATGACACGCCGTTTGACATCCCTGATATCCGCAGCGCGGGCTTTCAGATATTCACCCTCTATTGATTCCAGAGACACTTCAAAATTTTCCATGACTTCGAGGAAAGCCTGGTCCGCATTCTTTTTTTCTTCCCTGATCCGCTTTACGGTTTCATCGACAATTAATACATCTTCCAATAACAGTTGATGAACCTCAAAAATTTTTGCACTCTCTCTTCCTATCGACAGGGCTGTTTTTTCGACAAGTTTTTGTAAATCCGTTTTCGCTTTTTCGATTGCCTTACAAAATGTTTCAACTTCCCTGTTTATTTCACTATCTGCTAAAGTACGCTGTTCAACAGTGACCAGTTCTGAACCGAAAAAAACAACCGGTCCCATTGCAATACCCGGAGATGCGGCAACTCCCTGCAAAACTTGTTCTTCTTTTTGTGTAGACAGGTTATCCATTACATATATAATCCATATAATAAAATGGTTTATTTACTCTTCATCAAAGTGTCTGTTGACGATTAAATCTTCAAGAGCCTTCATAGCTTCCTGTTCATCTTCGCCGTCAAGACGGAGATGTATAGTGCTTCCGAATGCGGCTCCAAGCATAAGTACACCCATTATACTTTTCGCATTGACTTCATGCCCTTCATTGGAAATAAATGCCGATGACTTGTATCTGGAGGACGTTTTCACCAGCAATCCTGCAGGTCGTGCATGAATTCCCAACTTGTTTGTTATTGTAAAACTCTTTTCTATCATCAGCGGTGCTCTGTTTTCCTGAAAAATTATCACGTTAAAAATACAATTGGTAAATTAATTCGTATTCAGTTTTTTATATATATCGCTCTTAAATGGAATAATTCAGAAAAACTATATATATTATTCCAATTAAAATTGAAATGAATAAAGCCAAAATGACTGTTCTTTTCAAAAAGAGAAATAACAGGGTTACAAAAACAGCAATTGAGAATACAATCAAACCGCTAAAATCTTGAGACAAACTCCATATAGCGGCTTTTGCCGTTGTCAAACCCGTTACCAATAAACCTAAAACAGTGAATACTTTAAAAATTTTTTGAAATTTTCGTACAGAAATATCTGATATAATATCAAAACCTTTTTTATAACCCAGGCTCAAACCTCTCGCTCTGATATAAATATGCGGGATATTATAAATCAACAGATAAAGAGGTATAGCCAACCATCCAATCAACAATCCAAGTAATACGCCTATTCCGGCGGCAACCGGTTTTACTCCGGCCCAGAAATACTGATCACCAATTGCGCCAAGAGGACCCACCATCCTTTCCTTAAAAATTGATATGGGCTTCTTGTTATCCCACTTTTTTAATTGCGCGTCTTCTTCAAGTTTCGCAACAGCGCCCAGACACCATGCGGCAAAATACGGATGGGCATTAAAAAATTCAAGGTGCCTCTTTAAAAATTTTGACTGATCGTCTTTTTTTTTATAAAGCCTTTTCGCAATAGGGATTGTACTGTAACAAAATCCCAAACCAAGCATCGATTTAAAATTCCATGAAGCCTGTATAAGAAAACAACGACAGAATATACGGAACAGATCAATCTTTCTGATACGTTCTACCATAAAGTTCCCATTTGAGATCAAAATATTAACAGACCGATGCACATACTAACAAATATAAGCCACCAGTATTTGACATTTTTTATATACATATAAATTAAAACTCCGCAACCGACACCTAAAAAAGTAATACCAAAACGGCTAAAAAACATATCAAAATGATCGGGCACAACCCCGATGAGCCACGGTAAAAGTAAATAACCGAACAAAAAAGTACTTAATCCGGTTAATAAAAAACCTAATAAAAAAGCCAGCCATATACCCGATAAATGGGCTTTAGACACCTGTTTTATTGTTACATGTTGAGAAGCGTATATATTATCGAATGATCTGCTGTTTATGCTTCTCATATATTCTACAAGATAACTGCCAATGATACTGACAGGAACCGCTGTTATTAACGCCAATGCCGTTGAAGGAACCGGTCGAAAAATCAGGTTATTACAAGTGATAGCAATTGCGGCCGCGGCTGTGGCGCCGATATTACCCTCCGAAAACCTGGCCGCACCAACAGGCAATTCATTTATCCACAACAACTCTAAAAAAATTCCAATAAACAATCCCGTTTGAAAATCACCCAAAATCAAACCGGTTATACTACTTGTAATCAAGGGTCTCGAAATCATGATCTGGAGCGCCGCGGTTGTATCCATAGCAACAATGCCGCCCCAAAAACTGACCGCTAACAACTCTGGCCACATTTGATACTCCAAAAATTAAAAGTATAACTTAATTATTTTTATATAAATAATCAATAAAAATCATTTTGGAATTGATATAGCCGTTTTACAAAATAAAATTAAATATTATAACCAAACTTTATATTTATTATTCCATATACTTTCGATTGTGTATCGGACACTACTGGAGATGAATGTATTATTTGGATAAAATAAAACTATTTTATATAATATATCACCGGTGTCCGGTAAAACTTGAACACCGGTGATATTATTTTATTAAAGTTTATTAAATTCGAAACAGATACGTTCGGAAATCTTCGTATGATAAAAAAATGAGAGTATACCGATATGAAACCAATATATCTTGATTACAATGCCACAACGCCGGTTGATCCGGAAGTCGCTGAGGCCATGCTGCCTTATTTAACGGAACACTTTGGCAATCCGTCAAGCTCCCACTGGTATGGGAAACAAGCCAGCAAGGCCGTTGAAACCGCGCGCGGACAAGTTGCGGAGCTGATCAACGCCGCCACCGATGAAATTATTTTCACTGGCGGCGGCAGCGAAGCCAATAATCTTGCAATCAAAGGGTACGCCGCCGCCTCAAGGGAGAAAGGCAACCATATTATCACCTCAAGTATAGAACATCCGGCGGTTTTGGAGGTTTGTAAAGATCTTGAAACCCGTGGGTACAGGATAACGCACCTGCTGGTTAATGAATTCGGAATAATAAATCTGCATGATTTAGAAAAAGCAATTATCCCCGGTACAATATTAATAACGATCATGCATGCCAATAATGAAGTCGGAACTATCCAGCCCGTCTCCGCAATAGGCCGTATCGCCCGGGACAAAAATATTGCTTTTCATACGGATGCAGCGCAATCCGTCGGTAAAATACCGGTCGATATAAATGACCTGCAAGTCGATATGTTATCCATTGCGGGACACAAGCTTTATGCCCCGAAAGGCGTGGGCGCGTTATATGTCCGCAGAGGTACCAATCTGCACAAGCAAATACACGGTGCCGCTCAAGAGTTCAATTTACGCGCCGGCACGGAAAACGTTCCGGAGATTGTGGGTCTGGGTAAAGCCTGTGAAATAATGAAGCGTGATAAACAAAAAAATATGCGCCACATGCTTCAATGTCGTGAGCAATTATATAAAGGTCTGAAAGCGGGCATTCAAAATATTAAACTGAACGGTCATACCGAAAAAAGGCTGCCCAATACGTTAAATACAAGTTTTCCCGGTGTTAAAGCCAGCACAATATTATCGTCAATGACAGATGTGGCCGCATCGGCCGGCGCCGCCTGCCATTCGGACCATATTGACATATCACATGTGTTGAAGGCAATGAATCTGTCTCCGGAAATCGCCATGGGAACAATCCGATTTTCTGTTGGTAAAACAACAACACATGACGACATAGAAAAAGCCGTGAATATCATCGTCAACACTGTAAACCAATTATCGGGAAAAAGTATAAAACATTAACGCAAAATATACCTTGCATTTTTTTTAATAACATCTTAACTTTAATGATGCAAAAAAATGAAATGATTAATATAAAAATAATTTCAAGAGGGTAATTGTATGGCATTAATGAACCGAATGCGCCAGAACACCAAAATCATGTTAATGATTCTGGTCGTAGCATTCATGTTAACAATAATTATCGATTGGGGTATGGGTGGTTTTAAAACAGGCGGACAACGCGGCGTTATTGCCTCGGTGAACGGCGACGATATTACTTATGATGAATATTATCAGCAATATCAGACCGAAATAGCCGCCTACCGCGAACAAAGCGGAGCGGAGCCGGAAAGCTACCAGGTCAGTCAAATTGAAAACCGGGTTTTTGAGAGTCTGGTACAACAACGTATAATGGCGGATATTGTTAAAGATTTAAATTTAAAATCTACCAATGCGGAGATAACCGAAGAGATATGGAACAATCCCCCGGCGGTTCTCAAAACGAACCAGGCATTCCTGGATTCCAACGGAGTGTTTGATATTAATATTTACCAGGCCGCGCTTAATAATCCCGCCGCCGATCAATTCTGGCTGGAAGTTGAAAAATACCTGCGATCAACGATCCCAATGCAAAAATTAAGCGCGCTTTTGAGCACCACACAACAAATTACAGATGAAGATGCCAAATTCGAATTTATGAAAACCAATCAAAAGGCCAAAGTACATTACATTTTTTATAATTCGGCAAATTATCAATCGGTACCGGAACCGACAGAGGAAGAAATAACAGCTTATTATAATAAGCATAAAAAAGATTTCCAGGAAAATGAAAAACGGGTTCTGGATTACCTGTTATTGGAGACCAAGCCCACGGCGGCGGATACGCAGTCGACCTACAACCAGGCCGAAGATATTTTGGATGAATTGAAAAACGGCGGCAATTTTGAAAGCCTTGCAACTTTATATTCTAAAGACCCGGGATCCGCTGAAAAAGGCGGGGATTTGGGTTATTTCACCAGAACAACCATGGTCAAACCCTTTGCCGATGCCGCTTTTTCGGCGAAAAAGGGAGAAATTGTCGGCCCGGTAAAATCTCAATTCGGTCTGCACATTATCAAAGTGGAAGATAAAAAATGGGAAGACGGGGAACAAAAAGTCAAAGCCCGGCACATTTTATTAAAATTTGAACCGTCTCCTTCCACCCGTGACGCTCTTCGGGAAGAAGCCGAATACATCGCCGAATACGCCAAAGACAGCAAGCTGAAAACCGTTGTTACGGCCGAAAGTTTGCAGATTAGTCAAACCCAGCCTTTTGAAAAAGGCGAATATATTCCGGGTATCGGCATGGAAAAAAGAATAAACTATTTCGCTTACAGAAGTAAAATCGATGATGTCAGCAGTGTTTATAATTTGGACCAGGGATTTCTGGTCGCTTCACTGGTTAAAATCATTCCGGAGCATATCAAACCTCTGGAAGAGGTCAAATCTGCAATTATAACCTCGCTCAAGGGCGAAAAAAGTATGAACAGTACTTTAGAGCATGCGCAGGCCGCTTACGATAAAATTAAATCCGGCAACACGTTCGACCAAGTTGCCGACGACGACAGCCTGACCGTAGAGGAAACCGATTTCTTTAATATGACCGGTTATATTGCCAAAGTCGGCAGAGAGCCGGCATTTGCGGGCACCGCTTTTACCCTGAATATAGGCGAATTTTCCGAGCCTGTTAAAGGTACGCGCGGGTATTATATTTTACAGCTCATCGACAAACAGGAAATAAACGAGCAGGATTTTGAAAATCAAAAAGAACAGATCAAACTCCAGCTTGCCGCCCGTTACAAACAACAGGTCTTTGGGGAATGGTACGAAGAAGTAAAAGCAAAAGCGAATATAAAGGATTACCGGGAACTGTATTTTTAAGAATACATATCATATTTATACAACAAAAAGCGAATCGATTGGTTCGCTTTTTTTGTTTTCACCCGGTACCTTTTTATTATCAAAAATAATAAAGTTCTGCAATCCTGAACAACGCCCCGGAGTGGGAACTAAACTTTTAAAATGCTTCTACGTTGAAAAATTTCTCGCTGATATCGCGGATCACGCAGATTGATAATGACACATCATCTCTGTAATTCCGATCTCCGAGAAAAATTTTTTCTCGTGAACGACGTCCCGGGATGTATCACCTATAGAGATATAATAACTTTTTCATATACCCGTAGTCCATTTAAACGACATCCCGGGGCGTTGGTCTATTACAGGATTTCTCTTGACTTCGCTCATCGAAATGACAGATTGGTGAAAAAGTCCTGATTGATCCACGCCCCGAGTTAGACGACACTCCGGGGCGTAGATTCGAATAATTTATTAAATGCAGGCCTGGAGTGCATCGCCTTTATGCGATGCGTACCCCTGCTGTCGTCCATAAAGTGACAGCGCTCCGGCACAACATCCGGGGCGTGGGCTGCATGTTCCGCAAGGGCTCCTGTCATTGAGGTACAAAAAAAACACAGTATATTATTGTAGTATACAAACAAAGGATCAGGAGTATAAATTATATATAGTATGAAAGATCGATATTGAGGAACTGAATCACGTACAATCAGGTATCTGCGTGTATCGGCGTTCATCGAGCGAAGCGGGCGGTTGATTATTAAATGTCACACAACAAGGGGTTGCAACCCCTTGTTGCATGGAAATTGCGGGATAATATCATCGCAAACGAATGCAGATAAATAAAACAATTATGTCATTTCGACCGCAGGGAGAAATCTTTATTGTGCATAAACCGTTGACTTTGCATGATCTTAAATTTCTCTTGACTTCGCTCATCGAAATGACAGATTGGTGAGTAAGGCCTGTTTGATCCCCACCCCGGGGTGTGGATTCGAATAATTTATTAAATGCAGACCCGGAGTATATCGCCTTTATGCTATGCGTACCCATTCTGCCGTCCATCTAGGGACAGCGATCCAGCACAACATCCGGGGCGTGAGAGATTAAGGGTGCCTGTCCTTGCGGATGAAATTTAAAATTTAGTATAATAATATTCTTTTAGCGCAGAGACCGGAGCCACTGGGCAAATGAATCAAAATTGTCCACGACTCTGACGATTTATTTCAACAACATCATTTTCCGGGTTTGTTCGATGCCGTCCATGGAAATACGGTAGTAATACACCCCGGATTCAAGCCCCCCTCCGCTGAATCGGATTTTATAACTGCCGGCCTGTTGACAGGTATCCACCAAGGTCCTGATCTGCTGGCCCAGGACGTTAAAAATATCAATTTTTACCCGCGCATTTTTCTCCAGCGAGTACTGAATCACTGTTGAAGGATTAAATGGATTCGGGTAATTCTGGCTCAACGAAAAATCGTCCGCATGTTTATCACTCTCATGTTTCACACTCAGGGGATAGAGCAAATTCTGGGAAAAGACCCAGGGAAACAACTGCGGCAGATCGTAAGATTCCGCCCATATGACGTGTCCCTTGCTTTCCCATTCGGTATACAATAAGGAAGCGCCGCCTTTTATAGCGCTGTTTATTTCCTCATCCGTCATGCCCGTACAGTCGCCGTCAAAACAATGTGTATAAACAGGGTGACGCCCAACCCTTTCCAGGGCGGCTATCATATCCCGCGAACCTGAAGGCGGAACCGTGGTGTCCTTCTCGCCGTGAAACACCCAGATTGGTATGTGCGCGATTTTAGCCGCGTAGGTTGAATCGCCGCCGCCGCTCATGGGAATTGCGGCCGCAAACTTGTCCGGGTAGCGGCAAATATAATCCCAGGTGCCGTATCCGCCCATAGACAGCCCGGTAATATATAGCCGGTTTGTATCAATGGAAAACTCCTGCATCAAACTGTCGATTAAATCGTTCACGGTCAGCAGTTCGTTACTGATGGGCGTGTTGGCTATACTGTACTCACCCTCACTCCAGTCATTATCAACCCACCGTTCATCAGTCGGACATTGGGGCGCCAGCACAAAGCAGGGATAATTTTTCTGGTTCGCGCTGTCCGCCCAGGACGTGGCCATGTGGTGTACCTCAATATGTATCTCGTTATCGTCGCCCCTCTCGCCTGCCCCATGCAATGCCAGCACCAGCGGGTATTTTTTATTCGGATCATAAAAATCCGGCGGGCACAACCGGTAAGGAATAACGGTTTCGCCAAAAGTATGTACGCGTTTTTCAAACTTTTCAACCGTGGTATAATAATCCGGATCATCGGCAGAAGTGACCACGACGGAATCAATATAAACGGTAATACTATCTTTGCCGCCAACCAAAAATTTAATTTTATTATAATTGTCTTCCACGCGGGAATTAAACTCGAAAGGCCCATAATGACGCGCCGTTTCATCAACCTTTACTTCCGGACCGGTCCAATAGGTGGTGTAATCATCCCTGTGTTCCTGGAACAGGGCCTTTAACGTATGCGCCGCGGACGCTCTGGCCATAAAACTGACGT
Organism: Candidatus Zhuqueibacterota bacterium; assembly: GCA_016934825.1. Classification (GTDB taxonomy): domain Bacteria; phylum Zhuqueibacterota; class Zhuqueibacteria; order Residuimicrobiales; family Krinioviventaceae; genus Fontivivens. The sequence continues at coordinate 62,888 of JAFGSB010000150.1, forward strand.
AATAAAACCGGCCGATTTCAATCTGTACAGTTTGATGAACCTGTACGTGCCAGTCTTCTGTGCCGCCGTTTGTTATTGTCACTGCCAGACTATTCTGACCGGACAGCAGCGAATCCTGGGAAACGGCAAACACGGCGGTTGCTCCCTCGTTTTTTTCCAGTCGCCAGGCTCGGGTACCATCATCAAACTCGGGATTGTTGATTAAATTTTCTTCCTGGGAATAAACCATGGTGATAAAAACAATCAGAATAATGAAAATTAGGTAAACTACTCGGTTCGACTTTATCATAATGCCTCCGTTAAACAAGTTTAAATTAACGGTAGATATTACTCAACTGCCTTTTGATTATTATAATATATTTGTTCACCAAAATCAATATACTTTTATCGATATTTTTTCCCTTCCAATTACTATTGACCACATTTTTGAAAAATGTTACGTCATGAACCATGGTACAGGCAATATATGAAATCTCTTTCCAAATTCAATTAAAAAATTACCAAAAAAATTATTATAAATAACCTTTAGCCAAGTTATTTGGATGGTTAATGCACATTAACAAACTGTTTTTTATTAATTTAAAAATATTTTCTCTCTTTTCCGCAAAAGAAGTATTTCTATTGATTATTCAAATAAAATTTATATCTTACATTCATTGGTGTCAGGTTAAGGGACATTGCTGCCTGATTCGTTTTACAAGTTCAATAAAATCAATTAATGTTATTATAACAATTTAATTTTTACATACGAATCAAAGAATGATTTCATATCTGAAAAATTCATATAATATGTTAAAAGTATCTGTCCGGGTTTAACAGGACACTGGCGGCTTTTATTAAATGTTTCAGTTCATCAAGATACAAACAATGAATATTTTATGGGAAAAATTTAAAATTTTATATATTTTATTTGGAAAACCAGTCTAATTTATTTATTTTTTAAGCAATCACTGTAAATTTTTCAAGATTCACTGGCTTCAATTTCCCATACGCCAGATTATGAATTGTGCCCGGAAATTTAAAATTTCTTAATGAATTTAATTCTAATTCAATAACCATGTTAAAATAACCAGACACTGTTCAATCATATATTTATTAACATTGAAAGGTTATGGCAGGATTAAAGTGACCACAAGTAATGATAAATTTTACTAAAAATAACTGGCGGGTAATTTTTATATATTTTATTCTTTATCCACTTTTTTTTCATTGCAATGCACCACGGAACAATCCTTTTGATCCGCAAAATCCGGAAACGATTTTTGCCGAAATAACAGGCAAAGTGCACACACTAAGCGTGCCTAACAATCCGATCTCCGACGTTACTGTTTATTGGGAGAATGACAATATCTTTGTTAAAACAAATTCAAACGGAAATTTTTCCATTAACAATATCAAACCATCGGAAGGACTGTTACTATTTAACAAAACCGGATTTATGCCGGAAACGGTACAGGTCAAGTGGGATGAATCGAAACTTTATAATGTAATATTACCCCTCAACACCTTTCCGGTAATAGACAGCCTGGCTGTTTATACCATCGTAACAAACAGATACCCGGAGATCCAGACATCCGAACTGGCCTTAAAAACTAAAATACGCGATCAGGATAACGATATTGATTCCGTTTATGTCGTAAATGAAAATCTAAATTTTAAAAAAAACCTGTTATATAATATCAATACCAAATTATATGAAAGAACTTTTTCAATTCTCGACTTGAATGTCTCTTCAATGCGTAAAGTGATCGGCTACAGGTTTAATATTTTTGTTCAAGATAAATTTTTTCATACGATAGAACTGGAGGGCGATAAAGCAGCCAGATATATTCAGGATGAAATAGAATTAATTTCACCCATCAATTTTCAGCAAGTGCCCCCTTCTCCGACACTGACCTGGAATGAATTCACGCCCGGCTTTAAATTTAAATATAAAATTGAAATCTATGTGGATGAAATTCCGGCCCAAATTGTTTGGGAAAAGGAGGGTATCCCGTCTGACAGTACAAATTATAAAATCGATGTATCTTTGCCCGAAAACGATTATTTTTGGATGATCTGGTGTATTGACGAATTTCAAAACAGGTCAAGGTCCAAACCGGCTTCTTTTACAGTAAAGGAATAAAAACGAATATGCAGAATCATGAATACATTGAAAAGCTGTCCAGTATTCATAAAGAGCAATTTGACGCCCTTTTTCGGATCAGTCAGCTCTTGAACTCCAGTGATTTACAGGAAAACCTTATCTCGGACGCGCTCGACCTTGTCGTCAGAGTGTTGAACGCCGAACGCGCCCTCTTCGCCAAATGCGAGTCGGAGCCGGATAAATTTTCGATAATCGCCGCGAGAAATTTAGAACAGGAAGACATAAGCGATCTGTCCGAGTTTTCATCAGGGATTTTAAAAAAAGTGATTAATGCCGGTTTACCTTGTCTTTACCACGATGTACAGAGCGATCCGAATATCTCACAATTCGAAAGCGTACAAATTCACAAAATAAAATCGGTGATCGGTGTTCCGATCATCCTCGAAGGAACGATATGGGGCGTAATTCTGGCGGACAGCCAGGCAAATCGTAAAAATTTCACCGAAGAAAATCTCGAATTCCTCAATTTTTTTTCCAATCTGGTTTCACTGGCTCTAAATAAAATCATTAAAATCGAATCGCTGCAGGATGAAAATTTAATCTTGAAAAAAAAGATAGAAGCAAGTGAAGACATCCCCGATATGGTCGGCGCCAGCAACGAAATGCGTAAAATCGCCAATCTCATCCACCGTGTCGCGGGAACAGACGCCACCGTTTTATTGTTAGGAGAAAGCGGCACCGGCAAGGACCTTGCCGCCCGCGCCATTCATATGCTGAGTAAACGAAAAGACAGGTCCTTTATTGCCCAGTTTTGCGGTTCCATCCCGGACACGTTGCTGGAAAGCGAATTGTTCGGCTACAAAAAAGGCGCTTTTTCAGGCGCGAATACCGATAAAAAAGGAATGTTCGAAGTGGCATCAGGCGGGACATTCTTTTTAGATGAGATCGGCGACATATCTTTATCTACACAGGCCAAATTATTACGCGTTATTCAAAACCAGGAAATAATTCGTCTCGGCGATACTCAGGTCAAAAAAGTGGATGTGAGAATCATTACGGCGACCAACCAGGACCTGAAACAACTGGTAGCAAAAGGAAAATTCCGGCAGGACCTGTATTACCGGTTAAACGTATTTCCGATAACATTACCCCCCCTGCGGGAACGCAGAGCGGATATCGCTTTGCTGATCCGGCATTTAATTAGTAAACACCGTAAAAAAGAGATCCAACTACCCGCCATTAGCCTGCAAAAGCTGGAAAATTATCACTGGCCGGGAAATATTCGTCAATTGGAAAATATTTTACAAAGAGCTTTAATATTATGTGACGGCGACAGGTTATTACCGGAACATATCATTTTTGAGGACGAGGAAAAAACATCTGATTTTTCCGGACAGTTAAAAGACCTTGAAAAACAAATATTGTTAAAAAGGCTGAAAGAATTCGATAATAACCGAACCCTGACTGCCCGGTCACTGGGCGTCTCTGTTCGCTGGGTTCAAATGAAACTGAAAGAAATCGAAGAAAAAAGTTAAATTAAATGGTCCAGGAACAAAACAACATACTTTTTGAAAAATTTGAAATCCTGACCTGTCTGAAAAAAGACGGATATGCAAGCGTCTATATTGCCAATCATATCTATCTCGGCAAGAAAATATTTTTAAAAACACTGGCAAAGGACCATATATCCGACAGCGCCATTTTGAACCGGTTCCAGCGGGAAGCTAAATTACTCGCCAAACTCGATCACCCCAATATCATCAAAGTATTTGATTTCGGAACATACAAAAACAACTTTTATATTTCCTTTGAGTACTTTTTAAGCCGGAATCTCCGGGTTCTGATTAACGACGATAAATCATCATTCAATGACAAATTAAACATCTTTGTACAAATCACAAAAGGTTTGTCGGCGGCCCATAAATACAACATTATCCACAGGGACATAAAACCGGAAAATATCCTCGTCAATGATAAATTACAGGTAAAAATCGCTGATTTCGGTCTTGCTCTGGTTAAAGATGATATCAACCTGACCCGCCAGGAATCAATTGTCGGCACACCCGGGTATATGTCCCCCGAACAGATTCGGGGTGAAACATTAACACCGGTTTCCGATTTATTTTCTCTGGGAATTGTCGGTTGCGAACTTTTTAGCGGGAAAAACCCTTTTTTAGGTAAAGACGCCGGTTCGACAATTAATAATATCCTTTCCAAAAACTGCTCACAATTGTTTAAAAATGAAAAACCCGGTCCCGCACCGGTATACGATGTTATTCAATCTTTACTACAAAAAAACAAACAAAAAAGGCCGCAATCCGCAGACGAGATACTGACAAAATTGGGTGTCACAGAACAGATTGAACCTTCCAAACCTGCCCCTGTAGCCGTTAAAAAAAAACGACTGCCCGTTTACTCGCTTGCCGTGCTATTTTTTGTTCTGATTATTGTTATGAGCGTTAAATACTATCTGGATAACAAAAGTCCCGGATATACGGCTGCGACAAAGGATTCGGTTGTTGTCGAAAAGAGGGAGAGACCGGCGCCGGTCGATTCCGTTTCACAGCCCGGCTATACAATTAAACAATCCGAAAAAAACGAGACAATATTACAACCGGAAAAAGACAGTTTGATCGCATCACCATCCCCGCAAACGAATTCAAGTACCACACCGCAGCTCGATCTGCCGGGAAAACTGTTTATTCAATGTGCGCCGTGGGCCGATATCTATATTGATTCCGTTAAAATTCAAACAACGCCTCTTGAGGATCATATCAGCCTTTTAGCGGGTTCCCATGAATTAACCTTACAGCACCCGGAATATCCGCCCTATAACCGAACCATTAATATCAATCCGAGACAGGAGATGTTCGTTTCAGTCAATCTGGATACATTGATCGGCTACCTGGAATGCCTGCTTTATCCATGGGGTGATGTTTATATAAATAATGAGTTTAAAGGACAAACACCATTGCCCCGTCCGATCCGGCTGTTGCCGGGCAGGCATCTTCTCACGATAAAAAATGATAATTACGGCAAGATTGATGAATTGATACAAATTAATAAAAAGGATACCCTGAAATTTAAATTTAATTTTGAGTTGTTGGTTTCAAAAAAGGATCATTTACAACCGTGAAAATACGGTATAGTTTTTGCGCTTAACAAGTTGAAAACAAGAAGTACTTTATAGGCAGTTATTATGAAAAAAAAGAAATTCCTTTATCTGCTTTTTATTCTAATAATAACCGGATTTCTCCCAGGACAAATTCAATCCATGGATTGGGAGGTAATAGGCGAAATGCCTTTTCCGGTATATGACGGGGCAGGTATTGTCATCAATTCGAAAATATATTTAGTGGGAGGATACAGTCAACATCCCAATGTGCTGACCGACACGATCCAGGTATACAACCCTGCAAATCAGTCATGGAATGTTGCCGGACAGCTGCAATACCCGAGAGCAAGTTTTATCGCGGATAAATATAATGGGAACATTGTGTTAATCGGGGGTGTCAGCGGTGATTCACTGGGTTCCAGATATGTTGAAAAATGGGCTTTAGATGGAACACCGGAAACGATAGACATGAATGATTCCATTAACAGAGTTAATGCCACGGGCGCCATTCACGACCAATCTTTTTATATTTTTGGAGGTTATGCCGATATTATAACCGAAAACAGCATTTTACCTTATATTATTGAATATAATATTTCGACCAAAAAAGTAATGTACACAGACCTGACATTTGACTCGCAACTGCCATACCAGCAGTTATCCATATTGCATGATGAAGATTTCTACCTTTACGGCGGAGTGTTTTTCGTCCCGTCGAAAAAAATATATAAATACAACATAAACAGTAAAATACATGAACGCATATATCCCGATTTGCTGGAACCCCGCGCCGGCGGCCAGGCTGTTATGGATTGGAATGAAAATATATATATTATTGGCGGTTTTAATGAAATTGAACACGCCCTGAATTCCGTCGAAATTTTTAAAATTAATTCTTCCGGCTATCAAATCGAATATGGTCCGCCGCTTAATTATGCCCGGAAAGATTTTATGGCAGTATATTTTCAGGAAAATATTTATATATTTGGCGGGATTAATGCGGATAATAAAATTGTATCCTATATCGAAAAATTAGATCTTAATGATAATTCTACATTAGCGGAAAACAAACATTCAGCGGTTCAACAGTTTAAACTGTACGATAACTATCCAAATCCTTTTAACGCCGGAACCACAATACAATTTGACCTGAAACATAACAGAAATGTGTCTCTTGAAATATTTACCCTGCAGGGGCGACTGATCAAAACCCTTGTAAATACGGAATTAATCGAAGGATCATACCGGTTTAACTGGGACGGTACTAACTCCTTCGACAAACCCGTGGCGAGTAATATCTATATTTACAGGCTGACCGCTGACAAGGAATCCGTTGTTAAAAAAATGATACTGGTTAAATGATTTTTAAAAAATTAATATTATTTGTGTCGATTACTGCTTTTCTTTTCCCGCAGAGTGTTTTGGCCCAGAACGGTCTGCCCGAACGGGAAATTATGGATTTATATTTCAAAAATTTTGAATACGATAAAGTCATTTCCACGGCCGACAGCATCCTTTTAAACAGAACCGATCTTAACGAACAGCAACTGTTAGCTGTATACAAAATGCGGGCGCTTTCGAATTATTCATTATTACAAATGAATTTAGCACTAAAAGATTTTATTGAAATTCTGAATATAAATCCGGAATTTTCACTGGATCCGGTGCAAACATCACCCAAGATTATTACTTTTTTTAACGAAATAAAAGCCAACTTTCAGGCGCGGGAAGAAAATCCGCAAGTCATTGAAACACAGAGAGATACCATACGAATCGTAAAGGATACATCCGGTCTGTTTAAAAACATGCTGATCAGATCGGTAATTGTTCCCGGGTCAGGGCATATTTATCTTGACAATTCCGCGAAGGGATGGCTGCTCACGTCCGCCAGCTCAGTTACACTCGCAGGCGCTGTTTATTACATTTTCGATTGTAATAGAAAGGAAAAAAGTTACCTCAACGAAACCAATCCCGCGTTAATTGAAGAAAAATACAACAATTACAACTCGTCATACAAAAAAAGAAACATTTTGATCACCACTTATGCCGTGTTATGGTTATACAGCCAAACGGACATTCTGTTTTTTCAGAGCAAAAAATTATCCCCGAAAGTGACCATATCCCTGAAGCCGTTTACCGGTCCGTTGCAAACCGGGGGAATATGCTGCAATATTCATTTTTAATATTTACCACACTATGCAAAAAATGAGCAGTAATGCAAAATTTTCGTACCTTGTTGGGATTTTTACAATATTATAAAATTTAAACAAACAAATTTTTTATTTTTTTCATCAAATCCTATCTAAACACAATAAAATCAACATACCCGTCTCCCAAAAAAAATTTTTACTTTACCTCCCGATAAAAAAATCTTTCCCGATGGCATTAATCTTGATAAAAGGCGTATGTAGGGAATTAATGGATTTTAAAACCAGGGAGGAATCATGAAAAATACATTTTTTATCGTTTTTCTGTGTCTTGTTTGTTCGCATCAATCATTTTCGTTCAACAAATCGGCTTTCGACATGACTGAACAACCCGGTTTGTATAAAACCGGCGGAATTCAAACAATATACAATTACGGAAACTACTTTTACAGAGCGGAAAAAACCGAAATGAGCTTAATCACCGGCGGCTATTTTACAATTGGAACAAACAAGGGGCAGTCGGTAAGCGATTTTGATAATAACTGCGGTATTACCTTTGGTCATCCTTACGCGATGACGTCATACCCGGTAATCGGCATTGACGGCAACTGGGGTAAATTCGATGAAATTCATTCCTCTCTAACAGAACTGTCTCCCAATAAAATTCAAGATACCCTGCAGGTTTCATTTGTTCAGGATAACATTGTCAAAATTTTCTTTCAAATGATCTCCTGTGATAATGGGGAATCCATTAAATTAGTCCTGAAGCTCAAAAACATCGATACTCAACAGCACACATTCGGCAGCGGGCTGGTATTTGATCCTTCTCTGGGGAAATGGGGTGACGGCTGTTTTTATCTCGGTAATTCATTAACAGAACAGGAACGACTTTTTGAAAAATCCGCCATCAACGAAAATCTGGAAATTTGGGAACGAAATTCAGCGGCACAAGGTCTGGGGATCAAAATAAATTTTACCAACAAACCGGATAATATCATTATAAATAACTGGGCCAACTTTTACAATAACAGGGAATCTGAATTTGGACCACTGGCGGAGAAGATCTATGATCTGGCTGTAAAAATGATATGGGGGGAAACGAGTGTGGAACCGGGGCAGGAGATATCAAGCGAGACAACAGTTGCGCTTGTCGAACCTGATTTTTCCGCCCCGGTGTTTCTGCGCTGGGATTGTCCGCGTTTTCTGGCCATGAACAACAATCTTCTCTTTCCCCGGGATTTTAATACGACCATTCAATTATTGAATTCGGGCTCTGCAAATTATACCAACGCAAAACTTTTATTGGACAATCCGTACGAAATATACGGCGACGCGGAATTTGAAAATGTAAATATTCCAACGACCGGTGCTTTTCAGTCATATACCCTGCATTCCAGGGAAATTTATGAGGATAAAATAATCAAACTCAGATTAATATGCACAAACAACGGCGCGGTATTGGACAGTCTCAGCCAATACGTATATGTCCCGGCTACTCCGGTATCGGATACCGGGCTATTAATAAATATAGATTCCCTTATTACAGAAGATTATCCGGATATTAATGTCATCTTTAGCGGCGAAATTGAAGCAACCGGACAAAAGCTGCTGAATTTGCGAAAAGAAAATATTTTTCTGTATGAGAATGACTGCCGAATTGACAGGTATGATGTAGGCAAAGATACAACCGGCGGCGCGTCTGCGGCTGATATTATTTTTGTATTAGACGTAACAGGGAGCATGGGAGGAATTATTAATGCCGTAAAAAACAACATCATCGAATTCTCTGATAGTTTAAATCAAAGAGGTGTAGACTATCAATTAGGTTTAGTCACCTTTTTAGATATTGTCGAGAATGTTTATCCCTTTACAGATGATATTAACACTTTTAAAAACCAAATTTCAGAGCAATATGCCCATGGAGGTGGAGATGGCCCTGAAAATTCTTTAGCAGCTCTTATTGAGGCCACAAAATATGATTTCAGATCAAAGGCTAACAGAATAATAATTTGGATTACAGATATAAAATATCATGAATCAGATTTTGTAACTTCCTTAACAAAACAACCGGTTATAAATGAATTACTAGAGAAAAATTTGATTACTCATGTTGTTGGCCCAATGCGATACAAATCAGAATATTTTGATCCATTTACTTTAGCCACCGGAGGCACCTTTTACGATATAAACGGAAATTTCAGAGACATTTTACTGGACGTCAGCCGCATGAAAGCCCAGGACAAATATAAATTGACATTTAAAAGCCCCACGAAAAACACAACCAATCAAATCCGTGTTATGATCCGGTATGCCGGACTTGGCGGTGAAGCAACAATCGATTATACACCGCCGCCAAATAATTCACCCGGGAAAATGCTGGCGTGTTATCCCAATCCGTTCAATCCGGATGTTAAAATACAAATTAGGGGATTAAAAAACGGCACCGGCCAGGTCGAAATTTACAATCTGCTGGGCCAGCGCATTAAAAAATATGAAATAAACAAAAATGCTCCATCCCAATTGATCTGGAACGCTTTGGATGAACAGGGGCTGCCGGTTAGCAGCGGATTTTACATTGTCCATCTTGCACTGCGAAACAAAGATGGCCAGATTCATCATGAATCACAAAAAATACTGTATTTAAAATAATGGTATAGGAGGAGCCGAAATGAAACGATTCTTTTTATTAATTATTACTGTCTTTATATATATAATACCGGTGTTGGCTGACGGATTATTAATTCCAACTGATGAAAATTATCCCAAGGATTTTATACAAAACAGACTAACAAGAGTAACGGTAGAAATTTATGGTACACTGTCAATTACAACTGTTTACCAGGAATTCGTAAACGAAGGAATCGAATCGACAGACGCGGTTTATTCATTCCCTCTCCCCCCGGACGCGCGCGCGACCGAATTCCTGTACTGGCGCGGCAGCACGATTTACAAAGCCGTACTTAAGGTCAGGGAACAGGCAACCAATCCCGGGACCGGTGAAGGCGGTATTATCGCACTGGTCAACAAATATATCGGCAGAAACGGTATCAAAATCGCCCTAAAGAAAATCCCGCCTGCTGCAATACAAAAAGTGCAGTTAAAATATATCAGTCATTGTGATTATTATAACGGTAAAACGACATACAGGTTTCCTTTGGATACCGGTGATTTTATAAAATATCCGCTGGACCACCTGCAATTCACATTTATAATAAAAAGCCAGGCCGAGATAACCGGTTATGCCTGCCCAACACATGGCGGAATACATGAAGTAGGAACTGATAAACACAACTTGAACCTTGAATTGATCAAACCGAAAGAATACACGGACCGCGACCTCGAATTCTGGTATACCTGCAATCAGAACGAAACCGGAGTCGATTTTTACTCCGTGGCCAATGACAGTATGGACGGCCATTTTGTTCTCTATATTAAACCGGTTAGTGAAATCAGTGAAGACAATATTTTGCCGAAACGGATTGTTTTTCTTGTCAATAATTCCAGCCAGATGTTTGGTTATAAACTTGATCAGACAATCAAAGCGATTAAAAAAACGCTTGATTTGTTAAAGGCCCCTGATTATTTTAATATTATAGTATACAACAATTCTTATTCCCAATGGAAATCAGAACCTGTAGACGCTTCGTCGGAAAACATTAACGACGCAAAATCTTATCTCGTAACAGTCACAACAGGTTACGGTTCGTATTTGGATCAGGGGTTAAAAGTTGCGTTAACTCAATTTCAGGATAATAATTACAGCAATTCAATTCTGGTTTTCACGGACGGCAGATCTCCAATAGATCCAAGAGAGATTGAATCGATCAATATGAATAAAGTTGGAATATTTCCGATTGGCATCGGCGACAATATCGACAGGGCTCGTCTGGAAATGACGGCCGGTTTGAATTACGGCTTTGTTACCTATTTTAATGAAAACGATAACCTTTATGAAGGTATGGTACGCGTTTTTGACAAGATCAGCAAGCCAATTTTAAAAGATGTGACATTCGAATACGGTCAGGCGGATTTGTATGACATCCTGCCCGAAAAAATTCCGACGACCTTTGCGGGTTCATATTTCTTCACAACCGGCAGATATAAAACAGCAGGGCAATCCGCATTCTCCATGGCAGGGAATTCCACATCGGGTCAAAAAGCTTTTGACTTTTTTCTTGATTTTAGTGCAAATAAAGACTCGCTGAAATTTGCCGAATCAATTTGGGCCAAAGAAAAAATCGACGCCCTCGAACGTGAAATTGAAATATACGGGGAAACCGAGGAACTTAAAAGTCAGCTTATAGACATAAGCTTGAAATATAATATTCGCTGCCGTTATACGGCCTATATCGCGGATTACCAGAATGAATTTACTGCTATTGAAAAATTCGGATCGCAAAATTTCCAAATCCCAAATTCCCATATCATTGGTAATTATCCGAATCCGTTTAACCCTGTAACAACGATTAAATTCCTGTTATCTCCAGAGTCCGTAAATGTGAAAACCAAATTTATTAAAATTTTCAATTCGCTTGGTCAGCTTGTCGCTGTGATCGATATCAGCAATATGCAGCCCGGACTGCATGAAATTCGTTTCAAGGGTCGGGACTTTTTTGGCAATCCCTTACCCACGGGTCTTTATTTAGTTTCTCTACAGATCGGCGAGCAAATAAGCACAATTCGGATAACACTGGTGAAATGATCATTTATAAAAATCGAATTATATAAAATAATAAAAAGGAACATCATGAAAAAAAGTTTACTCATACCAGGTATAATAATTTTATTGTTCTTTGTCTTTCAGCACTCCGTTTTCGCGATTGGAGCATTATTCACCAGGCCCCTCAACAGTAACCTGGAATATAACAAGGTCTGGATCAAGAGCGTGGACGCCAAAGTCGAAATTAAAGGTCAGATTTCGGTCACCTATGTCGACCAGACATTCAGGAATGAACTCAATCAAGCCGTAGAAGCCGTATGGATTTTCCCTCTACCAGAAGGCGCGGTCGTCACGGAGTTGTATTACTGGTATAACGGTAACCGCTACAAAGGCGAGATACGCGAGCGTCAGGAAGCAAAAAAAAAGTATAACGAAAATATCCGGAAATATCTGGATCCGGCTCTATTGGAGTACCTTGGCGACAACCTGTATCGATTAAGCATCGCGCCGATTTTCGGCGCTTCAGACGTCCGCACCGAGATCACTTATGTCGAATTATTGCCTTATGAATTCGGTACTATCGATTACACATTTCTCCTGAACGCGGTGGGTATATCTCCCAAACCGTTGAACCGGGTTTCAATTGACGGCGTTATTGAAACGGACAAACCGATCAAATTCGTCAATTCACCATCACATGCTGCGTCCACGGCAACCCAAATAACAAAAGTTAATGATTACAGGTACACAATCATTTTCGGTGATGAAAATTTTATGCCCGATAAAAACCTTAAACTCGAATTCGAAACAATCCGCAAAGAGGTTGACGTTAATGTCATCCGTTATACCCCTACTGATGAAGATTCCATCGGCACGGATTCATATTATGCGGTTTGGATCACTCCGCCGGACAGTATTTCAGATGATGAGGCCATCCCCAAAAAAATTGTGTTTACAGCCGATGTTTCTTCCAGTATGGAAGGCGACAGAATTTTACAGCTCAAAGAATCATTAATGGCGTTTCTGGACCACCTGACCCCGGACGATATGTTCAATATTATCACCTTTGGGACAACAGTGCAGCATTTCCGGCCGGACCTCATAAAAGTAAATCCGGATGTTATACAGGAGGCCCGCACATTTGTCACCGATATCGGAGCCCTGGGACTCACCAATATCGATAAAGCGATGGAAGAATCTTTAAAACAATCTTTTTCTTCCGGTTATGCAAACTCAATCGTATTTATTACGGACGGGTATCCGACCTGGGGAGAAACATTTGTCCCGACAATACTGGAAAATATAAAAAAGAACAACACCAATAAAGTAAGAATATTCCCGTTTGGCGTCGGAGATGATGTCAGTAAGCAATTGCTTGTGCAAATGGCTCTCGAAAACGGCGGCTATGCCGAGTTCATCGAAAAAGATGATGATATCGCACAGATCATTGGTTTGCACTTTACAAGAATGTCCAAACCGGTTCTGACCGACCTGGAAATTAAAATAAACGGCCTTGTCACATCCGACAAATTCCCCCGCCCGCTGCAGGACCTGTTTTGGGGCAACCAGGTCTTACAGCTTGGTATTTACAAAAATTCCGGTTCATTTCCCGTATATCTCATTGGACACATTGGTGAAAAAGAAGTCAGTTTTATGGCCAACGCAGATTTCAGCGATGTTCCCGGCGGGCATCGCTTTGTACCCCGATTATGGGCAAAAGCAAAAATTAATTTTTTACTTGATCAAATCGCCATATATGGGGAATTAAAAGAACTGGTCGATCAGGTTATAGAGTTGTCCCTGAAATTTCAGATATTAACGCCCTATACGGCCTTTTATTCCGATCCGGCTACCGGCATTAACAAGCATGAAAAGAATGATGAAACACCCGGGTCCTTTACCCTGCATCAGAATTACCCGAATCCCTTTAACCCGGTCACCACGATCTGTTTTTCATTACCGGCAAGCGGACATGTCGTTATTAAAATTTACGATATTACAGGCCGGCGTGTAAAAACATTGACCGGCGGTCATTTAAATGGCGGCGCACATAAATTCACCTGGGATGGTACGGATACAAACGGTCAACTTGTCGCGGCGGGTATTTATATTTACCGGGTGGAATTTACAAATATGAAAGGTGAAATATTTACTCAAACCAAAAAAATGAGTCTTGTAAAATAAGATCAGATGACCTCCGGAAGGTTAAAAAACCTTCCAGAGAAAAAAATAGCCCGGAATTTCAATTTTTAAAAAGATTGCAGGCAAGACATTCGTAAAAAGTTACAAACTATATTTAGTAACTAGTGTCCGGTTAAACCCGGACGCGACACTCTTAA
>JAFGSB010000151.1 GCA_016934825.1 Candidatus Zhuqueibacterota bacterium
AAGTTATCATATATCAAAATGAATGAATAACAACTTGAAATCAATGAAGTAAATTAATTGTTTTGAATAATACATAGATAACCAGAGAAAAGATCATTATACCGCTCTTAGATTTATGCTTGTCTCATTCATTGGAGCATAAAAATAAAAGATTGGACTAACAATTTCCCATTACAAAATCCTTGAAAATTTAGGCAGAGATAGACTAGCGAAGCACGTTTGATTATTCAACTATTTATTTAACATTTTTAGTCCAGGAAATTAATATATAACAAGGAAAAATATTAATTCGTTGAATTGTATGAGTTTTACTGTTATTACTAATTGTTTTATTGGCTTTTAAAACGAAACCTTGTCACCCTATTTCTAAAGTAATCAACTTTTGCAGTAATGAAAACGGTACGATGTTTGTAAGTCAGAACGGTTCCGAATTAGGATTTTTCATAGTGAAGGGCCAAAGAGAGAGCCGTGTATCCTATCTAAAATGACTGCAATTTATTCAAATGTTCTTCAATAAAAAAAGGAGAGCAAAATGAAATCCTTGTCATTTTTCAGGCAACCGCAATTTTTCTTTTTTTTATTCTTGTGCTTTGCTGCAATAACAAATGCTGCAAGATTCGTTGTGATCAATACCAACGACTCCGGAGACGGTACATTCCGGCAGGCAATCCTTGATGCTAACGACAGCCCCGGCGCGGATTCCATTATATTTAATATTTCAACGTCAGATAACAATTTTGATATAAATAACGGTGTCTGGACGATTCGCCCAGACAGCACACTGCCGGATGTGACCGATGACAGTACATTGATCGATGCAACCACACAGGCCGGCTTTATCGGCAGCGATTCGAATCCCCACGGACCGGAAATTGAACTGGACGGGACAAATGCCGGCGATTCCGACGGAATTATCCTGTTTTCATCTTATAATGTAATAAAGGGTCTGGTCATAAACCGGTTTCAAAAATTCGGGATTGAAATCACTTTTGAAGACGCTAATGGGAATATTGTTGCAGGTAATTATATCGGCACTGATGTGACAGGCACAATTGATCTGGGTAATGGATTTAGCGGAGTGATCTTGTATAACGGCGCCAAACATAATATTATAGGAGGAGCAACTGAGGAAGAACGTAATATTATTTCCGGAAACAATTGGAGCGGTGTGGAGATCCAAGCATGGGATGCGGATTCCAACATTGTTATTGGAAATTATATCGGTACCGACGTAACGGGACATGTGAATTTGGGTAACGAACATCATGGCATTCATATATGGAGCAGTGCCCAATATAATCGAATCGGAGGGTTAAATCATAATGAAAGAAATGTTATCTCCGGGAGTGGCTGGGAAGGAATTTCTATTGGCGGACCCGCTTCAAATTTTAATACTGTGGTAAACAACATTATCGGAATGAATAAAGATGCAACAATGGAAATCCCGAATGACGCAGGTATCAGCGTTGGCAGTGATTCCAATCTTGTTGGGGGAACCATACCAGAAGAAGCTAATATTATATCAGGAAATGGAAATGCAGGCATCGTGATAGGTGGTAAAGATAATATTATTGCAGGCAACTATATTGGAACCGAAACAGCCGGTAATAGTTGTCCCAACCATGCTGAGGGAATTTATTTACTTAATGGCGCGCGTGATAATATCATAGGTCCTGATAACAAAATCCATTTCAACATGAACGATGGTATTATTGTTGATGGGACGAATACCATCGCGAATAAAATCACACTTAATTCAATCACCGGCAATTCTGGCGCCGGTATCAATAACGTGAACGGTGGAAACATCGAGTTACCCCCACCTGTGATTTCAGGTTATTCCAATGGACTACTCCAGGGAACAGCGCCGCCGAACTGTGTCGTTGAAATTTTTTCAGATACTCAGGATGAAGGGGAGATTTTCGAAGTAACTGTGACAACTGACGCATCCGGAAACTTTAGCTGGACAGGTACGCTGACCGGCCCTTATATTACAGCCACTGCGACTGATGCTTCGGGTAATACATCAGAATTTTCTGCCGCTGTCAGGATCGTTGATCTGGTTGTGACCAATACAAATGATGCCGGAAACGGTTCCCTGCGATGGGCAATTGAAGAAGTGAATCGAAATGCGGGACCGGATACCATTCTCTTTAACATCGCACCAACTGATCCCGGTTTTGATGGTGCCGTGTGGAAAATTCAGTTGAATACCCCACTGCCTGTATTAACTGACGATAGCACGTTCATCAATGGACTATCCCAGGGATTGGCTCAAGGTGAGCCAAACATGAATGGTCCGGAAATTATGATCGACGGCAGCTTGTTGACTGACAACAAATGGGGACTGGAATTAAAATCTTCATTTAATTCGATTGCCGGTTTGATCATTTCACATTGCGACTGGACCGGAATCAATATCAATGGCGACAATGCGAGACATAATCATGTTTGGGGCAATTTTATCGGCATCAATCCGGCGGGGAACGATACACTGGCGAACGGATATGGCATCGGCATTGTCAATGGTCCGAAACACAATATTATCGGCGGACATAATGAGAATGAGCGAAATATCGTTTCCGGCAATACCTATGTGGGGATTGAAATCAATAATGCGGACAGTAATATGGTAATTGGTAATTACGTGGGAACAGATATCACAGGCACAAAAGATGTGGGTAATCTTGATGATGGAATCGTTCTTTCTTATGGCGCCCGGTATAACCGGATCGGCGGCGGATCCCCCGGGGAAGGGAATGTCATATCCGGAAACGATGATAATGGCGTCAATATTTTTGCACAAAACTCTGATGAGAATGTGGTTTCCGGGAATTTTATCGGAACAGATAAAAGCGGCCGCAACAAACTGGGTAACGGGGAGAACGGCATCCTTATATCTAATCAGGCGCGATCCAATGTCATCGGGGGATTTTCGCAAGGTGAGGGAAATATTGTCTCCGGTAACGGTGATTATGGAATTATCATCAATAACGATGTGACGAATAACAACATCATCGCGAATAACCGTATCGGCACCGATATCGATGGATTGACAGTATTGGGGAATGAAAGAGATGGTGTTTTCATTTCGAACCGCGCATGTAACAATGTGATCGGACCGAACAACATCATCAGTGGCAACAAGATAAACGGTATCCGGATCAACGGCGAAGGCACTGATTCAACGATTATTTACGGTAACTGGATCGGTTTGGATGTTACCGGGCAAGATACATTATCAAACGTCGAAAATGGTATCCAAATTGAATATGGGGCAAGATATGTGGTAATTGGCGGGCCCTCAGAAGCGGAACGAAATGTCATTGCGGGAAACAAATGGCAGGGAATAAGGCTCTATGCGGATTCCACAGGTTATGCTCAAATTATCAATAATTATATCGGTACGAGTGCAGACGGCCGTAAAGCCCTGGGAAATGATTATAGTGGTATTGAATTATCCGGCGTGCGTCATCTTGTTCAGTATAATTTAATATCAGGAAATTTGCAACATGGGATAAAAACCCTCAACAATTCAAAAAATATCATCATTTCTGAAAATATAATCGGAATCCAGGCGGATCGTATTCATGAGCTTAAGAACGGATATGCCGGCGTACGGATAGAGGGTAATGCATCTATTTATGCTATTGGTCCGGAAAATCAAATATGGTACAATGGCTGGGAAGGGATAGAACTTTGTGAGTCCACAGTTTCAGAAATCACGATTACCGCAAATTCAATATCTAATAATGCGGAAGGAGGCATTCGCTTTTACAATGGGCCGAATAATAATATCACAGTACCCGTGATAACCAATAATTCACCCTTGACCGGTACCGCAGTACCAAACTGCACTATAGAAGTCTTTTCGGATTATTCTGATCAGGGCCGGATATATGAGGGTTTCGTTTCTTCCGATGCTATGGGGAACTGGACGTGGACCGGAACGATGACGGGGCCCAATATGACTGTGACGGCAACAGATGCGGACGGGAACACTTCGGAATTTTCTGATGAAATCCAAATTTCTACCGACAAACCCTTGATAATCAATCCCATCCGGGATCTGTCATTACACGAAGATTTTGGTGATCATCTGGTTGTTCGTAATCTATATAGCGTATTCCGGAATACAATCCCGGATACCATAATGACCTTCAGTAGCACGAGCCTGGACACGATCGTCCAGCCTAATATCCGGTCGGACAGTTTACTTTTACAATCCGTGCCCAATGCGTTTGGTATAGATGAGGTGGTGGTCACTGCTATGAACACTGCCGGGCTTGTGGTTTCTGATACATTTTCAACAACAATTCTTCCGGTTAACGATCCACCAGTATTCAGCGATTTGCCTGATACGCTTTATTTAAATAACGATTCTTCCGTTCAAATGAATATCTGGCAATATGTCAATGATGTTGAAACGACGGATTCGCTATTGACCTATCAATTTATAGTATCCAATGATTCGCTGCTTGCGAATTTCAACGAGGAGACGGGTATCCTCTCCTTATCAGCGTTAAATGATTTCGCAGGCTTTGTAAGTTTGTTATACACGGTATTCGATGACAGTAATGCCGCGGCAAAAGATTCGAGCGTTGTTATGGTTGAAAACGTGACCGGTCTTCAAAATACTACAAATCAGGTTCCTACGGAATTCAATCTCTATCAGAACTATCCGAATCCTTTTAATCCATCTACAATCATACAGTTTGATTTACCTGAAGCATCTTACGTTGAATTAAGGATTTATAATATAACCGGTCAGGTAATTGAAACGCTTGTATCCGGTAATAGGAAAGCGGGAATTTATCGCACTCAATGGAATGCCTCTCATTATTCGAACGGAATATATTTCTATAAAATCCAGGCTGGTGATTTTTTTAATATCAAAAAAATGATACTGATGAAATAGTTACTCATTCGCCCGGGAATTCCTTATCCCGGGTGGACAATAGAACAGGACTTGAAATCCAGTGGGATTTAGACTCAAGTTGTTAAAAACCTGCGAGATTTAGTATAATAAAGATAATGCTAGGGGTGTGATTGTACATTTTTTTTGTCTACCGTAAGAATAATAACGCGATTCCGAAAACGGCGATGAAGGAACCGACAACCGCCCGGAAGGACGGCCGGGTTTTATGCACAATAATTACCATAGGCAGAATGAGAATGGGTACCGTGGCCAGCAGGGTGGAGGCGATACCGGTTTCGGTATGTTTTACAGCCACGACCGAAAGCCACACGCCCAGGAACGGCCCGAAGATCGCGCCGCCCAGGGTAGCCAGCAGGGCCCGGTTGTTTTTCAGGGCGTTAATGATCCTGGTCCCGTTACCCGAAACCAGCCCCATGACGCCCAAAACCAGGGCGGAAGGAGCCATCCGAAGAATGGTCGCGGCCAGCGGGAGAATGTCGTCGCTGAGGCCTTGTTTTGCGAAAACCAGCCCGACTGCCTGTCCCAACGCGCCGATCAGTCCGTAAATAATCCCCTTGAGTTTTGAACCGTTGGTTGCTTCCGACACATTTTTTTCATTGACCACCCAGAAAATACCCCAGACGGTGATGATGATTCCGGCAATAGCCAACAGTCCCAGTTTTTCGCCTAAAAAAAACCAGGCAATAACCACAGTTATCGGCGGAGCGAGGGAGAGTATCAGCGTTGCCCGTCGGGAGCCGAGGATGACCAGGCTTTTGAACAGCGCGCCGTCGCCGATGACCAGCCCGATGATGCCGCTGATTCCCAGCCATAAAAAATTGTTCCGGGACGCGTCAACAGGGAAAAATTGTCCGGTTGTAAGAAACAGGGTAAAACATAAAAATAAACATGCCAGAATAATACGTATAAGATTTGTCGCGTATGTACCGATCCGTTTTCCGGCGGTTTCGAACATGATCGCGCAGATCCCCCAAAAAAAGGCGCCCGTGAGCGCCGCAATTTCTCCTATGTAATTCATTAATAAAATACCCGTATTTCGTGAAAATGATTAAAAATTGGAACAGAATATAATCAAAAAAATATTGGTTTCAAATTTATTTATTTGAGATAAAAAAAGGCTGCCGAAGAGAATATCCGGCAGCCTTTATTGCAGGAGTGTATATTAAAACGGGTCTTTTTATTTGATCAATGCCATCTTTTTTACCTGTTTAAATGAACCGGCCTGTATCCGGTAGTAATAAACGCCGGAACTGATCTTTAATCCCTGGTCGTTCAGACCGTCCCACACAACTTCGTGGTAACCGGGCTTTAACTGGTCATTAACAAGTGTTTTGACGACTTGTCCTGTAATGTTATATATGGTGATTTGTGTTAATTCCTGTTTCGGTAATTCGAAACGGATTTTAGTCCACGGGTTAAACGGGTTGGGAAAGTTCTGGTAAATCTGAAAATCCTTCGGCAGCGACGTCTCCAGCATAACCGGACCGTGTTCTCCGGACAAACCGGATGCGCTGATATCGATTAGTTTGTAATAATATTTACGTCCTGCGGACGCTGTGGTGTCGATAAATGTATATTCTCCGTTCGTTCTTGGAGGTAAAATTTTATCGTTTAATTTTTCATATTCGCCGTTTTCGGATATGTTCCTGTAGATAAAAAATCCGAGATTGTTTTCTTCGGAGCGGGTCGTCCAGTTAACCGATACGCCTTTATATGGTACCTGGGCGGCGCTGAAACTTTGCAGTTCGATTTTTGTGACCCTGTCCCATTTTACGTTAACCGTTTCCTGACCGTCCGAAATGCGGCAGGTAACAGAGTGAACGCCCGGGTTTTCCGCCGCCTTGAATATGAATTCCGTGCCGCTTCCTTTTTCCGTATTATCGACATACCAGGTATATGTCATCTGGTCGCCGTCCGGATCAATCGCGACGATGATAAATTTTTCCGTTTTATTTTCTCCGACATCGATGTCCAGGTTCGCCGGGTAATAAGAAATGATTTTGGGCGGTAAATTCCCGGTTACAGTGACCATCAACGAATCAACATCAAAACCTTTTTCATTACCGGTTTTGTTATCTTCAACTCTGAAAACGATGTGCCATGTTTTCTTTTGATAACTTTTCGGAACCCATGAGAACAGCCGCGTGGCCGGGTTAAAGACAGCGTTATCCGGTTTACTTAAAATACTGTACGTGAGCGGATCATTGTCGGCATCCTGCGCAAAAATTTCAACTTTATATTCACCATTTGTATAATCTACGGTATCCGCTTTTGATAGCCCGGTAAATTCGGGAAAATTGTTGTCAATGCCGCTGGCGTGGAATTCGACATGGTTCGGTTCCGTTCCGGGTTTGGAGGCCCATAATGTATTCTCCGCCTGGTCTCCCAACTGCCAGTAACAGCGACCCAGACCAAAGTTGTCCGTTGTGTCTCTTGGACTGGATACGCTGCCGATAAAATCCTTGGGTTGAAAATAAACCACTTCATTCTCCACCGGATTTCCAAAAATATCGGTAACAAGAACAACGACAGGGTAAACAAGAAAACGGTTTTTGGTCATATATTGCTCATCGCCGGAATTTTTAACCAGGCGCGCGGGTTTGCCGTGTACCGCCTCGAACTGGAAAACGACGATTTTTTCTTTAATATCCGGCGAGACCGCGGTTACGACATAATCGCCGACAATCTGGCCTATTTTGAACCGGGTTTTTGCCAGCCCGGAAGTATTCGTATATACCGTATCCGGCCCTAAAAGTTGAGCGTTATGTTGATCGCCTGGAGCATCGGTAATATGAAATAAAACCGGAACACCGCTCACCGGATTATCATTCTCATCCACGGCCCGGACAATCAAACTGTCCGGCAGGATTTTCCCGACCGTATCCTGAAAAGTCGTTTGTGAAACCGCCAGTATATCTATCGCCGAATCGGATTGAGCGATAACGGTAAATGTTAACTTTTTATCTGCACCCTCTGCTTTGGCCTCGACGAACTGAAAACCATACGTTAATCCAAGTTTATATTTTATCGCCGAGAAACCACTGTGGTCGGAAGTAACCGGATTGGCGCCTATGAGAACACCGTCCCCGCTCAGGGATTCAAAAGTTACCGCTAATCCGGCAACGGCGATACTGTCGGAATCGATCAAACCGGAGATCAACGGTGCGGATAACGTATCGCCGACAACCGCTCTTAAACTGTCCCCCGATACTTTGAACATACTGTACGGCGGTTGAGCCGTCCTTGCCTGTGCTCTGAAAATCGCTTTGGGACTGTTTTGCCCAAGATTTTTTATCGTAACATTTATCGTATTCTCACCGGTATTCGGGCCGAGCACCCAATAACAGGATGCTTTACCGTTTGCATCCGATTTTACGGTAAATGACTGCTGTCCGGAAACCAGGCTGTAACCGTTCCCTTTATCCGTCTGAAAATATATATCGACGCCGGAAACCGGGTTGTTATTGTTGTCGGTCACACGCGCCGTAAACGGCTGTTTCAACACGGCGCCTTTGTTGCCTGTTTGTGACTGACCCGAAAATACCTGTATTTTTGCTGCAATATCCGGGATGAAAATGATCTTTGCGCAGCATATTTCTATTTGCGGAACGCCGGGAATGATGACCGTAACACTTACCGTATCCGCGCTGGAGGTTGACCGTACTTTACCGGTTGTCTGCCCGTTCGAATTGGTTGGCGATTGCGGATTTTCAATTGTTACTCCCTCATTGTCCGAGTGTAAAACGGGCAGAATATCCGGAACCGGGTTGTTAAATCTGTCCCTCAGCGTGATTGTTACGATTGAATAATCCGTTCCGTTCGCCCTGATGTTGCTCGTCGCTGTGATTAAGGATGAATCGGGATCAGGTCTTCCCGGTAACAGGGTAACTATTACCGTATCGGGAGAACCGTTAAGGTGGACTTGGTCATTGGTTGAGGAAATTTCAAGCCGGTTTTCAATCCCTGCTTTTGTACCCAGGACCCATTTTTCTTCGGCAATACCGTTGCGGGTGCTGGTAAAGCTCTTTTCGGTTTTTGTGGTTTCTAAATAACCGTTGCCCTTTAATATATTAAAATTAATGGTTTGTTTATCTACCGGGCCGCCGTTCATGTCATAGGCGCCTACCCTGACCGTTAAAGTGTCGGACGTCCGGGCGATAATTTTTTTATCGGATAACAAACGTATTTCACTGGCTAAAGCGGGCGTTCCGTTTATATAAAACACCTGGTCCGACAATAACTTTTTACCGTTATATTCAGACGAGGCCATTGCGGAATTAATGCCGGTTACCGGTTTAAAATAAACCTGAGCGCGTCCTGAATCATTTGTCGTCACGGAGACCGATTCCACAAGCGAATTATCTTCCAGTATGAATTTGCCCTTATTGCCGTTTGCCGGATAAGTTACGGAAAACAGCACGGAGTGTTTGGAGATTGGATTGTGGAACTGATCCGTTACCCGAACTACAATGGGGTTGGACAATCTCTGGTTCGCGACTCCCGTATCGTTTTCCGCGGAAACACGTTCCAGGAGAAAAGGAACACCGGGTTTTGTTACCGCGATAAATTTTACCGGCGAGTTGAACAATGGCGCTCCGTTATAGGTGGAATAAGCGTAAATAATATTACTATCCGGTTTCGCGTTAAGTGTCCAGGTAACCTGTGCGATCCCGGTCTGGTTTGTTTTCACTTTGACTGAATCCTTGCCGTTCACCAAACTGTTATCACCGACAACTTTGAACAGTACGTCTGCGTTTGGTGTCGGATTATACCGTATATCCGTTACAAGGGCTTTGGGAGACAGTTGTATCGGATTACTGCCTAATGTCAGGTTGGCCCAGATACTGTCCTGGTATGCAAAGATATTTTCCGGCATCCCGGGCAGCGCCGTAGCCGTAAATAACACCGGATTTATATCGGAACGGTTCTTAATGTATACCGAAACGGAATCGCTTGATTCCCCGGCCTTGAAACACAGGGTATAAAAGACAAAAGCCTCTCCGTTATCATCGGTCGTACGATCCAGTATCGTATTATTCCCGATCCGGCCGTCCTGACAAAGCGCTTCAAATGTAACCATCTGAGCGGGTACCGGATTATTATATTGATCCCTGATCTGAATAACAAATGAATCCGGTAAAACTGAGCCGATCGGCGCTTGTTGTATCGGGTTGTCTCCGCTTATTTTAACTATGTGGTGCGCCGTATCCGGGGTAACAAACCCTCTGAATGTATACGGACTGCCTGTGAGTTGCTGCTGAGAGTTGACCTTATAAGATGTCGCCGTAACCAGGTTTATAACCGAAACGTTCGTACCGAGTTTAAAATTTACCGTTGCAATACCCTGGTTGTTCGAATTCACATTAACAGGCGAGGTTCCGCCTTCCAGTTGACCGTTACCCTGGGTTATCTTGAATTCGACCTGGTGGCCCGGTTTGGGATTATCATACTGGTCGGTAATTTTTATTTGTAAAGGTATCGGGCTGTATCCCGCCTTATATGTAAAAGGATTGGCAATGGCCGTGAGCATTTTTGCTGCGGGCCCCGGTGTAGCAATGGCATTAAAGGTGACGGATGGTACATCCGGGTAGTTCAACAAGTAAACTTTGACTGACTGTGTGCCTGCCAATGTTCCGAGCCGTAATGTTGCCTCGGCTTCACCATCAGTATTCGATTCAACAATTGCCGAGTCGAGGGACGAAAATTTACCGCCTCCGTTTAGAACTTTAAAAATGACTTTAATACCACCGTTCATGTTATTTCCAAACGGATCGAGGATTCTTACTTTAAACGGAGAGGATAACAATGAATTAACCGTCGCTACCTGCTGCGGATTATCGCCGGAGCGTTTAATCAATTTATTGGGTTTACGCGGCAGGACCGTAAGGGTGAAATTCGCGGGCGAACCTACCTGCAGAGCGGGTAGCCCCGTGGCCGTAATAATATTTTCGCCTTCCTGACTGCCGGCCGTGTAGGAAATACGTGCGGTTCCCGATGAATCTGTCGTTAACGTGATATTGGCATTCAATGTACTGGTGCCTTCATTTCCCGAGAAATTCCCGTCACCGGTTTGTACCGCGAATTTGACCAAATAATCACCAATACCATTGTTGTATTTATCGGTTACCCTGACGACGAGTGTATCGTCGAACATTTTACCGGCGTTCTGCTGCTGCAAATCACCGGCGATTTTAAGTAATTGATACGGAGAATCCGGTCTGGCTTTTGGTCTGAAATAAACAGGCGATTCGGGTAACGGAACATCGATCCTGACTACATTACTTGAAACTCCGGACGTGTCGCCCAGGGTAAATGTCACAGAGGCTTTACCGTATGCATTGGTTTTGACGGTTTTGGCCCCGGATTCGTTATCCAGTAAACCGTTGCCCTTTATAATTTCAAACGGAACCGGATAATTTTCAACCGGCTCACTTTTTTCGTCAAGTATCAGCACCTCAAGTGGTTCCGTGAGTTGGGTCCTTACCGTTCCCACCTGGTCTTGCCCCTTTGTTACCTGTATGGACACGGGAATACCTTCACCGGCAATTCCATGAAATTCCAGGGGCGGGATTTCCGGGAAATCCGGCAATACGGCTTTTACCGTTGTTTCCTGCTGATAACCAAGCGTCAACCTGATGTTTGCCGTACCGTCGCTTTCAGTAGAAAGTCTTGTGGAATCCGTACCGTTGCCGTTAAAACTACCGTCCCCCGCGGTGATGATAAAATCTACCGGAATGCCGCTGCAGGGATTATTATAATCGTCTTTAAGAAATACGGAAAAGTCAATATCGAGCGGGTTACCCGCCACACCGGGATAACTCTGAGGAGAATTATATTCCATTGAGCCCGGATCGAGAGCGTGGGCGTAAATATGGAAGGTTTGCGGTGAACCGTTCGGAACGTTCGCTTCCGCAGTTACTTCCACAGGTCCCGCAGCCTGCCCGAAAGTAATTTCGGTACGCGCCAGACCGGACGCATTGGTGATGAAAGAGAAGGGCTGGGTATCATCGCCTTCGCCCGAGGGTGTATAAGACGCGTTGCGCGTCAATAATATTTTGTCGATTTTTGTACCGGATTCACGGTTACGAATGGTAAAATCTATAAATCCGCTTGGCAGGGAAAAGGAATGCGTTTGCGATTCCGGGGATTTCCATTTCCATGCTGTCGGGTGGAACTCGAAACTCCACTGGTATTCCGGAGAGCCGTTGACGGATATATAACAGGAATTATTATTACCGGTCGGTGCGAGAACCCGCAGCCACAAACGATAGTTTCCTTCTACCGGAATATAAATTTTATAGTTCGCCGAGCCCTGGCCGTTGTTTCCATTGCCAAGTTCATCCGTAGCCGGTACAACAACGATATACCTGTTACCCGAAGCCCCCAGGTCATCCTGTTTGGCCATGGGTAACAATAAATCTCCGCTTTCCGCTTCGACCCAGATATTATTGTTAAAATTCCTTTCGATAGAGTCCGGATGCGTGCTTAAAAATCCGCTGCCGCTGGTCACCTGAAAGTCAACAGGCGTTCCCGGAACCGGCAGTTCATTAATATCGGTAATGCGGACGGTTAACGATTTGGCCAGTTTTTTGGTCACACGACCCGATTCGTTATCGCCGTCATAGATTTCCATGGCATAAGCAGGCAGCGGGGGTATTTTTATTGAAAAATCATCAATAGCATTATTATAACCACTGTACAGCATTACACCGGAATAAAGGTTTGGCGCGTCACCGCGCAGTTTGTTCAGATCGTAAACTTTACCGACATATGTCGTACCAATGTTTTCATTATACAAAGATACTTCAAAAGAATGCCCCTGGGCTGAATTCGGGAAACATTGCACGATTAAAATATCGCCTATATCAGGTATGATACTGATATCGGTATCATCGATTTTATCAGTTCCGTAGATAGAACCGTTGGTTATTGCATATAGTCGTAGTTTATTCGAGCGGATATATATAAAATAACCGCTCGCGTTTGTTGTCGAGTCATCAAGCATCATGGCAATGCCGACATCGCCCAATTTTGTGTATTTGAAAGAGGTTTCTATATATTCGGCATTTGAACTGTAAACGGCTCGTTTATATGTAGCCAGATTGTTCCATCCCTCTGACGGATTGGTATTGACCAGTTCCTCATTGATAATTTGATAAGTCGGATCGAAATCCCACCATAATGCACTGAGCGCCGGATCGGAAAAGTCGTCTGAATATTCCGGAATTACATTGGGCTCAATATAGAGTTGCTGTTCATCGGAAACCGGGCCGCTGTTATTCAATTCATCGTAAGCGCGGATATAAAAATAATATGTTATGCCGGGTATTAAACCGGTTATGATTTTTGAGTCTGAACTATATGGAACTCCCGGAACCGCCAACCCGGGCACAAGAATACCATCCGAAAAATTTACGAGTGGATATTCTGCATAACGAAGTTCATATAAATTGGCCCTGTTCGTATAATTATCATCACCGGGGGCCCTCCATTCCAATTGTATGGAACCGTTTTGTTTGTTCAGTACCTCGCCGCGGATCCAGGCAATTTCCCCGGGTGCGGTATCATCACCTTCATCAATTCCTTTGATAATTCGAGTAAATTCATCCGCCATTTTCCCGTATCCGGTTTGATTCGGATGACGATCATCATAATAATTTGAGATATCGAGAGCGGATTTCATATCGACGATGGTCATTTTGTCAACCGAAATTCCGGGAGGCCGATCAAAAAATATTCTGTCTATTTCAGCATTGAACAAGTCCACCTGGGGATTTTCAAGAGAACCGTTATCTTTTTGCGAAATAATTTTACATAAAACAATACGTTCAATGCCGGAGTACTTTGAAATTTGCTTAAGTACTTTGGCAAGCTTGCCGGAAGCGGTCGATGTGATGAGTGTATTGCCGTTATCGTTCGAATAGGGGGCAGCGGCTTCAGAATAATTATTGGTGCCGAGATGAATAAGGACCATATTCGGTTTGTATAAATTGATTGCATTACTGAAATCTTTGGTTTCACCTTCATAGAAATCTTCTATTTTGGCACCGCTCATAAAAAGTCCGCTATACGGAACCGCACCATCGGGGCCGACGAACTCGAAATCTATTCCTTCGTTTGAGAGATTGTTATATAAAAATTCCCGGTAACCCGGTTCGAATGGATAGCCCTGGGTTATAGAATTACCCACAGGCATGATTCTCCATTTCGCCGCATATGTATTTGAATAAAAAGAGAAAAAGAATATGATAATAATTAATGTGATACATAAATTTTTTGTACCAATTAATCTTCGAAAAGACAAAATTATACCTCCAGCAATAAACGATGTAAAATTAAAATATATTTTTGGGAAAAATTGCAAAGATTATACCCTAATAAGGGTATATAGGATTATTACCCAAAACTAAATGTAAAATCTGAAATTCTTTCAACACGGAACCGATTTTTTAATTTTATAATAAACAAATATTTACAATATTGTTTTTTGTGGGCGAAATATTTTTTTACCTCTATTTCGGGTTTATTACATTCTGAAATTCTATTTGTAAATTTTTTAATTCTCACAAATAAAAATAATCCGCAAATGTACCATTTGAATACGATGTCTGCTTCAAAGTTATACAAATATCGGTTTCATAATTATAGTTGTTCAGAATTAAAACAAAAAGTTTAATTTGAAGGATAATTTGGGACCGCTGTAATTGTCCGTCAACCCCACTTTTTCAGCAAACCTGGCGTAGAGATAAAAATATTCAACAGCGACGGCCCACTTGGAAAACAGATAGATATTGGCACCGGCCCCAACATTAATCCCAAAACCTGCCCTGTCAAGCGGAATTTTTTCTTTATCGGAACCAACCGGAACCTCCCTTGACCAGATGGCAGCAACGCCATAATTGACATAGGGACATATCCGTGACTGGGTTAAAATGTAATTTTTTAATTCAATTGATAAATGTCTTAATGAAACATAACTAAGATTTGCCCGTTCCTCAAGTCCTTTTTGCCTCCAGTAATTATATGAAATTCTAAGCGCATAACTTTGTAATGACGGCGATGTTACGGAGACACCATAATAAGGCCCGGCCCCCTTAATGTTTTTAAAAGGTTTTGTTTGGTTATTGTCAAGGGTGCTCGGTTTCCAAATGCCGTATTCCGCCCCGATATTGCCTCGCTCAAAATAACTCTTGTCCTGGGCAAAACCGTTACCGATTATCAAAAGAATGAAAACCAAATAAAAACAACTTTTATTGAAAAAATCCAATTTTTGCCTCAATAACATATTTATCACAATAATTTTTTTCCGGATTAAATTGAATCGTGTATCTTGTAAATAAATCAGTAAACATTAATCGTCATGCGGTTTTTCCGCAGCATTGTCCTGCTGAAAACCAAATTGTTTGATATTGCCGTCTGGCTGGCTTATGACTTTGATCTCACCGAACTGTTTTTCATATTTACTGATATTATCATTTAGTGCATTGAGTAATGATTTTGCATGCTGCGGCGTCATAATTATTCTGGCATACACCCTGGTTTTTGGAACTCCTGGTACAATTCGGGTAAAATCGAATACAAATTCAGCAGGTGAGTGAGAAATCAAGGCTAAATTTGAATATATTCCCTCCGCTTCCTTTTCACCAAGTTGAATATTAATTTGCTGACCCGGGTTTTTTTGCGACATCGTTTACTCCTTATTATTATACATGAAGAAATAAAAATTAACAATATTTATTCATTTCTCCAATAAAAATATGGTTTTTGTTTATTAACTTTTTAATTGAAATATGTTTTTACATAAATTAGTATATTTTATAAATTAATATCAATATTTAGTAACAGTGATTATTATGATGTCAGATAATTAATTTATTATTTTCGATAATTCGATACCGGTTGGCCTGCGATTTTATAGACTGTTTTCTGATATTTAATGCAAACCATTTTGTAATACAACTGTCTATTATATAAAAGAGAGAATGAATGGAAAATTCAGAAATAAACCTTGTACACCAGGCTCAGGCAGGTGATATAAAATCATTTGATATGTTGATAGAAATGTACGGTAATCATGTCATGCAAACCGCCTACAGCATGGTGGGTAATTTACAGGACGCCCAGGATATTTACCAGGAAACATTTATGCGCGCTTTTGATAAAATATCGACTTTCAGGTTACAAAGCAGTTTTAAAACCTGGCTTACACGTATTGTTATTAATTTATCGATCAATTTAAGAAGAAAGAAAAAAATTGTTCAGTTCGTCTCCATTTTTGATACGGATGAAGAAAATAAAGAGGTGGTTCATAATTTTATGGCCGATTTTTCACATTCTCCCGAAAAAAATTTAACCTCACAGGAATTAAAGCAGCAGATTGCCAGGAGTTTAAACCTGTTATCGGCAAAGGAACGGGCCGTATTTATACTCAAACAGTATCAGGATTACAGGATCAGGGAAATTGCCGTTATATTAAATTGCGCGGAAGGAACGGTTAAAAATTATTTGTTCCGGGCCACGAAAAAGATACAAAAATATCTAATGCCTTATTATCAAATGAGTTAGAAATGAGGTTTTTTATGAGTAACTGCAAAAATTTTAAAAAGCAAATTATACTGTTACATTATAACGAGCTTGACCGGTCGGAAAAAACGGAGTTATTGAAACATTTACAAATATGCCCGGATTGCAAACGCGAGCTTGAAGAGATGAAACAATTTGGCAGATTATTACAGGAACAACCTTTATTTGAGGTTGATGAAAACAATATAAAAAAGATAAATAATCTGATCCGTTTGAAAATTAAAAAGCAGAGGAATAAAAAATTTGTTCCGTTTACTTTTATTCATCCGAAACCGGCGTTTCAGTACGGATTTGTCGTTTTACTGATTATGTTCGGATTTTTGCTGGGCAGACAAAATTTTATAAACCGGAACCCGATTCAAACCCAAAACCCTTTACAGCAATTACTGACGGCCGGCGGTCCCGTTAGTGCTGCGAACAGTAATATTAATCCATATTTAATCGGAGTTGAACGGCTCAAATTCAATCCCCGTGAGGGAACTATAGAAATTCAATACAATACGATGAATGATATCCTATTAAAAGGGACTCCGGAAACTCCGGCAATTAAGGACCTTTTGTTACATGCGATGGCAAACGAACAAAATCCAAACGTCAGGTTGCATGCCGTAAAGGTCGTTAATGCTGCGGCGCAGAGCAATCGGAACCTGGACGTTGATTATGTTAATTCGCTTGAACAAATTTTGTTAAAGGAAGAAAATCCGGGCATCAAGTTATTGGCTCTTGATGTTTTAAAAACATTGCCCATGCGGGAGAATATTAAAAATATTCTTGTTCGAGTGCTTTTATATGATCCGGATACCCCCGTGCGGATACAGGCATTCAAAACGTTAACTGAGGCGCAGATAACAAAAACGGATATCGAGAAATATTTACAGCCATCTTTAAACGATACGAATAGATATATCAGCTATAAATCAGAAAAGTTGATAGAACAACTGAAAGAACAAAAAACAGGACCTTTTGAATTATCAAGAAAGGGAAAACAATGAAAACAAAAATATTTGTACTCGGAATAACTCTTTTGTTTTGCGTTTTTAATTTTGCCACGGCGCAAGAAATTGTAAAGGACGGGAACAATTTCACAACAGTTATTGAAAAATCATATAATGTCAGTCAGGGTGGTACTCTGGAAATAGTAAACATTACCGGAGATATTGAAGTGTCTTCCTGGGATAAGAATGTTGTGGAGATTCGTGAAGAAATTATTATGGATGTTTATACAGAGGAAGAAGCGGAACAACATGTCGCGAGAAGAAACAACGGATATTCTCAAAACGGGAATGTTATTTCGATCAGGGGACTGAATGGTTCGGAAAGTGCGGAAAGCAATTTCTATATACAGGTGCCGAAAAAATATAACCTGGATATACAAACCCGCGGCGGTGATATATCGGTTGAAAATTTGAATGGTAATGTTAAAACGGCAACAAGCGGCGGCGATATCGAAATGATGCATTTAAACGGAGTATTGGAATTGACGACTATGGGCGGAGATATGTTATTCAATGATATTTCCGGACGCCTGAATGCGAGGACATCCGGTGGTGATATTGAACTTTATTATATCTATTGTGAAGCAAACGTGAATACATCCGGCGGGGATATCGATCTTTCAAATGCCACGCAAAGGATTTCCTTAAGTACTTCCGGGGGCGATGTCGATGCCGCGGATGTCGAAGGTGATTTAAGTGTTAATACATCCGGCGGCGATATTGCGGTTGCTAACTGCTCCGGTTCAAAAATTTCCCTGCAAACCAGCGGCGGCGATATTGAAATAAAAAATATAAAAGGAGAAATTTCCGCATCATCCAGCGGCGGCGATATAAGTGGTGAACAATTTTATGCCCGTGTGAATGTCAGAACTTCCGGTGGAGATATTTTTCTAAATGATGTCAAGGCTGCGGTTATGGCCAATACATCCGGCGGCGATATTGATACTGAAATCACTCTGAAGGATTTCAGCGTAC
Organism: Candidatus Zhuqueibacterota bacterium; assembly: GCA_016934825.1. GTDB lineage: Bacteria > Zhuqueibacterota > Zhuqueibacteria > Residuimicrobiales > Krinioviventaceae > Fontivivens. The sequence goes on from JAFGSB010000151.1 coordinate 18,493, forward strand.
CGCATCAGATAGACCTGCAAACAACAGGCGGCGATATTGATTTGACTCTGCCTGCAAAAATTCCGGCCACGATAAAGGCCGAAATAAGACTCAACAACGGTGGATTTTCTTTTCGACGATACGATATTTACAGTGATTTCCCATTGGTTAAATCCAAACCCTCGGAAAGCGGAGAGAAAATTTTATCAAGTCACGGCGATATAAATGGCGGTGGAGATTTGATTAATTTGAAAACAAACGGGGGAAATATCAATATTCATAAAGCTAAATGATTCGAGAAAAAATGTAACAAAGTTATAATTTAATCGTAATCATTAATAAAATTTAAGGAGGGTGGTAAATGAAAACAATAAAAATACTCATTCTCTTATTGGTTACAGTATTCAGCTTTGTATATGCTGATATTGACGCCAACTTGAAAGAAACTTTTGATGTCAATTACGGCGGCACCTTATTTATCGAATCTGATTTTGGAACGATTGAGGTTACTTCCTGGGATCAGAAAAAAGTTCAGGTCGAAGTTTTAAGGTCGATTGATGCTTTCACTCAAAAGGAAGCGGATAGAATACTAAAAGATTTGGAGATCACTTTTGATAAAAAGGGCGATGATGTTTATGTTTTTGCGGAATATGATCGGGGTCATTTTAGATGGAGCAATAACCGGATAAAAATGCGTTTTGTCGTATCGGTACCCAAGGAATACAATGTTAATCTGAAAACCGAAGGCGGCAGTATTTCCGTATCCGATCTTGAGGGTAAGGCGGAGAGCAAGACATCCGGCGGCAGTTTAACCTTCGGTCAAATCAAGGGTCCGGTCAATGGGAATACTTCCGGGGGCAGTATTAAATTGGATGGCTGCATAGGGGACGCGAATGTTAAGACATCCGGCGGCAGTATCCGAATTGGTCAAGTTGACGGGAATGTCGATGCCCATACTTCCGGTGGTTCAATAACTATTGATAAAGCCAGGGGCGGCGTGATTGCATCAACATCCGGCGGCAGTATAAATGTTGAGGAAGTAATGGGAACGATTGAGGCAAAAACCTCGGGCGGTTCGGTTACCGCACGAATTTCCGCACAGCCTCAATCTGATTGCAGGTTATCGACATCGGGCGGCAGTGTGAATGTCCAGATGGCTGACAATATTAAAGTCAACCTCGATGCCAAAACCAGCGGCGGCCGTGTATCCACGGAATTCCCGGTTACGGTACAGGGTGAATTGAGCAAAACCCAGTTACAGGCGGAAATTAATGGCGGCGGACCGCTCCTTTATTTAAGAACCTCCGGCGGGAATATCAATTTAAAAAACTTATAGTTCCCATTTACCCGGAGAAAAATTACCCGGACCTGAACAAAAATTCAACACCCCGTTATAACTCACAACGGGGTGTTTTTTTTGTTTGCATGATAATTTGTTTAACCTCCTTTTATTATCACTACTGTCCAAAATAAACTTTTGATGAACTGAAAAACAAATACTTAAATGTAATTTATTATGTTTTCGAAAACCAGG
>JAFGSB010000152.1 GCA_016934825.1 Candidatus Zhuqueibacterota bacterium
AGGGTAACGATCTTTTCACCTAAGAGATTATAAACCGTCAACTCTACGCGGTCCTTTTGCCGCAGGGTATAATCGATATGTGTGACCGGATTGAAAGGATTGGGGTAATTTTGAGATATATAGAATTTCTCCGGCAGAGAAGTGTATTCGCTTACATTTGACACACCGGCATCTTTATTAATCATGTTGAATAATTCCTCGGCTCCGGCGGCATTTGCTATTTCTTTCTCAATACCATACTCATAAGCGCCTATGTCCGGCACTGATCCGCTAAAGATTAATGAGACAGAATCGCCTTCATCCCACGCGAGTGTTTTATCAATCGTGATGGTATTTTCATCAATATCACGGTCAATGACGGTAGCGGTGTCACTGCTGCCGATAATTATTTTATCACCGCTGATCATTCCGTGTCCGCTGTAAAAATACCTGCTGTCTTTAACCGGGATAATATTTGAAATGCCGGATTGAACGGCAACGGTCAACTGGCCGCCTTTATCAATGACGGGGCTGGTTGGTTTCGGCATATAGTCTTCGGGCGATTCCAACGTATCTTTTATACTCAATTCCGGATCCAGACCAACGATCGAATGTATATCAAATTGCTCGCCCCAGCCGGCAACTTCATTCTCCAGGATAGAAGCAGTTCCGGAGATAAAATAAAGCGAGCCGGCAGACTTGTAATACAGGTTATGATCGAACTCGTTTGTTTTTATATCGTCTTCCATGTCCTCGCGCACTTCGATTAAAGCATTGTGGTTATCGTCGTTACTATCGCCACCGTTCATTTGAATAATATTATTTTTTAAAACATTTCGGCGGTTAGGACCATTCGGCTTACCCTCGTTAATATCGGCAGGGTCCTGCTGCATATAGACGACGCCTTTTTCGACTCCGCCGTTCAATAAATTGTTGATCAGGACATTATTGTAAACCATTGCCCCGTTTGCGCTGGCCAATAGTATATTATATTTGTCTCCTTCAAGAAATATATTGTTCCTCACAACAGCGCCGTTGCAGTTAGGGCCGGCAACATCCTCGATGTTTCCCCAGCGGATTTTCAAGGCGCCCAGTTTATTTGGATTGACGACAAAATTATTTTCGATCAAAAGCTCGCGGACGCCGCCGGGATCCATCATAACGCTTTTACCGTTATACATCACGTTATTTCGAATGATAAATTTTTCGGCCGCATCCGGGAATATGGCGATATCGCTGAAATTATAAAACGAACAGTATTCAATGAGTATATGGTGGTTGATATAATTCGTATTCGCCTTGACCGCCAATGCGGCATCATGAATGATACAGTTGCGAATTGTTATATAATTTGCCTGCACGTTTATGCCGTTATTTTTCACATTTTTGATTTCCAGACCGTCAATGATCACATAATCATTCGTTATTACGATCCCATTATTCGTACCCGGGCCGTTAATAACCGCTTTCTCCCCGTCAACGCTCTTTATCGTGATCGGCAAACCCGGCCCTCCTCCGGGGATACCGGCTATCGGCTGATATGTGCCCGCGGACAGATTTAATACGTCTCCGGGCGTTAATAAACCCAATCCAAAGTCCACAGTTTTCCAGGGAGACTCCTGGCTGCCGTCATTCGCGTCATTACCGGTAGATTGATTTACATAATATTCCGACGCTTGCAGGTTCGGAAACAGGGTGAATAACAAAATAATGATAAATAAAATCCGCATCACATTCTCCTTTCAACATTTGGCTGTATCCGGTCCGTTGGGTTGATTTTGATAATTAATATATATACATTTTCACGGGAATAATCAAGGGGAATAATGAGAATGGGTGGGTCCGTGCCGGAAAAATTTCCGACCTAATGACCTCCGGGAGGTGGCGGACCACCTCCCGGAGGTGTTTTATTTACCGGATTAAAATCATCTTTTTCACGTCCGTAAAGTCACCGGCGATGATTTTGTAGAAATAGATTCCGGAAGCGGCCTGGCCGCCGTGCAGGTCCGTGCTGTCCCAGGTGACCTGGTAGGAACCGGCGTTCTGGTCCAGATCGACAAGGGTAACGATCTTTTCACCTAAGAGATTATAAACCGTCAATTCAACCCGGCTGTTTTGCCGCAGCGTATAATCGATATGGGTGACCGGGTTGAACGGATTGGGGTAATTGTGATAAAGTATTACAGAAAAAGGACTTTTCACATGCCGGTTCTGCTGAATACCGGATTCAGAGGATTTGTTAAGAATAATCCAGGATTTATTGTTGTTTTCATGGATTTCCGGCAACTGATGCTCGGCATCAATCACAGCGTAAATCCTGGGAAACGCGCCGGTCTCGCTGCCAACCGTCCATTTGAATTGCACGGTTTCCGTTCCTCTGGCTGCAATCGAACGATTCGTAAAGACCTCCGTTTCGCCGCCGGTATTTTCGAGCAAAACGCCCCCGGAATCCGGATCGCCCAAATAAAACCGGACACCGATCAGACCGGGAGTCGGGGTCAGACTGAAATTGTGAACACGCGCTTCGATTGTTACCTCGTCACCATTCCGGGGATTTTCCGGGTAAAACTGCACATCCTTTGTCTGGTAGCGTTTTGTTTCTTCCTGAAGAGTGTATCCTTTCTCGGGATCATAACGCCACGGAAGGATAAAAGCCGGATCGGCCAATCCTTCATAATAAACTTGCCACCAGGTTGGCGTGCCGCCAATAGATGCTAATTCTGGTTTTACAGCATAATCGACAACCAAAGCGCCGTTCCCGGCCCAATAGGCATAGGGGGTTATGATATAACCCACTTCTCCGATGCCCATATCGATGCCATCCAGGTGCACATTGAGTTTCAGTCCATTGGCAACCTCTGTACGCTGGGTGTTTATGTCTTCGGAATGGTAATGTCCGTTAATGCTGAACCCACACCCCCAACCACTGACCGACACACCCCAGTCCCGGGTGTATTCCCGGGTGGTCGAGGATTGTGATGACTGAAAATCATCAAATTGTAAATTCCAGTCATAACTGGAATTGGCGTCCAATACAAAGCTGTTGTTGTAATCCCCTTTTATTTTTTCGGCCAGCATCGGATTATCGGAAAGCAACGGATATTCCCGGTATGAAAGAATGTTTCCCACTTCATGTTCCGGAATGTACGAGTGGCCGCTCCAGCTTTTGCTTGGAAACCAGCGGTTTTCGACCGCATTCGGTTCCACCACCAGTGCATGGGCTTTAATTTCATTATTTACATAAATGGGATATTCCCAAATATCATAGTCCATAACCACAGCGTAAATCCGGTCGTCTTCTATGGCATCAACTGCAATGGATACCGTGACTTTGGTTGTAGTATTATCAACTTTTGAGAATTTCTTCCCCCAGGTCTGTGAAAAATGCGAGCTCACTGATACACCCCAAAAACTGAATCCGGCTGAAACGCTGGTGGATAAAGACCAATCACGATTAATTTCCGTTTGCAATTCGGTCAGCTGGCTCGACTCTTTCATATATGACGCTATAAACCGGGGATCATTTTCATTATAACTGGTACAGACATCAAATATCTGATTATCGAAAACATCAAAGTGTATCGGCGGCGCGTTTAGTATAACCAGGGGCTGTAAAATATCCGTTGCCGAAAAACGCCTGGGCGAACCAAGATGAATATCCGCATCGCACTCGGCCATCTGTATGGGTTCCGATTTACCCCCACTATCTAACTCCCGGCTGTCTTGAATCAGCAATAAAGCCTGTTCAAAAACACCTTCAGCATTATATTTTAATTGATACAGGGATGCGCCTTCATAAGTTGTCAGGATCAATTCCGAATAAGGAATATCCTCTTCCGATTCCTTTCGCATATTACCGACTGCGATGTTCGCGTGATAACTGTCTGTGATTAAATCCAGGTCCGCCCAAACGGACATTTTTAAATCGGTCTGCATATTAAAAATTTTGAACGTTTTAAATGCCGGATAACTATATTCTGAAACGGAAAAAGCGGATACAATCTCCTCCAGGCCGTCAAAGTTCAGATCTTCCCCTTTTAGGGTACTGATACGACTGTACATACAGTCTATGTTCAGCGTATCATTTTTCTGTACAACGGCCGGACCCGCATTTATTTCAGTCAACAGGTCGTTTGTTTCGATGGGAATAAGGGTAACGGAAACGGTATCTGCTATTCCCCCGTTACGGGCATAGGGATTATATTGGTAAAAACCCACAACGGCCTGATCCTTGTCCGCTGTGGTAAAATGACCGGCAGCGAGGTTGAGATTGGCGACATCATAAAGTGTATCAGGCTCAACATACACAACTTTATGAACTTGCGCCGTTAAATTCCCGCTTGTTGGATCATAAGTGTAAAGTCCGGTAAAAAATTGCCAGCCGGCCGGACTTGCCGGTTCTCTTCCGCCCAATAAAATTTCGTCAACACCATCGCCGTTAAAATCGCCACATTCAATATCAAATAGCTTCATCTGATCTTCGCATAATTCCATTTTCGGCGGTTCGATAATCGATTGGTCCATAAAACTGCCTTTTTCAAACACACCCAATGTATCATCAATATCATAGACAGTCAGATTAACAAAACCTTTGCCGCTTCCGTCATTTGCCCAATAGGCCAAAACAAATTCACTTTGCAAATCATCATCAAAATTGCCGGTCTCCACCAAACTTACCGGCGGTAAAAACCAGTTTGGAGAATTGTAAAGCCCGGGATTGCTTTTTTTTAGCCGCACGATTTTTTTCCAGGACGCAAGACTATCAATTCTCAAAAAAGCGGGATCCGGTTTTAAAACGGCAATTTCAATCCCGTTATTTTCAATCCATACTTTAACGATCTCGGCTAACGAGTCTCCATCCAGATCGGTTGCCGCTATATCGGGAAAGCCCTTTGAAGTATTATGGTCATACCGTAACACAGAAACAAGCGTATCCCAGGGAGAAACCTGCATTTCTTCGAAATATTTGCAAATTGAAACCGAATTGTAAGAGGAAGCAATAATTTCCTGTCCGCTTCCATTTTGGATGATATAGGCATCTTCCAGAGGATCATTTTCATAATCATAGGCAAAAACAGAAATGGAGCATAACAGTGGAAAAATCAAAACAAAAGGTATTGTTTTCATGACCAATTTCCTTTTATTTAAAATAAAAATAATCTGCCGGAACAAGCGGTACACGGATATAATATTTCAAAATATATTTTGTACGGCGCCGTCAGTACGAATTCGCCTAATACTGTTCCGCTCGGCGCAAATTTATCATAGCCATAAATCCTTTATGATTATTCAATTCTTGATCATAATTTACACTGAAAAGATTTTCCACCCTGGAATCATCATGCCATTGCTGATGTGATTATTGTTATATATACATTTTCGCAGAAAGAGTCAAGATAAATATTAAAATTCGTTGTTCTGCCGGGCGGCACGTCCGGCCGACATTCTGCAATCGTGGAGTGTTTCGCCTTTATGCGAAACGTGTCCGAGTGGCTGCGCCTCCGTATGAAAACAACCTCACAGGTTTTTTGAACCTGCGAAGTTGTTATATTTTGATTGCGCTGGATTGGGAAATTCAGGGCGAACCGACGTCCCGCCAATCGACGTCGGCCCGCACGGGGCGGCGGACGTCGGGTGCAACCGCGTGACAGGCCGCTAATTGCAGCACAGCCGGTCTTGTCTCCAATCAATCCATCGATGTACGACTCGAATGCCGGGGAGTGCGCACTCTGAACATGTAGATCGCCCAGCTAAGCGTATTACGCCCCCAACGCAGGTATGTCGCCCTGGCCTTCTCCACTCCCTCAACCACCTCCGCCAGGTCCGGATCATCCGGATGGGTGCGGGCGTACTCGGCCGTCGCGTACCATTGGAGGCCTTCGTACCTGTCCCAGTCGTCTTTGCTGCTCACAATGGTGTGA
>JAFGSB010000153.1 GCA_016934825.1 Candidatus Zhuqueibacterota bacterium
GCAGGTATTTTATCATGGAATTGCTAACGGTATCGATCACGCCGATCTCATTGAGGTTTTCGCGCCCAAACCTTATCTGATGGTCACCACGACGAGAGATTTTTTCAGTATTCAGGGCGCGCGTGAGACATTTGCCGAGGTAAATAAAGCCTACAAAGCGTTTGGGCAGGAAGAAAATTTTACGATGGTCGAAGATGATTATACACACGGGTATACCAAAATAAACCGGGAAGCGGTATACGCTTTTTTTCAGGAATCACTGGATATGCCGGGCAGTCCGAACGAAGAAAAAGTGGACATACTGGATATGGAAGAATTGAATATTACACCTACCGGTCAGATTTTATCATATCTGCAGGGAGAGACTATATCCAGTATTAACAAAAAAGAGACACAAAAGAATATCGAAAAAATCAAGGAATCGCGTAAAAACGTTGCTGGGCATTTGGAACGCGTTAAACAGAACGCGAAACAGCTTTCGGGATATGCAGAACCCTATGGAGAGGAAAAAGTCATCTTCAGGGGAAGATACCAGCGAAATGGTTACAATGTCGAGATGTACGCTATTCAGGGCGAGGATGATTACGTTATACCGTTACTGTTGATGATCCCCAACGGAGGAGGCGAATTCCCCGCAATAATATATATTCATCCCGAGGGAAAAGCTGCGGACGAGGCTGTCGGTGGACGAATTGAAGAACTTGTGAAAAGAGGTTGTATTGTTGCGGCGCCGGACGTTATCGGTATTGGCGAAACAAGAGATCCCTCAACCTATCCGGGACGACCGAGTTACGGCGCGGTCATCGTTGGCCGGAATATAGTCGGCATTCAGGCCGGGGATATCGTCAGGGTAGTCAATATGTTGAAAAAGCGTCCGGATGTTAAACAGGACAAGATCAGCGCCGTAGCGTTTGATGAACTGTGTCCGGCATTATTGCACGCCGCCGTTTTTGAACCGTCCATCAAGGCTACGGCATTGATAAATTCCCCGGTTTCTTATATGGAAATCGTCAATAATAAAGTATACAATTACAGTATGTCTTTTATCTGGGGTGTGGCCGGCGCGTTAAACGAGTATGATCTGCCGGACCTTGCCGCCTGTATTGCTCCCAGGAAATTACTGATGATAGATGTTAAAGATGCAATGAAACATCCGGCATCAAATCAGCTTGTCAAAGACGAACTTGAATTCCCGCTTTCAGTGTACAGATCCGGGGAAAAGCCGGAAAATTTCAGAATTGAAAGTAATATTGGTGACGGAGATATTGATTCATTTTTTGACTGGTGGGTGAATTAACAGCCGGATTGTGGATTCAATTCGTGGATTCAATTCGTGTTACCTGTGAATAATAAGCAGTAGGATGATGGAACAAATAAAGGGAAATCGATGAAAAACAAATATTTAACTTGTATTAGAGCATGTGTTTTATTTGCATTAATAGCAACTGGTTTAATAAGTATATTTACCTGCTCACCCGGAGGCCGGGAAAAAGAAAATGTTATAAGCAATGAAGCGCTATTAAAGCTTGATTCCAGGATGAGATTTTCGTCCTTTGTGAACAATTCACCCGGCGACGGTATGGATGCCGAGGTAAATCCGCCGCGGTTCCGATGGTATTATGTTCCCAACCCGCTGGACATGCCGAGGCAAATCAAACCCTACAGGTTCAGGTTCCAGGTTGCCGACAATGAAGAATTTACGGAACCTGTCGTCAATGTTGAAACAGAAATTAATTTTTACAATGAACTGCCGGTTTTCCCTGACGGGAAAAAATATTTCTGGCGTGTGGGTTACATACCGTATGGTGAAAAGGAACCGGTCACTTGGACCCGGACTTTCAGTATCAATATACCGTCCGGCACTCCGCAATGGGATCGTTCGGCGCTGCGTAACCCGGATTTTGGCGGTCATCCCCGGCTTTTATTTAAGAAAGCCCAGCTTGAGGAATTGAAAAAACTGGCTGCCTCGAGCCCCATATTCCAGGCCGATATTATCGGCGCGGCCGAGCGTATGCGTCAAAACAAATGGTGGAATAACTGGCCCAAAACTGATCTTGATAAACCGGAATATACTTACGGTTTTTATTTTCAATTGTGCCGCGAGCTTGCCAAAACAGCGTTTGCTTATCTCATTACCGGAGATGAAAAATATCAGAATGTGCTTGATATATGGACGACCATCGCGTCATATCCAAAGGGCGGGGCATCGAGTCCTGAAGGTATGGGTGTCGGTGCGGAAACCGAAGATAATACCAGCATAACCGAATATTTGGCCTGCGTGTACGACTGGTTTTATGACGTATTGTCACCTGAACAGCGGGCCGTTTTTGAAAAGTCGCTTGAATGGCGAATAAATGAATGGATGTATAATTTCAGATGGGGAGGCGCGATATATACGGGGGGAAGCAAGAATCCCATGTTGAGCCCTGCCAGCATCGCGATAACGGGGCAGGGGCATTCATGGGAAGGAGCGCTCGACACATTTGCCGCTTCCATCGCGCTGTACGAAAAAAGCCCGGCGGCGCGGGATTATTTTCACTGGATAGCCAATTATATAATCAGCGTGGGCGAAAAGTGCGCCCAGAACGGGGGGTATGATCTTGGCGCTCACTATGGCCAGTCACATATGAAATGGCTCGTCTATCAGCTTATGTATTTTAACGGCGCACTGCCGGAGCTCAGTATGGGGAAAAATCCGCTCTACCGGCAGTACGGTGAATTTTTTATGGGACTTGTTCCGGTCGGTATGAAATACTCCCATTTCGGCCGGATCGGTTCGCACGGGGCTGGTGTAGAAATGCGAAAGGAAGTATTTAATTTACTTGCGTATCTGACAGGAAGCGGTGAAATACTGAATAACTGGTTAAACGATGGAGAAAAGAAAAGATTCAGTTGGCGTCCCTGGATCCATATTGCGGCGCCGCTGCACTTTAATGGAGAACTGAAACCCGTACCGTCCACACAGACAAAGTTTTTATTTCCCGCTACCGGCTTTGTCATGGCGCACCGGTATCCACCGGACAATCCACGGGCGTTCAAAGAAGGAGTGGGTGTCATCTGGTGTTGCAGACCCAACCGCGGTGATAATTATAATAATGAGAATGCGTTCCAGATATACGCCTATGGACAACATTGTAATTACGGCGGTCATTCGGGAGATGAGAATCCCTACGGCTTTCAGACCATCGCCCATAATACCATTATGGTGGACGGCATCGGTCAGACCATTACGGAAGAGTCGCAAAAGGCGGGATACCGGGGTGTTCTAATGGCATACAAGGAAGGGAATGATTATACCTACTGGATGGGCGACGCAACAAACGCATACCCGAGAAGAACTGAAATAGCGAATACCGGCGGGTGGTCCGCAAAATCCCAAATCGATTATGACGATGCACTTTTTGGAGAAAAAGGAGCACCCAAACTGGAACGTTTCCGCAGGCACATGCTGTTTATGCGCGATAAATATCTCGTTGTGTACGATGATCTCAAAACCGCCCCTGAACGGCCGTCACGTTTTTCCTGGCGCTACCGTGTACTGGACAAAACCGACGCCGGTTGGGACGCCCAGGATGGCCTGTTAACTTATTCTCTGGATGATGTTAAAATACTCATAAAACATATAGCATTTCCGGAGTCGATCGAGTTTACGGAAATGAATGATTTGGACCAGTTCATCAACCCGGTCACGGGAAATAATTATCTGAAAAACAATGAATGGACGTCACTTGATATGAAAAATCCGAGATACCGCAGTAAAGTATGTTATCATAACTTTTGGTTTACAACAACAAAGCCGGCGAGCGATTTTTATTTTCTTACCGTTATTTACCCGGTTGAACCGGGAACAAAAGATCCGATAATCACGCGGCTTGACGACAATACGGTCAAGGTCGAAAAAGACGGTGAGATTGATATTATCAGTTTTGACAAAGACACGAAATTTCCGGCAACGCTTATTGTTGATCTTGACGCTTTTAGACAGCCGGTTCAATTCGGTGAATATGTATTTCCATCAAATTGATAATTCAAGTATAATCATCTAAATGAATTACTTAATTGAGGATAAAATGAAAAAATTTATATTAACGGTGAATTTATTATTGGCGCTTTTATTTGTATTTCAATCCCACCTGTTCGCGGCCGAACAGGATAGAAAATTGAATCTGAAAACGCCTCTCATCTATATTAATACGCACTTTGAGAACGGCTCGCCGCTGTACTGGCAGGTTGAACCGGACGGGAAAATACTTGTCAGCCTGATTTATGACCATGAACGGGGCGCTCTCAACAGGGCCGCAGGTCACTGGTTTTTTCAGGTTCTTGCCGAACGGGGTTCCGATTTGACGCTTGTTTTGCAGAATTTTTACAATATTTGGAATGGTAAAACGGACCTTTCCGACGCCACCGAAAAGACAACATGTTATATCTCGGATGACGGGCGAAAATGGGCCAATTTACCGATAAAAAAATTAGATGGTCAAAAACTTGAAGTTAAAATTCATATGAACTCCGACTCTTTATATGTTGTCAGGCTTGAGCCGTACCGTGTCAGCGACCTGGATAGGCTGATGGCCGAAATCGCAGACAATCCCCTTGTCAAGATCACCCGGATCGGGAAAACAGTCGAGGGAAGACCGCTGGAAATAATTCGGATCGGTCATGCCAATGCGCCTTTTCGGGTTTTTCTCCGCGGTCGGGCTCACGCGTGGGAACCGGGCGGCAATTGGGTGATCCGGGGCCTGATCCGGAGTCTGCTGGCCAACGACAAAAAGTCAAAACCATATTTGGATAGATATTGTATTTATATTTTGCCTATGGCGAATAAGGACCGGGTTTTTCATGGCGGTACCCGTTTCAATATGTCCGGTATCGATTTAAACAGAAAATGGGACAAACCGGCGGATCCTGTTTTATCGCCGGAAAACGCCGCACTTGAAAACTGGCTGCAGGAAATGATAAAGCTGGGATTAAAACCGGATCTGGCAATCGATTTTCATAATGACGGCGACGGTAAATTGCATATATCCCGGCCCAATATCAATATGGAAGAATATTTGACAAGAATGCGCCGTCTCGAAGAACTATTGCGCCAACATACCTGGTTTAGAGAAGGAAGTACCGGGAGTGATTTTCATAATCCCGGTTCTTTCGGCGAGGGTTTGCTCGAACGTTTCGGTATCGACGCGTGCATTCTGGAGTTGAATGCCAATTGGATAGAGGGTTTATCCAAAGTCCCGTTTGGAAAAGATTGGGAGTTGATGGGGGAGCAGTTGCTGGATGTATTTTATGAGTATTTTGAAAAAGACCAGTGATCCGGCGAAAGCTATCGAATTAAAGATAAGAAATTTAAAATGTACTTATAAAATGGAGAAGAAGGGTATGAAAAAAATAGTATTGATATTATTATTTGTTTACGGGGCATTATATGCCATAACCGATTGGAAAGACATCGGCCCGCCCTGCGCGGTCACTCTTGGCGTTTACTGCCATCCCACGGAAGCTAATATAATATATTTTATCGCAGATACGGGGCATTTGTTTCGCAGTATGGATAAAGGGAAAACCTGGGAACGGATTTCACAGACAGTCGCGCTGGCCACAATGCCCAATCGTCAATACCGGGGCGGCGAGCATGCTGTTGCGGTTGACCCGCGCCCGGGACATGGAAACATCGTCTATTTTGCTCCCGGTCAAAGCGGCGCCGGTTTGTGGAAGTCTACTGATTATGGAACAACCTGGCAAAAAACTCTGGGCAGCGATTTTCTGGGCGCAGCGGTAGTCGCCGTTGATTATAACGGCGTCGTGATCTGTATTACCGGCGGGCTGCAAATTTATTCCTCCGCCGATGGAGGCGATACCTGGAACAATTATTCGATCCCTTTTCGGCTGGATTCCAATTGGTACAAACCTGTCGGTTATAAGATCGATATAGAAATTACAACCGACAATGTTGTATGGGTATCAAACCGGTTTAAGGATACCGGAATTTATTACACGGCCGATTTCGGTCAGACCTGGAATCAGAAACTGCCGGACACATGGATTGTAGACCTTACCTGCTCCCCGGTAGACCCGTCGCTGATCCTGGCGTTGGAACAGGACGGCCGGATTTTTCGCTCCTCCGACGGCGGTGTAACTTTTCCCCAAACAGGTATGGTGTCCCAGAATAATTACTGGTCCTTTTCAACCTGGCCGCCGCACCGGGGCGGGATCAGTATAAACAGCGCCGGTACCGTAATTGCCGTCGGCAGGTTCAGCATGGGCCGCAGTACGGATTCCGGTTTAACATTTAAGGATATACCGGAAGCGGAATTGAACTACAGCGCCCCAGACTGGCCTTTCATTGACCGCAAAACGACCGACCAGGCCCTGAAATGCTGCGATATCAGTTCCTCGCCGGTTGATACCAGTTTTTGGATTTATGGCGACGGCGCTATGTTAAAAATAAGCCAGGATAACGGCCTTTCCTGGAAGGGCGGAAACAATGACGGCGCTCATGGATTGTGGATGTATGGAAGTCCCTGTATCGATGCCGATGATCCGAATGTATTTCATGTCGCCTGTGTGGACTTTGGCCATGCTTATACAACCGATATGGGAAAGACTTGGATCACCAGTGAAACGCAGCGCATCTCTTGCCAGGGAGTGACGCAGGACCCGAATGATCACAAAATTTTTTACAAAGCGACAAAAAAGAATAACGGCACTGTTTTGTCAATATTTAAGTCAATAGACAGAGGGCATATATTTACAAAACTTTCTGATATATCGCTTGCCGATGATACCTATGGCGGCCGGATTTTCGTCGATCCCACCGATTCAAAAACGATTTATTGTACAATTCGCGGCGGTAAAGGCGTTTATCGTTCAACTGACGGCGGTGAGAATTTCGAAACTATTTATTCCAAAACGAATATCCATCATTCCGCAATAACTAAAAGCGGTAATGTCTTTTTCCATATCTGGAACGGTTACGGTTTTTGCCGTTATATTAAAGCCGCCGATGAATGGAACGATATAGCGCCGAATTATGGTGTCGATGGTTTCGCGGTTCACCCTGAAGACGAAAATATCATTTACATCAATGCCGACGGCAAACTTTATAAAACACAAAACGGACTCTCCGCAGCGCCGGATTGGGAATTGTTGGGCGAATACTCCGGGCGACAGATTTATATCGATCCCTATAAACCGGATTATATGCTAATGATGACGGATGGAAAGAACCAGGGAATGATGTACAGCGATGACGCGGGTAAGACCTGGGTTTCAATCCATCAGAATCATGGCACTCCCTTTGTATGGGGTTTTGTTGCGGGCGGACCTCTTGCCAAAGGGCGCGTCTATACTTTTGACGCTACGGCCTGTTATATAGAAGATATCTATAAAAATAATGTTGCTGTGCGGGAAAAAGATGTTAATATTGTACCCCGATCGGCCGAGCTTGGTGCGGCGTATCCAAATCCCTTTAACGCCGGCACGCGTATTCCGTTTGAAGTGTCTGATAATGCGGGCAGCGTGCGCCTCGAGATTTACGATCTACTTGGACGGAAAGTCTGTACGCTAGTTAATGGTCTTAAACCTGTCGGGAAACATGTGGTTTTCTGGAATGGACGGGATGAGGGTGGAGCGGAAATCAGTTCCGGTGTTTACCTGATCAAATTCAGTTTTGAGAACAGTTATACAACTCGTAAAGTATTATTGCTTAAATAATGAAAAATGAACCTCGTGAGAAACAGTCTTTAAAACTAATTTATATGGAGTGAATTAAACATGAGTAAAGCCATTGATGTTACGATTATAGGCGGCGGGATGATCACCAATGATCTGATATTACCTTCAATATACCATATGCAGC
>JAFGSB010000154.1 GCA_016934825.1 Candidatus Zhuqueibacterota bacterium
AGGGGAAGATACCAGCGAAATGGTTACAATGTCGAGATGTATGCTATCCAGGGTGAAGGTGATTACGTCATTCCGATGTTGTTGATGGTTCCGAACAGCGGGGGAGAATTCCCCGCAATAATATATATTCATCCCGAAGGAAAAGCTGCGGACGCGTCTGTTGGTGGACGTATGGAGGAATTGGTGCAAAGAGGTTTTATTGTGGCGGCGCCCGATGTCATTGGTATTGGTGAGACGGGAGGAATATATACAAATCCGGGACGTGCGAATTATGCTGCCGTAATAATCGGGCGTAACAATGTCGGAATTCAGGCCGGCGATATCGTCAGGGTTGTCAATATGTTGAAAAAACGGCCGGATGTTAAAGAGGATAAAATTGACGCCGTAGCGTTTGATGAACTGTGCCCGGCATTGTTGCATGCCGCCGTTTTTGAACCGTCAATAAAAAATACCGCTTTGATTAGTCCACTTGTTTCTTACCGGGAAATTGTCAATCATAAAATATATAATTTTAGTTTGACATTTATCTGGGGTGTGGCCGGCGCGTTAACCGAGTATGATCTGCCGGACCTTGCGGCATGTATCGCTCCACGAAAACTGCTGATGATCGATATTAAGGATGCAATGAAGCGCCCGGCATCAGACCAGATTGTCAACCGAGAGTTTGAATTTCCTCGATCCGTGTATAAATTGAATCAAAAACCGGAAAATTTCAGAATTGAAACCAACATTACCGACGAAAACAGCGATTCAATTTTTAACTGGTGGATGGATTGATGTTTTAACTAAAAGTTCCGGAAGGAACATTTTTACAATATGGCGTAAATTTGAATAGATGATAATCAAAGAGACACGATGAAATAATAGTATTTAAATTGTATAGCCTCGTTTGTTTTATTTGTGTTTTATTCAACGGTTTAGATTGGCATAATTACCTGCATTTCTTGCAGTTGAACTATATTCATTCAGATAAACGGGTAAATTCGATGTTTTCATTTTTCCGGCATTTAAATAATAAGGTAAATTCATTTTAAACGAAATTTTTTGATTGAGGGCAAAATGAAACGATTAATGTTACCGACAATGTTACTATTGCTTACATTAGTCTTATTTCCCAAACACCTGTTTGCGGAAGATCGGGATGAAAAGTTAAATATTGAAACGCCACTGATTTATATCAATACACATTTTGAGAACGGATCACCGCTGTATTGGCAGGTCGAATCCGACGGTACCATACTCGTCAGTCTTGTGTATGACCATGAACGTGGCGCTTTAAACAGGGCATGTATTCACTGGTTTTTTCAGGTTTACGCCAAAGCCGGCTCCGATTTGACGTTGGTTTTACAGAACTTTAATAATATCTGGAATGGGAGAATGGATCTTTCCGACGCCACTGAAAAAACAACGTGTTATATTTCCGAGGACGGGCAAAACTGGACGTACCTTCCCACAAAAAAAATATCGAACCAAAAACTTGAGGTTAAAATTCACATGAACTCCGATTCTCTGTTTGTGGCCCGTCTTGAACCGTACCGTGTTTGTGATCTGGAAAAGCTGAAAGCCGAAATTACAGATCATCCGTTGGTCAAGATCACCCGGATTGGAACAACAGTCGAGAAAAGACCGCTGGAAATTATTCGGATCGGACATGCCAACGCGCCTTTTCGGATTTTCCTTCGCGGCAGGGCTCACGCCTGGGAACCGGGCGGCAATTGGGTGATCCAGGGCCTGATCCGGAGCTTGCTGGCCGACGATGGAAAGTCAAGGTCATATTTGGATAAATACTGTGTTTACATTTTACCCATGGCAAATAAAGACAGGGTATTTAACGGCGGTACCCGATTTAATATGCAGGGTATGGATCTGAACAGGAAATGGGACAAACCCGCTGATCCGGCTTTGTCCCCGGAGAATGCCGCGCTTGAAAGATGGTTGAACGAGATGATAAAGTTGGGGTTAAAGCCAGATCTCGCCATAGATTTTCATAATGATAGCGATGGTAAATTGCATATATCGCGGCCCAATATTAATTTGGAAACATATTTGAAAAATATGCGACGTTTCGAAGACCTTTTAAGTCAATATACCTGGTTTAGAGAGGGGAGTACGGGGAGTGATTTCCGAAATCCCGGTTCTTTCGGTGAAGGCTTGCTTGAACGTTTCGGAATTGACGCGTGTATTCTGGAGTTGAATGCCAATTGGATTCAGGGTTTGTCAAAAGTACCGTATGGTAAGGATTGGGAGTTGCTGGGAGAGCAGTTGAGAGCTGTGTTTTATGAGTATTTTAGTGATAATCAGTAATGAACGGAAAAAATATCAGAAATGTAAAACCATCTTTATTTATGAATGAGTTGAAAGAGAATTATAAATTGTAAATCGGATTTTTGAGCCGGAAAATGAATTGAATAAATAAAATCTTTTGAATTTTGAATAAAATTATTAAACTATTTGTTAATTAAATCCGGCCTGTTTTGAACTGTTTGTACGGATTTAAATTCTACAATGTTAACTCTTGAATACTGAAATTTGCTACCAATATTCATTTAACAGCAATTAATAAAAGTCGAATTGACATGGAGTGACGCATACATGAGTAAAGCCATTGATGTTACGATTATAGGCGGCGGGATGATCACCAATGATCTGATATTACCTTCAATATACCATATGCAGC
>JAFGSB010000155.1 GCA_016934825.1 Candidatus Zhuqueibacterota bacterium
GGTATTGATAATCTTACTCCAGAAGAAAAATTAATTCAATATTTTTTTCCCGATGTATTGTAAACAACGCTTGCTTTTCTTACAACTGATTTAATATTTTAGCAACATCATATCGCCCGTCCATATAATAAACAATCCGGCCGGATAATAGTGTTTGAGTCATCAATATTCCGAGCAAAAATAGACCGACTGTGATATTTGCTGGAATTCTGATCCTGAATGCGAGATTATTGAATCGGGGTATCTTTAAATCACTGGCCAGATTTGCAACAAATGGATACCATGATAATAAAATTATTGATAGTATCGGATACTGAAATCTGGAGCCAAAATTCATTTCATTTGAAAGCAAAATCCACATAACAGTAGAGCCGATTATGGGGATTAAAAGACTTTTTAATAAATTCATCAATTCTTTGGATCGAAATCCTAAAATAAATAACGGTATAAAAGGATAAGCAAGAGTGATTACATTTTTTATTGAAATTATTAAACTTCCGATATATAATCTTCCGCCGCCTTTTTTATAAAATGGATTCGGCAAGGGATAACCAAAATAATTCCATCTCCAGATAAAATAAATACCTCCCAATACAATAAAAGTTGTAAAATAAACAAGAATAAGTTTTTTTGATTCCCTCACTCCAATTTTCATTATAATGGCTAACAACATAAAAAAACTTATTACAACACCCTCGGGACGGGTTAACCCGCCCAAAAAGGAAAAGAGTACAAAAAGTACGATTACGGTATTTGACCTCGAACCAAATATTAATTTTAAAGCCCAAATCCAACTGATACATATTATCAATGCAAAAAATGGCGTCCCAAAATATGAGGCGCATAAATAGAGACCCGGTCCAAGTGCAAAGAATATTGAAGTAAAATTAGCAACCCATAAATTAACTTTGTAAAATCTTCTTAAAAAGAAAAAAATGAGTACAATCGTCAATAAATGAGAAAAAATGACAAGACCGCGGGTGGCCAATTCCAAAGGAATACCTGTCAAATGAATGAATCCGACTGTAACCATAAACAGGAAATCTGTTGCCCCATCTACAGGCTTTTCCCCAATATTCCATACGATTCCATGACCATGGGCGAGATGGTCCGAATAACGCATTAAAATTGCGGCATCTTCAAACGGATGAATTTTAAAATTTACGTACAAAATTGAATATAAAATGGTAATTAAAAGAATACTAAAAATAGATAATATCTCTTTTTGATATTTTGACATCAGATCACCCTGATTAAAAATAAATTTTTCTTACATCCTGTTTATTTATTACATTATTAATATTCTTAAATTATGATAGTGGGATTTAAGGAAGAATGAACCACCTTCCTAATAACTGATAATGAAGATTATTATAAATATCCGATTTTAAAAGTATAATTCTTAATTTATCAAAATTTATGTAAATAATAAATTTAAATAAAATTTAAAGATGGAATAAAAATACGGTGATAAATTTTACAAAATATTTTTATTTATAGCAAGTGATAATTATATAAAAATAAGTAAATTATATTATACTGAAAATCGAATATGACCGGATCACTATTTTGTAAAAAAGACGTCCTGCTTTTATAATACGGTTATGATATGGATCACTTTATTTTTTTTCGAAACTGAAATTGATGTAATTGCTGGGTCCAGTCAATCAGGGTATTTGTACAGTCACGAAAAATATCACTGACAATCAGATTCAGTTTTTCAGAATTAAAGAGGATTGGCGGCCGTAATGCAATAAAATCCGTTTTTAAAGGATTCAAGGGTAAAAAATCCCCTTGAATTCTCAATGTTTCAAACGGCAGACAGTACCATATCCAATAAAAACTTGCAAACCGCACTACATTTACATACAAAGACGTTTCCGGTTCATTGGATTCGGCATTTTTAAAATAGATCTGAATGGCCCTTGATTCCCGTATCGTTTCATGGATTTTGGAATGATGAATGAAATCTTTAAATTCCTGATAAATAAAATTGGATAAAACCTTGAGTTCGACAGGATCTGTTCTATAAATTGTAATAACAGGGTGCGAAAAGTCACGGATATAGGAATCGATACTTTTTAAAAACAATTCATATATCTTTTTAAACTGAATAATGCCGTTTTTAACCGGGGGTTTTTTGTTTAAAATCTTTTTATCATAAAATGTATGTATTTCCGTTTTACGGGATGTAGCAGAATTAAGAGTCGAAACATAATCCGTATCCTGTTCCATATCTACCTGTATATATTCCGGGCCGGAATGGATAAAATTATTTTTTTGATGAATAACATCAATGGCAGTTTTTTTATTTGTGTTTTTACTCAATATAAAGTCTTCCGGCAGGTTTGAAGAATAAAAAGGAGTTTGTTTCAATTTCCGTTTATAAGTCCATTCCAAAACATGTTGTTTTACATAATCGACAACCTGCTCAAGAGTTATGAATTCATTCTGGATACCTACCCCCTCCTCAATTGCCTTATTCAAATAATAACTGAAAATTCCCTGTTTATATTCACTCGATTCATGCGCATATTCGTTAGCCGAACAGGCACAAAAAGTCGCTTGACCGTCTGGGAGTGTCGTTAAAAAATCCTGAAACTCAAATGTCAACTTTGACTGCAGGGTACGATTTTCGGCAAAGTGCGAACGACATATATCCAACAAGTATAAAATATTTTGTGCTCTGGATTGTTTCAAAAGGTTAAATAGCGAGAACAAATCTATGGCCGTGTTTAACAAATAATCCAGTTGACTATCTGATGCCAATAAATATGGCCTTTTAAAAATATCGATACCATATCCGGCAAAATAAAAAAAGATGGTATCCGTGGGGCGAGCGACATGAACGACCTTGTGGATCACATCAAAAATATTATTAAGAGTCGGCGGATTATAAATAATACCGGTACTTTCTTTCCGCTCCGTCAACAGGAACATTTTTTCTTCGGAATAACCGCAATTTTTTAAAACGGTATAAAACCGGCAGGCGTCATTTGCAGCATAGGGCAACCATTTGACATCGTCCGTATATTCAGATATTCCTATAATTATAACAAATCTGTTTTGTACAGGATCACTTGTTTCCATTAAATCCAGCTTGATAGTATTCAAATGTTCAATTGTTAAATATCTAATTCTTCTTATGGTTCACTGATGTTATATTTTTCTCCACCATTCGATTCTTTCGAGTGCATCGCGGGCTAATTGCATGAGATGGTTGAACTTGAAGGGTTTCGGAAAATAATAATCAAACCCGGCGCCAATACATTTATCCTGGTTAAAAAGATCGGTATAACCTGTCATGGCAATAATAAATGAATTCGGTTTGATGCGTTTCATCTCCTTGCAGATATCAAATCCGCTCAACCCCGTTAATTTGATGTCAAGAAAAACAACCAGGTAATCTTCATTTTTAAAAATTTCGACTGCTTCTTCCCCGGATGCTACGGAGCGTACATTAAATCCGGCGTCTTTAAATGTTAATTCAAGGATATCACGTATCTCTTTTTCGTCGTCAACTACGAGTATCTCTTTTCTCATTATAAATCACTTTTCCACGGATTAATCAAAAAGTTATTTAATCTTCAGTAAACATTATCCTTAGTTTATAAAATTTTTGCACAAATACAAGCGGATTCATATAAATTAATCATAATTTAAAATATTTTCATATTTATTTTTATGACCGTAAATTTCCCGGGTGATAGCTGTTTATATTATTTGGCAGGTATGCTTATTCATCCGATGATCCCATTGTGATTTAACACGGACAATTTTGATAAATACAATTTTTTAAATCTTGCAATTCTTCATACCAATACTTATATTATACGACAATATATACCAGTATAATCAATTCAAGAGAGAGGAATGGATCCGTTATTTTTACCTTCGATAGTAGCCCTGGGAGGTTTGGGATTATTTTTTGGTGCAAGTTTGGCCTTTGCCGCAAAAAAATTCGCCGTTCAAATTGATCCGAAAGTAGAGCACATATTGGATATTTTGCCGAGTGCAAATTGCGGGGCTTGTGGACAGCCGGGCTGCAGCGCTTATGCGGAAGCAGTTGCCGCCGGGACCGTTCCGCCCAATAAATGCGCACCGGGCGGACAGAAAGTAGTAGAACAAATATCGGAAATTCTTGGAATTTCCGGAATCGATGCAGAAGAATCCCGGGTTGCGGTTGTGCAATGCCAGGGAGGCAAAGCAGAGGCTGTGGAAAAATTTATTTATGAAGGCGTTGAAGACTGCCGTGCTGCCGAATTGATCGGCGGCGGTCATAAAGCCTGTCAATATGGATGTCTGGGACTTGGCTCCTGCGTTAAGGCATGTCCCTTTGATGCCATGTATATGAATGAAAACGGCCTGCCGGTCGTCATTGAAGATAAATGTACCGCTTGCGGAATATGTGTTTCAACGTGTCCGCGGGGTATTATGAAGTTAATCCCCAGAAGTCAAAATGTTTTTCTGGGGTGTGTATCCCAGGACAAACTCAAGGCAGTAAAATCGGTATGCAAAGTTGGATGTTTCGCGTGTAAAATTTGCACCACACCCAAAGTAACACCTTCCCAGGCGATCATTATGGATGAAAATTTACCGGTTATCAAGGATTTAAAAAGTGAAGAACTTTATGCAGCAGTAGATAAATGTCCGTCAAAATCTTATGTGATACGGGACAAAAGCAAAGTACCGGTAAAATCTGAACAGTAACATTAAACAAAGGGAAATAGCATGTCAGATCAAAATTATAATAAAGTGGAAGATATTATCAATACTATCAGACCGGCTTTAATAGCTGATGGGGGTAATGTTGAGTTAATCGATGTTCAGGATGGAATTGTTAAAGTAAAACTGCAGGGAGCGTGCGGTACCTGTCCGATGGCTCAAATGACATTAAAGATGGGTATTGAAAGGGAAATTAAAAGACATCTTCCAGAAATTAAAGAGGTCGTCTCGGTCTAAATTTAGAATTCATCATCCCCAAAACCATATTTTTATTAAATATGGTTTTGGGATACTTTACTTACCGTTATCCACAACTTGTTTCAAAGTCTTACATAACTCCATAATACGATAGGGTTTGGCAATCACTCCCGCAATTCCATATTCCTTATAATTGGCCATAATCGGATCATTTGAGTAACCGCTCGACACAATCGCTTTTACTTTCGGGTCTATTTCAATAAGTTTTTGAACGGTTTCTTTGCCTCCCATACCACCGGGAACGGTCAGGTCCAGCAACACCACATCAAAAGGATTACCTGTACGCAAAGCCCCTTTGTATTGTTCCAGAGCGGTCGCACCATCGGTGGCAAGTTCAATTTCATATCCCACACCCTTTAAAATGTCACCAACCATCTGTAAAACCAGTTCCTCATCATCCATGACAAGTATTTTACCCGCGCCCTTGAACGCTCTTTCCTTTTCTCTCTCCAATTCAATAACCTTTTCTTCGACCGCCGGCAAATAAATTGAAAATGTTGAACCTTTGCTTTGTTCGGAATCTACCGTGATCACTCCGCCATGTTTTCGAATGATAGAGTACGCGACCGATAAACCCAGTCCGCTGCCCTTTTGTTTGGTGGTAAAATAAGGATCGAATATTTTATACAATTTATCCGAAGGAATTCCGATTCCCTGGTCGATTATTTCAATTTTGATATAGTTTCCGGGAACCAGTGAACGAAGGACCGAATCGTTCCCGATAAATATATTTTCAGCATTGATATAAATATCTCCGCCTTCCGGCATTGCCTGATCGGCATTGAGTACAATGTTATTGATAACCTGGCTGATCTGGCCTTTATCAACATTTACCGGATGCAGATTGTAGGCGATATTAAAAATACATCTTTCATTCGCACCGCTTAAAGAAAGATTTGCCGTTTCTTTAATCAGTTCCTTTATATCGGAAACCTTTTTAACGGGTTCCCCTCCTTTTGAAAAAGTGAGCAACTGCTGGGTTAATGTTGTTGCCAGATCGGTACTTTTTTCAATATTTTCCAAATATTTGGCAACATCCTTACCTTTTTCATAATTCAGTTTAGCCAGCTGGGCGTTTCCAAGAATAACGGAAAGCCTGTTGTTAAAATCATGGGCGATGCCCCCGGCCAGTAAGCCGATAGATTCAATTTTTTGATTCTTCTGCACATCTTCTTCCATACGCTTTCGTTCGGTAATATCGCGAAAGACCAGTACGATACCCTGCACTTCTCCTTTCGGATCATTTTGAATCGGCGCCCATGTATCATCTATATGTATTTCCTGCCCTTTGCTTGATATTAAAATTTTGGGATTGGTGTAATTGACCACAACATTACGGCTGATTACGGAATTGATAGGACTTGATAAACGTTTTTTGGTCACACTGCACATAATCGTAAAAACATCATCCAGAAATTTACCTTTGGCATTCTCCAAAGACCAGCCGGTAAGTTTTTCCGCAACCGGGTTCATAAAAGTAATATTACCCTCTTTATCGGTACTGATTACGGCCTCCCCCACACTCTTTAACGTGGTCGAAAACCAGATTTCACGTTCCCGAAGCTTTTTTTCAATACTGTGTTTATATAACGCCATTTCTATGGCAATTTGTAATTCCTTGGTTTCAAATGGTTTGAGAATATAACCGTAGGGTTCAGTCTTTTTAACTTTGTCCAGAGTTTCCTTATCGGAATAGGCGGTTACATAAACAACCGGTATATCAAATTGAATCCGCATCAGATCAGCGGTTTCAATACCGGTCATTTTTCCACCCAGTCGTATATCCATTAATACCAAATCGGGATGCAGTTCTTTGGCTTTTTTTAAGGCTTCCTCACCCGACAACACCACATCCGCTACTGTATATTGAAGTTTTCGTAAATTTCGCCATAATAGATCGGCCAAAACTTTATCGTCTTCAACTACAAGTATCGTCTCTTTACCTTTCATTGCATATAATCCCTTTTTTTAATTATGCGAATCTATAGCATAATTAAAATTTAATTGAAAGTTTGCCAATTGATTCAAAGAAATATTTAAAACATACATCCGGTTGACATACCCTCCAACCTGAATTTGACAAATTTAATATAATCGATATATTTAACTGTGCAAAATCTGTTCCCAGAAAAAATCTGGAAATTAAATAATAACCACTAACCTGAATAATATATAATATTCATGATTGAATATCCGGGTATAACCCGTATGTTTATATACAAATATAAAAAATTTTTATGACAAAAAAAGAACTATTTTGAATTCTCAAAAATAATTTTCAATCCTTCAAGGGTTAAAAAAGGTTCCAGAATAAAATCCTCTCCTAATTTTTGCAGAACAAGTTTGGCAAGACCACCGGTAACAATTATTTTGGCGTCCTGCTTTAATTCGGCATTTATTCTGTTTACAAATCCATTTACCATTTCAACAGTACCGTATAACAAACCGGATTGCATGCTGACTTCAGTGGATTGACCGATTACTTTATCCGGAAAATTCAATTCGACCGATGGTAATTTTGCGGCTTTTTGATGCAATATCATTGAGGACATTTCAATACCCGGGGCAATAATACCGCCAAGATACTCTCTGTTTTTCGAAATGATATCAAATGTTGTTGCTGTACCGAAATCAACTATGATTAAAGGTCCCCCATGTTTTTCGTATCCGGCAATGGCATTACAGATGCGGTCGGCTCCCACGTTTGCGGGATTATCATAATGTATAACCAAATCTGTTTTGGTTTTATAATTTACAATAACCGGATTTAAATGTAGATATTTTAGGGATAATTTAACAAAAGCGGCAGTCACGTTCGGTACTACGGATGAAATTGCGACTCCTGAAATTTCCTTTAATTTTATCTCCTGTTCCGATGAAAGAGACTGCAATAGTACCCATGTTTCATCTTCGGTGCGGCTTACCGAGGTAGCAATTCGCCAGTGTGCTATTAAATTGTCTTCTCGGAAAACTCCAACGGCTATTTGTGTGTTTCCAACGTCAATCGCTAATAACATAATTTTCCCGTAATGAAAAATGATCAATATTTACTGTTTTAATGATATTCCGGTCCGTTTTAATTAATGCTGCCCCGTTCCGGTTGATACCTTTAAAGATACCAAAAAATTTGATGTTTTTCTCATCCATAATTTGAACACGTGAATTCATATGTTGACATAGAGAATTCCAATCGTTGACAACATCATCTTCCCAGTCGGCTGAATTATTAAAACGCCTGTAATCATTATCAAACTCTTTTAAAAATTTAAACAGAAAAAGTTCTTTGTCAACAGATTTTTTTAATAGTATAGCAACAGATGTGGCACTTGACTTTAAATCGTTAAAGTCATCGATATTTTGATTGATATTGATCCCAATTCCTGTTATAAAATACTTTAATGAATTTTTATAACTTGCCGATTCGTAAAGAATTCCGGCAATCTTTTTATGGTTTACATAAATATCGTTGGGCCACTTTATGCCCGCAGAAATGTTAAGGTGGCGGATAAAAAATCGTGTTAATGTGATCACCGGAATATATGAAAAAATGAGTGTCTGGGAAGAAAAAATTTTCGGTCGCAATAAAACGGAAAAAGTTAATCCCTTACCGGTAGATGAAATCCATTTTTTTCCGTTTCTGCCCCTGCCATGCGTCTGGTTTTCCGCGATAACAACAGTACCATCATCGATTTTTTCCGTATCAAGTGTCTTAAAATAATCATTGGTGGATGTTACGGATTCCAGATAAATGATGTTATGACCTATTATTTGACCGGGATCACTCTTCATTATTATTCTTTTTCCATATTTTACCGGATTCCAGTGGATGAAAAGTATTAATGACTTCTTTCAGCATGGACCTGTCCAGATGGGTGTAGATTTGAGTGGTAATGATATCGGCATGGCCAAGCATTTCCTGTACGGCCCGCAGATCCGCCCCGCCCTCTAGGAGATGAGTCGCAAAGGAATGACGCAGCGAATGCGGACTGATAAATTTTTCTATACCGGCGAGAGCGGCGTATTGTTTTATAATTTTCCAGACGCTCTGGCGGCTCAGCCTTTTACCGAATCTGTTTAAAAATACCCTGTCACCGGAAACTCCAAGCGCCGCAAGTCTTCTGCGGACGTTAACCTCATATTCCTTTATCCATTTCAACGCGGATTGTCCCACAGGAATATAACGAATTTTGTTGCCTTTGCCCAGAACACGGACAAATTCCTCCGACCAGATAATATCGGCGCGTTTTAATTCGACAAGTTCGGAAACCCTGACCCCGGTCGCGTACATAAATTCCAGAATAGCCCGGTCCCGGATGCCCTTTTCGGTACCGATATCCGGCTGACTGATCAGATTTTCAACGTCCTGAACATCCAATACCTCAGGCAGTTTCATCCATGGTTTAGGGACGGTAATATTCAAAGTTGGATCGGTATCTAAAACACTTTCACCGATAAGAAAACGATGAAAAGAGCGAATGGCGGAAAGATTCCTTGAAATCGAAGATGAGGATAGATGAAGTTGATGGAGTGTCTCTAAAAAAGTTTCAATATCAAATTGAGTAATTTTATTAGTTTTTTCATCAGGATTTTGACTCTCTTCTAATTTTTTAATAGACTCGAGATACTTTAAATACCGTTCGATATCCCGTTCATAGGATTCGATTGTATTGTGAGCAACCTGACGTTCTATACGTAAATAATCAATATAACTCTTGAAATGATCATACAAATTCATTTAAAATAAAAAAAAGTTGGATTCAATATTATTTTTTGTTCTCGGGTAAAATTTCTTCGGCTAACGACAAGGCCACGCCGGATAACATCACTTCCGGTCCGAGGGTTGTAAAATCACCCGATAAAATTTCCTTGTCAACGTTGGCATATAATGAACAGCCGGCCCCTTTTTCAATTATCAGCCCGGAGATTTTCCCGCCGCATTCTCCAATAAACGTCACTTCTCCAAGCATCTCGCTCACAACATAACCTGTACAAAACTGCAGCTGCAAATGTGTGCAAGGGGCATATACTGATATCAAACTTCCGTTCTGATTGCCGATTGGAATATCCGGGTATATTTCAAATGAAATATGTTGATGCGTCTCTTTATTTTTCAACACAAACCGGTAATTATTACCTTTATATTTCGGTTCGGTTTCCAATACCTTAGAAATTCGGTCAATATCTTTTTTTGTAAAAACTTTCATTTTTTCCCTTGAAGGTTATTTTTACATATAATACCGTTATGCTGATAACTTTGTTTCATATTAAAATAAGA
>JAFGSB010000018.1 GCA_016934825.1 Candidatus Zhuqueibacterota bacterium
AACGATTAACCTACTAAATTTTTTGTCTGATAAAACACAGATAAACAAAAATTTACAGGGATTTAGCGCTTTTCGATTCCTTAATACTGACTGGCCTATAAATAATCGTTAATAATAATTTATTTAACGCTATATTTAAAAACACTTGAAAGGGAAAATTAGTTCTATTCAGGTAAAATTTATATCTTTATTAGGTGATTTTATTGAATTAAAATCTCTATTATTTTCACCAGTGTACTAATTTAATAAATTATTTTAAATAACAAAATTAGTTGTTGAAATTTGTAAATAAATTTAAAACAGCTTGACTTTTAAAATACAGCTTAGCCATGACCGCACAAGTCAACGAATAAAAAAAGAGGCTGTAATGTTTATCCCGTTACAAATATTATTGCTGAACAATGCTGTATTAAATGCCGAATTATTGGATAATGAGCTTTTAGAAGCACATTTAAATCTTATAACCAACAATGAGAAGAATAAAGACGATTTTAATAAAAAGATAAATCACTTTTCTCCCAACCTTATCATATCAGAACATAACATCTTAAAATTTAACCGAATTGAAAACCTTAAAAAAATAAAAAAATTCCACATGACATACAATTTCTCATTATCACGAATTTGCCGAATGAAAAAATTGCCGAAGTGTAAAAGGCCTGGGTGGTGACTTTTTTAAAACATAATCATAAAAAGCTAGAATCCGCAGAAAAAATTATGAATTCCAAAAATGAAATAAAAGAGCCCGAACTTATACTAAGTGAAGATATTTCTCAACTTCAGGCAATCCTCGGGTCATTAAGGGAAACTTTGATCGTTGTTTATGATCAGGATGGGTGTCATAAATATGTTTTGGCAAGTCCCGAACTCAATGAGAGATACGGTTTAAAATGTTATGAATTAACGGGAAAATCATTATCCATATTATATTCTCCCACCGATGCAATCCAAAGAATCAACGATATAAAACATGTATTTAAAACCGGCAATAGTCTTAGAAATGAGATTATTACAATCTTCCCCAACGGTCCTTTCTGGCATGATCTATCATTAACTCCTATGAAAAATAAACAAGGGGATATAACCGGAGTGGTTGGATTTCTTTTGGATATTACAAAAAGGAAAAAAGCCGAACAGGAACAACTCCGGCTGGTAACAGCTTTTGAACAGATAGCGGAAAGTATAGTCATAACAGACACGAATGCGAAAATTATCTATATTAATCCCGCTGTCGAAAAGGTGACAAAATATAGTCGTGATGAATTGATAAATCAAAACTGCCGGTTATTCAACAGCGGTAAACATGATCTTGACTTTTACAAGGAAATGTGGAAAACAATTCTGAGCGGTCAAATATGGACCAGCCAGATCATCAATAAAAGAAAAGATGGTACTCTGTTTGAAGAAAAAATCACCATATCGCCGATTAGGGACAAAAACGGCACCATTATTAATTATGTCGCGATTAAAAAAGATGTCACCGACGAAAAGCGATTGGAACGACAGCTCTTCCAGGCGCAAAAAATGGAAGCAATCGGAACATTGGCCGGCGGGATTGCGCACGATTTTAACAACATATTAGCGGCCATCCTCGGATTTACGGAATTATCTTTACGAAATACCAAATCAAACGCAAGGCTACAGCGAAATCTTGGATATGTACTGCAAGTCGGCTATCGCGCAAAAGACCTGATTAAACAGATACTGGCTTTCAGCCGTCTTAATCAACAGGAGAAAAAACCATTACAAATCAGTTTGATCATAAAAGAAGCGTTAAAACTTTTAAGGGCTTCGCTGCCGACAACGATTGAAATCCAGCAGAAAATAATTGCAAAATCAAGTATTGTGATGGCTGATCCAACCCAAATTCACCAGGTATTGATGAATTTGTGTACAAATGCCGCTCATTCCATGCGGGACATCGGTGGAATTTTGGAAATCGGGCTTTTTAATGTAAATATTTCCCATGAAGACATTGTTCATTATCATGATATAAAACCGGGTCCCTATGTCAAATTCACTGTTAGCGACACGGGTTATGGAATAAGTCCTGATATTATTGAAAGGATTTTTGACCCGTATTTCACAACCAAAAAACCCGGGGAGGGTACAGGTATGGGATTATCTGTTGTCCACGGGATAATCAAAAGTCATCAGGGAGATATAGTCGTCTACAGTGAAAAAAACAAAGGCACCAGTTTTCATATATTACTGCCCCGGATGGAAACGGAAATAGAGGAAGAAGAAGAACAAATAAAACCCCTGCCTCATGGACATGAAAGGATACTGTTTGTTGATGATGAAAAATCATTGGTAAATATCGGCAAGGAAATGCTGGAACAATTAGGATATAAAGTTGTAGGAAAAACAAACAGCATAAAAGCCCTGCAAGTATTTTCCGCACAACCCGGAGATTTCGATCTGATCATAACGGATCAAACCATGCCGCATTTAACAGGCGCTGAACTGGCAAAAAAAATCTTTCTTATTAGGCCGGATATTCCTATTATACTATGTACAGGATTCAGTGAAGTCATCTCGGAAGAAAAAGCAAAGTCAATAGGCATTCGTGAATATATTATGAAGCCCATATTCATGAAAGAAATTGCATATGTTGTCAGGCGTCTGCTTGACGTAAAAATCCGGGGAGAATAATTATGGCGAGAATTTTAATCATTGACGATGATAGTCAGATTCGTTTTATTATTCGTGAACTTTTGGAAAATTCGGGCTATACGGTTGGAGAAGCATCTGATGGAGATGAGGCGATAAAACTAAATCATCAGGAGGCATTTGATCTGATCATAACCGACATTATTATGCCGGGGAAAGAGGGGATTCAAACGATACAGGAATTAAAAAAAGAAAATCCGGACGTAAAAATAATTGCCATTTCCGGTGGCGGCCATATCGGACCCACAGTATATCTGGATATGGCTCAAAAAATGGGGGCCGATTTATCAATCCCCAAACCTTTTAATCTGGACCTGTTTCTTAAAAAAGTTAAAGAACTGTTGAAAAAGTAACCTGTCTCAAAGGTTACAACAGCGGTTAATACACGGGGCCATATAAATAAATTTTATTTGATAAAATTCTACCGGGAAGATATTATCACATCACGATGGTTTGGTTTCTGTCCGGTCCTACAGAAACGATTTCAATATCCACGCCGGTCAATTCACTGATTCTGTTTAAATATTTTTTTGCATTGTCCGGCAGATCTTTATATTCAGTCATTTTTG
Source organism: Candidatus Zhuqueibacterota bacterium (assembly GCA_016934825.1). Lineage (GTDB taxonomy): Bacteria > Zhuqueibacterota > Zhuqueibacteria > Residuimicrobiales > Krinioviventaceae > Fontivivens. The sequence continues at coordinate 3,243 of JAFGSB010000018.1, forward strand.
CCGTACTGGTTTTCCAGCCGGGATGTGTTTCATAAACGGGCACAATATCCTGCAATGTTTTTAAATCAGCCGGGAAATAGTCAATGATTTCATTTCCCTTTTTATAACCGGTACAAATTTTAAGTTCATCGAGACTGTCGAGAACATCTAACTTGGTTATCGCGAAATGAGTTAAACCATTTACCCGCACGGCATGATTGACAACCACGGCGTCAAACCATCCGCATCTCCGCGGACGCCCTGTTGTGGCGCCGAACTCATGGCCCAGTGTTCTGACTTTGTCGCCAAAAACTTTATCAAATTCCGTAGGGAAGGGTCCCATACCAACACGGGTGGTATAAGCTTTTACTATTCCCATAACCTTATTAATTGTTCTCGGGCCGATGCCGAGGCCACAACACGCACCTCCCGCAATCGGACTGGAAGAAGTAACAAACGGATACGTACCAAAATCCACATCCAGCAAGGATCCCTGCGCTCCTTCAAGTAAAATTTCTTTGCCCGCTTTGATTGCCTTATTCAGATAAACGGATGTTTCCGTTAAATACTTTTTAAATATAATTCCATATTTTGTCAATTCATCAACAACGGCATCACAGTCAATTTCTTTACGATTGTATCGTGCTTTTAACAGCTTGTTATTTTCATCAATATTTCTGCATAATATTTCTTTTAAATTATTATGATCCAAAAGGTCGATAAACCTGACACCCCTGCGATCAAATTTATCTACATAAGCCGGTCCTATACCTCTGCCGGTCGTTCCGATCTTTCGCTCGCCCTCCGCCTCTTCTTTTACCTGATCAAGGTATCGATGATATGAAGTTATAATATGTGTTCTTTCGCTTATCAGTAACCGATTGCCAATATTAATACCTTTATTTTCAATGAGTTCGATCTCTTCCAACAGCACCTTCGGATCAACAACCACACCATTCCCGATTATACATTCAGTATGAGGTCGTAAAATACCGGATGGCACCTGATGTAATATCATTTCCTTACCTTCAATAACAACGGTGTGACCGGCGTTGGGACCACCCTGGTACCTGGCTACAATTTCTACATTTTCACTCAGCAGATCGACAATTTTACCTTTTCCTTCGTCACCCCATTGTGCACCGACAATTACTGTTACAGCCATAATTCTACCTATACATTAAAAAAACTCCGGCAAACAAAAAACCGGAGTTTTTCGTTCAAAATGAAAACCTTTTATATAATAACTTGTCTGTTATATCGCAACAGACATAAACCTGATTGTAATGAAATAAAAACCGATTTACTATTAAAAACTTGACAATACAGATGAACATCAATCGGGGTTCTGCGGATTAAATATTTTTTATACTAAAAAACTTTTAACAGCATCATCCGTGTTATCATAAGTACTAAAAACTGTGAGGAGTTTCGTAATTTTCAGCAGGCTTTTAATTTTTTCCGTGATCGACGCAAGCTTAAGATCACCTCCGGCGTTTCGAATGGTTGTCAATGCATTTATTAAAATTCCCAGTCCCGAACTATTCATCCAATTTACATTTGAAAGATCGGCAACCACCCGCGTATTACCGGATTCGACCAGATCATGCAGCTTTTCGTTCAGCGTTGCCGCATCGGGGCCGCCCATTATTTTACCGGATAATTCAAGAACTACAATTCCATTTTCAATACGTTCGATCATTTCCATAATCTTTCTCCCTGCCCACAAATTTGTGGAAAGATTTATTTTCTTTTATTTGTCTCGGCACGTTTATACCATTCAATGATTATTGGGCTGGCAACATAAATTGAAGAATACGTTCCGATTAATACACCAACAATTAATGCAAACGCAAAATTATGAATAACTTCACCGCCCATAATGAAAAGGATAAAGACAACGATAAGCGTAGTAAATGAAGTTATTATGGTTCTGCTCAATGTTTGATTTATACTGGTATTGATCAGATTTTCAAATGTTTCCCGTCTTAATACTTTTAAATTTTCACGTATTCTGTCAAAAACAACAATTGTGTCGTTAAGGGAATAACCCACAATAGTCAGAAAAGCCGCTACAACAGCGAGCGAAATTTCATAATTCAGGAGTGAAAAAATTCCAAGAGTAATAAGAACATCATGGAACAATGCAATAACTGCGCCTACAGCAAATTTAAATTCAAATCGCCAGCTAATATATATAAGTATGCCAAACAAGGAAAATAAAATAGCAAATATAGCGGCCCGGCGTAATTCGCTTCCGATTTTAGGGCCGATTTCCGTAACAGCTCGAATATCATATTTATTATCCGGAAAATCTTTATTCAACTCTTGTTCCATGATGATGGCAACATCCGAACCCTCTTCCATTTGTTCGACACGAATGATAAATTCATTTTCTGCAGGTAAACCAATTCGCTTTATTTCAGCATTTCCAAAACCGATATCGCTTAATGAATTTCTTAAAGTTCCGGCATCCATTTGTTTTTCAAATTTTATCTGAAGTGAGGTCCCGCCTGTGAAATCGATTCCGTATTTAATACCTTTGTGAAAAAAAATGGATATAATACCGATCAGGATCAAAGCTCCCGAAAAGATATAAGCATACTTTCTCTGCCCAATTATATTTAATTTTAAATTTTTAAATAGTTGCATTCTGATTCCGTCTCCTCAGACTAATTATTTAGATTTACCGGTCTTTCTTTAAATGCTTAATTTTTTAATGGCATATCTGGATGTAATCATTTCAAATACAAGTCTGGTCACGACAATGGCCGTAAACATACTCGCTAAAATTCCAATTGATAAAGTAAGGGCAAACCCCTTTATCGGGCCGGTGCCGAAACTATATAACACTACGGCGGTAATTAATGTAGTTACATTGGCGTCCAAAATTGTTCTGAAAGCCCTGTTATAACCGCTGTCAATTGAAGCCCGGATTGTTTTCCCGGTCTGCAATTCTTCCCGTATCCTTTCAAATATAAGCACATTTGCATCAACGGCCATACCTACCGTAAGAATAATACCGGCAATTCCGGGCAGGGTTAATGTAGCGTGAAAACCGGCCATAAACGCCAATACAAATACAATATTCAACATCAACGCGAAATCAGCCACAATACCGGACGCCCTGTAATAAAAGATCATAAACAAAATGACCAATAACAAACCGATTAAAACTGAATTCTTGCCTTTGGCAATGGAGTCATGACCCAGGGAAGGGCCGACCGTATTTTCAGTAATCGAATGGATCGGAGCGGGCAGGGCGCCGGCTCTCAGAACCAATGCCAGGTCTTTTGCTTCTTCCATTTCCCCGACTTCAATTCGGGCGCTGCCGGATGGAATTTTTTCTTTAATACGCGGTGCGGAAGCGACTTTATTATCCAATACAATAGCCAAAAACTTGCCCACATTCATACCGGTAACGACGGCAAATTTTTTGGTACCTTCACCATTGAGTTCCATATGTACTTCCGCTCCGCCAGCCTGCAAACTGGATTGGCCGCCGCCGCCTATTTGTACCTGCGCATTGGTCAGCATTGATCCCAATAATTCGGGTTCTTTCTTGACTAAATGAAGATCGTAATACTGTTCCTCACCCATGGTCGTGGTTTCCCGACCCCATAAAAATTCCGAATCTCCGGGGATGATTTCCTGTACTTCGGGTAATTGCAGAATCCTTTGCACGGCTCTTTCATTTTTTACCGGAACAAAAATTTCATTTCTTCCCTGTATCTGTCTTAACAGGGAAGAGAAAGGTTTTTCAGAAAATGTTTTCTCATCGATAACTACTTCTTCGCCTTCCTGCGGTTGTTCCTGCTCCTGTTCCTGTTCGCCAAAAAGTTCCTCAATGGATACTTCTTTATCTTCCGCCTTTTCACCATCGGCGATTGTCGTTGTATCAGTTTCTGCTGAATCATCACCTGTTAAGGACTCAACGGAAATAGCTTCCCCTTTTCTCAATTTGCGAAGTATACGATCAATATCATTGATCAGGGAAACGACAATATCGGCATCCTTTACCAGTTTGAATTCAAGCAACGCCGTCTTGCCGATAACCGATTTGGCTCGTTGTATGTTTTGTATACCGGCCAATTCAATAACGATCCTGCGGCTCCCTTCTTTTTGGATGGACGGCTCGGAAACGCCGAACTGATCGATACGATTTCGAATATTCTCCAACGTCCGATCTATGGCATCTTCGGCTTCTTGTTGCAATTCTTTGATTATATTATCATCGGCTTCACCTTTGCGCCCATAATAACGATTTAATCTTATATCCCTGCTTCTAAAATTTGCCTGCAAAGCGCTAAAGAAATCCGTGCCTTCTCTGTCAGTCTCTCTCTGCGTCGCATTAATAATATCCTCTAATCTATCGTCCTTGTTTTTCGCTTTTTCACGCAGTAATTGCGGCAAATCTACTTCATAAACCAGATATGTACCGCCCTGAAGGTCCAAACCCTGCCGTATCGCATTTCCTTCAACTTTGATCAATCTGGCATTCAGTTTAATTAATTTATCACTCAGTTCAAGAGCGTAATCAAGTGAATCATCATTTACTTTTTCACGCACCAGGGTTTCCAAATCTCCCTGTGTTAAACCGGCTTCGATCTCCGCTTTTCCCAATCCGGACAACGAACTGATTTTCTCTATAAAACCCGCTTCACCCTTTTGTAATCCCCCCAATTGTAATGTTGGATATAATGAAATAACTGATAATACTATCAAAACTAAAATAAGTACTAATCTGAATGCATGCTCTTTCTGCATAAATTCTTCACCTCCAAAAGAGAAATAATTTTAAAACATAAATAGCCGAATAATATAACGTTTTTTTATTATAAAAGTCAATTAAAAATTGAAAAATCAAGGTATCGCGCAACATTCCCGAATATCAAAACTAAATTGGATGAAAAATGATATCATATTTTTGATAACGCATTCAATTAATACACGGATTAACAAAATTTGACCACCTTCCGCCTGAGCATCCGTATTGAATGTGAAACAAAAACAAAAAAATTACGTTTTTTTACTGAATAGTCAATGGAGAAAATTATGAAACGTTTTTTCATCACATTCATCATTTTGTTAATATCCTCAACCTTACCGGCAATGGATATGAGCATAAACAGATCGATCCGCATTGAAGACGGGCACAAACAGCGTCACGGCTGTATGACAATTAGCGGGAATATCAACGTCGGTGAAAACAGCAAGGTCCTGGGTTCGTGCCGAACCGTTAACGGTAATATTCTGGTTGGCGCCCGTTCAACAGTAGAAAAATTGCAAACCGTCAACGGAAATATTTCGATTGATGAAGATACAAAAATATATTCTAATATCCAATCCGTTAACGGCAGGGTAACCTGTGCAACCGATGTGACTGTCAGGGGTAGTATCCAAACAGTAAACGGATTTATTGAATTAGACCATACACAGGTTAAAAGGGATATTACAACTCACAATGGAGATATAAGCCTGAATAGCGGCTCGGTGGTCGAACGTAATATAATCATTAAACACAGCGACAGGGATAAACGGCGCAAAAAGCCTTTAAATATTTCTCTTTCAGGTAATTCCATTGTTGAAGGCGATATTATCGTTAAAGACAGAAGCCTAAAGGTTTTCGTTTATATTGAAGACGGCAGTAAAGTATTGGGAGAAATAAAAAACGCCAATATCATTAATGATTGATCAAACCAGTTTGTTTAATGCTTCTGCCAAAACGGAAACCTCTTTACGGGTAACGGTTCTTAAATCCAGAAACAGGCGTTCATTTTTTATATAACCCATGACCGGGGGGTTTCCGTTTCTTAATAATGCGGCCGTTTTTTCAATATCTTTTCCCTTATCGATCAAAGTAATCGCGTAACTTTTAATTTTTTCGAGGGGCATGGAACCGCTGCCCGTTTGGGCGTAACTTTCTTCAATTACCAAAATATACTTTTGCCGCAATTCCGGTGACAACAATTTCATAAGTTTGCCGGCCCGCGCTTTAACGGAGTCCGGCGATTCGGTCAGCATTCTTAAAGTTTTATTATTTTTCAACAAAGTATCCGGATGAATATACAGCTTTAAAGTAGCCTCAAGGGCGGCAAAAGTCATTTTATCGCAGCGAACCGCACGCATAATGGGATTGGCGTGAATTTTCCTGATATACTCCTTTTTCCCCACGATAATTCCGCATTGCGGACCTCCAAGCACTTTATCGCCGCTAAAGGTAACAATGTCCGCGCCATCCCTGATACTGTCCTGAACCAGGGGTTCATAGGGTAAACCAAGTTTTTCCAGATTTACAATGATCCCTCCGCCCAGATCATATAAAATGGGGACCCGATGTGATTGCGCCAGTTTTTTCAATTCCCGGATTTCAACTTCTGCAGTAAATCCCACAACCCTGTAATTGGATGTATGCGCGACCACAAGGGCGCCGGTATTCGGACTAATTGCTTTTTCATAATCGGTATATTTTGTTTTATTTGTTGTTCCCACCTCGCGCATAATAACGCCGCTCTTTTCCATAACTTCCGGAATTCGAAATGAACCGCCGATCTCAACAAGCTGGCCGCGGGATATGATCGCTTCTTTACCAAAGGCCAGCGTATTCAAAGCTAAAAAAACTGCCGCCGCGTTATTGTTGACAACAACCGCCGCTTCAGCTCCGGTAAGTTTACACAACAGCCTGCCGACATGTGCGGTTCTCTCACCTCTTTTCCCGGATTCCAGATCAATTTCAAGGCTGGAATAACCACGCATGACTTTATTCACATTCTTTCGGGCGGCCCTGGACAGCGGCGCCCGTCCAAGGCCCGTATGCAATATAACACCGGTCGCATTGATTACGGGACGAATACCCGGCGCGAATTCCCCGGTTAACTGTTCTTTGGCCGTATTGAGAATATTTTTAATCATGTTTTCCCGGGACAACCCTGCATTTAATATATTATTTTTTATTTGCTCCCTTGTATCTTTTAAAATATCATTCAATTTCTCCTTGACGATATCACGGGAATATTGAGCTGTCAGTTCCTTCGCCTCATCCCGCAACAACAACGTATCTATAGAAGGTAATATCTGCATTTTATCTTGTATTGTCATAAATACTTGACTCCGAAAATTAACTGACTTTATAAGTTTCTGGCAAAAACATGGCCGCAATGGCCGCCATAATACCGATATATATTAAATATACCATCGCATTTTGAATACCGATTTTATCAGCCAGAATTCCGAAAGGGGCTACCAGTAAACCGCCGACACCCCACGACACACCCATCATAAAGGATGATACTGTATTCACTCTCGCTGGAAACAACTCCTGGGCCATAATAATGGCCACAGGTATCGATGAATAAATAAATAATCCGGCCGCAGCTAAAAAAACAAACGATAAAATTCCGGTAAATTTTAAAAACAAGAACAATCCGGGAAGGGCAAACACCAGAGAAAAAACAATTATTTTTTTTCGCCCGAAAAAATCGGACATACTGCCTGCAACAAGAGCGCCAACGGAGCCGGACAATTCAAAAACAGTTATCGCAGAGCCTGAAAGAAATAACGAATAGGACTTGTTATGCAAATAAATGGGTAAAAATGTTATAAAAGCACAGATTATAAAAGCCCGGATGGTTACTATGATCCACAGAAAGGCAATGGCATAACGGGGACGAGCATAACCGTTACGTACAATTTGATAGCTGTCTTTCGCGGATATATATCGTAATTTTGGCAAAGTGTAAAATAAAATTACTGAAATTGTCAGACCTAAAAAAACGGTTGATAATGCAGATTTGAGTCCCCATAAAGTCACAATCGGAACAATAATTATCGGACCGAGAGCGTGACCTGCGCTGCCGCCGGTAACAAAAATAGACATTCCCAGTCCGGATTTATTGCCTCCGGCTCTGCCGGCATAGACGGCTGCCTGAGGGTGAAATGCCGCAGTACCAAGGCTTGATAATATAACAAACAGCAGAATACTTTCATAGCTGTTTAAAAAACCGATAAAACCCATAAAAACAGCTGTCACCATTGGCCCGAAGATAACCAGATACGGAGTTTTTGACCTGTCGGCAATATGACCGAAAAAAGGCTGCGCCAGGGAATTAAAAACAGACATAATCGAAACAAGCACCCCGGCAGCCGATAAACCAAAACCGACCCTGCTCATTAATAACGGCAGTAACGGCGGTATAAAACCCGGATATATATCATTTATAAAATGCGCTGCCGAAAGTAAAGCGACCCTGTCCTTTTGCATGGGTTCCTGTATGGACCGGGGTAATGGAATTTTATTCGAATTTATTATTTTTTTCATTTCTTTTTAGAGGGCCTTATGATAAAATAAAGACCAATACATATCAATATAATCGATATTAAAAGATCAAATCCATGCCTTGTTGTCGTTTCGACAAATAAAAAAACTGACAGTAACAGGCAGGCGACGGCTGGGTATATCGCCCATTTGAGTTTGTTAACATTATTTGCCAGTGTCCATAGATACAGAAAAGTTAAACCTGTTCCCAGAAAAAACACAACTCCGTCAAAACCGGAACGGACCAAATCCAAAACATCCAGAAATACAACAGTTCCCAGGGTAAAAAATCCTCCCGAAGGGATAACGGCCCACCATTTTTTCTTGTCCCGGTAAAAAATATACCCGAATACCAATGCGGCGCACCAAAAGATGGTTATTCCAATTAAATCATCCCTGAAAAAATAAAAATTCTTAAAAATCAGCGCGACGCCAAACAGGAAAAAGAATAACGCCGGAATGAGAGCCCACCAGTTTTTCGAATTTTGTTTATAAAAATGAAAACAGATAAAGGCCGCCAGCAAAAAAAAGATCCCGCCAAAAAAGTTTTCGAATGACGGTATAATTCTGGTATTATGAAATAATAAAATCATCCCTAAAATAATTATAGTCATACCAAAAACCAGAGACCTGTCTTTTTCTTTCATAGCTGTCCTTTCTTTCTTATCGAACAGATTAGCTAAAAAATACCAATAAAAAATAATTAAAATGTTACTGGTGTCCGGTTTACGGACACCGCTCCCTGATCCGGCTTACAAATTAAATAAAATCAGGTTACGTTATTATAAAAATTTATTTTCACCCAAACAAATCAATTAATGATGTTATTTCCGAAAACGTGAATCATATAAATATGTTACGAGTGACGCGTCCGGGTTAAACCGGACACTGGTGTTAAAATGTAAGAAAATTAAAATTTGTATGAAAGCTCAAAGTTAAAAAGATTACTGTTTGCGTCCCCGCTTTCCAGGCTTATATCCCTGTCATAATCGAGCATACTCATAACAATGAGGTCCCAATCCCGGCTAAAGCTCCAGGTCAGATAAAAAAACAGGGAATTAATATCCCGGTTGGAATAGAGTGATAACCCCGAGTCATCATAACTTGAATAATTAGGATAACGCCGCTGCTGAAATGAATTGGAAAGGCTCGCCAGTAAACCGCCCACAAGATACATATCCAGTGTAAAAACAGGTCCTTGTGAATAATAATCTTCGATCGACGCGGATATATCTTCAGTTGACTGTATATTATGCCGCTTGCTTCGGAAACGGTAACCCGTATAAAGTGTGATACCGGAACCGATACCCAAACCGAAAGACGGTTCTATATTATAATCAGTGTAATTGGGCATTGCCGTAGAAAACAATTCATAATTTCTCTTTTCGAATTCAAATTCCAATTTCAATTCCATGCTGTGGGTAAATTGATAATCCACATCGAAAGAACCATAAAATTCATTGAAATTATTGGTATACAAACTGTCAACATAACCATACACATAATCCCTGGTACGTTTACGCAAACGGCCGGTCAAAGAAAATTTTCCGGTAAAATCCGGCCACATTTTCAATCCATAAATGAATTCATTGTAATTACGCAGTTCTTCATATCCATAACTTAACAGCCTGTGCTCCAGAGTAAATTCAGTCCTCGTATATTTTTTTAAAATATGGGTGGAACTGAACCTGGCCTGGTTCTGGAAATAATTTGAAAAAAATAATGATTGCGCCGCGTAGCGGCGATATTGCATCTCATTTTCAAATCCCAGCATAAAATCGGACCACAAATCAAAATATAAATCCGTATCCAGCCTGTCATCCCAATATCGAAAATCCGGCTGATATTTGTATGACGTTCCTTCAATCGAATTCCTGATGAACACCCGGCATTTACCGGACATCCTTTTATAATAATCCAGCAGCAATTGACCGGACAAATATTCGTTGCTCAATTTACCTTCCAAAAGCCATTGTGTTTGAGCGCCGGTATTTTTGCTTTGGTCCAGCATTGCCCGGAAACCGACAAACGGATTGTTCTCTTTCTCGACGAGGGTACTGTCATTCTCGGCTAAAACGATGCCAAATTTTTGCTGCCAGAATTCAGTCCCCATAAAAACGGAATAATCCCATTGCGAGTTGGAGAGGAATTTTGTCCCGGACGTCTCATCAGGCGGTTCATCTGCATCCGGCCCGATAATTGTTATGGCCTGATCTAAAAATTCAACTGCCAGGTCGTAAAGTCCCTGATCGGCAAACTGAACGGCATCTTTGACCCATGATTGTAATTCAGGAGTTATTTCGTCCCCCTGCGAGCCGCTTGAATCAATATTTAACAATCGTTGCAGACGGGATAACTTTATTTGATATAATGTGGCAACCGCATCGGAATTATTGTCCGCATTTGATTCCAGTAACGTCTGCGAATGTAACGGACCGGAAAAAATCAGAATACATGTTAAAATAATTAAAGGATGTGTGTGCAATAATATTTTCAATAACAAAAAATCCGGAAAATCGATGAGTTTTATAAAGAATAAATTATTTGACCTGAAAACATAACGGGAAAAAGTCCTTCCCGTTATGCCAGGTCATTTATTATCGACATGTTATTTTAACAAAATCATACGCCTGTTTTCCACAAATCTTTCGCCATTCGTTTCCGCTTCCAGACGATAAATATATATTCCGGTAGCCAGATTCATGCCCCGGTTATCGGTTCCGTCCCAGGATATTGAATAGACCCCGGCCTGCCGCTGTCCTGCAAATATCGTTTTGACTTCTTTCCCGAGTAAATTAAATATTGTCAGTTTGATATTGGCCGTCTTTGGAACGACAAACCGTATTTCCGTAACCGGATTAAAGGGATTAGGATAATTTTGTTCCAGCCGGAATTTTTCGGTCAGTATGCCGGTATTTCCGATTCCCGTTATTTCATCATTCAGGGCGATATCGGCATCGTACTTGTTGATTCCCGATCCTACCGGAACGGTCTCGGCGGTTTCGAGCGATTCCCCGTTGTAATAACCATCCTCAAAACCGGTCAGTGAGGCGGAAAGACTGTACAAGCCGGCGGGTAAATTGTCCAAATGATAACCGCCGTCTTCGTCGGTTAAACCCGCGGCAATCATCCGTCCGTATTCCTGCGCCCGCACAAGAGCGCCCTCCACGGGAGCGCCCGTCCGGTCCGTTACCGTACCCGAAACAGCATAGGCGCCCTCTTCCTGAGGTGCAAGGCCAAAGTTTATGTTATCCGTTATCTGGTCGGCTTCCACCTTTATATGTTTGGCTTTTAACCAGAAATGGGTGTTATCATAAAATTCGCCGATATATCCTTGTGCCCGGCACACCGCAATATAGACACCGGGTTTTACTCCCGTCAATTCGTATGTTCCGTCCTGCCCGGTTACAGTCCGTTTGGGTTTAGCATAGGTCAACGGCATGATGGCCACCACGGCTCCCTCAATGGGCTGGCCGGTTGAGTCATCCAGGACTACACCGGACAATCCTCCGCCTCCCGGCTCCACAGGGGACAGTGTAAAATCTATATCGGTTTGGACGCCTGAAGCGGTCAACTCAATCGGCGTGGCTTCACTTTTTATTTCCTTTTCCAAATACCATTCGCGCACATATCCCTTCTTTACCGCTGAGGCTTTATATGTCCCGGCCGGCAGACCGTAAACGGTATATTCACCATTTTCATTGGTTTTGACGCTTTTTTTCACATGTCCATGAACCTGTAATACCGCGACAATTGCTTTTTCCAGGGGCGTGTTATCTTTTGCATTCAGAACACGGCCGCCGATCTGTCCGCCGGCAACAAGAGTAAAATCGATTTCATCGTTCAGTTTTCCGCTTTCAACCGTCACCGGGGTCGCGCTGCCGACCGAATCGGCCTCCTGCCAGAATTCGACCAGATAGCTGTCCGCTTTGGCGGCAATCATATAATCGCCCGGGGGAATCGCGTCAAAACTGTAAGTTCCATCTGTTCCGGTTAAGACTGAAAAGAACCTGCCGTCGCCTTTGATTCGTCCCTCATAAAAAGCATTAACCCTTGCTCCGGCTATCGGAAGTTGAGAATTCTCGTCAATCACTGTTCCGGATATGCCGCCGTAAGGGGCAAGATTTATCCGGATCGTTGTGTGCTGATCTGTAAACACCTGGACCGGGGTGCCTTCCGCCGGTTTTTCAGCCTCCTGATACCATTCCGGCACAAATTCTTTTGCTTTTGTATAAACAAGGTAAAAACCGGCCCGCAACTGCATGGCAAACTCGCCCTGGTCATTGGTACGGGTCATATGCTCAAAGTGCGTTACCTCGCCCGGTTTTTCCGTTAATAAGGCATGCACCGCGACAACAGCCCCGGCAACGGGAGTCCCGTCCTGTTCGTTCGTCACAACACCGGTCAGGGCGTTGGTCATTTGAAGTGAAAAATCAATTCCCGGCGTTTCGTCCGGGGCTGTAACATTTACGGGTGTTATGTCCTCCGGTAATTTAACGCCGTTATAAAATTCGGCGGTATACCCGGCCTGGTTGGCCAGGACGGCATAGGAACCGGAACCCAAACCTTCAATTTTATAAATACCGTCTTTATCCGTATACGTCTGGTATTTTCGATTGGGATTCACGATCAGGTAAGCGACAACATGCGCACCTTTTAAGGGGCTGGCCGACAATTCATCACTGACCAGCCCGGAAATACTGCCACCTTTCTCCAATTGAAAATCAATTCCCGGAATGGAATCATTTTCCGCCACTGTTACAACGGAGGCCTCCATCAGGGTTGTCACGTCATCATAAAACTCGCGAACATATCCCTGCGTTTCGGCCATAACGACAAAATTCCCGGGTACCAGATTGTTGACGACATATTCCCCGTTTTCATCCGTGTTTATCTTTTTGTATTGCGCGGGAACTCCCAGCCGTTTAACAGAAACGGTTGCGCCGCTCAGCGGCCCGTTTTCTTCATCGGTTACATGTCCCGCAATAACGCCGGACGGTTTCTCGCTGACCCATATTGTTGCCGCGCCTCTGTATATTTTATTTTCAATCTCAACCAGAGCTATTATATCTCCTTCTCCATGACGCGGACCGGCGGTAAATACGCCTTTATTATTTATAAATCCCAGAGTTTTCGGTTCAACAAACCAGCGGACGCCACTGATGCGTAAAGACATGCCGTTTGGACCGACGGCTATTGCTTTAAAATTCCGGGTCCCCAGCGGGGGCACAACCGCTTTTTCCGGTTCAACCACTATTTTTATTGCCGGGTCCGGCGGTTGCCCTACCATCACTTCGGCCGATCCGGAAAATCGTTGGTTGCCGATTTGCGCTCCGGCCAGTATTTTCCCAAAATCCGGCTCGGTTCCGGCGACAAAATAACCTTCATTTGATATGACCCCCAGGTTTTCTGGAACAACTGTCCAGTCAAAATTATCAACTCTTACCGGTTGACCGGATTCGTCAAAGGCAAAAGCCTCAAATTGCACACCGCCGGCCGGTTCCACACGAGCCTCCTGCGGGGTGATCACAATCGAATTGCCATAGACGAAAGACGCTGTAACTATCAAAGTTAAAATTAGCGGTAAAACGCTTGTTAATCTATTTTTAAACATGAATTAACTCCTTATCCGCCCAGTTTTTGGTTGATTTTAAAAAATCTTCATGCTACATTCATATTAAGGCTCTGTTCAAAACTGTTTTCAATTGGCGGGCAAACCAAATATGAAATTCTGATTTTGAGCAGGGCCTGTTTATTTTGTCTTTTTATGTATCATAAGCCTCCTTTCGTTTTTTATTCTAAATCATTGCCGCTTGTACTGTTCACTTTATTAATCAGATCATTGCCTAATTTTATATATTCATTCGCCAGTTCGAGCTGGTTTTTATCCAAAGCTGATTGTGCTTTTTGCAGCATCTTTCCGGCCTCCTGTAGCAACGGTTCCGTAGATTCGTCCTTTTGTTCTGAATTTTCCAACAGGATTATGGCATCTTTCAACCGGGCCAGGTTTTCTCTTAACCGGACGGCATCAATATCGGACTTTTGTTTATCGCCGGCATCAATCGCGGATAAAAACCGGTTACCGGCAAAAATCGACTCAAGGGCCAGACGAACCCGTCCCCGGGCAAGAAACCGCTCGGCGTCGGCTGCGCTTGATTCGGCAGCCCGCAAAAGCGGTCCCTTTTGTTTATCATCCAAAATTTCAGCATTACTTTTGATTGTTTCGATCTCTGCTCGCAACTGTTCGAGTTCCTGTTCTGTTTTTTCCGGCAGGGATTGCGATGATTCTCCGCCCCACAGACGACTGAGTACTGCCTTCCCCATAGTGGTATGACGGATCGCCATTGCGAAATTCTCTGCTTTTATGGCATCATCAGCCTGCTGATATAACCGTGACGCTCTTTGTAAAATGAATGTATTTTGCCTGTTCCCGTTCAGGGTTGGCTGCTCCCGGGCAGACGCCAGCAAATCGCCAAACAGTTCCAGTTCTTCAACCGCCTGTTCGCGAAGCGAATATTCCTGTCCCTGGCACAAGTCTATTGCCCGGAGCAATAAACGCGTATTGCTGTAATATAAATTCAAAGCAATTTGATAGTTGCCGTTTTGCAGCGCCCGCCTGATATTTTGAAACTGGTTGAGCGCCTGGTTCAGTAATTTATGGGCCTGATCATTATTACAGGAAAATACGATTTCCCGGGCGCGCTGTAACAATTCTTCATAACGTAATTTTTCGTCGTTCAGGTTTTCCTGTATATTCCCTTTGGGGCCCTGCAGTATACTGACCGCTTTCTCCGCATAAAATTTTGCAACCCGAAGATGTTCCATCGCTTTCCAGTTGTCCCTTCGCTGAAAAGCCGTAACAGATCTATTCCGGTTTTGTTTGGCCTGCTGTAATAAACGTTCGGCCTCTTTACTATTTTCCCCGATACTTAATTGTTCGGCTTTTCTGATCAGTTCATCCACCTGCTCCTTTAATCGTTCCAGCGGAACCCTTGACAGCAGATCGATTGCCCTGTTGACCAATGCCAATGCCGTTTTTATTCTGGCAACAGCTAATCGTTTCCGGTTGCTGTTATACAAACTTATCGCCTCATTTCTTTGTTTTTCAGCATCCTGAACAAGCAATTTGGCCTGGGGATCGGGAAAAGTTCGCAACAACTCTTTTGCGGTTGTGATCCGGTTATTTAATTTTTGAAAATCACTCCTCTCCGATTGGGCAGGCAGACTGTTAACCAGTAATAAAAAAAGTAAAAATGTGTTGAATAATTTTTTCATAAATCCTTTCACTCGTTCGACGCCCTTTACCTCATATAATACTGAATTTTTGGGTATTATATTGATTATTGATTAAGAGTATTACATTTATCATTCAATCACCGGATAAAATTGACCCTGTAAACAGGGTAGGAATATGGGTCGCCATTAACCGGACAGCAGTGAAATCCTGTATTTTTATTAGTCTTAATGCAATGGATATGCCATACTGATACAAATTACAGACATGCACGTTAAGTATATTAAAAACAATCAATTGTTATTATTGTTTTTCTTCAACGGAATATGGATTTCCCCATTTTTTGTACGTCATGGTACAGCCTGATGAACCTGAAGGTACAATAAAATATCGGTATTGGAGCTCAATTTGAGAAAAAGGGATCAGGAACCAAAAAATTTTTTCAATTCAGTATAGATCTCGTCTTTACTGCCGATCACATTATGGCAGGCCGGCAATGAACGTAAAAATCGCTTGCCGTAACTTTTACTGACAACGCGGTTGTCCAATATAATCACGCTACCCCGGTCCGTTTTGCGGCGGATCAGTCTGCCAAAACCCTGTTTAAATTTCAATACGGCGATGGGCACCGCGTAATCCATAAAGGCATTACCGCCTTCTTTTTCAATTGCTTCATAACGGGCTTCAATAATAGGTTCGCTGGGCACTTTAAACGGCAGTTTGGTAATGATAACCGATTCAAGCGCATCTCCCTCCACATCGACACCTTCCCAAAAACTGTCGGTGGCAAATAGAACCGAGGATTTGTCTTTTTTAAAAAGCGTTAACAATTCATGGCGATTAAGCGTGCCCTGTTTAAGCGCTTTAATACCGACAAGGTTAAGTGATTCTTCCAGTTCCCTGTAGATCATTTGTAATAAACCGTATGAGGTAAACAGTACAAACGCGCTTCCCCGGGAAATGGTCAGGGATTTGAAAATAGCCGCGCCGAGTTCGGAAGCAAAAGAAGAATGCCGGGGATCGGGCATATCGGTCGGGATGGCCATAACAACCTGATTTTCATAATCAAAAGGGGCGGGCAGTTGCAGTTCCAATATACCGGTTTTATCGACCTGATTTAATCCCAGTCTATCCGCTAAAAAGGCAAAACTGTTATCGGTTGTAAGGGTTGCGGATGTCATAACAATGGTATTAAAAACATCAAAAACCGCCAGCTTCATCATATCTTTTACATGCAGAGGCGAAACCTGGAAATGAAGAATATTTATTTTTTTATAACCTGTCCTTGCTTCAATCCAGCGGATATTGTCTTCATCCCGGGTAAAGATGACATCCTGAAGAATATCGGCAACGGCCGAAAGTCTTTCCGCATTCGCTTCGATTTCAATCAGCATATTCGTCCAATCATCCGGGTCTTCCTGAACCGTTTTTTTGGTCAGGTCAATTAACTGCGACAAAACAATAGCTGCGGATTTTAAGGACTGTATATAATCTCTAAAATGCTGGTCCAAACCGGTTTGTGTAAATATTTTTTCAACGTTATCGGGCAGCATCCGAACCTTGACTTCTCTCTCTTCGTTTTTATTGAATTTTTGCAATACTTCGAACAGAAAATCCATTATTTCAAAAGTCGTATCGGTCAATTCTTCAATCTGGGGGACAATCGTACTGTGTATCATGTCCATGACTTTTAACAAATTTTTTTCCGCCGATTGGTCTTTTAATTTTAATAATCTGTTACGCAGGTTATGTATATGACCCTTGAAAATCCCTTTTTTTTGCCTGTGAAGTCTGCGTAAAATCCTGACAATTCCTGCCCTGGTAATTTTGCTGCCGAAATAATTCGTGGCCACATTTTCGAGATGGTGCGCTTCATCAAAAATAATACACTGATAAGGCGGCAGGATAGCGGCGTCTTCGAAACTACCCGTTTGCTGCCGGATAGCCAGGTCGGCAAACAACAGATGGTGATTTACGACAAGGATTTGCGCCCGCGCGGCGTTGCGGCGCGCTTTATTCACAAAGCACTCCCGAAAATGCGGGCATTTACTGCGGGTGCAGGTATCGCTCTCGGCCGCGATTTTCTCCCACACATTCAGTGAAGGTATTTGTACCAGGTCTGCCTTACTGCCGTCTTTTGAGTGCCGCGCCCAGGTTATCAGATTTTTTAATTCCTCGATTTCATCTTCTTCCGCAAGGGTGGTAAAATCGGATTCCACTTCGTCCACCTTGCGTAAACACACATAATTTGAACGTCCTTTAACCAGAACGGCGTCAAATTCCAAATCCAGCACTTTTTTGAGTAAGGGGATATCTTTTTTAACAAGCTGTTCCTGCAAATTTATGGTATTGGTGGAAACCACAACACGGTCTTTGTTTTGCACCGCCCAGTGAATCGCCGGCAACAGATAGGCCATGGTTTTCCCGGTTCCCGTTCCGGCTTCAATAACCGCGAGTTTTTTCTGATTAAAAGCCAGGCTGACCGTTTCAATCATTTGTAATTGCTGCGGTCTTTCTTCGTAGCCGGACAATGCCCCTGAAACGGGGCCTCCCGGCTCAAGTATCTTTTTTAAAAGTCCGGCGTCAACAGGATGTAGCTTTTTTTTCTTAAAGGGTTCTACAACGACATAAATGTCCGATACGATATTATTGACGATATAAAACGCCACACTAAACCTGTCCAGACCGGAAGCGATGGACAGGTCCGCAGCGGAAGGTTTGAGCAAGCCGGACGGGTGATTGTGAATGACAACATCCGCCTCCCGGGCAATTTTCAATACTGCCGGAACGGCAGATTCATTCCCCCTGGCAATGACATCTATTTTGTGTACTATCAGGTCCTCTTCGGTGTAACCGACAAAAAAAACTTCATTCCCGCCGGTTTCCAAAACTGCCTGCTGAATGGATTCAATTACTTCTATAGACAGATATTTATCAACTTTTGACAAATTTTTTCAATAATTTAAGTTAGGCAATTCAACACTGCTGGATGGCTGCAGTAATTCCGCCTCGTAACCAATTTCATTGATATAGGATGGAAAATCCTTGTCGCCATGTGTTGTGAAAACTTTTCGGGGATTGACTCTTTTAATAAATTCCAACAAATCTTCAAAATCCGCGTGATCGCTCAACGCGATGGACAAATCACTTTTAAACCACACGCCATTATTGGAATTTGCCCACCCGGATAAAAAAGCCGTTTTATATTTAGAAGGCAGATATTTTAGCTTTCCCCACTTCATTAAATGCGGGGGAATAATGAGTACCTCGTCCGGTTCGACATTTTTTTCCTGCCATTGTTCACAATTTTGGAATGTCACTCCGAATTCATTATAAACTTTGGCGAACCGCCACGCCGTATGATGAACCCGGACCCTGTAGCCCCTGTCTCCGATGATTTTCATGGCTTCCTGGGCTTTGCCAAGACTGTATCCCAGAATAACAGGTGTATAACCCGTGTGTAAACAGTCCTCGATAAAAGAAACAACCTCATTGATTAAAAATTCACGGCTTTTCCTGACAACGAAATCCGGGTGCCCGAAAGTGGATTCCATAATCAGGTAATCCGCTTGCGGGATAACAATCGGCTCGCACGTTTCACTTTCCTGCAGTTTAAAGTCGCCGGTATATAAAAGTGAAACATTTTGGCGTTCAACTTTTATCATCGCGGAACCCAGAATATGACCCGCCGGGTACAAACTGATCTTTAAATCTTCATATTCAAAAAGTTCTTTAAAATCCAAAGGGATACTGTCTTTTTGCCTGGCCCGCATGGCGTGGAACTTAACGGTAGCCGGCGTCGCAAGAATTTTTTCATGGTTCTTCAGATGATCGCCGTGTCCGTGAGAAACAAATGAAAATTTTGTGTTTCTGTGCGCGTCCATCCAAAAATCGGTTTTTTGTATTTTTATTCCTTTAACATCATATAAAAACATTTTTCTCCTAACGCCGGATTCAAATTTATCTGTTAGCCTTTCACTTTTGTCAAAAAGTATTCATGTATCCTGGTATCATTTGTTAATTCCGGGTGAAAAGTGGCAGCTAAAATATTATTCTGTTCGACCATGACAACGTTTTGCCGATGCCAGGCCAGGGGGGTAACATTCTTTCCTGATGACACAATTTTGGGAGCGCGGATAAAAACGCCTTCAAATTTGTACTCCATCCCGGACATTTTGATATCAAGTTCATCAATAAAAGAGTCAATCTGGCGGCCGTATGCGTTACGTTCCGTAACAATATCTATTAAATCCAACGTCTCCACCGGTTCTTTGACAATTTGGCGTGATAAGATAATCAATCCGGCGCAGGTCCCAAAAACCGGCTTTTCCACGGCAAAGTTATATACTTTTTCCCATAACTGGTGTTTTTTCAATAATTTGGTTAAAGTAGTCGACTCTCCTCCCGGAATGACAAGCCCGTCGCAAATGTCCAGATCCTTTTTAGTGCGAACCAAAACAGTATGCTGACCCAGAGTATCCAATGTAATTTTATGTTTTTCAAAATCACCCTGAAGAGCTAAAACGCCTATCCTATTCATACCGTATTTTCACATTCATAAATTAATATTACCACCCTCGTTTTGCCATACGTTCTTGTTCAGGAATAGCGGCAATTTCCAGTCCGGGCATCGCTTCTCCCAATCCTTCCGAGACCCGGGCGATTAAATCGAAATCCATATAATGGGTTGTCGCCGACACGATCGCTTTTGCCCGCTCTTCAGGATCGGTGGATTTAAAGATACCGCTGCCGACAAAAACAGTTTCAGCGCCCAACTGCATCATTAAAGAGGCGTCCGCAGGTGTGGCAACACCGCCGGCGGAAAAATTCGGCACCGGCAGTCTTCCGAGCTTTTTAACTTCCCGGACCAATTCCACAGGTGCTCCCAGATTCTTGGCCTCGGTGACCAGTTCTTCATCGCCCAATACGGTAATTTTTTTAATCCCCTGTTGAACCGTCCGCATATGTCTTACAGCTTCTACAATATTACCGCTGCCCGCTTCTCCCTTTGTTCTTATCATAGCCGCTCCCTCGGCTATCCGGCGTAAAGCTTCACCCAGGTCTCTGCAGCCGCATACAAAAGGAACTTTAAATTTCCATTTATCGACATGGAATTCTTCGTCGGCAGGTGTTAATACTTCACTTTCATCTATAAAATCAACTCCCAGTGCTTCTAAAATCTGTGCTTCGGCAAAATGACCGATTCTGCATTTTGCCATGACGGGAATGGAAACAACATTCTGGATTGCTTTGATTACCTTGGGATCGGACATTCTGGCAACTCCGCCGTGAGCGCGAATATCAGCGGGGATCCGTTCCAGCGCCATGACTGCAACGGCTCCCGCATCCTCAGCTATTTTGGCCTGATCCGGTGTTGTAACATCCATAATTACACCACCTTTCAACATCTCGGCCAATCCAATTTTTAATTTTATATCCTTAGAATCTCGCATTTTTGCGCCTCACATTAAAATTAGTACATATTAAAAAATTAATCTATTAATTATTTACACAATTTACAAGAAAAATCAAAAATGGTTAACGTAGACTGTTCCGCTGAATAATTGTCTTTATCATAAAACAGGGCTTAAATCATTTTATAAATAATCCACTTTAAGAAAGGTACCTGCATTTTTTTTCAAAGTCACCCACTTTTACCGGGACGGCAAAAAAAACAATACAGATATTTTTCTTGTATGAAATGATAATTCCGGAGTCCCTGAAAAATCCGGCTGGTGAACGAGCTTAATAGCTTAATCGTTTTTGTGAGGAAACCGGACGATTCCCTTTTTCACCCGTATGAATATCACAATGCTTTTGAGGTAAAAAACGTATATCACATATTTCTTTTAAAACACTCGGACAATTATCGTTTGCCAGAAGTTTTGTTTCCCTGCAGATCTCGATTTCAACGACACCTAACGGTCGTTCAAAATCCAGAACCGGCAAATCAAGTGTGTCATGCGCGGCTTTCATAAACGGCGCAGTGATGGGTAATGCCGCCCTGGCCCCGGACTGCCTTTCACCCAGACTCAATGACGGATCATCAAGACCGATCCATACCCCGGCGACAATTTGCGGAGTAAATGAAATGTACCACGCATCGGTAAAATCATTGGTTGTGCCGGTTTTGCCGCCGGCAGGACGATAAAACTCAAAACGTGATCTCGAAGCCGCCCCCGTTCCTGAGGTCGCAACTGTTTGCAGCAGATTTGTCATTATATATGCCGTTTCCTCGCGTAACACACCTTTGCTTTGCGGGTGAACCTGCTCAAGAACATTGCCGTATTTATCCTCTACTCGTAACAGGGAATGAGATTCAACAAGCACGCCCTTGTTTGCAAATGCACCAAAAGCTGAAATAATTTCAATCGGTTTAACACCTATAGCACCAAGCGCTATGGCATCAACCGCTTCAAGCGGTGTTGTAATTCCAAGATTACGCGCATATTTAATGACCTGCTCCGGCGGGACATCTTCCTGTACAATTCGGGCCGTAACCAGGTTCAATGATTTTCGCAAAGCCTCCCTCATTGTCGTTTTCCCCCCCAGCGATCCGTCATAATTATGAGGGGTCCAACGGGTGCCGTCGACCATCTGCACGACTATCGGTTGATTCAACTTTTCATAAAATGGCATATACCCGTTATCAACTGCCGCCGTGTAAACAAACGGTTTAAAAACGGAACCCGGCTGCCTGACGGCCTGTGTAACCCGGTTAAATTCACTTTCTTTGAAATCCCGTCCGCCAACCATTGCTAAAATATTACCGTTCCGGGGGTCCATGGCGACAAAAGCTACCTGTACAGGACATTTGGCTTCAATTAATGAATCGACATAAGCGCTGTTCGCCATAATCTGCTGAATCGACTTTTTTTCCAGCAAACTTGGCGGCACCAGTTTTATAAAATTCTTTTTCTTGCGCATATTACTATTAACAACATTCTGCATCAGCGGCAAATGTTCCGCAACCGCCTTTTCCGCACATGCCTGTACACGTGTGTCCAGAGTCGTACGAATACTCATGCCGTCTGTATAAATTCCCATATCATATCTTTTGATCAGATCTCTTCTGATTTCTTCGGTAAAATAGGGAGCTATATCGACCAGGGGATTATCTTCTGCCTGGGAAAACACTATTTCTGAATTGATTGCCTTTTTATATTCATCATCGGTAATAAAATGACGAGCCAGCATACGTCTGAGAACCAGATTTCTGCGATCCAGAACATAATTCCGGCGCTCCTCGGACGAATCCAATTTTGCCGGATTTAAATTTGCCGGCCGTTGCAATACACCGGTTAATACAGCACATTCCGCTATTGTCAAATCATTTACGGTCTTTTTAAAATATTGTTGTGCGGCCGCTTCGATTCCGTATGTCCCGTATCCAAATGACATGTGGTTTATATACATTTCCAGTATTTCTGATTTTGTATACTTTCGTTCCAGTTGAATGGCTGTTAAAATTTCCTTGATCTTTCTCGTTATTGTTTTTTCACGATTCAGAAACAGGGTCCGGGACAATTGCTGTGTTAGTGTGCTGGCTCCCTGCTGTTTGCTTCCGGTTGTAAGAAAATTAATGGTGACTTTTAGTAACCTGGACGGCACAATCCCCCAGTGTTTATAAAACCGATGATCTTCTGTGGCAATAACAGAATTTTTGACCAGATCGGGTATTTCCGATAACGGTTTATAAATACGTTTTTCTGTGAAAAACTCTTTTAACAATACCCCGTCAGCTGAATACACCTTTGACGGAAGGTTGGGTGTTGTATTCTCCAGTTTATCGGAGGTCGGAAGATTTTTGGAAAGATAAAAAACAACTCCGGAAAGACATATCAGCGGGAGAATAACCAAAAATAAAATTAATAATATTTTTTTTAAGTGTCTCTTTGGCTTTTGTTTTGAAGGATGGTTATCGGTATTTTTATTTTTTTTTCTTTTTAAGGCCATAATTTTATCACATAAATACTGTAAATACACGTTTAATATCGTTCATCGCTGGGTTAACCCGGACCCGGGTGATAATTTTTTAATAATGTTTTATATATGTCAGAATTTTTTTATAAAAATTGAGATTCTCCAGTACCATGCCTGTGCCCCGAACCACAGACAGTTTGGGTTCTTCGGAAACAATAACCGGTAAATTTGTTTCCTGGCGGAGCCGGACATCCAGTCCGCGAAGTTGTGATGCCCCGCCGGACATAAGTATTCCTCTGTCCAGTATATCCGCAGAAAGTTCAGGCGGCGTCGTTTCCAAACATTGTTTTACCGCATCTATAATGGTATTCACTGTTTCCGCCAGCGCTTGCTGAACCTGCGCCGCCGTAATCATCACTGTTTTGGGGATACCTTCCACCAGATCCCGTCCTTTTACCGTGGTTTCACCTATTGCGTCCACCGGTAATGCAGAGCCATACTCGCATTTCAAAATTTCCGCCGTATTTTCGCCTATCAGCAAATTAAATTCTTTTTTAAAATACTGAATTATGGCTTCATTCATTTCATCACCGGCGATTCTGATGGATTTGGCATTAACAATTCCATACATGGAAATAACCGCAATTTCCGTGGTCCCGCCGCCGATATCAATAACCATACTGCCGACAGGTTGGTCAATCGGCAGTCCCAGCCCGATGGCTGCGGCCATGGGTTCTTCGATCAGGTGAACCTCTTTGGCGCCAGCGTGTTCAGCCGCATCGCGCACAGCTCTTTTTTCCACCTCGGTTATACCGGAAGGAATACATATCGCCACGCGCGGCCTGGGAATAAGAGAAGGCGCCGATTTTTTAATAAAATATCTTATCATTTGCTCGGCCAGATCAAAATCGGCAATCACTCCATCCTTTAACGGTTTGACTGTTATGATTTCTCCGGGCGTACGGCCGACCATTTCTTTGGCTTCGTTGCCAAAGGCCAAAATTTCATGTGTTCTTTTCCGTATAGCGACAATCGACGGTTCATTTAATACAATGTCCCGGTTCTTTGCAAATACAAGCGTATTCGCTGTTCCCAAATCTATTGCCAGATCATTTGTAAACATTGATGACAATTTCATAACGATATTCTTTATATTGATTAACTATTCTGGTAAACTATGTTACAGCTTATGGCCTCTTAACCGAAAAAATCAATGCCGGAAATGCCTGATCCCGGAAAATACCATGGCCATATTATATTCGTCGGCAGCTTCAATGACTTCGTTATCACGAATTGAACCACCCGGCTGAATGACGGCGGTTGCGCCCGCAGCAGCGGCCGCGTCAACGCCATCCCGGAACGGGAAAAACGCATCGGAAATAGCAACCGAACCGTTTAAGCTCAGACCGGCATCTTTGGCTTTTTGCACCGCAAACCGTGACGAATCTACTCTGGACATCTGACCGGCGCCAATTCCTAATGTTTGTTTTTCATTAACAAAAATAACCGCGTTGCTCTTAACCCATTTTACTACTTTCCAGCCGAAACGCATGGCATTCCATTCCGAATCCGTCGGTTGTCTTTTTGTCACGACTTTAAAATCAGCTTCATTATCAAAACCCAAATCAAAATCCTGGAACAGATAACCGCCGGATACGGTCTTCATATCATACCCTTTGAAAATTTCCGATTTGGGGGGCAATTCAATTAATCTTATATTTTTCTTTTTTGTCAGTATCTCAAAGGCCTTTTCGGAAAATTTCGGCGCCACAATCACCTCCAAAAAAACTTTGGCCATTTTCTCGGCCAGCTCTTCCTGTATCTCCGAATTGGTCGCGACGATGCCGCCGTAAGCCGATACAGAATCCGTTTTGAACGCGTTATCATACGCGATTGAAATATCTTCGTCCACTGCCGCGCCGCAGGGATTATTATGTTTTAATATGATGACACACGGTTTTTCGAATTCGCTTGCAAGGCCGATCGCGGCATTCAGGTCCAGGATATTATTGAAGGATAATTCCTTACCGTGTAGCTTTTTCGCGGATACGATCCCGTATGGCGTTAAAGATTCGTCCGCATAAAATCCGGCTTTTTGATGCGGATTTTCACCATATCTTAAATCCTGAACTTTATTTAACCGGAGCAATACCGTTTCGGGCATCGGCTCTTCAGTTGCTGCTTGCCCAGATAAATAGGCCGTGATAGCCCTGTCATATTCGGCTGTCCGCTTAAACGCGGCATTTGCCAGTTCTCTGCGAACATCTATAGGCAGAACGCCGTTATTGGCCTGTAACTCTTTTATGACTTTATCATACTGAACCGGATCGGTTAAAACGGCGACACCCGGGAAATTCTTCGCGGCAGCACGGATCATACA
Organism: Candidatus Zhuqueibacterota bacterium; assembly: GCA_016934825.1. Classification (GTDB taxonomy): domain Bacteria; phylum Zhuqueibacterota; class Zhuqueibacteria; order Residuimicrobiales; family Krinioviventaceae; genus Fontivivens. Next base: position 29,073 of record JAFGSB010000018.1, read on the forward strand.
CGGTCCGCCAATATCGATATTTTCAAGTGCTTCGTCAATCGTCACGTCGGGTTTGGCCACTGTTTTTTCAAAGGGATAGAGGTTCACAATAACCATGTCAATCGGCTCAATATTAAACTCTTGTATTTGCTGCATTTGTTCCTTTTTGGAACGTTTGGCTAAAATCCCGCCATGAATTTTCGGGTGCAGGGTTTTGACCCGGCCGCCAAGGATTTCAGGGAATCCGGTTATTTCCGAAACATTTGTCACTTTGAAACCATTTTCCTGAAGGTGCTTTGCCGTTCCACCGGTGGAAATAATTTCTACATTAAAAACGGATAACTTTTTTACAAACTCTGCCAGACCTGTTTTATCGTACACACTTATTAAAACTCTTTTAATTTTAATGTTATTATCCATTTATAGATCCCTTTATATAATTTTTAAATTAAATTTTTCCCCGGTTTCCGTTCATCCGATACACTGCCGGCTTGTTGCTATCCAATCGATTTAGAAACACGTTTTATTCAAAACAAAAATGCGACGTACCCATTTTTATTTTTCATAACAAAGCAGTGTGTGATGTCCGATAATCCGATACCGGTATTATTTTAAATATAATAAATTTTACTTCTATAATCAATAATGACGTGTATTTGGTGAAATTTAAACCGTTATTCACGTTACATCGTTTACGGATTCGCAATGATGGTTTTGCGGCCATGGACGGTTACACGTCCTTCGGCAAATAATTGAATGGCTTTGGGATAAATTTCATGTTCCACTTTTAAAATCCGGGCGGCAAGCGTTTCGGGAGAATCATCATTTAGAACCGGTACGCATTGCTGGTAAACCGGGGGTCCGGTGTCGTACTCTTCATCGACAATATGCACTGTAGCGCCGGATACTTTGCACCCATATTCCAATACGGCTTCATGAACGTACTTTCCGTACAGGCCCTTTCCGCCGAACGAAGGAAGCAAAGCGGGATGAATATTTAATATCCGGTGTTTATATGTTTGTATAATTTTCACCGGCACCTTTTTCATATAACCGGCCAGAATGACCAATTGCGTATCACACTTTTTCAGCACTTCTAAAAGGTGGTTAATATAAGACTCTTCGGTTTCAAACTGCAGCCTGGAAATATGATGCGCCGCTACTTTATTGTTTACCGCCAGTTCCAGCGCTCCGGATTTGGAGTTGTTACTGATGACAACGACAATTTTTGCGTCCAGTCTGCAGGCTTTAATGTTATTCATAATCGATTCCAGGTTAGATCCCCGGCCGGATGCAAAAACAGCCAAACGAATGGGTTCAATATTATTATTTTTCATTAATTACGGGCTCCGTTAATTCCAGGGTTCCTGTTATTGTATCTAATTTTACCTTTCCGCCAACAGGGAAAGTCATTTTTATTTTACTGTGCCCATAAGGAATATTCCCAACCACCGGTATTCCCAAATCCTTTGTATATTTTGAAATAATTTGATCAAATTCCGCAGCCGCGTTGTTTTGAGAAAAAGCGGAACAGTTGACAAACTGACCCAAAACAAGCCCTTTTATTTGTTTCAATATTCCGAAATAATACAAATGGGCAAAATAGCGGTCAATTTTGTACAAATCTTCTCCGACATCCTCAAGGAACAATACACTCTTTTTGAACCGCGGTAAATAATTCGTACCCAACATGGCACTGATTACGGACAAACATCCGCCTAAAAGTCTGCCTTCCGCTGATCCGCCTGTATAAATTTTAACCGGGTCATCCAGTTCGTTAAACTCTAATTTAAACAGCGATGGTTTTGTGAGCATATTCCACAAAGCCTGATCGGTAAAATAATGAATTTGTTCATTCAAATCAATAGCGACCATTGGCCCGGAAAATGTAACCAAACGGGACCGGTAATACAAAGCGAGCTGCAGTGCGGTAATATCGCTATAACCGACAATTATTTTAGGTGATTTTCGGGCAGCGCGATAGTCTATTTTTTCAAGTATACGCGGGGTGCCGTATCCCCCGCGGGAACAAAAAATAGCCTTGATTTCGGGATTGTTTAACATGAAATTAAAATCAAAAGACCGTTGTTCGTCGGTACCGGCCAGATAACCATCCTGGTTATGAACAAACCGGCCTTCCAAAACCCTGTATCCCTTGTTATATAAATATGTTAACCCGTTTTTATACCCCTGTTTTTTTTCATTATTCGGAGGACTGGCGGGAGAAACAACTCCGATCAAATCTCCCTGTTTCAGTTTAGGGGGTAAAACTAACTTCACCTGTTTCTCAAATTTCGGTTTTTATTTATAAAATTTGAAAAAGCCCGGAATCATAGCCGGGCTTGATATGGTAGATTGAATATAGAATTAAAATATGTTTTAATCAAGAAATTAACGCAGGAAAAGCTGCAGCTCATACATAGAATAGGGCCTGTAAAACCTGTAGTCGCCAAAACCTGTATAATCGATAAACTCGAACCTGCGATTGATCCTGTAATAGTTCCAAATTTGCCAGGGGCGCATATCGCTTGGATAGGGGTCCCGGACAATATCATCCGGCGGGCCAAGAACGATATAAACCATTCCTCTGTCCGTTTTCCATCCTTCCCTTTGCATCACGGAAAAATTCTGATTTGCGTATTCAACTCGCCCGTAATGCGCCTCCATAGCCTCATTGACTTCAGTACCCGGAGTAGGATCATGCCGTTTCCAGAAACTTTTGAATTCCTCAAGTTTATTTTCGTCTGAAGCCTTATCGAGCGCCTTCCACTCATCCGGTGTTGCTATATAAATCACCTGTTTGATTGCGGATTCAATATCCCTTGCGGCGAACGGAATTCCCTGCCAGCGGATATAAAAATTCTTTTCCAGTTTTACTTTTTTACCGGCTTTGATATTAATCGTAAGTTGATAAATATCATGTTTTAAACTGTCAATCGGAATTGTAAAAGCTTCCAATGTCCTTATCCCGGTAAGTGGGATTGTATACGAATCTTTAATCTCGAACTTTGAATTTAAGCCCCTTATGGTATAGTTTATTTCGGCTTCGGGCTCCCCGCTTGGATTATATATTTCAAAATACGCGTATGCCGGTACCGTTAAGCCTTTATAGGGATTTGTTAATTCGGGAGTAATTGATTTAATTCCCAGAGAATCATAACTCACACCTTTTAAAAAAATGATATCACTTGCCGTAACTTTATTTTTGGAAAAATCACGTAATTTGGTATCAAATTTTATTCCTTGTGCCTTTTCGGTTTCCAAATCCTGTACGGAAACCATGATTTTATATTTATCCGGGTCCAGATCAAAGGATGTAAACGTAAAACTAAAATCATTTTGTGAATTTGTCTTATCATAATCATCTAAATATATAGTTTCTTTCCATAATTTCCCATCAACCTGAAACTCGTCATCATCGTAAACAATGACGGTGACTTCATAATTGGCTTCAAATCCGTCCTGAATTTTAATAAATTGCAACTCATCATACACGATCTGAAAATAAATATTTAACCTGCTCATGTCAAAATTATCAGGCACGGCGGTATTTGCAATATCAATATTATAAGAGGGGCCTTTTTTTTCTAAGGTTTGACTCATGTCCGCCTGAGCCCATATAAAAGAAAAAGGCATTAAAATTAACATTAACAAGATAATTGTTCTGTATAATTTCATAATCGATCCTTTTTTCATAAACAACTTTAAAATTTTACAACATAAAATTATTACATTTTTTTAACACTGATGTCCGGTAAAAGAACACCGCTGACCTTTAATGTATCAGTAATATTTAACAACAATTAACAGGTTTCACATTCCATTTTTATTTAAACTTTCTACCCGGCCATACAGATCGTAATGATCCGCAGAAATGATTTTTACCTGATAGATTTCTCCAGCTTTAACCTCTGATTGAATCATTACTGTATTATCAATCTCGGGCGAATCCCATTGCGTTCTGCCGACGGCATAATCCTGGTCTTCCTCGTTCTCATCAATCATTACGTTTATGGTTTTCCCTATCAATTGTTTATTGTTCATATACGATATTTGTGATTGAAGCTCCATTATTTTTTGCTGGCGTCGTAATTTTTCTTTCCGGGGAACATCATCATCAAATTCATATGCTCTGGTGTTTTCTTCGTGTGAATAGGCAAAAGCACCTAACCTTTCAAATTTTATAGTCTTAATAAAAGCCAAAAGTTCCTGAAATTCTTTTTCCGTTTCACCCGGAAATCCGGTAATAACAGAAGTTCGTAATGCCAGATCAGGAATATTTTTTCGTAATTTCTCTATTAATGTTTTAATTTGTGTGCTATTGACTTTCCTTCCCATCCTTTTCAGTACGGTATCGGAAATATGTTGAATCGGTAAATCGATATATTTTACAATTTTATCCAAACCGGCCGCCGTTTCGATCAGCCTGTCGTCCCAATGGGCCGGATGAGTATATAAAAGGCGTATCCATTCAAGACCCTCAATATCATTCAGGGAAACCAGCAGATCACTAATCGATTTTTTATTCCCGAGGTCACGGCCATAAAATGTAGTATCCTGTGCAACAAGTAAAAGTTCCTTAACGCCGTTATCGGCGAGATAACAGGCTTCATCCAAAATTTTCCGGTAGGGTCGGCTTTTATAATCACCTTTTATTAAAGGTATCGCGCAATAACTGCAACGATTATTGCATCCATCCGCAATCTTTAAATAAGCGTAATGTTGCGGAGTAATTTGTACTCTTGTTTCGCTCTTTTTACTTTCACTTTTTAAATATCTCCGCACCTGTTGAATGGTGAGTGATATATCATTGGAATAAAAATACTCATCAACCTGCGGTATCTCTTTACTTAACTCCTCTTTGTACCTTTGAGGAAGACAGCCTGAGACAAGTACCTTAAAATCAGAGTTGTTTTTCTTTTTTTGCAGGGCTGACAAAATATGATCGATAGATTCCTGTTTTGCTGGATCTATAAACGCACAGGTATTAATAATAACAACATCCGCATCATCAAAATTTTCAACAATATGAAATGAATTATCCAGGCTGCCGAGAATATATTCCAGATCGATCTCGTTTTTCGGACAACCCAAACTGATATATGATATATTCACTGAAACAATGCCTCGACAAACATTTCCGGATCAAAGTCTTCAATATCATCAAGTTGTTCACCGAGACCAATATACCTCACCGGGATATTCAATTCCTTAACGATTGAAAAAACAATCCCTCCCTTTGCTGTTCCGTCCAGCTTTGTTAAAATCAGTCCTGAGACATTGACGGATTCGGCAAACTTTTTTGCCTGTGTCAACCCATTCTGACCGGTGGTCGCATCCATAACCAGAAACACCTCATGGGGCGCTTCCGGCGATTGACGGTTGAGCACTCTATGTATTTTATCCAGCTCCGCCATCAAATTCACTTTTGTGTGCAGTCGGCCTGCCGTATCGACAATTAAAATATCGGAGTTTCTTGCCAGAGCCGCTTTATAAGCGTCAAACGCCACAGAAGCGGGATCTGCGCCTGATTGAGGAATAACTACATCCACACCGCTTCGTTTGGCCCACTCGTTCAACTGTTCGATAGCGGCCGCCCGGAATGTATCGGCCGCGGCCAGCATCACTTTGTATCCTTCATTCGCAAACAGATAAGCCAGCTTCCCGATTGTCGTTGTTTTACCGGTTCCGTTGACGCCGACAATACTGATTACGAACGGTTTAAATTCATTAATATTTTTTGGTTTTATACTTTGATTATTAAACAAAGCGACCAGTTCATTTTTTAAAACATAAAGTACATCGTTTTGATCTTTAATCTTGTTCTGCCTGATTTTTTCACGCAGTTGTTCAATGATCGTTTCAGAAGTATCCACACCCATATCACTTAAAATGAGCTGTTCTTCAAGTTCCTCAAGCACACCCTCATCAATTTTTCGCGCCATTGACATGACATGATTTATATTTTCAACCAGATTGGCTTTGGTTTTCGAAAGTCCCTTTTTGAGTTTGGAAGCGATTTTGAGCAAATCTAATACCTGTATTGTTTATTAAAAAAGATCAATTAATAAATTCGGACATTTTTTCTTTTACAACATTTGATTGCTTGACAATATTTTCTTTGTGCGAGATGAAATATTTAATTAAAGAAAGGGGCACCAATATCAATGAAATACCGATTGCCACATCCTTTGCAATCGGGATATTCACAGTATACAGGATAATAACCAGAGCAAAAGATGCGGCTGTAAATTTTCCCAATAAATTTGATTCGGCGACAAACTTTTTTGTTTTGATGACATACAAACTGGCGCCAAGGATCGAAATATCCCGCCCGATCACAATAAAAACGAACCAATATGGCAGTTCCTTATGGGCGGCCAATGTTAACATGACAACAGCCACGGTTATCTTGTCCACTAAAGGATCAAGCATGGTCCCGAATACGGAACGCATTTTTAATTTCCTGGCAAAATAACCATCCAGGAAATCGGTTACACAGGCCAAAAGCATTAACCCGATAGCAATCCTGTCCCCTTTTTGAGTAGCTTGTGATAAAAAATAAACGATAAACGGCAGGAAGAATATTCTGGCAAAAGTGAGAATATTGGGCAAACCAAAAAAATGTTTATCTTTTTCAAGTATTTCTTTAATACCTGTTTTCATTTTTCCCTCTATGTAAAAACTTTAATAGCATCAACAATTAAAGACGGCTTTTTAAGAAGTGCAGTTTTGAAAAGTTGAAGTATTGTACGCCTTTCCTTTGGGTTATGCAATATCAATCTTGCTGTTTCATCAAGGTCTTCATCACTCATATTATACACAAATTCTTTTAATTTATAAAATATTTTATTTTTTTTGCCTTCCGCCTTTTGCCAGAGTTTCACATATTCTTTTAACCGTTTTTCACTCACATCGCCCTCTTTTAAGGCATTACCGGCGACCTGACCGGCAATCTTTCCGGCCACCATTCCATTGACAATTCCGCCGCCGGAAACCGGGTTGACCTGATGCGCGGCATCACCCACCAGCATGAGTCCATCCATCACGATTTTTTCCAGTTCCATCGCACATGGTACACCGCCGGCCACTGTTGTTAAAATGGCCGCCTGAGGAAAATGTTCATTCAGGAATTCCTCGAGATATTCAAATGGTGATTTGTTACGTGAAACCTCTCCGGATATCCCCAAACCCACATTTGCTAGGCCATCACCCTTCGGAAAAATCCACAGATACCCCCGGGGAGCTATTTTTTGTGAAAAATACAGATGAATATAATCGTCCCTTATATTAATATTTTGCGCTGTCACTTGCGCGCACGTTTCCATATCCCGCATTGGCGTTCTTGTTTTCATGCCGGCCCACCGCCCGACGCGTGATTCAACTCCGTCCGCGCCGATCACAATGTCCGCTTTTAGTTGATATTCTTTACCTAAATGCTTCATTTTAACACCGGACACCCTGCCGTTCTCATGCAGCAGATCGTACACATACGCTTTGGTTTTGATCTCGGCGCCTGATTTCGCGGCCAGTTCAGCCAGACCGGCATCAAATTGTTTTCTGTTTAATACATACCCGACTTCGTTTGTGGCCAAAGTGACTTCCATACCGGAAGGAGAATATAATGAAACGCCTGAAATCTTTTGCGCAATCCAGTTTGGATTTATATCCACAACCGATCTCAGTCCTTTATCTCCGACACCTTCCGCACAACGTACGGGGATACCGACCTCCCGGTCTTTTTCCAAAATCAGGACCGATGCACCGGACAATGCCGCAAAGCGGGCGGTTGTTGTGCCCGATGGTCCAGCACCCACAACAATTATATTATATTTATCCTTCATCCAACTCCTCCAATGCACGAACCGGGCAAATATAAACACAATTCATGCATAACGTACATTTGTCGGTTATCCTCAAATCACTCTCCAGCAATTCGATCGCATCATGCGGACACACACCGACACAAGTACCGCAAAAATCACAAAGTTCTCTATTAAATTTTATACTTTTCATAACCCGAAATCCCTTCTAAGTGCGTAAGCTCGGATATGTTATGTTGAACCTGTTCCTGTAATACCATTTTGAAAAAAAATAAAGAAAAACCAGTAATACCAGATATAAAGGGTAATGAAAACATATTATCAGTGATAAAAATAATGCTGCAAATTTATTCGTTTTTAACACGATCCTGTTTGATTTTGTAATTGCCGATTGTATAAAAAAAGGTAAAATGAGTATGGTTGGAATTAATATAATTATATCCCGGGTAAACAATCCCGCGATTATCGCCAGAATATCAACAATTAAACCGGCCATAATTACCCTGTTGGCGCCGTATTTTACAGCCACTGTTATTTTGTTCGCACCCTTATCCCCTTCAATATCAGGAACGGTTGTCAAAAAGTATACAGCAATCAATCCAAGCACATACGGTGTTGCGTAATAAATCATTTCCATGCCGGAATCTCCTTTGATCATCCAGCCGTAGATAAAAATAATATATCCTCCGAAGAAATTGGGTAAAATACCGCCGATTGGCTTATCCTTTAAAACGATCGGCCGACAGCTATACATCCAGCCCATAATAATAAATGAAATCGCCATCAATAAGGCGAGGTCGGACCGCTTCCAGATCATTATGATAATTGGTATAACGATCAATAAAACAGTCTCAATATATGCCTTGCGAATGGATATATCTCCGTTGGCAATTAAAAAAAGTTTATTGTTCAGTTTATCGCTTTCAACATCTTCTATTTGATTGATTAAAAAAACAGCGCCCATAAGCATGGTAAAAAGAGCTAAAAACAAAAAATTGTTTAAATTAATATATTCAAACCGGACTAACCGATCGGTTATCGAATTATATGAACCAAACCGGGATTGTGCCCATAAACCGGCTAAAGACAGCGTCCAGACAGGGAAAAACAAAGTAGGCCTTAATACAAAAAAATAATCAAAATATTTTATTATTTTCTTCATCTTTTATTCATTGGTGTAAGATATGCTTTTTCTGTTGGGATTAAAAATATAAAAAATTAATCTGTGATTTTAACTTTTTTTGCTTTTTCGTGCTGGAATTTACCAATATTATCTTCGATAACGATTGGGTATTTGCCGGTAAAACAAGCGGTACAAAAGCCCCCTTGCTCCTGGGAAACCGAATTCATCAAGCCATCTATTGATAAATAATGTAAACTGTCACATCCCAGAAAATCTGTGATTTCATCGACTGATTTATTATGTGCGATAAGTTCCTCTTTACTGGGGAAATCCATACCATAATAACAAGGGGATATGATAGGCGGGGAACTGACACGTACATGAATTTCCGTCGCTCCGGCCTGCCTGATCAGTTTTACCAGTTGTTTTAAAGTCGTACCCCGCACTATTGAATCCTCAACAACAACAACCCTTCTTCCCTGCAGAATACCTTTAACCGTATTGAACTTGATCCGAACTCCAAAGTCACGCATATTTTGTTTCGGATGAATAAATGTTCGCCCAATATAATGGTTCCTGATTAAACCGAGATCAAATTTTATGTTCGATCGTCGTGAAAATCCAACTGCGGCTGTATTACTTGAATCCGGGACGGAAATGACAATATCCGCATCCGTAGGGAGTTCCAGGGCAAGATTTTTACCCAGTTTTCTCCTGACTTTATCTACATTTTCATTGAAAATTTTACTGTCCGGTCTGGAAAAATAAATGAACTCAAAAATACAGGCATGTCTTTTTTGGGAGTCATCAATCTTAAAGGCTCTTAAGCCTTGGTCACTCAACTCAACAAGTTCGCCCGGTTCAATGTCTCTTACATAATCGGCTCTCAGGATATCCAGCGCACAGGTTTCTGAAACAACAAAATAGGTTTTCCCTTTTTTCCCGATACATAAAGGCCGAACACCATGGGGGTCCCGGGTCGCATAAATCCTGTCACGGGTCATCATAACCAGGGAATAAGCACCTCTTATTTGACGCAAGGCGTCTATTATTTTTGCGGAAAATTCTTCCTTCTGAGAGCGGGCAATCAGGTGGGCAATCACTTCGGTGTCCGTTGTCGTCTGAAATATGGACCCCTTTCCTTCCAGTTCCTGGCGTAAAATGCCGGAATTGGTAAAATTCCCATTGTGACTGATGGCAAGCGGTCCGTCTTTGCCCGTTAATAATAACGGTTGTGCGTTGATCAGATGTGTTGAACCGGTCGTTGAATAACGATTATGGCCAATGGCGATATGACCCTGTAAATAATTAAATATGTTAGGGTCCGAATAAACATCCGCTACCAGACCCTGGGCGATATGACGTCTGACTTCTTCACCATCACTACATACAATACCCGAACTTTCCTGGCCCCGGTGCTGAAGGGCATACAGTGCAAGGTAACTCAAATGAGCGGCTTCTTTATCTCCAAAAACTCCAACTATACCACAGTTCGATTCCGGTTTGTCTAAAATTCTTTTCTTCATCATATTTATATCTATTTAGTGGTTAATATTAATAATCCGACTCCTGTTCCTGCTATATCAGCCGCAAGATCTTTATAACTGGGGGCACTTTTTTTTATTGTACCGTCATAAATTTCTTTCAATATTCCAAATGATATCGAAAATCCAATGGAGAAATTCTTTGACGATGTACTTGAAAATTTCAATTCGTTTTTGGCAGTGTAATATCCAAAACCGGTTAAAAATGCACTTGCCGCAAAATGATGAACTTTGTCCCGGGCAAACCAGCGATCTGTATTGTTGAACCGGGGTGTGTGACCTTTTAATGAATCAGGATTACTCTTATATTGTTCCTGTGCAGATAATGAAATAAAGGAAAATAAAATTAATATTATAAAAAAAAATATACGCATTTCAAATTTTAAAAATATTCTCCTGTAATGACAATATAAACAAAAATTATGAATATTGCAACGGGGCAGATAAAGCGAACCATAAATGCCCAGAATTTGTTAAAATAAAAAATATTTTGATTTAACTCGATTTCCTTGAAAACGGATTTTAACCCCCATTTATAAGCAACAAAAATTGAAATAAGAAAAGCTCCGATGGTCAGCGAATAGTTTCCTAAAAGGGCATTTGCCAGATCAAGAAATCCCATATGTAATAATGGCAAATCGGTAAACCACCCGGAAGCGCCTGTCGACAGAGCGGACGGTATCCCGAGCAGAAAAGCAAGAATTGACATAACGATCACCGCGTTTACCCTTTTCCATTTCCATTCATCAACCATATAAGAAACCGTTACCTCCATCAAAGAAATAGTCGATGTTAACGCGGCAACCGACAATAACAGAAAAAATCCGGCTCCAAAAATAAAACCGCCAGGCATTTCGGCAAATATGGACGGTAATAAAACGAAAACCAGACCCGGGCCGCTCTCTTCCGGTTTTAATCCAACGAAAGACAGGGCCGGGAAAATCATCAAACCGGCAATAATGGCAATGAGTGTATCAAATAAACAGACATATCCGGCCGAAATGGTTAAATTATCCCGCTTCGAAATATAACTTCCATAGGTTATCATGGCGCCCATACCCAGACTTAACGAAAATAAGGCCTGACCAAGAGCATTGCCCACCGTTCCGGCGGTAATTTTAGTAAAATCCGGCTTTAAATAAAAGACCAGTCCTTCAGCGGCATTATTTAATGTTACGGAACGGATTGTTAATAATATGAGCAGAATAAATAATATCGGCATCAAAATTTTGGTCCAGCGTTCAATCCCCCTGGAAACTCCCCCAACAACAACATAAGCAGTAAAAATGATAAACACAAATAAATACCCGACCGCGGAATAAGGATTCCCCACAAAATTTTCGAATATTTGCTGCGAAATATCTTTGGCAATAATAGTCGAAAATTCTCCGGATATTGTTTTCACAAAATAACCGACAGTCCACCCGGCGATAACGGAATAATAGGAAAGAATTCCGACACCGGTAGCCACACCCAGCATACCAACGACAGTCCATAAACTGCCGGGCGCCAGTTTGCGAAAAGCGCCCACAGGATTCAACTGCGTATTACGGCCGATTGCCAGCTCGGCTATCATAACCGGAGCACCGATCAGGATAACAAATAAAATATATAACAAAACAAAAGCGGCCCCGCCGTTTTGACCGGTTGCATATGGAAACCGCCATATATTACCTAAACCAATGGCTGAACCGGCCGCTGCCAATACAAAGCCCATGCGGGAACCCCAGACGCCTCGTCCTTGTGAGGTTTGCAATTACGCCTCCTCCTTGTTATATTGTCAATTTCAATCAGACTGTACTTTATAATGGTATCCGCAAATTCAACGATATAACTGAGTATTTCGTATTATTCAAAGGTTCAATTTCTTCTTTAACTTTCATGCTCAAATTCGGACTGTCGTCAAAATTATAAAGATGTGCATCCACATACGCATCTGTAATACTGTACAGAATTGTCGCTCCCAGCCACCATATTGAAAGACTTTTATTTTCCCTGTAAAATTCTTTTTCCAGCTCCGTTTCAGACTGAACAGCATAATGATTCTGTATAACCGCGTTGATAACAAGTCCGATCTCGGTACCGCCGATTAATATTCCCTTAAACCATTTACCGTTATAAAACTGGCCCCATCCCGGAACAACCAGGGAACGTAACATCGCCCCCCGGGGTGATTTGGTAATCTCCACTATGTTTGTATCCGGGTTAACGGGTAATTGTGTTAATTTTTTATTCGAAACTTTCAGGGTATCCTGACCATAAGATGCTAAATTGACCAGTAACAAATACAAAATAACATATAATATCTTTGGGAGTGCTGTTTTCATTCTTTATCCAGCCAATTCGGCTATCACTTCAATCTCGATCAATACATCTTTAGGTAAACGGGCAACCTCAACCGCTGCCCGCGCAGGGGGATCACTGCTGAAAAAGGACTCGTATACTGTATTCATTGCAACAAAATCATTCATGTTTTTCAAAAAAACAGTAGTTTTTATTACATGAAGTAAATCCGAACCGGCGGCCTGCAAAACAGATTCAACATTTTTCAATACCTGTTTAGTTTGTTCTGTAATTCCCCCTTTAATAATTTCTCCTGAAACCGGGTCCATAGCAATTTGACCGGACACAAAAACCAGCTTTTGCCCGGACAGCACCACAGCCTGACTATACGGGCCGATGGCTTTCGGAGCTTTATCAGTGCTTATTATTTTTTTCATTATGTTCCCTGATGTTTTCCCTGCGATGTTTTCTGAGATAATATTTATTAAATAATACTTTTAATTCCCTATTTCCCTTTTCCCCGCTATGTAGTAAATCGTTCATATTATAAGATGATAAAATCTCAAGATCTTTTGGATCAATTTTGTGTTTATTTCCATCTTCCATAATAATAACTATATTGTCCAGGCTGATCCTTTTTAACGCTTCGATATAAACGTCTTTAAATTTGGTCCCGGCGCCGTCTGACAAGACTTTGATCAATTCGGGGAAATTCATCCGCTCCCGGTAATGTCTTTTTGAGGAAAGGGCGTCAAAAACATCCGCAACGGCAATTATCTTACTTAAACTGGGTATTTCTTTGTCTTTAAGTCCTTTCGGGTACCCGCTCCCGTCCAGGTTTTCGTGATGGGACGATGCAATAAGCGGAACATCCCTCAACTCACGGGAAAAATTAATTCTTTCCAGAATACTTTTTGTATAGTTGGAATGCTCTTTTATATGTTCAAATTCCTCGTTCGAAAGCTCCCCCTCTTTTGTTAAAACCGCTTCACGGATCGCGATTTTGCCATAATCATGCAGGAGAGAAGAAATTTTCAATATCCGCCTTTTATGGTCATCGAGGCCGATAATTTTAGCAATTTCATCGGTATACATGGCTATTCTTTTGGAATGGCCCGAGGTTAAGGGATCCCTGGCGTCAATTGTGCTGGCCAGCGTTTCGAGAAAACTGTCAAAAGTTTTGATTTGTTCCTCGTAAAGCTGTGCATTTTCTATTTGACTGGCGGAAAGCACGGCTATCGCGGATAATAATTCCTCATCATCCTTTGTAAACGCCCCGCCTTTTTTATTCAGGGTCTGAAACACACCGATTATTTCACCTTTCTTATTCCGGAGGGGCGCATTGAGTATATTACGCGTACGATAACCCGTTTTCTTATCGATATTCGGATTAAACCGTTCGTCCGAATACGCATCTTCAATGTTCAGTATTTCACCTGTCGAGGCAACATAACCGGCAATTCCAAGATGACTGGAAAAACGTATCTCTTTTTCCCCATGTGCGACTTTGGACCACAATTCTTTTTTATCCCGGTCAAGAATAAATACCGTGCACCTGTCGCAATTTAATGCTTTTTTAACTTCATCCATGATCAACATTAAAAGCCGATCAATTTCCAATTCCTGGGAAATATTACGTGTAACGCTCAGCAATAGTGATAATTTTTTGTGTTCCCTGCGATAATTTTCCAGTTCATCGGAGTATTTATAGTCGTCAATTTTATGATAATGTACCATAATGATAAAATCATTTATACAACTAAAGTTTTTATAAAACCACCTGAACCAGGCCTGTAAAACGTCTATAAACAGTAAACATCACCAAATCGCTTTCATTCCGTTCAGAAAATATATAAAATAAAACATCTGTAACTTGGAATCCATTCTTTAAATTATGGCCAAAGATACAGATTTTTATTCTATTTCAAAAATCAAATAATTCACTCGTATCCGAAATCAACCGGAAACTTTTAAATATAACCATTAAATATCATAAATAAAAACGCTATTCATCACTTATAACAGTTGCCAACAGCATTATACACACAACTGCCGCTTGTTTGTGACACACGATACAACGGTTATTAGCTTTAAATTCATTAAATTTATGTTGCTTTACAAAAATATAAATCAATGAACTATTATAAAAACCGTTTACCAATTCATTTTATACAAATTAATCGTATGCGTAGGAACGTTGGTGATTGAAATTACAATTTGAATTGCATATTATAAAGTTTTTGATACAAACCCGGGACATTAACCAGTTCGTCGTGTTTGCCAAGCTGTACAATTTTTCCGTTATCCAACACGACTATTCTGTCAGCGTTCAAAATAGTCGATAAACGGTGCGCAATCACAAATGATGTTCTGTTTTTCATCAATCGCTCAATAGCCTGCTGAACCAGCAATTCGGATTCCGTATCCAGAGCGGAAGTCGCCTCATCCAAAATCAGCAACGGCGGATTTTTAAGAATCGCACGGGCAATGGCCAGTCTTTGGCGTTGTCCCCCGGATAGCGTAACGCCGCGCTCTCCGATATTCGTATCATAACCCTGTGAAAGATTTTTTATAAATCCATGCGCATTGGCGATTTTGGCGGCCTGTATAACCTGTTCAAGAGATTTATCCGTTAACCCGTAAGCAATATTGTTCCTGACAGTATCATTAAAAAGTATGGTTTCCTGAGTTACAAACCCCATAAGCCGGCGCAGCGAACCCAGATCAATTTCAGTTAAATTGATCCCGTCCAGTAATATCCTGCCATCAACCGGATCATAAAATCTTGGTAACAGGTCGACAAATGTCGATTTTCCGGCGCCGCTGGGCCCGACAATGGCCAAAATTTCTCCCTTTTGCACGTTGACGGAAATATTCTCAAGAACGTTAACCTTATTGTTATAACTAAAACTTACATCGATGAATTCTATTGATTTGTTAAAATCTTTGACATGGACGGGGTTGGCAGGATTTTTAATATCAGATTCCAGGTCCAGCACCTTAAAAATGCGTTCCCCGGCTGCCAATGCCTCCTGAATACGATTGTTAACACTGGAGAGTTCTTTAACCGGCTGCATAATTGAAAATATCAACAATAAAAAAAAGATAAATTCATCCGGTGTCAACAATTGTCCTTTTAAAACCATATCACCGCCGAACCATAAAATGCCAACAGCCACCGAAGTCCCCAAAAATTCGGTTAACGGCGACGAAAGATTACGCGTGCGGGTTATCCTGAGCAGCACCTTGAAAAATTGCTGGGTTTCGTGTTTAAATTTTTTGATCTCGAAATTTTCCATGGCAAATGCTTTGACAATACGCACTCCCGATATGGATTCCTGCAGAACCGATGTTACATTTGCCATCTTTTCCTGAGATATTTTGCTCTGCTTTCTTAATTTCAAACTAATCCAGCCGATAATCACAAGACTGAATGGTGCGACGACCATGGCAATCAACGTCAACTTCCAGCTTATCATGACGGCAAGAGATAAAGCAATGATTATCATCAGGGGGTTTTTGATCATTGTGACAAAACTGGCGGAAACGCCGTTATTGACCAGTGTGACATCATTGGTAATTCTGGAGATGATTTGCCCGGTTCGCGTTCTGTGATAATAACTGAGAGATAAATTATTGATATGACTGTAAATATCGTTACGGATGTCCCTGATAACCCCCTGTTCCACAAACGCCATTAAATAGGACTGTAAATAAGAAAAAATATTTTTAAAAAATATCAGTATAATAATGAAAATACAGACTCGCTGCAATGCTTCCCGGCGGTTTTCACCGGAAAAGAAATCATACAATTTGGACTTTATTGTTTTCCATTGTTTGTTTAACGTGCCCGGTATGGCCTGTTCAATCGGATTAATCGAAGATGAATCCATAGTCCCTTCTGAAACCGTAACAGTATTATTTTGTGAATGGAAAATTGTATTCAGAAAAGGCATAACGGACATTAATGAAGCGCCGTTAAACAGGGTGAACAGCAAAATGCACAAAATTGAACAGGATAAACGAAACCAGTAGGGTTTAAGGTACTTTAATATTCGGAAGAAAATTCTCATAAAAAATCTTTGTTATTCTTTAATTTCCTTGAAATCAATATCCTCCACTTCCTGATCTTTTAAATCAAGCGGCTCATTTTGAGATTGTCCTTTGACTTCAATATTGGATTTACCGGAACTAAATAATTTAACAAAAATTTTTAATACCCAGTAAACGAGTATCCCCACAACAATATATTGTAAAATCATTTTTATCCTTTTTACTCCAAAAACCTGAAAAGAGGGTTTTGCCCTCTTGTTTTACAAATAAAATATATTTCCAACTCTTACTTTTTTAATTTATTATCCAGATGAGCCGGGGAATAATACTCTATACCGTAATGGGGACGCATGATTTGCTGTGCCAAATCTTCAAATTCGGATTTATTATTTACAAAGTCTATCTGAGTACTGTTTATAACCAGTAAGGACGTATCATTATAATGAAAAAAGAATTTATTATACGCTTCATTCAAAGATTGTATATATTCGAGAGAAATATCCTTTTCATAAGAGCGACCGCGCTGCCAGATATTGTACTTTAATCTTTCAGGTGAAGACTGCAAATAAACAACAAGGTCCGGCTTGGGAATATTTTGTTCCAACAAACTGGCAACTTTATCATAGAGGAACAACTCTCGATCCTCCAGATTCAGATGAGCAAAAATTCGGTCTTTTGCAAACAGATAATCCGAGATCATTAAATCATGGAAAAGATCCGGCTGAACGCTTTCCTGTTGCTGTCGATACCGGCTCAGAAGAAAAAACAATTGTGCTTGAAACGCAAAACGCTGCGGGTCCTTGTAGAAATCCTTAAGAAACGGATTTTCCTCGGGCTGCTCATAAATGACCTGCGCATCCAAATGTTCACCTAATTTTCTGGCAAGACTTGTTTTCCCGGCGCCAATCACGCCTTCTATGCATATATATTTTGGTATGGACACGTTCAAACCTCATTGAGCTTGTTTAATACTGCATCGGAGGTCATATATAATTCTACATTACTTTTATCCGGCGTTTTTTTTAACAATTGCCTGACGGTCTGTCCCGCGCCGTTTACAACCACATCTGATGCAATTTCATACAAAGGTTCCAGGACAAAACGACGAAAAGCCAGTTCTTTATGCGGCAATACCAAATTTTTACCGTTCATCTCAACCGATTCGACAAACAAAATATCCAGATCAATGATACGCGGACCCCATTTTATTCCCCGGGTCCTGCCCATCCTTTTTTCAATTTTTTGCAGCTCGTCCAGTAACTTTTCAGGGCTAATGGAAATCGTTATTTCAATTACCGCATTCAGAAAATTTTCCTGCCGAACATGTCCTACCGATTCTGTATTATACAGGCCGGATACCCGCCCGAAATTTACTCCCGGTATTTTTTTCATCTCCGTTATCGACAGTAAAATATGTGCGCATCGGTCGCCAATATTTGAACCCAAACCTATAAATGCGCGACGCATAAATTTTTCAGGACCTCCGGCGGGTAATCTCGACTTCCGTTCCGTTTGCCAGGCCGCCTAACGGCGCGAACGGTTTTCTCACGCGTATCGTTATCTCATTGACGTCGAATTTGTCAAATATCTCATCGGCGATACGTTGACTGATCGTTTCGATCAAATAAAAACGTTTGTTGATAATAATATCATGTACGACTTTGTATATCTGCCGGACATCGATCGTGTCTTTTAACCTGTCGCTTTGGGCGGCCTTTGCGCCGTCATGCAGCATCTCAACATCGACTTCGAACCGCTGTCCGTTTATCTGTTCACTGTCATCCAGGCCGTGATAAGCATGAAACGTCATGCCTAACACTTTCAATTTGTCGCTTTTCATTTCCTCTTTTGCGTAAAGCCTCAAAAATATAATAAAAATAAATATATTAAAATAACGTGCTATTGTCAAGTTAAATTCCCCTTTTCAAAGACGTTAGCTCGACTCGAAATAAATGTAACTATGCAAACTGGAAAATTTTGTCGGTAACTGATGAACAAATCGCGCCGGATATTCATCCGCTGCGGGATAGGTTAGCTGAATTGTACCTCTGTTTTTCGTGACCTCAGTGGTTAAATAAAAATCTTACGGGATAAAAAGGAATGATAATATTCATATTCTATGCTACACTATACTACAACGGATGAATGCCAAAAATCGCATATGAGCTGAACATAGATAAGGGCGCACCCCGCTTAAATCAAAAAGATAAAAATATATTTTTGTATCAATATTTCTTACTATCAATCAACTTCAATGCGGTTTCCATAAAAACATCTTTTCCGTCAAGAAAATCCTGATAGGTTACTTTCACCGGATAATCCGGAATAACAGGCTTTGTTTTATCCATTCCTTCCACAGCCGCAGCAAACGTACCGCGTCCGAAATACAGCATTATCCTTGTATTTCTTAGATGAATTTCTGTATTTTTCCCCGCATTGCATTTGTATGTTGAACCGCTTTCCGTTCCAACAAAATCTCCAATGTTGTGGTATTTCAACAAGGCACAAAAATGTCCGTTGGTGGAAAAACATCGCCCGTCAATCAGCGTTAAAAGATAGCCGGTAAAGTGTTTCTCGGCCATTGGGATTGGATCGGCAAACCCGGAATACTTGCCATAAGGTTCGGCAAAATAAGGAAAAGGCTCCGGTTCAAGACAGGAAAACAGCGGAACAGCACAGAATGGATCCCCGCCATCGTTTCCTCGAAGATCAAGGATCAGATTTTTTATCTCCTTATCATGTATGACTTGAAAACAACTATCAATATAGTTTTTGAAATATGGTACACGGTCATAATATATAAATGTTTTTATGGTCATTATTGCCGTACTTTTTTCTTCGATTAGTTCAAGAGTCAGTTCCGGGTGATTAAAATTCGCAAAAACAACCGCCCTGACAGATTGCAGGTTTGCCGGCAAGAGTTCCGCCGTTTTTTTGGTTTTTCGATCCGGCAAGGTAAAAGTCACCTTATATTTATCAGAAAATCCAAATCGTCTTGCCAGGATCATTGAGAATCGTCTTTCAATTTGAGAAATAATAAAATTTTTATTAAAAGCGTCGGCAGAGTAATTTGCTTTCATTTCCTCGATAATGTCGTTAATAGGCCGATCATTAATTTTTAAAATGATACTCCCAAAAGGGATCTGAACTGAATTGTTATAGCTTCCCGAAACGACTACCTTATCTTCAATCAATCTAATCTGAAGCGGAAACAACTTGTCAGGTCCCAGATCCCAGTAACCGCCCGGCATCCAAACTGCAGTATGGCCGCACCCTATTTTTGCTGTAAGAGGTGTAAGAATTTTGTAAAATTCGTTCAGCTTCATAGGTTTGTCTATTAAACCGCATTGCCGGGCAAACAGGCGGTCAAATGTTTCTTTGTCGGTATATTCATACAAACAGCAATGATTATCTTCGAGTGTCTTTCTCATTTGTTTGAAATCTTCCTGCATCTCCTCAACTGTGAATATATCATATTTGACTTTTTGGAAATCTTTTTCACCGGTATATTCCCAGCCATCCCCGGCAAGTGTGAATTTGTTGATATTTCCTTCTTCATTTCTGATAAACCTGATCTGGAAATATTCAACGCCGTTATAACCGGTGAATTGAAGCTCTCCCAGGTTCACGGGTGTGACAGTAATTGGATCGAATCCCTTTTGCTGCCCCATTAAAATACCGTTCTCGAGATAAATCCTGATCGGGCTGTATTTCTCTGAGATATAAAACTCGTATTCACCGTACAATTCGGAATAGATTTTCAGCGTGTCAGGAGGATTTTGCCCATCGGCAATAGTTGAGCTATTCAATCCACAAGGCATTACGATTAAAAACATTAATACCAATTTATTAAACATTTTAATTCCCCTTTCATCATACTAAATTTTTATTAAAAGAAGTAGAACGGTTGAGTTCATCTTTTTTATAGTTACAACGATTGCGGAAAATGTCAGGTGGAAAGTTTTTTCTGTGGTATCACTTGACCGGCCTTCCATAAGACAATTATCAATTGGTTTTATGATTAGATTAATCTTTTTTAAAACTTTTCCTCTTGCTTTTAAGTCTTTTCCAGAAATGTTTGTAAAGAAAACTGTTTTCATCCAATTCGTTTAGTTGTTTATACATTGGTTTGTTTACAGTAAAAGCAAGAATATCGGGGGGTAAATATTCTCTCATCGCAATATCGGTTGCGCCAATCACAGCCTTTGGAGTTTCCGTAAAGTCACCTAATAACGCCGCTATTTGTCCGCAGCCGGAACCAAACGCGGTTATTACCGGATTATTTTTTACTGACGCATTGTTATACTCGGCGCCGAGAAGCAAAAGACTTAATTGATCGGGATTAACATAAAATGTAACTGTCTTCAGGTGCGCATATTGATCGTCTTTTAAAGGACCGATCACAACATATCCGTTTTCTATTTTATATGGTTTTTGATTCTCAAGCCATCGATACATCAGTTCATCAGAAGATTTAAATCCTTCACGTTTATTCAGGGTTCCGGCAAAATTTTCACGGCTCGTAAATTCGACGCCGCCAATCCAGTAGCCTCCTCCCCTGCAACTGCAAAAACCTTCGGATAAACATATACTTTCACCCTTTACCCAGTTCATGTAACAGGAAAAAATACACCGTTTTGGTTTAACAAAAGGTTCAAAAGGTTTTGGATCGGACACATCGTAGAATCCGATTAATGGGGTTTTTATAGCTGCTATTTCAATCAGTTTTGCGGGATCTGGTATCATATTAACTTTTACGTAGAGCAAAATGGACTACATAACAAATTAATCTGTTGTTTTGATGTGAATTCTAAAATACATATCTTTTGTTTGTTTTACAAGAAAATTTACAGGTTTGCAGTAGCGGGAACCACACGATCGTCCGGGGTTTTTTATCCCCGAACGGAAAATGCACAGGGATTTCGGGGCGAGCAGAAGCTCATTCCAGCAATCCCACTCTCATTTCGAGTCGCACAGCGACGAAAAATCTTTGACCTGACAAAACTAACGGCTCACATAAAACAAATAAAGATTTCTCCCTGCGGTCGAAATGACAGATTGAGTGTTTTTTCCAGTACCTGCGTGAAACTTTTCCCGGTCGCTAAAAAAAAGGGCGGCCCAATCCGGACAGCCCTTACATTCTATTTCACCACAACCTTAATTTTTGTATTAACAGCGATATTGTCATCCAGCTTTTTGCCGTTCAGGATGGCCATCTCCTCCAGCTTGTCCGACGGCACGCCGTATGCCGTTAAAACCGAGCGCAGGGTCCCGGCTTTGGTCACATTTTTGACGCTGAGCTGCGCCGGTTTGACATTGATTTTGTTCGGGTCCGTCAGTTTATTAAAATGACTCATGGTATTGACAAACGACTGCTGATAGTTTGAAAACCCGGTCGAATCGGCAAAACCGTGAAAGGCAAATACTTTACCTTCTTTTTCAATAAAATACGACACGACCCGGAGCCGCTGCTGCTCGGACTGCACTACGCTGTACACGCGCTGCGCTTTCATACCGTTCACCGTGACCGCGTCCGACGAACTGACCCGCGCGCCGGCGTTGGTGGTAAAATTGACCGATGCCTGCTGCGGTGTGGACGCGTTATCCAGAGCGAATAAAATAGCGGCATCCTGTTTTTGCGATACGACCTGAACCTGGGCGGGTGTATTGTTGACCTGCCACTCTGACGGAACGGGAAAGGTAAATTTCATCTCCGGGTGATAAAAGGCGTTGCCTTCTACATAACCCTGCCGCGGGTCTTCGCCAAATGTGATACCATCAACTTCAGTCAGATACTCGTTCCGCTTCAGGACAAAATTTTCCCCGGTAACCTGTTTTTGCCATTCATCTGTTTTTCGGTTGACCGCCCCGATACGGTCAACCGGATTGGGGTGCGTGGAAAACCACTCCGGCAGTCCGCTCGCACCGGAGCTGGGATGCATGCGCTCCAGTGTCTCAAAAAACGTGGCCATTGCGTGCGAATCATACCCGGTTTTGGTGGAATATTCAACGCCGAGGTCATCGGCCTGCCGTTCGTTGTCACGGCTGAATCGTAAGAACAGCATACTGACTCCAAACTGGGCCAGCCCGGCGTATTCGCGGAACCGCTCCGAAAAAATCATACCCACACCCAGGCCAAGCTGCGCTAACTGGGCGCGACTGTATTGCACGGCAGAGTGCCTGGCGTTGACGTGCCCCAGTTCATGGCCCATCACCCCGGCCAGTTCCGCTTCGTTATTCAGGTAGCCCAAAATTCCGCGGGTAAAATAAACGTACCCGCCCGGCACGGCAAATGCGTTGACGACCGGCGTATCCAGCACTTTGAAGGTATATTTCAGGTTCGACCGGTGCGTGATCTTGCTCATATTTTGACCAAGGCGGTCAATATAGGCGGTCAATTCGGGATCATCATAAATACCATAAGTCTGGATAACTTGCTGGTCCGTTTGCTGACCTAAAGCGATTTCATCGCTCTCAGTGAGAAGCATAAATTCTTTTTTGCCGGTTACAGGATTAACGGCGCAGGATATGATCCAGACAGCCACACTCAGCAAAACAATTGCCGAAAATATGAAAATTAACTTTTTGGTTTTCATGTGTTTCTCCTGTATTTTATGAATAAAATTATTTGACCTCTTTAATTCTGCCGTCAATTTTTGTATTGATAACGGGATTTTTAAATATATAATTTTCCAGCATATCGGACAGTAATATACCTGTTGATTCCGTGCCGCCGGGATCAAAGCCAAAGTATTTTTGAGCTTGACCCTGTAAAATAAAATCCACCGTTGCGCCGGTAAAAACTTTTTGCGTATCGATATTTTTGCCGTTAATGAGGGCCGTTATTAATTCGATCTCATTTCCCGGGTAAAAACGGTAGGTATAGTGCAATCCGGAAACCTGCAAAAGTCCGTGTTCTCCGCTTCGGACCCCTTTAATATTTTCTTTAATTAAAGTTAAAAGTTGTTCTCCCGTACATTGAAACAATTCCACATAATTCGAAAACGGCAGAATTTCCTGTATGTCCAGTCGGGTTATCGGACCGGAAGGATGTTGTGGTTTGCGTATACTGCCGCTATTGATCAAAGCGAAATCCGAGTTTGTTTCCGAACGCATGGCATCCGCTATGAAATTCCCGATATTGGATTCTCCATGCCGGTTACTTTCCCAGTCCGATTTTAATATCCCGACCTGCTGATTGTATTCCGCATCTATTTCCTTTTTATATTTTTCGACCAGGCTGACCATATCCGGATTCGGATCTTTCACACTGTCCACCCAGGTGTCGATCAGGTTATAGTCATAATCCGACACACAGTCTCCGGCGACATGAACGACCATCCGTCCCAGGTTTGTTGTTTTTGACCCGGCCTGGCAGATCAACACGTCATTAACTTTTTGCGGCTGTTGCAGCCGTGTGTGGCTGTGCCCGCCGATAATAATGTCCGCGTTTTGTATCTTTTGGGCCAGCGCCACGTCGCCTTCAATCCCCAGGTGGGACAGTATCACGATCAGGTCGGTTTTACCGTCAATCTGATCGATAATTTGCTGCGACACTTTTACCGGATCATCAATACGGACGTCCGCTAAATTTTTATGGGCGGCAACATCGAAAATGTCCTTTAATATCAATCCGATAACCCCGATCCGCAGGTTATTGACACGATAAATTTCATAACCCTTTTTGGCTACGGGCCGATCCTTAATATATAAATTTGCCGACAGGATATCAAAATCACACAAGTCCAGTAATTTGAAAAGATTACTCTGACCCTCATCAAAATCATGATTGCCGATTGTATAAGCGTCGTATCCGATGATATTCATCATATTAACAAAACCACCGCCGTAGGCGCTGTCCACCATAACTCTGGAAATGGGCGTGCCGGTAAGCAGGTCGCCCGAATCCAAAAGCAGGGAATTGGGATATAAACCGCGCTGGGTGCTGATAAAATATTCAAGCGCAGTCATACCGCCGATGAGCGGCTTTGGCTGCCCGTCCACCCATGTTGCCGGCATGGGAAGATACTGACAGTGCATATCATTTGTAAACAATATTGTAACTTTACCGGCCTGTGGTCGGGAACATACCGAGAAAGATACCAATATCCCCATGAGCATCATAATCATTGCGGTTCGTTTCACGCTTTTCTCCTGCAGGTAAAATTGATAAAAATTAAACTAAAGATCTGTCAAATCAAAATTACAACAAAATAAAATTGTTAAAAATTTTCAATATTGTCATTTAATTTTATTCAAAGGGATTCAAAAAATTATTTTTTCACCCCGACCACGATCATTTCATCCCCAATTCTCATAAAAGACAGTGTTTTATAAATGATGTTATGGCCCAGCACCAATAATTTCCGGTACCACAAGGGTTTTGCCGTTATTTTATTGAACTCCTGCTGCCGGTCGCTGACCGTCCAGGTATGAAGCGGTTTTTTTCTTCTCCTTAACCTCGGTAAAATAACATACAAAAACACATTTTTGATTTCAAGTGAGGATTTGATCCTGACGACCTCGATTCCATACTTTTCAAATAATAATTTTATGGTTTTATGAGAGAAATAATTAACATGATCGAGACCCATTTCCCACCATTTGTCCTTTAACGTTCTTGCGAAAAAGCTGTCGATTTGGGGAACCTGTATAAAGATATACCCGTTTGGCTTTAACATTACTGATACTTTGGCGATAATTTTATCGGCGTCATCGATATGTTCAAGCACATCCCAAAGCGTCATAATATCATATTTTTTATCTTCTTTTACATCCAGGAAATTTTTCCCCATCACATCAATATCCAAATTGTTTCTGATATATTCCAGGTTGGCCCTGCTCATTTCAACACCGGTGACGTTATAGCCCAATTGTTTCCCGGTCAGCAGGAAATGCCCGAAACCGCAGCCGATATCGAACAGGTTCCCGGCTTTTTTATATTTTCGAATCAACCGGTATCGCAACAAATTCCTTTGTATCTTGAGCCAGACATCGGCCTTTGCCACTTCCTTCCCGGCTTCATCGGATTTATAAGCGGTATAATCGATAGCTTTACGAAAATAGGGCGGGATAAAATGAAACGAGCAATTTTGGCATTCGACAACGATACAGTTTTCTTTAAAATACTTTTTATTGAAACGCGATTTATCCCTGTTTCCGCAAACGATACAACGAATCTCTGCAAAAATATCTTTAGTTTTATCTTGGATTACAATTTTTTCGGAACTGTCCTTTACGGTCATTTTTTTCTCCATTCAAAAACAGTATCTCCCGGACCTTAAATGTAATATACTCATTTTTTAACGGAAAAAGTGGTTTTTCATTTTACACAAAACACAAACGCAAAATACATTTACCTTTTTCCATATCAAAATTAAATTTTTCGTGGGAATCAATTCAAAATCACCCTGTTTCAATATAAATTCCCTTGATTACTAACTCCGAAGGTGTTATTTTCTATTTTTATAAAGGTTTTACTTCTTTTTGAAAAACTCGAAAGAGACAGTTTTGTCTCCGGTTAGTCCTGAGCAAGAACAAGAAAAATATTTACCGGCCAAATTTATTATTTTCAAACAACAATAGATATGAAAGTAGAAATTATAAAAAGAGAAACCATTTTCAAAGGTTTTTTTACACTGGAAAAAGCGAAACTGCGTTTTGAAAAATTCGACAACAGCATGAGTGAACAGGTCTCCCGGTTGAATGTTTACCGCGGCGACGCCGTTTCGGTTTTGTTATATAATTCTGTTAAAAAGACCCTGCTTTTTGTAAAACAATTCAGATATCCGATATTCACCGTCGAACCGGAAAACGCCTGGACGCTTGAAGCCGTCGCCGGTTCCATTGAAAATGACCACACCCCGGTAGAAACCGCGGTCAAAGAGGTGGAGGAAGAGGTCGGTTACAAACTGGCGCCGCATCAGCTTGAATATATCGGCAAATGTTATCCGAGTCCCGGCGGAACCTCCGAACGTATCTATTTATATATCGCCGACATTGCGGGTTGTTACCGGACAAACGGCGGTGGTGGTCTTGATCACGAGGCGGAAGATATTCAGGTTGTTGAATTGAGTTATAAAGAAACATTAGACAGAATCAAATCCTTTGATTTATGTGATGCGAAAACCCTGATCAGTCTCTCACGTTTTAAAAGCATTGTGGAAACCGTTTCGCCATGATTGAACTGACCGCAAAAGGAATTATCCTGGGTTTATCGGCGGGTTTCAGTCCCGGACCATTGCTGGCCCTGGTCATTTCCGAAACCATAAACCATAATTTCAAAGCAGGCGCCAAAGTCGCCGTTGCCCCGCTTCTGTCGGACACACCCATAATCCTGTTATGTTTTTATGTCTTGTCCCGTTTCGCCCAAAGTCATGTTGTTTTAGCCGTTATTTCTTTTATCGGCGCCCTGTATATCTTTTATCTCGGAATTTCCGGTCTTAAAGTCAAACCCTTTGTCCAGTCAACAAACCCACCTAAATCAAACTCTCTGTTAAAAGGTATACTGGTCAACCTGCTCAATCCGAGTCCATACCTGTTCTGGCTGACAATCGGCTCTACGATAATGATCAACGCGCTCAAATCCGGTATTTCTTTTCTGCTTTTGTTCCTGGCCGGTTTTTATGTTTGTCTTGTCGGTTCAAAATTACTGGTGGCGGCTTTAACAGGACAATCAAAATCATTCATCATCGGCAAAGCTTACATATATATCAATCGTATTTTGTCGGTTTTACTTATTCTTTTAGCGTTTGTTGTGGCGTATGATGGATATCAATTATTAATTTCATAAAAAATATTTTGTCAAATTCGGAGGCAATTATGAAATTCAAAAAAACACGCCTTTTTATTGTTTTGGCATTCATCCCCTTATTGTTCTGCGGCAAAACTCCGGTAACTTTTAAAAGTCAACTGCCTGAAAATGTAACACGGGTTTGGGCAGGTCCCGAGTACTGGGCCAACCGGCTGCAGGACTGGCAGATCAATAACGGCAGAATCGAATGCGTTGACGGCAGGTTGCCGTTACGCACGCTGCATTTGCTCACCCGCTCCATCGAACCGGTAACCGGCGATATAATAACCACTGTAAATGTGGGTGTTTTATCAGCAGAAAATACCGTAAACGCCGACGACTGGTGCGGATTTTTGATCGGGGCGGGCTCAGATGATATGGACTACCGGGCCAGGGCGATCATTCACCTGTGCAGCGGCGAAAACGGCGGACTGGCCGCGGCCATAAACGGCGAAGGCAGAATTGTCTTTTTCGATAATGAAAAAGATCTGGCCCCGATTACTACCGCTTCATCCGAGGGTGAACCGGTAAAACTCACAGCAGAACAGGACATACAACTTTCCGCTGCCGTCAAACCGGATGGTGACAAATACAGCATCATTATGACGGCGACGAACGCCAAAACCGGCGAGTTGTTGAACAAGGCGAGTATCGATAATGTGGATGCGGCGCGGCTTTCCGGCAATATCGCGCTGGTTGCCAACGGCGGCGCCGATGCCGGCGGACGTTCATTCTGGTTTAAAAAATGGCAGGTTTCGGGTTCTAAAATGGCCGCCCATGATGAACGGACTTTTGGCCCGGTGCTCTGTTCCATGTTTACTCTCAGCAAAAAAACTCTGAAAATGACGGCGCAGATGCCTCCCCTCGCGGAAAACGATCCGCAGACGGCCATTCTGCAAATTTCGGAAATGGGACAGAACAATTGGCGGACCGTTAGCGAGGGAGAAATGATTGTTCCGGGCTGGACCATCCCGTTCCGCGTCGAAAACTGGGATGACGGCAAAGATTATGATTATCGGATTGTTTATACCTTACCGCTCGCTACCGGCCCGAAAGACTTTGTATACACCGGCGTCATCCCCAAAAACCCGGTGGACAGGGATGAATTTATCATTGCCGCATTTACCGGCAACAGCAATTCCCACGGAACGTTCCGGCAGAACTATTCATTTTCCAACAACCGGATCTGGTTCCCGCATAAAGAAATTGTCGACCATGTTAAGAAGCATCATCCCGATTTCCTTGTCTACACCGGCGACCAGGTCTACGATGGCCGGCCGACGTCACCGGATGTAAGCGGGGAAATGAGTTCCTATTACGATTATTTGTACAAATGGTACATGTTCTGCTGGGCGCACGGTGAACTGGCCCGGGATATTCCGATCGTATGTATGCCGGACGATCACGATGTTTTTCACGGTAATGTATGGGGCGCCGGGGGACGTAAAGCTCCCAAAGCGCCAATGAACGGCATTTATCCCGCACATTACAAAGGTTTTGAAGTTCACTGGCAGCAGGACCAGGGCGGTTATAAAATGCCGCCGGATTTTGTTAAAATGGTGGACCGTACGCAAACAAGTCACCTGCCCGATCCGTTCGATCCGACGCCAATCCTGCAGGGAATCGGCGTTTATTACACGGACATCAATTACGGCGGTATAAGCTTTGCCGTACTCGAGGACAGAAAATTTAAATCCGCGCCATCCGTCGTTATCCCAGAAGGCAAAGTAATAAACGGATTTTTGGAAGATAAAAATTTTGACATACATAAAGCGGATGTGCCCGGCGCGAAATTGCTGGGCGACCGGCAATTAAAGTTCCTGAGAGACTGGGCCGCCGACTGGCAGGGAGCGTGGATGAAAATAGCTTTATCACAGACCGTGCTCGCGACCGTATCCACTTATCCGGATTCTTTCAGAACCGATGCAGGGACTACCGATTTGAAACCAATTCCTGAAGGCGTCATACCGCCGAATTACAGCATGTCTAGAGATATGGATTCCAACGGCTGGCCGCAAACGGGGCGCAACAAAGCCCTGGACGAACTGCGTAAAGGATTCGCCTTTACCATTGCCGGCGACCAGCACCTGGGCAGTATTGTACATCACGGTATAGACGAATGGGACGACGCCGGATACTCATTATGCGTTCCATCCATCGCCAACCTGTGGCCGCGCCGATGGTACCCGCCAAACCCGGGTCTCAATCATCAGAACGGTATGCCGGACTATACCGGCAGTTACCTGGACGGGTTCGGCAATCACATCACCGTATGGGCTGTGTCCAACCCGGTTTTATCCAACCATGAACCCGCGACCCTGCATGACCGGGCGCCAGGCTACGGCATCGTCAAATTGAACAAAAAACAGCAGACCATTACCATGGAATGCTGGCCGCGGTATGCCGATCCGGACGCGCCGGACGCCAAACAATATACCGGTTGGCCGAAAACGATTACGGTTGCCGACAATTACGGAAGACAGGCCATAGCTTTCCTGCCGGTGTTACAATTCACGGGACTTGAATACCCGGTCGTTCAGGTTGTCGATGAATCGAACAACGAAATTGTTTATACTGTAAGAGCAAAAGGGAACAGTTTCAAACCCAAGGTATTCAAAAGCGGTACATATACGCTGATTGTCGGCGAGCCCGGCACGGATAAAATGAAAACGTTAAAAGGGATAAATTCCATCGGCCTGACGGAAGAAATGAATTTGCCCGTCGAGTTTTAGTTCTTACAGGCAGATAAAATTTAGTAACACATTATATTTAATTTAACAAGCCGTAAACCACAGGATTTATAAAGCGGTTTACGGCTATTTTTTTATAGCGCCCTTTTCAATATCTCCGCCAGTACATCATACTCCAGTTGCACGGGATTGCCTTTCATACTGCTTGCTTTTTGGGATTTTTCGACCGCCAGCGGGATGTCCCGTTCCGTCATCCCATAATCGGATAAAGGCGGCACATTCAGTTCGGCGTACAATTCCCGGATCCAAACCACGCCGTCGGAGGCTGTAGCGGCTGCGAAGCCGGTCAAAATCCTCGCGATCTCATCAAAACGTCCAAGTAACTGTGAACCGGGCTGTGTTTCCCGGATGGCATTCACATTGGCCTCGACCACAAACGGCAGCAGCCGGGCGCAGATCGCGCCGTGCGGCGCGTTGAACAGACCGCCCAGCGGACCGGCGAACCCGTGCACAGCGCCCAGGCCGGCATTGGCCAGCGCCAGGCCGCTGAACATTCCGGCCAATGACATGTCTTCACGTGCTTTTATGTCTTTACCGTTCAAATAGGCGGCTTTCAATGACCGGGCCGCCCGCGACAGTCCTTCCCGGCAAATGCCGTCGATCAACGGATTTGCTTTTTTAGTCACAAATGCTTCCAATAATTGTGTCAACGCGTCAAGACCGGTGCTGGCGGTAACTTCCGGCGGCATGGAGAGCGTCAGTTCCGGGTCGACCAGCGCCACGGACGGCAGCAAAAACGGGCTGCGCATGCTCACCTTGACTTTATGCTCGGGGGAACTCAGCACGGCGTTGCGGGTGACTTCAGCGCCGGTTCCGGCGGTCGTGGGAACGGCAATATAAGGAAGGGACGGTCTGTCCAGCTTTTGCCCCTTGCCGATCACTTCAAGGTAATCCGATAACTCGCCCTCATTTGTCAGCAGCGCGGCCACTGCTTTGCCCGTATCGATGACGCTGCCGCCGCCGATACCGATGACCATAGTGCACTTTTCCCGTTTAGCTCTTTTTACGGCATCTAATACAATCCCGGTTGTGGGTTCATGACCCACATCAAATAATACTGTCGCAATATTTTGTCGGTGTAATAAATTGATCACAAACTGCACCCTGTCGACATTACTGCTGGTAATCAGAAACACTTTCCCGGCCGGGTCGGGGACCAGGGAAACCAGTTCCGTAATTTTTCCCGCGCCAAAAATAATCCTGCCGGCAGTGGCAAATTCAAAAAACATATTACCCTCATTATTTACATCCACTGTGTCCGGATTTAACCGGACACAAATAATTTACATTAAAATCAATCCCAGCCTTTATCTTCCGGGAAAAGGTTGTCATATTTGATCCCTTGTCTCGGTTCTGCCATCATATCGGCAACCGTATCCCGCCATTTCGCATAATGGGCGGTTTCCTTGTGTCTGGCGGCGTCCTCGACTGTTCGGTAAACCTCGACCAGCACAAACCGGGTGTTATCATCCTGCCGCCGGATGACATCAAACCGGACAATTCCCGGTTCCTGAATACTGTTACGCGCGTTTTCCAGCGACGCCCTGATAAAATCTTTTACCCGGTCCGATTTGACATGCACATTCACATGAACAATAAACATAGCTTTCTCCTTTATTTTAAATAACGGATTTGATAAATCGTTTACTTTTTTTCAAACCGATACAAAGGCGCGGACTTTTTTTCAGATGTCAGATAAAGCGTCCGTCCATCCAGGCCGAAACATAACGACTCCGATTGAACCAAAAGGGGGATCTGTATGTGTTTCGGTAGCGCCGTAAAAGTTTTTGTCCAGTCCGTATTGAACTCAAACATATAAGCGTCTTTATATGTCAGCACAACCGCGACCTGTCCGTCCGGCGAAATATCCATTGCCGTAATCCACGTACTGTGAATTCCGAATCGACGTTCCAGTTGTTGTTCTTCTTGTGACGGCGGCGGTATAGTCGGTACTTTTGTCAAACGTTTCGCAATAAGGATTGTATCCGGGGGGAACACATTTAGCGGCAGTTCATACAGGACAGGCGGCGAGTCGCGTTTGGATAATAGTAAAATTTTCTTCCCGACAATATCGACGGCTACGGCTTCACAATCACGCGGACCATCCTCGTAACTGAACTGCATCCTCCCCGCGACCGTGACGGTTTGCTTTTTTTTATTGCCGGTTTTTCTTACGTCAGGTTCCGGCACAAAATATAATATATTTTTTTTATGTACGGCGTCATTATCCCCGGTATCGGCAATAAGCAGGTATGGCTTATTCTCCAGGCGAAAAGAGGCCATATCTTCCCAGTCTCTGTTCTCCGCGTCATCGACTTTAAAATCTCCGAGGTCCGAACCGTCCGTCCCGACCGCGTAAATTCTCCCCTTATTGCCGCTGTCGTTCAAAACCCACAGTACATCCCGATGTATCCGCGAACAGGTTATACCGCTGGCCTCTTTTAGCTTTTTATTCTCCAGGATTCCCGCTTGCACCGCCACGTCGTAAGGTGCGGATTCCAGGTCCCGGATTCGTAACGGTTCCTCTGCGGGTAAAACAGATAAAAAATATAACATTATCAAAACAAATACATTGTTAATTTGGGTCATGAGAAAGTCCTTTTACTATGTAGTTCCTGATTGTCGGGTATCCGATCTATTTATTCACGGCGTTCAATACCGCCTGTTCTATTCTTCGCAGCGCCTTTTTTAGTAACGGACGCGGACAGCCGAAATTCAATCGTAAAAATCCCGGCGCGCCGAACTCTTTACCATCCGACAGACCGACGCCGAATCTCTCAAAGTGGGCGGCAGGATCATCGAGTCCGGTTGCCGTTAAATCCAGCCATGCCAGGTATGTCGCTTCAACATGATTCACGTTTATACCGGGCAGTTTATTGATCCGGTCTGCCATCAGATCACGATTGTCAGCCAAATAAGTCAATAAATTCCTGTGCCACTCCTCGCCGTTCCGATAGGCAGCCAACGCCGCGGTATAACCAAACACATTGACGAACGGTACGATGCCCTGCATAGCCCGGTGGAATTGGGCTCGCAAATCCGGATTAGATATAATCGCAAACGAACATCCCAGACCGGGGAGATTAAAAGTCTTGCTCGGCGCCATAAATGTGATGGTGCGCCGCGCGATTTCCGGTCCCAGTGCGGCGGTCGGAATATGATGTTTGTCGGCTTCCAGGATTAAATCGTTATGGATCTCATCGGAGCAGATGAAAATGTTATGTTTATCACATATTCCTGCCAGGGTTAATATTTCATCCCTGCTGTATACCCGGCCTGTCGGATTATGGGGATTACATAACATAAACAGTACGGTATTTTGTGTAATGGCTTTTTCAAATTCCTCAAAATCAAATATCCACCGGTTATTACTTTTAACCAGCGGAACCGTGAGTAAATTCCGGCCGGAATTCCCGGGTGCCGACAAAAAAGGCGGGTAAATAGGTACCACTGTCAGGACATCGTCCCGTTCCTTTCCGACAGCCCGGCAGGCAATATTCAAACCGGTAACCAGCCCGGGCAGCCAGATTATCCACTCACTTTCTACGGTCCAGTTGTACTTTTGCGCCAGTCTGGTCATAATTTGCTCCGTCAATTCTTCGGGAGCGTGGGTATATCCGAAAACCCCGTGTTCCGCACGTCTTTTTAAAGCGTCTACCACACATTGCGGGGATTTAAAGTCCATATCAGCTACCCAGAGAGGTATTATATCCCTGTTTTTGTACCTGTCCCATTTTAAACTGGCGGTATTGACGCGGTTGATGATCCTGTCAAAGCCATGTTTATGCTCCGCTCTTTTCACTGTTCTTTTCCTGTTATCCATTTTATTTAAACGGCTGTTTCGAGTCAATAGGGTAAATAAATATAAGAATATAAAACAAAATCTCAAACTGTTCAACAAATCAATCGTTGTATCGTAATCAAACACTTGTTACGGTATCTGTTTGATGATCCGTTAAACAAACACAAAGCATGAAAATTAAATTTCATAAAAACAACAACTTAATTCATCAATTCATTTTTGTAAAAATAATTATAGCAGGTGTGGTATTTGCAACATTTGTTTTAAAAATTTTCCTTTAATAAATCGAGTTACAACAACAATAAAACAGGGTAAGGTAAACATGATTTTAAGAAAAAAAATATTAAAAAATCCTTTGCTGCTTTTCTGCATTTCATTTCTTCTTTCAATTACAACTGCTTTCGCTGTTGATGTGGACGACCTGCAAATCATTCCCAAATATGTACTGGATACGGACGGCTACAATGCCGATGTCGCTCTCAATCCGGTTGACAAATCCGTTCACGTCTGCTGGGTTAAGGACGGGGACCTGTATTATGCTTATAGAACAACAAACGGTTCGTGGAGTTTTACCGAGAAAATCCCGGATGGCGGGATAACATTATTTGGAGTAGAAGACAGATATAGTGACGGCACAACCATACAGGGCACATGCGCGGCAATGACCGTGACGGAAAACGGCGAGGTTTGTTTTGCCTACACGGAGGAAGCCGGCAATGTCTATTTTGTTAAAGGCTCGTCCGGGAACTGGAGTGCTCCGGTTAAAATCTCCACGTCATCCTCGGTAAAAACAAATTTTGACATGATTGAAGCGAACGGCAGTATTTATGTTACTTACGAAGAAGGCGCGGCAGACTATCAATATATGTGTTCTTATATTAACGGAAGCTGGGGTACGCCAAAAAATCTCGGCAGAGGTGAAACGACATACCTGACGAAAAACAATACCGGCACAATTTATTTTCTCGGTCGTTCACGTGATGCCGTTCGTAACGCGCGGTTCGGTTATTTTCAGGCCGGAGAAAGCACCGTAAATTTTGTTTCCGGCGCTACCGACGCCGTTACAAGGATGGGACACGGTCCGAATCTGGCCGTCGGCAACGGTAATCTGTATCTGGCCTGGAGTGATGTCCTCGAACTGGATAATACCCACAAAACCGCCCTGTACTGTGCAACCGCAGCAGAACCGGGACTGAGCTGGAACACTAAACTCGGCGGCGACGAACCTTTATACTGGGAAAACACGGGCGCTCCATTTTCCTATGTTGAAGTATTCAAAGACGGAACGGTGTTGTACCTGAACGGAAGGAGAGCAAGCCGCCGTTTTATGATCTGGGACGGTAAAAACTGGAGTAAAACCCGTCAGGCGCCATGGGAAAGCGGTCAACCGAATGTGGCCAGCGACGGTACAACGATATGGGTCGCCGTTGCCGAGCTCCCGGGGACTGAAGTTTCCGTGACCGGCATCAGTTTGCCCGGCACCGAAGACCTGGGATCGTTTGATATCCTGAATAAAAACGTATTTGATAGCGGCGGATTCAGCGGCGACATTGCCCTGAATCCGGTAAACGGCGCTCTGCACGCGGCCTGGGTTCACAATGGCGATCTCCGTTTCCGTGTTAAAAACACGGACGGAGACTGGGGCGCTGCTGAGACTATTCCCGATAACAATATAAAAGTATATGGCGAGGACCAGTACGGCTACCCGCAAAAATGTATATCACTTGATGTTGATGAAAGCGGTTTGACGCATATTGT
The DNA here is from genome assembly GCA_016934825.1 of Candidatus Zhuqueibacterota bacterium. Taxonomy (GTDB): domain Bacteria; phylum Zhuqueibacterota; class Zhuqueibacteria; order Residuimicrobiales; family Krinioviventaceae; genus Fontivivens. The sequence goes on from JAFGSB010000018.1 coordinate 64,980, forward strand.
TTTTACGGACGATAACGGGGATGTATACTATATCAAAGGCAATCCGGAAAGCTGGGACGCGCCGGTCCTGATTGAGGATTCCGGCCCCCTGACCCTGTATCCCGATATTATTACCTGCGACGAAAATGTCACTATCGCTTACCAGGACGTAACGAACAGTGAGATCAAAACGGCCGAATATAAAAATAACGCCTGGCAGCCGGCCGGGCTTCTTGAACAGGGCACGTTCCCGTCATTATACCGGGGGGAAAACGGCATGATCTATATTTTATACCAGGAACATGGCGGTAACCGAAACGCCAAATTCGCCTGGAAAGTGCCCGGCTTTACAGAGTGGAATTATAGAACAAATGTGACCGACGCCGCGGATGAGGTTGGCGATTCCCCCGCCCTCTCGGTGGGTAACGGCAGGATATATCTCGCCTGGAACAACAATACGGAGACATCCGGGGATTATAAATCGCAAATTTACTGCGCCGCCGCGGATGAACCGGGGCTGACCTGGACCGGTAAATTAGGTCAAACCGAGCCGATATATTACGAAAACACCTCTGCGCCGCTGCTGCGTACGGCCGTTTATTCGGACGGCAAGGTCATCCTCCTAAACGGACGGAGGCGGAGTCCGCGTTTCACCATATGGGACGGCAGCGCCTGGAGTCTCGCCTTCAGTGCTCCCTGGGATGAAGGGCACCCACAGGTCGTGTGCGACGGCAGAACAACCTGGGCCATCGTGTCCGATATTTCGACCGAATCGGGGCAGGTATCTGTAAGCGGCGTCAGAAACCTGGATGCGCAAAAAATTGACTTTGCCAATGCAAGCCCGGCTATAATTTCTGTGCCAGATACGAATACCGTTGCCAATTCACTCTGGTCCTATCAGTGTGTGGCCACCGATGACGGCATCAACCCGCCGGTCTATTCCCTCATTCTTTTCCCTGAAGGCATGACCATTAATGCCGCTTCCGGACTGATTGAATGGACGCCTGATACGGAGCAAATGGACGATAACAACTGGGGTAAAGGTAAAGGCGTTTTCCTTGTCGGCGTTAAAGCGGCCGATGAAAAAGGGGCATATGCCGCACAGTATTTCTGGCTGTATATAAGGGGTTCCAATCACGCCCCGCATATCACATCGACACCGGTCACGGAAGCTTTTATCGATTCGCTGTATTCCTACCAGGTTACCGCAGAAGATGAGGACGGCGACACGCTGAAATATTATATAGACCAGGGACCGGCCGGGATGTCAATCGATTCTTTATCCGGGCTGGTAACCTGGACGCCGGTGGACGGACAGGCCGGCGATCACGATATTATTGTGTCCGTTAAGGACGGCAAAACCGGTACGGATTCACAGAACTTTACCGTTACGGTTATTAAGATATATACAGCCCCCGAAGCGTTGTTCAGCGCGGACACGACATCGGGACTCGTACCGCTGACCGTGCAATTTACCGATCTGTCAACCGGGGATATCACAGAATGGGAATGGGATTTTGGGGACTCGACCTCAAGCACTTTGCAAAATCCCGTACACACATACACGCAGGCCGGCAGTTACACTGTAAAATTGACTGTTGCCGGGCCCGCCGGGCACTCTACACTGTCACGCGAAAATTATATTCAGGTTTACAGTGCGGATTTGGTTCCGGATTTTTCCGCTAACCCATTATCCGGTACAGTCCCGCTGACTGTACAATTTACGGACAGTTCGACAGGCGATATCACAACCTGGACCTGGGATTTTGGCGATTCAACCACAAGCAATCTGCAAAATCCTGAACATATCTATACCAAAGCCGGAGTATACTCGGTCAATCTGACGATAACCGGACTGCCGGGCACCCGCTCACTCACAAAGGAAAATTATATTACCGTTTTACCGCCTGCGCCGGTGGCCGAGTTTACAGCGACCCCGCTTGCGGGAATTGTGCCGTTGACAGTCAAATTCACCGATGCTTCATCCGGGAATATCAATTCCTGGTTCTGGGATTTTGGCGACAGCACAACCAGCAACGAACAAAATCCCGAACATGTCTTCCATGTGGCGGGAACCTATACCGTCTCTCTTGCCGTGACCGGCGACGGCGGCAGCGACACTTTAAAAATAACGGATTATATCAAAGCGGAGAATCCGATGGGAATTGAATCGACCGAACTGCTGCCGACAGATTACAATTTAAACCAGAATTATCCCAATCCTTTTAACGCACAGACAACGATAGAATATCAGTTACCCAAATATTCCAATGTGTTGGTATCAATTTATGATATAAACGGTAAACTGATCAACATATTGCATGAGGGCAGACAGGAGGCCGGTTCCTATAAACTCAACTGGGACGGCACGGACTATACGGGCAAGACAAGCGCGTCGGGATTATATATCATTCAAATGCGGGCCGGGCACTTTTCCGATAATAAAAAAGTGATATTACTCAAATAAAAAAGATATTAATTTATAAGGAATTTTCCCTGTTAAACAAGCCGTTATAAAAATTACTACCCAATTATCACAATAAGGGGTTGTTACCCCTTGTTGTGATAATTAATGATATTTTGAAATTTTTATTATAACCCGAACTTAAGACTGCTTGCCAGGATCAATCCCTTGTATGTGTTGGCCGTAAATCCGCCTCTGCTGCCGATCCCGAAATCGATGAAAAAATATTTTCCTCCCAGTCCGATTGCCGCGTTGAAAAAATGATCGGACAAATAACTGTACGATGTGTACAAATGGAATACTGACCAGTTCATGCCGCCGCCCAGCGCGAACATGTACTTCCCTCTGTTGGTTCCGGTTTCCGTCGCGTACACAAAGCGTTTAATCTGTCTGCTTACGGCAATCCGGAAATCGAACGGGGCGCGGGTGCTAAAATGAGGGATGTCATACTCTTCATTTTGAAAAATCTCATCCGACTCCAGTTCCGAAAGCTGGTCATCGCCAAAAATAAATTTGGGAACGCCCGTGTCCAGCACTCCCACATATTCTTTGGTGCCGTTATTCCATTTCATGTTATGATATACATTGCGCAGAACCAGCGAAATCGTGTAAAAATCATAAGTTTTGGCGGAGAACGCCAGATTGAGTCCCGCACCGGTTCCGGCGAGTTTGCCGTTTTCGATCATAGTGCCCCTGCCGTAATAGGAACCGCTGGCCGCCAGGCCCGCATCGTTTATAATGGTCGCGATTTCCGCCCGCTCGGTCTGGAACGCGCCAAAGCCCAATAAAACGGACATACTGGCTCCAACGGCAATCTCCGAAAAATCCAATATGGGCCGGTTAAATATATACAGCGTGCGGTTCTTAAAAATCGTTTGACCGTACGCCAGGTTGATATATCCTATCGCTTCCGCATCTCCCCTGGGATTAAAGATATAGGTTTGCTGCGACAGCCCTTTCAGCGGGATTTCAAACATTTGTTTGGGAATGGCCGTATTAACATTGGCCTTCATGGAAAAACTGATGCCAAAGTTCTTAACGGCAATAGTTAATAAAGAAATATCCGTTAACGCGTCGACACACAATCCGTCATCCGGCAGGCAATCCAGTAATCGATCAATATCTTCAGGTGTTAATACATTATTCTCGCCGGTAAAATAGTCCTCATACAATGCTTGATTAAACGAATTGTTGCCGATCTCCATCCTGATGCCGTATAAACTCATTGACGTTCCAAAGCTGTTATCTTTATGGAACGCCAGATTGGCCGGATTCCAAAAAATCGCTTCGGAGCCTCTTGATAAAGCGGTATAGGCCTGCCCCAGTCCCAGACTTGTCCCGCTTTGTGCGAACGCGATCTGTATGGGAATAATTGCGATAAATATCAATATGCAAAATTTTCTGTAATGACTCTCAGTCATTATCAAATGTTTCTTCATTTATTTTCATTGTCCCGGTTATATAGGAATTTTTGAGAATAATTTTATCTGTTGCTTTTAACCGGGCTTTTTTAAGGGCATCCAGTTTGACGGACCAGATTAAAAAATCAGAACCGGTCAGCAGTTTTATCTGCTCTTTGTTCAAGCTGACCGATAACATTTCATCTTTAATATTGATTACATTGCCGTCCGCATCACAACCCGCGGCATCGAAATGTACGGTTGTCAACATCGGCCAGTTCTCCCTGCACTGTGAAGCACATGTCAGGGAATCAGCAAGCCTGATCTCCAGATTTCCACCGATCGGCAATCCATTGGTTATCGTAAATTCCAATTTCACATCCTGTAAATTATTGACTCTATCATTATCAGAGCCGTTAAAATCGAGTTTTGTCGTATCCCCTTCCAAAAGCGTATTTTCCTGTATGCTGAATACCATCGGCACATCAATCGAATAATCGATTTTAATTGGTGTATCGCTCAATGTTGCATTATCATCCTGAAGCCGGGCAGAACCTGAAAAAGCCACCCGCTGAGGCAGAATATTGATCAAATCCACAAGACCATTTCCTGATCCTTCCGGTAATCCGTTGACATTCACTCCCTGTCTGGAAATTTCAATATGGTTTCGCGGATTATCCTGCAATTGAAACGTATATTGCGCCGTGGCGTCATCATTTACGTTTTCTCCGTCAAGCTTAAGATTGACCAGCATATCCGATGGATTGTTCTCAAAATCAAGGGACATAATGACTTCCTGTAAATTGATTTTGGGCAGGTCCAGTTCCGTTTGTAAAATTTCTTCCTCAAAACTGGGAAACAACGTCGTTAAATCCAGTGCCGCAGTCAATTCGGAAAATTTAAGTTCGGATACCTGTGCCGATGCGATAAATTTATCACCCGCCGCTATTTTTATCATATCACCGGTTTGAGGCAATAATGTCGTAAAAATTTCCAGATCGAGTTTCCCGTTTCCCATATTTATGGTTGTATTGGCAAGATATATAATTACTTTTTCAGATGATTTGCTTAACAGACTGAATATTTCCGTTTTGGGCTGCAGATGCTCATCCAGAATACCGGGAAAAAACAACCGGATCTGAACGGGCATGTAAAAATTGCTTTCAATAAAAAATGAAATATCCCCCCCGGTAACTCTGGCCGAGTTGATAACCAGGGAATCGGTGCTCAAATCAAGCTTTGTTTTTACCGAAAACGATTGTGAGGGGATTTTGGCTTCGGCAGCGACCGCGATTAAATCACTCATGGATATTTCCACATCAAACCCCTGGTTATCCGAAAGATAAACAGATTCGAAGCCGGTTCCGATATTTGTTCCCGTTAAAATAACCTGGATATTATTGGAAATTGTCTTTCCGGCCAGATCTAAAAACGCCTGAGCTTCTCCGCCAAACGGCTGGATCAGTTTATCATATAGCATTACACTGACCGTATCCTTCATCACCCGGTCATAAAGCGCGATTCTGACCGGCTTGCCAAGCGGGAAAGCCAGATTATTTATTATTTTTATATAAATCGTCCCGGATTCAAACGTAACGGAATAAAAATTATCCAGTTGCAGGCTTTTGGAAATATTATAACTTGAACCAGGTATAGGGACACGGGCGCCGTTATATAACTGTAACTGTGGAAAAACTTCATATATATTAAAATGAATTCTCTGACCCTGGTTACCTTCGATTTTAAAAGCGCCGACCTCGCCGTTTATAGAGTCCGGCTGAATACTTTCGAGCCGCATTTGTTCCGATAAATCCATCTCCTTTTGACCGCTTAAAAAGATATGGAACAAGTCATCATCATCGGTCATAAAATTGGAATCGGGTAATTCTTCTCCAAGAATAAGAGTATCGGCCGCCATCAACGGTATTCTTGTCAGGGATATTTCCCATTCGGGCATCTGGGGTTCTTTAGGGAAGGAACAGGAGAGGAATAACAATAATACAAATAACAAATTTTTTTTAACGCTGTACATATAAACCACAATATTTACTAATACGGTATTTTTGAACATAGACGTTGATATTACATAAAATCCCTTCCAGAGAAAAATTTGAGGCTTTTATAGGACAAAATGACTATAATAAAGGGAACAAAAGTACCCACTTTACTCATAAAAATTAAATTGTATAAAGTGTCCATTACTATTTCATAAACATATAACTATAATCACTTGTTATTAAAGGCATTACAAAAAACCAATCCGAAGCATCTTTTATGCAGAAATAATCAGTTTTTGTGTCTTCCTACACCTGCAAGTACTTTGCCACAATTTTTTAAAAACCCCGGATTGTGGTTACTTAAACTTTTTTAATGCATTTTTCAAAATAATTGATTACTTTAATAATTCGTATCCGGTGGTATCCGGGTACACCACCTTAAACATTCTCTATATCTATATTCGGATGTTTTTTTGTTTACTAAAGTTTTTATCGATACAATTTTTCGAAATTCTAAAACCAATTATATTGGACATACAAATCAGGAAAGGTTAAAGTGCATACTAATCGTGGGCAGTTGGAATAAAGTAAATTGATTCAAAAACAGTCTACCCTGAATTTTCGTATAGTTATTGATTGTTCCCGTTTTTTGCTGTGTTGAATATTCGTTTTTTTGTGTCCGAATTCTTGTTTATAAAAATAAATATGTAAATCATTAATATTTTTTTATTCAAATGGAAAATTCGAAAAAATTCCAGACAGGCAATGTTCTTATCATATCATTCGCCCACCTGATTCACGACATCTATTCATCATTTTTATCCCCATTGCTGCCGTTACTGATCGAAAAAATGGGTATCAGCTATGCTCTTGTCGGATTACTAACTGTATTTCAAAGACTGCCGTCGCTGTTAAATCCCGTGGTCGGTATATTAGCGGAAAAAATATCCCTGCGCTACCTGGTCATCATCGCGCCGGCACTTACTACAATATGTATGAGTTTGCTTGGGAGTGCTCCCCAATACATTATTCTGGTAATACTTTTAATAATGATGGGCATCAGTTCGACATTATTCCATGTGCCCGCGCCGGTTATGATAAAACAGGTTGCGGGAGAGCAGACGGGCAAGGGTATGAGCTTTTTTATGCTTGGAGGAGAACTGGCCCGCACACTGGGTCCGATAACGGTACTTGGCGCGGTTTCACTTTGGGGATTGGAGGGTACGTACAAATTGATCCCCGTGGGTTTGATGGCATCATTCCTGCTTTATTTCAAGTTCAAGAATATCCGTTTTCATTCAACGCATTCGGGAAAAGGACATAACAATTTTATGTTAACATTTCGAGAGCACCTGAAACTGTTTGTGCTGGTCTCGGGTATTATATTTTTCCGGGGTATGATCAAAAATTCATTAACGATATTTCTACCCACGTACCTGGTTCAAAAAGGTCAAAGTTTATGGTTCGGAGGTATTGCGTTATCCATATTACAGTTTGCCGGGGCCGGTGGCACCTTGTTTTCCGGGATTATATCCGACAAAATCGGTCGAAAAACAACTTTAAAAATCGCGGCAGTACTGTTACCCGTTTTAACAGGGATATTCCTTTACTCAAAAGGTGTATTCCTGTTCGCGGCGCTCATCTGTCTGGGATTTATTCTGTTTTCTTTTGGTCCCATTGTGCTAGCTCTTTTTCAGGACCTGGACTCCGAATATCCCGCGTTCGTCAACAGTATTTATATGACACTCAACTTTACTATAAATTCACTGGTAACATTAATCATTGGTATCCTGGCGGACATCATTACCCTGGATAATACTTTTCGCTTGTCCATGTTTTTATCACTTTTCAGTATTCCGTTAATCTTTCTTCTGCCCAAACTCAAAAAATAACCTCGTTTCGGCCGGTATATTCAATTTATTGTCCGGCTGGTACAAACAGCAAAAGTGTTTGTTTTTTAATGCTTTTTCTGTATATTATTCTGAAAAAGAATCCGGTTACAGGTGGAAGAAGAACCCCACTGTTTATTGATATAATATTTTATTAATGGAAAAAGAATTATTTCACAACGAATTATTTAAAACGATCAGTAAAGTCGCAAATGAGAACGCCGTCAGAATTTACACGGTCGGCGGTTTTGTAAGAGATTATATTCTGGGACATACGTCCAAAGACATTGATTTTGTGCTGGAAGGGGACGGTCCAAAATATGCCAAAAAACTGGCAAAAGCACTGGGAGTAAAAAACCTGACGGTTTACAAAAAATTCGGCACGGCTATGATCAAATACCAGGACAGGGTGCTCGAATTTGTCGGCGCCAGAAAAGAAAGCTACCGGGAAAACTCCCGTAAACCGGAAGTAACAAGTACGGATATACTGACCGACCTGGCCCGTCGTGATTTTACCGTTAACGCAATAGCCATATCGTTAAATGAGGATTCCCCCGGTAAAGTCATCGATCCATATCAGGGTCAAAAAGACATTAAACGAAAAATAATCCGGACACCGCTTGATCCCGAAAAAACATTTTTTGATGATCCCCTCAGAATTATGCGTGCCGTTCGTTTTGCCTGTCAATTGGACTTTAAAATTGATGATAAGACCATGCAGGGTTTAAACAGCGAAAGAGAACGGTTAAAGATCATATCCCAGGAAAGAATAACGGATGAGCTTCTGAAAATTCTGGCATCGGACAAACCTTCACTTGGATTTCAAATAATGGATAAATGCGGTATTTTACCGATCATCCTGCCTGAAATCGCGGCGCTAAAAGGCATTGACCAGATCGGCAAACACAGTCACAAGGATGTATTTTATCATACGATCCAGGTTATTGACAACGTCGCGCAGGTTTCCCGGGATATCAATTTACGCCTGGTGGCATTATTTCACGATGTCGCAAAACCGGCCACAAAACAATACAAGCCCAAAATCGGCTGGACTTTCCATGGTCATGACGATCTTGGCGCCAGAATGCTGCCCGAAATCTTTAAAAGATTAAAATTATCCAATGATATGCTCAAATATACGGAAAAACTTGTCCGCTTACACCTGCGGCCGATTCACCTTGCCGAAGAAGGCGTCACCGATTCCGCGATCAGAAGGCTGATCTTTGACGCCGGACAGAAGGTTGACGATCTTTTAATGTTTTGCCGGGCCGACATAACATCCGCTAATCCCAAACGAGTAAAACAGCATTTGAGTAATTTTGATTATGTCGTAGAAAGAATTAAACAAGTTGAAGAAAAGGACAGATTAAGAGAATTCCAGCCCCCCGTGGACGGGAATGAAATAATGGACACATTCAATTTACAACCGGGACCGGCTGTCGGGAAATTAAAAAAAGCAATTGAAGAGGCGATATTAAACGGCGAAATCCCCAATGAACATGACGCGGCTTTTCAATATCTGTTATCGATTAAGGACTCTGTTTTGGGTCCTTCTTCCTGATTTATTTTTTTTGTCCAGATTCTTTTTAGATAAAAAATTGTTTTGCAGGGGATGTATTGCATTTGTTAATACTGCTCATTCTTCAATAGTTCTATAATTTACAATCCGGCGGCAAAAAACCTGCTGAAAATGCTGTAGATAAATTGATATGACCTCTTTAAAAGGGTACATTTTGCCGGTTAATTCGGCTGCGGTTGTGAGCTTTACGTTTTCCAATCCGCAGGGACGAATAAATTCGGAAGTTCCAACATCGCCGCTCACATTTAATGCTATACCGTAACTCGTTACCCATTTTGTGATTCGAATGCCGATCGAAGCGATCTTTTCATTTCCAACCCACAAACCGATTTGGGCCGTTTTTTCTCTTTTACGGTTTGCTTTTATACCAAGGTCTTTTAAGGTTCTTAAACCTGTTTCCTCAAGCTTATACATATATCGGGGAATGTTGCGTTCTGATTCTGTCAACTTGATTACCGGGTAACAGACAAGCTGACCGGGCCAATGATAGGTCAGTCCGCCGCCGCGTACACTTTGATATAAATTAATTCCCTGTTCTGTAAAAAATTCAAGCGGTTTTAACAAATCATTTTTGTCGAGTTGTTTTGCGCCTACAGCAAGGCAGGCATGATAAGAAAACAATAACAGTACATCCTGGATCTGATCTTTAATTCGGGCGTCGACCAGTTTTAAAAGAATTTGATCGATAAGGGGAAATGTTTGTTTCCCGGATTCGATTAAAATACATTCATCGTTTTGCATGAAATTCCTGTAAAGGATACAATATTTTTTAACAGATAAAATGATCTGAAAGGTCGGTTTATTCCTTTAAAATTGGGGAAAAGTCTATTTATTAATGACACCCGATTGGATTAAAGGATCATCTTTTAAACTTTTTTCACCCGTTTTGGATTCTTTCATCGGAATGAAACCCAATTCATCCAGGATAAAAGACGCCTCATGGACCGACAGCGCTGATAATACTTCTTTAATGCCCGGGGACAGTTGTCCAGCATTTACATAAGGATTTAATGTATAGGCAATTTCCCGTGAAATAGCATGCCAGGGAATCTGGTTGTTCGTTTCCAGATAATATAATATGTTATTTTGTTTGTCTAAATAAGCATAAACCTTACTGGGTTGACTTTTAACCAGTTTATTTCCTAATTTCAAATCAAACTCTATTTTCAACGAAGATGTTTTAAATATCTGTAAATTATCCAACAACTTTAAACCGTTCCCGGAACCGACTGTGTATTGTATCGAATTAAACACCCTTAATATTAAATTCATTCTTTGTTTAATCTTTTCCTGTAAATCTTTATCACTCGTTTTGTTGTCATAATCAACAAGTTTAAATTCGACTGCTTCACTTAATAACCGAACCCCTGTTGCATTCATTGCTTTATAAGTGGAATGATTTAAGGGTATAAAATTATTTTGTACGGTAAGGTCAAATGTCGTGGACAAACCCGGCCTGTCGTCGAAAAAAACATGCTCGGGTTTGGTTAATATATTCCTTTTGTCGGGAATTATTCTTTTCCCCTTTAATTTATCCAAGGCATCAAATGGACCGTTATTTAAAAATTGGAAACAGTGAACAAGTATTTTCAACGTTTCATTACTTAATGGTTTTGCCTGGTTGTGCTCCCGGATGCTGATTTCCGTTATGACATCTATCGCATCCGTTTTCTCAGGGTCCTCGCGAACTCCCATTTTTTTCAAAAAATCAACATAATTGTACCATTTCGAATCGAGCTGAATTCTATAACTTCCAAAACCATGCTTGCCCAAAAATACCTGATTGGTTTTCAAATAACCCTTTTTAGGTACATATATAAAGGATTTGTCCGTTAACAAGTCAATTGCGGGATCGTCAGCAAACTTGTTGAGATAGCGGTAAATCAGAATATTCACTTTATCATTATTTTTTATACAATTCAATAAATGTAATACCACCTTTTCACACTCTGGCTTTGAGGGTATACCCAGAAAACGGATAAATGCCCCATAGGATTTCTGCTTTTCTATATCTAAAAATTTGGCCTGACTTTTAAACAAATAGGCATTAAACGTGGTATACAATTGAGAGGGAGAATACCATTTTTCAAAATCATTTTTAGCCGGCAGCCAATCTTCAGTTTGTAAAATTTTGTATTCTTTTTTATCGGATTCGTTCATTTCTTTCCAGTTCATTCCTAAAAAAATGAATACTTTTTGAGAAACCTCCCTGTTTTCAAAATCCGGTTCCTGTTTAATAACCTCAAGTACCCTGTTTATAATATCACCTGGGCGTGGAGTGGAAGCAATATTAAGCCACTTGTAAAATTCATAAAGGGCTTTCCTTTTCTCAACTGATTGTTTTACCTGGTGAATTGAATTTCCGAATATAGTACAGACATCCTGGTTATAAAAATAAACCTCCGCAGCTTTTCTGCATATACCGTCATCGCACTCTACTATTGGAAGGTTTTGATATATCTGTTTTATTTCGTCTTCGCCATAAAATTCCCCAAGATTACGAGATAAAAACATAACCAGTTCGTGAGTTCTTGCCAGTGATAATTTCTTATGATGCTTGAAATATTCCGGCACAAAATTCTTTACATAATTTACAACATTTAATTTTTCGATATTTAATATTGTTAACAGATCCCGGTAATTATTTAAAATTGAACTGTCAATGATGGAAGTAATATTTAACGGCTCATCAAAATTTCCCGGGCTGTACAATTGTTCAAGGGCATATAATTTATTCCCGGACGGCCAAATCGGCAGCGCCCGTAAACTCTTTACAAGCTCGTAATTATTTTTAATAATATTCTTTTTTTGATCAAACCAGTCGATCAGGTTAATAATACTGGAAGGATTTTCGTTCCAAAATTCTTCCAGTTTGTTTTTATTCGAGGTGTCAAACAGATCGCGGATTCCAAGATTAATAACATCAATGGCGGCGTATACGTCAAAATCATGGATTAAATTGGCAATCCCCGGCGGATTTTTATCGGATGTGAATACATAAGCCAGATTAAGAGCTCCAAAAATTTCAATTTCCTGTTTCGACGCCTTCCACAAACTTTTCGGTGCATTTAATTTATTGACATACGAAATGGCAATACAGCAGGTTTGTAATTCCTCCCTGACCGAATCCAGTTCTTCGGGCTTTTGCCTATGCAATAATCGTTCGATTTCTTTTGATAATTTTTCACGGCCCTCTTCTCTTTGAAACCATTCCGGGGCTTCTTCGAAATTTCGGGGTTGAGCGAAATGGTTTGCCATTAACGCTTTGGCAAGATCAAGGGGACCCAATAATGCAATATTTATCGAATCGTGCCGCATTATTTGAAATTTATCATGGATATCCTCATGCACTAACTTTATACCCAACTCCTCAAAAATATAAGAAAGTTCATATTCCTGTTGATCCTGCAGCAGGTAAACATCTTTTGCAAGGGCCCATTCGTTCGAATTGGTGTATACGATTTCTATTTGTGTTAATTTTGTTTGTAATATTTCCCATACTTTTCTTATAATCGGGGTATTATGACCTTCCATCGATTCGATATAAGCGCCATATATCCTCTCGAGAAATTCCCAGAATCCTTTTGCTCCCAGAAATTTGGCAATATTTTCAAGGTTATCCACCAGCACATGAGATGCGGCAATTATTGCGGCTTCATTCCATAATGCCTGGTAATCATTTTCAAACAGTACTCGTTTTCTGTCCGATGAAGTAAAGAAATCAGCATTTATGTGAAATGGTAAACTTGTAATATGGGAAGTGGGTAAAAAAGCATAAAACTTGCCCTGAAACCCAAAAATATGTTCCGGGAAAGCGATTTCAACTATGGATTCTTTCTTTTCCTCAATATGGAAACTGAATTTTTGCCTCAATTCCACGGCCGTTTTATTAAAATCTGTCTTTATTCTGAACCAGGTAATCGGCTTGTCGTTAATTAATAATTTTTGTCTCAGATCTTCAACCGGATTTTTGATGATCGTCTGGATTATTTTCCCTTTGTCCTTGACCATGATATTTTCAATTTTTCTGAGAAATAAAATGCTTCCCGGCAATGTGGTTTGCAGATCATGTGAAAGGTTTTCAATGGACTTTTCCGTTATATGCTCAAGTTTCAGAGCAGTACGAACCGCCCCGTTAGGATCTCTCGCCCAGGGAAATCCAAAGTATGTTTTACCATAATCTTTACAATCGATTTCGATTATTCTTTGATTTTCTTCAGCTTCAGGATAAAAAGTCCACTTTTTCCCAGCGGAGACGATTATAGGATTATCCGTTATCTGGTACACCGACAAGAACCCGATACCAAAAATACCGATTGTATTCAATTCCAGACTTTTGGCCCCTGCGGCAATATTCCGTAAACGTTCGAAATCTTTTTCCCTGAAGGAGCCGTTATTCTCCACAAATAACGCCATTTCATTTATATCAAAAGTTACCGTTGTTACATCCGGGGCATCATCGGCATTTTGTAATATTTCATTTGCAAGTGTGGAATACCCCTTTAAATCTCGCAGTTTGGCGCCGAGAAATCCCAAAAAGTCAACTGTTTGATCAAGGTACCTTTTTTCCATGTTTTTATCCCTAATAAGAGCAATAAATATTAAATCACAGGTATCCGGTTATCGGACACCAATACCTTTTCCGGTTTACAAATTTAATAAAATCAAGTTAAATAACTTGAAATTTTTCCCAAAACGTATCAAACAAGGATTTCATTTTCAAAAATCTTAATAACCATTGATGTTTAGGGCATTGTGTCCGTTATTAACCGGACACTGGTAGTATAATATAATAAAAAATAATATTTATGTCTTAACAGTACTGAATGATTATCTATTTCTTAAAAAATTTATACCCGCCTTTGATATAACGCCGGCATCGTATTAAACCGGATAACAGGCTATATAATAATAATTTAGTTTCAAAATCAAGCTTTTGCGGAACAATGATTCTTTTATCGCTTATAATTACCATTTTAAAAAAGTAAATTAAAAGAACTTGAGTGAAATCAGTTAAACAATCAATCCAGCCAGTCAAAGGTTCGTTTTACGGCTTTAAGCCAGTTATTATACCCGCTGATTTTTGCAGATGAATTTAAATCCGGCTGCCATTCTTTACCCGGGTTCCAGTTATTTCTCAAATCATTATAATCCCGCCAAAAACCCACAGCCAGACCGGCCGCATAAGCAGCGCCCAGTGCCGTTGTTTCATTGACAGTCGGCCGGACAACCGGAACGCCCAGCACATCCGCCTGAAATTGCATCAACAGTTCATTGACGACCATGCCGCCGTCTACCTTAAGTCTAATTAATTTAACACCGGAATCTTTATTCATGGCATCCAGTATTTCCCGTGTTTGATAAGCCGTTGCCTCCAGTACGGCTCTGGCGATATGTCCTTTATTAATATACCGGGTTAATCCAATAATAATGCCGCGCGCTTTTGATTCCCAGTAGGGAGCGTACAATCCTGAAAATGCCGGAACAAAATATATACCGCCGTTATCCTTAACGGTCTGCGCGAGGTCTTCAATTTCGGCAGAGGAATCAATCAGGCCAAGATTATCCCGCAGCCACTGAACCAGCGCCCCGGCAATGGCAACGGAGCCTTCCAGGGCGTACACCGGTTTATTGTCTCCAAACTTGTATCCCACGGTGGTTATTAATCCGTTTTTGCTCAGTACCGGCGCCTCACCGGTGTTTAAAAGCATAAAACATCCGGTGCCATAAGTATTTTTCGCTTCGCCGACTTCAAAACAGGTCTGACCCACCAGCGCAGCCTGTTGATCACCCAGGATGCCGGCAATGGGAATCTTTGTTTTTAATAATCCCTTTTCACTGGTTGCACCATATACTTCTGATGAAGCCTGAATTTGAGGCAGCAGTGCTTTTGGTACGCCTATCACACCGAGTATATCTTCATCCCAGTCCAGTGTTTGTAAATTCATCAACAGGGTACGGCTTGCGTTTGTCACATCCGTCAAATGCAAACCGCCCTGAACTCCGCCGGTCAAATTCCATAATACCCATGTATCCATATTACCGAATAATGCCGTTCCCCTGTTCACGGCCCCGTTGACGGCGGGAACATTATTTATCATCCATTTAATCTTTGGGCCGGAAAAATATGTCGCCAGGGGTAAACCTGTCTGAGAGCGAAACCGCTCCGGTCCCCCTTTTTTCGCGAGTTGATTACAGATATCATCCGTTCGCGTATCCTGCCAGACAATTGCATTATATAACGGTTCCCCGGTCGTCTTATCCCAAATAACCGAGGTTTCGCGCTGGTTGGTTATCCCGATGGCCGCCAGGTCGCCGCCCGTCAGGTTCTTTTGTTTCAGGGCGTCCAGAATAACACTTTCAGTATTCTTCCAGATTTGTTTCGCATCGTGTTCGACCCAGCCGGGATGGGGAAAAATCTGTTCATGTTCCTTTTGACTGACCGATACGACATGTCCTCCATGATCGAAAATCATAAATCGTGTACTTGTCGTACCCTGGTCTATTGCGCCTATATATTTCGACATATTATGACCCGCATTAAATATCAGCTATAAATTTAAAAAGGTAACTCAATATCCAGTTCATATTCGTTTTTGATTTCAAGCATGGTTTTCTGCATGGCGTCATTAATCGGCACTCCCTCTTTGAGAATACGTTTTTGCCGCGCAAATCCTTTTTCTCCGGCGACATATATCCGCTCCTGTCCCGGGAACAGGTTTGCATTTCTCATGGTCCGGACGATATTGCCGGCAATACTTTTAAACTCTTCCAGGTCAATGAAATTGGAAACATTAATTGCCAGGAAAAAATGTCCCAGTTTATTTGGGATCTTGTTGCCGTCTTTATCAAAGCCGGACAGGGCATTGGAAAATGGACCACCGCTCAGGGCTGAAGACAGTATTTCAACCATCAAACCCAGGCCATATCCTTTGTGACCGCCCGTTTTTTCACCAATTCCACCCAGCGGTAGTAAAGCGGCCTGCTTGCTTCGGAATAGCTGCAATATTTTCCCTGGATCGGTATGGGAATTCCCCTCTTTATCGATGACCAGACCGGCCGCAACCGGTTTTTTCTCCCTTTCCAAAATTTCGACTTTGCCTTTTTGTATAATTGACGTTGCCATATCAAGGATAAACGGGTGCTCCTCATCGGTAGGAGCCGAAAAGGCAATCGGATTCGTCCCGTACATGGGCTCGTTGCTAAAAGTCGGCGCGACGGTCGGGCGGGCGTTCGTTACCGCCAAACCGATCATTCCTTCCTCCGCCGCCATGAGCGGATAATACCCGCAAATGCCGAAATGGGTACTGTTTTTAACTGCTACGGCACCGACGCCAAGCATTTTCGCTTTTTCAATGGCAAGGGACATCGCCCTGTAAGATATAACGTGACCCATGCCGTAATTTCCATCGATCAGGGCGGTACCCGGTGTATCCTTTACAATTTCCACATTGGTAACCGGATTTTGTACTTTGTCTTTAATAAAATCCAGATACATTTTTAACCGGCCGATCCCGTGTGATTCAATACCGCGTATATCCGAACGGATTAAAACATCCACTACAATTGCGACATCATCTTTAGGAACTCCGCATTTTAAAAAAGATTTTTCCATAAATTCCTTGACTTTTTCGACAGGCAAACGTATAACAGACATGATTTTCTCCGAAAATTGATTACGTGTGTTTATGTGGTTTATACAAAAAAAAAGGGGAACTCTAATTTATATCCAAACGGCTTTTTAACTGATCCAGGTACACGTCATGTTCTTCCGCGGTTTCATGTTCCAAAAGTTCCTTGACTTCCTGAATAATTTCCTTTTTATTTTTTTCAAACTCCGGGTCAGCCAACACTATTTCTTCATAATCATCTGCAATCTCCATAATAAAATTTTCCTGAAAAGGCTGTATGAGTTGATCCTGGTCGATCAGCGCCAAAATTCTGTTCAAAACTTCAAAGATTAATATCCGGGCGTGCTGCCATTTACTTTCATGCCGAAGGTACCTGGCGCGAACAAATAAAATTTTACAGGGCTCGACAACTTCAAGAGGATTTATCTTTTCCGTGTGAGGAAAATCAAAAATATCGGCTACATCCTCCCGAATTGATCTTAATTCATCCTCCGATGAATCATGTAAAAAGAAACCGCTCAATTCCGGAAAGATTTCCGATAAATTCACAAGTACCTCCACAAGCGTACTTTTATCCTTATCCCGAATGGCTTTGCGTAAATTCTGATAACTTGTGAACGATGATGGTTGGTTTTGCCAGGCAAGAAGGATGGCAACTTTATGTTCACAGGGAGTCGTACCGGCAGGACAGGTACACCTGCCGAATAATTGTTCATCTTCAACTATCATTTCGACATGATAATTACCCTTGCCCCGGACAGAGGCTCTCAGTCCGTAGTCGGTCTGAAAACGATTTTTTACAAGTTCATTTTCAAATATTTTTTCCCCTAATCGATAAAGTTCTGCGTTTGTATAAGACTTTACATCAAGCGGAGTAATCCTGGTCGGCATAATGATACTCCTTTGATTTTTTATGATTACTTTTTTTATTTTATTCAGCCTTTGTTTTCCTGACGTCCCTGGCTTTTTGCACAATCTGTTTTAAGACTGTTTTATTCGCCTTTTCATCCGAGGCAAACAGCTTTGGGAAATACACCGGGGCCGCATTTTCACCAACGTTACAATAACTTGCAACCGGGGCAACACCTATAACGGCCGCTTCCTCCCTGTCCTTTAATATCATCATAAAGGTATCATTTTCATCCTTTATTTCCTTTGCCCGTTCCCAGGAAATATATTCAAATTGCTGACCGAAAGGTTTTTCTGCAGAGCCTAATATTCTGCCGATTGACTCTATTCCGCACATTGGCTTGACATGCACAAGGGCATTTTCCGTAATCCGGTATTCAAGTCCGTTGTAAACATTTCGGAAAAAGGCGCTGATCACACCAATAAGAAACACCGCAAAAAAAACGATCCTGGCAGCCGTGAGCGAAACATCCGGCAATCCGACGGCAAGAAAAAATATAGATGTCAATATCCCGGAGACAAATCCCCCCAATAACCAGGTAAAAATTTTTGTGAAAAAACGGCTGATTGCCCTGTGTCGCCAAATAAAAAGCGATTTCCCAAAATCTTTATCTTTAACTTTTTGCCAGGTCTTCATTTAAAAAATTTCTCCTTTCAATACGGATAACTGGATTAAATTTACTGGTTAGTGGAACAACATAACTGTGATACTGTTTTTATAATATACGTTACAGAAATTCAATATAAAATACAAAAATTAAATTACACAAAATTCCGGTAATATATAATCCAAATTCACCATTCGATATTGTGACGGGTTTGCCCGTCTCCCGTTACTACAAATTTTCGGGTAGTCAGCGCTTCCAGTCCCATCGGGCCGAACGCGTGCAATTTTGTCGTCGATATACCTATCTCCGCACCGAGTCCAAGTTCTCCGCCGTCGGAAAAACGGGAGGAGGCGTTCACCGCGACAACGGAAGAATTGACATCCCTGATAAATGCCTGTGACGTTTTCAGGCTGTCGGTTACAATAACATCCGTATGTTCCGAGCCATATTTTTCAATATGGGCAACCGCCTCTTCATAATTTTTCACCACCCGGATGGCAATAATAAGCGCCAGGTATTCGGCGTAATAATCCTCTTCCGATGCCTGTGCGATCTCCGGCAGAATATTTCTCGTCGCGGAACATCCGCGCATTTCCACGCCCTTTTTCTTTAAAACAGCCGCCGCTCTGGGCAAAAAACTCTCCGCCGCGTCCTGATGCACCAGCATGGTCTCCAGCGCGTTGCACACTCCCGGCCGGGACGTTTTACCGTCAACCAATAAATTTATGGCCATATCCTCATTTGCATCTTTATCCACATATAAATGACATACTCCTTTGTAATGTTTGATAACGGGTATCCGGCTGTTTTCCGCGACAAAACGGATCAATCCTTCCCCGCCGCGCGGTATAACCAGGTCGATACATGTATCACATTTCAACAGATCGGTCAATACACTCCGGTCGGTAGTCGGGACAAAGGATATCGCTTCCGGGGGCGCCCCGCTTGCCTGCAGGGCTTTATGCAGGGAATCGACGATCGCTTTGTTGGAGTGAAACGCTTCCGAGCCGCCGCGAAGCAGTACGGCGTTGCCGGCTTTTAAACACAAACCCGCTGCGTCAGAAGTTACGTTGGGCCGGGACTCGTAAATAATACAGACAACACCCAGCGGGATCCGTCTCATGCCCACCTGAATGCCGTTCGGACGGGTCCGGATGTCGCTCATCTCCCCGACGGGGTCATTAAAAGAGGCCACATCACGCAAGGCCTGCGCCATTGCCGAGATACGCTGTTCATTCAATATCAGGCGGTCGATCATCGCCGGAGACAGATTTTTCTCTTTGCCGTTTTTCACGTCGATGGCATTTGCCGCAAAAACTTGTTCCCGGTCTTTTTCCAACTGCGCCGCCATTGCTTTCAAAGCCTCATTCTTCACAGCCGTGCTTAACCTGGCAACCTGACGGGATGCCTGCTTGCATTTTTGCGCGATCTCAAGCAGCTCTTTATTTATCTGCAACATTCAGTTTCCTCTCATTTTTTCAATACCATCTCATCCCGGCTGACGACAACATCCGAATAAAAACCGTTCAGCACACTCTCAATCTCTTTGCTCTTTTTACCGATTATCTTTTTCAAATCATCGCTGCCATACTGGCTTATCCCTTTAGCGACAAGAAGTGTTTGCCCCTCACAAACATGGATAATATTAACCGCATCACCGGCAGCAAAACGGCCTTTTATATTTTGAATGCCGGAGGGTAATAATGATGCCCCTTTGGTGCTGATCGCGTTGACCGCCCCCTGGTCTATAAAAATATCACCGAGGCTCGGTTTTGCGTGCAGCATCCAGTGCTTTTTCCCTTTGACCGGCTTGTCGGATTTGATAAAAATAGTGCCGCAAATAATATCGTTGAGCAGCAATTCGAAAAATCCGCGTTTTGTTCCGTTCATGATGATCGTATTGATGCCGCCGGAGGTAGCTTTTTCCGCCGCCTGGATTTTAGTCAGCATACCGCCGGTCGCGATGGTGTTTTGCGTGCCGCCGGCAAGTTTATAGATTTTATCGTCTATTTTTTCAACTTTATTTAAAAGCTGCGCACCGGCATTTTTTCGCGGGTCCGCATCAAATAAACCGTCCACGTCGGAACAGATCAAAAACAAATCGGCCCCCGCCAATACTGCGACATACGCGGCCAGATTATCGTTGTCGCCGACTTTGAGTTCATCTACCGCTACGGTATCGTTTTCATTGATAATCGGCAGGGTTTTAAGGTTTAACAGTTCCATAAGCGTGTTTTTAGCGTTGACAAACCGCTTGCGATTATAAATATCATCATAAGTGAGCAGTAGCTGCGCGCAGGGAAAATCAAACAACCTGCTCCATATTGCCATCAGCAGGGACTGCCCGATCGCGGCAAGCGCCTGTTTTTCCGGAATAGACCTCTGCGTTTTACCAATTAACTGAGTCTGGGTCGACAAACCCGCCGCTACGGCCCCTGAGGAAACCAGGATGATCTCTTTACCCCGGTTACGGCATTCAATGATAAAGCTTGCAATATCCAGCAAATATTTGGTGCTGCATTTATTACCACCGGCCGTGACCAGACCGCTGCCGACTTTGATCACCGCACGTTTCCACGGCGGCAGTTTTATACCGTCTTTGGGTATTATTTGTATAAATCTGTCCGTCTTATTTCTCCCGCTATCATTCATTATTTTAAACTTTTTTATCCGTGTACGGCCCGGACCGGATACGGATGTATCAATATAGAAAATTAAAATACAAATTTCAAGATTGAAGGTGGCCGGTTAAGTCCGCTTATCTTAAATATAAACGGGACAACTCATATCATCCGGCATGATGATGGGGATGACCGATAAAACACATTTAACTGCCGCAGGTTCCCCGGGAGATCCTGAGAAACCTGTTAAACGAATCAATCAGTCTCCGGCAGCAAGGGCGTAACATATCAATCTTTGTTTGAATCTAAGGTACAGAAATCCGTTTGCGACGACCGGTTTTGTCCAGACAGGACCCCTGACATCGCCCAGGGCTTTATTTAATTTTGTCGCCAGAATAAATTTATCCGGGTGCGGTTTCATCAGGAAAATATTTCCCTTGATGTCACAACACAGCAGGTGGTCGTCTACAAAAACACAGGTACCCCACCCCATCTCACCGGTGGACCATTTTTCGACGCCGTCCTGCAAAGTAACACATTTAAAAACGCCCCTGTTCTGGTAACTTTGCCCGGAATAACCGTACAAAAAACCGTCTATAACGTATGGATCGGAATGCATGGACTCGATTGTATTGTTTCGCCAGAGAATTTCCGCCCCGGAACCGTCAGCCTTTAACAACTGGCAGCCGGTTTTATAACCGGAAGTGATAAAAACAAAATCCCCGGTGACAACCGGAGTTGTCGCATGGGCGTCATACTGGGTTTCCCACGGTACATTCCAGAGCACCTCGCCGTTACGGGCATCAATTGCGGCAAGACCTTTTCCGTGAAAAGAAAGGACGGCGGGAAATTCCGGTTTGGGCCATCCCGTTATCGCGGCGTAACCGGCTATATTCTGACCGCTCTTCCAGGCAACAGTCCCTGAATGTTTATCATATGCTATCGTCCCGGCGGCGCCCCCGGCCTGAACGATAACAAGATCGTTAAGGATCAGCGGCGATGAAGAGTGACCCCAGGTAGGTTCCTTGCCGCCCTCATCCGTGATGTTCCTGCGCCAGATTTCATCTCCGTCGGACAGGTTCCAGCACGCCAGATCACCGCTGCGGCCAAACGTGTAAACCCGGTCGTTATCTATAAATGATGTCGCACGAGGACCGGCACCGTGGCTTGAGACAGCCTTTGATTTGTATGATGAATGCCAGAGCAACCGGCCGTCCCGGGGATCCAGGCAAAAAATCAGGTCGCTCTCATCATTTCGTCCGCATACAATCAACCGGTTGCCCTGAATAACCGGAGCAGACCAGGCTGCGCTTGTATTCCCCTGGCACAGATAATCGACCTGCCAGACCTTTCTCAATCCACCTGACCAATCCTTTATGATCCCGGAAACAAGGCTGCGGTTGTCACCATTTTCACCCTGCCAGGAAATCCAGTCTGCATCACCTTTTACTATCGGCTCCGGTTCAGAGGAAACGCTCTCCGGGATCGGCACCTGATCCCCGCTCAGTTCCCTGCTGGTTTTCAGGATCGTGTACGTTGTCCATTTCCGCGCCGCAATGACTATAATCACGATCATCAAAATAACAAAAATACCTGATAACCATATTTTCCATTTTTTCATATTTCCCTTCCTTTACAGCATTTATTTGTTCCACCCATTTAATAATCGGGTCATTTTACCTGCTGTACAATCATATTATCCCGTCCCAGCAGCTGTCCCGTCAGATTTTGCACGGCGGCTTCCCATTTCAGGGGTGTTCCCGGCAGGTCCTCGCGCCGGTCGTTATTCAACAGATTGGCAATCTCTTCGTTGGAGATCAACTCCTGTAAATCGATAAGTGATTTTAAAAACCCGGTCTTTTTGGCGATAATTCCTTCCGCTCCGCAGCGCAAAATTTTGCCGTTTTTATCCAGCAAAGCGCCGGTAACATGAAGCACTTCTGCGGGCGTATCCAGATCAGTCAGCCATTCGGAAGGAATACTGTAACCGGTGCCGAGTGAAAGTTCCTTGCTGCCAAGTAAATTCTTCATGCGCAGGAAATATTCGCTGAAACCCACCGTGATGAATAAAAAATAATCGACCTGATTCTGTCCGGCTCGCGCCAGCAAACTGTCCTTCCAGGCCGATGACGGGCTGTAACGATACAACACCATTTGATTATCCTCATCATTTTCATCGGTGCCCGTATGAGTTGCCGGAGAATTGAATGACTCTACGTTTCCCATGTAAATGTCCGGGGCCTGTTCCGGCGGCAAATCGATAAAATCCAACGGGTCAATTTTCTCAAAACCGCATACAGCTTTGTCAATTGCTTCGATTAACGGTTCGAGAGCATGTTTCCTGTCATTTTCAAAATAAGCGCG
The DNA here is from genome assembly GCA_016934825.1 of Candidatus Zhuqueibacterota bacterium. Classification (GTDB taxonomy): domain Bacteria; phylum Zhuqueibacterota; class Zhuqueibacteria; order Residuimicrobiales; family Krinioviventaceae; genus Fontivivens. The sequence continues at coordinate 88,421 of JAFGSB010000018.1, forward strand.
ATATAACCGAATATCCATTTCAACGGGCAGCAATCCGACGTTGCCGTTTACAGTTATTTTTTTCCCATCGTAATAAGGCGCTTTTTTCACAACTTTGCTGCTGCTGGATCGAAATCCTTTAAAAGTCCCGGCGCATCCGGCAAGCAAAAAAAGACCTGTAAGCAAAATAATCGCAAAACACTTTTGAGACTTTATCATTGTTCTCCCTCCATTCAAGAGTCCTTACTATTTTGTCAATTTTACTTAACCTTAAATTATCTTCTAACCAATAAAGAATAAAATAACACTAAATAAAAAAAAGTCAACGTTAAATTTAAAATTATTTTTTTAAGTTTTGGCGAGCATAGAAACTGACGGCCACGTACGACGTCCATAAAATAATTAACCATAATAAGGAAAATTCATGAAAACCGGAACTGTTGCTTTATCCATTACATTATTATTTTTAACAAACCAGATAACCGTCGCGCAGGGGCTGTGGCGTTGCATAAGGATCAGCCTGAATACCGGCCTGACAGAAAACGCTGAAGCGTATGTGATAATAAGCCCCAAAGTTGTCACCGATTCTGCATGGCGGCGGTGTGTTCGGATCGTTGTCCATTTGCGCCCTTATTGATGAAGTATTGTGAGGTAATTTCGGTATGGAATTACAGGGGCAGCCGGCGGAAATAAAAACAGCGTTTACAGGTATAGTCGCAAATCATATCGTCTGATTATTACCGGTAATAGCTTCGTTCGATATTACCTGTTCCATGATATGGATACCGGTTTCCAGCCGTTCATTTTCGAATCCGGGGATTCGATAATCGGTTTGGAACCAGCTTGTTTTTGTAAAAATAATAGAAAATCAGACATCACGGCCGGACAATATATCTTTAATCTTATTAATACACTGGGCCGGTGTTTCCACTTTAATTAATATACCTTCCCGTATGTATTCCGCGAAAATATTACCGGGATCAAAATTTAATAAAATCACCGGTTTGAGATTTTTCAACGCCAAAGCGATTTCCGAGACCGTTCCCACCGAACCCGGACAGGCTACCACAACATCGCTGCTGAGCACATTGATCAAATTACGCGCGTCGGCCATATTGGTCACAATCGGGATATCAATAAAAGGATTTGCCTCGGATTTCGAGCTTCCGGGCAATATACCGATCGTTAAACCGCCCCCGCTTTTCGCGCCTTTGGCGGATGCCCGCATAATCCCGGCGTTACGACCGCCGTTTAAAAGTATCCAGCCGTTTTCCGCGATCAAAACACCCAGTTCACAGGCGGTTTTTTCCGCATCACGGTTCACTGATGCGCCGCCCATGACGCCGATGATGGGCTTATGATTTTCGATTAAATTCATTCATCACCCGTTTTGATTGACATTCCTTTTTTTTCATATTTCCCCGCCAGTTGGCCGCAGGCGGCGTCGATATCATCGCCTTTGCTCCAGCGCACCGATACCGGCGCGTTCAGGGGCAAAAGCCATTGTATGAATTGATCCACCTTCTCCGGTTCAGGCCGTTTAAATCCGGGTATCGATGTATTATAAGGAATGATATTGATCTTGGCGGGAATTTTCGAAAGTAGTCTTTTCAATTCCAGTGCATCTTTATGGTTGTCATTTATGCCGTCAAATAAAACATATTCGATAGTGGGCAATTGTTTTGATTTATTGGCATAATATTTTATCGCCGTCATTAATGATTCCAGATCCCATTTTTTCGTAACCGGCATCAACTTTTCCCTTTTAATATTAAAAGGTGAATTCAGGGACACCGCCAGGCGGAATTTATGTCCCTCATCGGAAAACCGGTAAATTTTATCGGCGACACCCGCCGTCGAGATCACGATCCGCCGCGCGCCGACCGCGATACCATCCGGATGATTAATCAACTGCGCCGCTTTGATGACCTGATCATAATTTTTGAACGGTTCGCCCATGCCCATAAAAACGATATTCGTCAACTCTTCTCCGATATCGCTCTCGACAAATAATACCTGGTCAACTATTTCCCCGGCGGACAGATTTCTTTTAAACCCGATTTTTGCCGTCGCGCAAAATGAGCAGTTTAACGCACACCCCACCTGCGAGGATATACATAAAGTTCTTCGTTTATCCTCCGGGATATATACGCTTTCTATAAAATTATTGTCATATAACGAAAATAAATACTTGACCGCGCCGCTGGCGGGAGAAATATTTTTTGTATAAAGATCAAGCTGACCCACCCTGGCGATGTGCCGTAATTTTTGACTGAAGCTTTTGGATATATTTGTCATTTTTTCAAAAGAACGCATGTTCTTTTCATATATCCAACTGAATAACTGGCGGCCGCGGAATTCCTTTTCACCGTGTTCAACAGCAAAAGCTTCCAGTTCCTCTAAAGTCAATCCTGTTAAATTTTTTAATAGCATAATTTTCTAAATCGGCACCGTTAAATGTTATTATATTTTTCTGCTTGTTTCCCACGATTACACAAAACACATTTACACATTGCAGAATTTCAAACAAAAAGTTGATAAATCAATTTAAGGAATTAAAAATTCCCCTCCAAATAAAACAATTCTGGGTCTGATATCTACCCCTATTCCGTCATTGACTTTTGCCGCAAAATTCCCTAAGTTTGTCGGAACCGAAAGTAAATAAAAAAGTTACATATGAATAAAAATTTGAATTTTATATACATGGTCTACGGAGGCTAAATGAGTTTACCAGACGAAAAAACGGGTAACGATATAGAAATTGTCAAACAATTAAATCAATCACATCAGGATATAGTCAAAGAAATCAGTAAAGTAATCATTGGCCAGCAGCAGGTGATAGATGAATTACTGATATCGTTGCTGGCAAGGGGCCATTGTCTTTTAATCGGTGTTCCCGGTCTGGCAAAAACCCTGCTTATCAGTACACTGGCAAAAGTACTTGACCTGAAATTCAACAGGATACAATTTACACCCGACTTGATGCCCTCGGATATAACCGGTACGGAAGTGATTGAAGATGACAAAACAACAGGACACAAAACGTTTAAATACGTCAAAGGGCCGGTGTTTGCTAACATCGTGCTGGCGGACGAAATCAACCGGACACCCCCGAAAACACAATCCGCTTTATTGCAGGCCATGCAGGAACATGAAGTCAGCGCCGCCGGTACAACATATAAACTCGACGAACCGTTTTTTGTACTGGCAACACAAAATCCCATTGAACAGGAAGGTACGTATCCTCTGCCGGAGGCGCAGCTTGACCGTTTTATGTTCAATATCTGGGTCAATTACCCGGCAAAAGATGAAGAGGAACAGATCGTTCACTCCACAACCAGCGCCTATTCTCCCGATCTGAAAACAATCCTGAACGCCGGGGATATTATCAGATTGCAGGACCTGGTGAGGCGGGTACCGATTGCAGATAATGTGGTCAGTTTTGCCGTTAAGCTGGTGCGCCATACGCGACCCAAAAATGAAGATTCGCCAAAATTCGTCAGGGAATGGATCAACTGGGGCGCCGGACCGCGTGCATCCCAATACCTGGTGCTTGGCGCGAAAACAAGGGCCGTACTCGACGGAAGACCCACGCCAGATATTGAGGACATAAAAATCATGGCCAAACCCGTACTCAGACACCGCCTTGTTACAAATTTTAACGCGGAAGCCGAGGGGGTCAGCACAACGGATGTCATTGAAAAAATATTAGATGAATTGAATAAATAAAATATGGCAACAGAACTTCAGGACTTTAAAAAATTCTTAAAACCGGAAGCCGTTTCCAGGCTCGGCAATATGAACCTGGTGGCAAGGCTGGTTGTGGAAGGTTTTATCACGGGACTGCACCGCAGTCCATATCATGGGTTCAGCGTCGAGTTTGCCGAGTATCGTCAATATATGCCCGGTGACGATATCCGGCATATCGACTGGAAAGTTTACGGCAAAACCGACCGGTTTTATGTTAAACAGTTTGAAGAGGAAACAAATCTTAAATCATATATATTACTCGATTCTTCGGCATCCATGTCCTATTCTTCTCATCAGATTACAAAATTTCAGTACGCCACCTACATGGCCGCCGCCCTGACATATTTAATGCTCAAACAGCGCGATTCGGTGGGTTTGGTCACCTTTGCCCAAAAAATTAAAAAATATCTGCCGCCGCGTTCCGTGAATACTTATTTGTCCGTTATTCTTCAGCAATTACAAAAAACACGGGTCAGTTCAACGACGAACATCGCAGAAACATTTCACCAGATGGCGGAGCGGATCAACAGACGGGGGTTGATTATCGTATTATCGGATTTGATGGACAATCCGGAAAAAGTGATTTCGGGGTTGAAGCATTTTCGCCATAAAAAACATGAGATCATTGTATTTCATATTCTGGACCCGTTAGAAAGAACTTTTGACTTTAAACACGACTCTACCTTCATAGACCTGGAATCGGGAGAAAAGTTAGCCACTCAGCCCTGGCATATCCGTACCGAATACCGTAAACTGGTCAACAATTTTATTGAAACTTATAAAAGTCAATGTCTGGCTAACAGAATAGATTATGTTCTTATTGATACCATGCAGGATTTTGATCGGGTTTTACTGCAATATTTAATTAAACGAAAACGTATCGGCGGATAAAACATAATTTTTTAATCAATTTATTTTAGCAAAATGAATCCTTATTTCGTTTGGCTGGGGATTGTAACATTCGCTTTTATTGCTTATTGTATAACAGTCTGGTACAGGTCCCGGAAAAGATCAAAATTTCAAGCGCGTCTTTCGATACTGTTTTTCTTTTTTGTGCTGGTACCCACGGTGACCCTCGTGCTTGTCTCGAGTTATCTGTTTACCAGGAGTTCCGATATACTCACCCCGCCTGAAGTTGAAAACGCCCTTTCCCGCTCGCTGGATATATTACGCAACCAGTTTAACAAAAAAGGACAAACATTTATTGACCTGAATCCTGATTTTCCCGCCTTGAACAAAACGATCATAGAAAATAACGGTATTAGTTATGCCGGTATGTTAGAAATGAGACAAAAACAGGCATTTTACACCTTTTTTTCAAGTATCGAACCGGACATCGACCGGCCAATATTTGAATTTACAGGCTCTAACTATCATTCCATTCAATCGCAAAAATTTCTGTCCCTGAATGTACCATACAACAATAAAAATTACTTTGAATATTATTGTTTATTTCCCGATTCCACGATTAAATTTGTCGGTTTTGAAATACCGGGAAACCAGTTAAATACCCAAAGAGAGATCTCCCGGATTTTAAAAAATTATACCTCCCTCAGTCTGTTTCTTGAAACGATCATTGAAAAAAAAATAATATGGGCTTTTGCGATCGGATTGCTGGTATTACTGGGATTGATATCTTTCCAGTTGACCAAAATAATTTCAAAAGGATTGAGTGAACCCATCAAACAATTGACGGATGGTATGAAACGGGTAGGTTCGGGCGATCTATCCCACCGGATTGATATAAAAGCGAAAGATGAAATCGGGTTTCTGGTGGACTCTTTCAATCAAATGGCAGAAGAACTGATGACAAGCCGGGAAAACCTGAAACGTGCGGAAAGAGCCGCCGCCTGGCGTGACGTTGCCAGACAGATTTCCCATGAAATAAAAAATCCGCTGACGCCGATCGAACTCTCCCTTTACCGCCTGAAAACGAGCTTGCCGCAGGAAATCAAAACCGGTACCGATTTTTCCGAATCCATAAAAATAATCGAGGAAGAAATAGCGTCCATGCGGAAACTGGCCAGCGAGTTTTCCGAATTTGCGCGTATGCCAAAACTGGAGAAAACGGACCAGGACATTACGGAGATCATAAACAATTCGGCGAAATTGTACGCCTCTCACCCGATAAAATTGTTTTTCGATCATAATATACCGCCAATTCCCCTGGACCGTGAACAGATGCGGCGCGTTTTTAATAATTTGATCAAAAATGCCATCGAAGCGTCCCAGGAGAATGAGCCGATTGAAATTCATGTCGCAAAAAAAGAACGGAAACTTGAGATCAAAATTATTGATTCCGGCTGTGGTATCGACGAAAAGGACATGCAAAAAATCCTGGACCCATATTTTACCACCAAAAAAGAAGGTACGGGGTTGGGTTTGTTTATTGTGCACCGCATTATTACCGAACATGGCGGTGAATTAATCATACAAAGTCAAAAAAACAAAGGCACAACGATTTTCATCTATTTATAGCAGGTTTTATGCCGGTAAACGATCTTTTTTATTTTATAACCTTTACATTGATCATCATTTGCTTTTTTGTTTTCGCTCTTTACTGGCAAAACAGAAAAATGACGCGGTTATTCCATGATCCGGATAAAGAACAATCCTGGCAAATCCTGGGTCAATGGTTACAGGAAATCAGGACGGGATTGAACCAGACCTCGGATATGATCAACAGACAGTTACATTCTACAAATCAGGCCATCAATACCCGCCTTGATAATACCACTCAACTGCTGCGCCTGTTGAACCATGATCTCGGCAAGGTCCATGAGATTGGCCGGCAAATGAGGGACTTTCAACAACTGTTCAAAACACCAAAGTTACGAGGAAAAATCGGCGAGCAAATATTAAGCGACCTTTTATACCAAATATTGCCACGGTCTAATGTGAAATTGCAATACTCGTTTCCGAATGGTTACATTGTGGATGCAGTCGTTATCACTGATAAAGGATTGATCCCGATTGACGCCAAATTTCCGATGGAAAATTTCCTCAAAGCCGAAAACGAGAATAATATAGACACAAGAAAGCTAATGAAACGGGATTTTTACCGCGATGTGCGCCGACATATCGAAACAGTCGGCAAAAAATATATACAACCACAGGAAGGAACCCTTGATTTCGCCGTGATGTATATCCCCTCCGAATCGATTTATTACCAGATTATCAATAAAGAGGAGATCATATTACTTTCCCAACAGAAAAAAATATTAATCACTTCACCCAATATTTTCTTTTACTTTTTAAAAGTGATCCTGATCGGAATGGAAGGGAAACGTTTGGAAACAGCAACCCGGCGAATAATTCAAACACTTTATTCTCTGCAGCAGGATTCACAAAATATAAGCGGGGAATTAAAAGTATTAACAACACATTTAAATAACGCTAAAAATGCGTCCGATCGTGTTAATAATCAATTTGAACGGTTTACGGAAAAATTAAAAGAAGTAAAATATTTTGACAATGAGGAGGAATTTTAAACGATGATTCAACTAACGGAACATGGCTTTAATACTGCCCCATGTATGACGGGCTGAAGAGATTTCGGGCGATGTTTCGACAACTTTTTCATACTCTGTTTTTGAATCGTTAATATTTACAAACTCTATTTTATAGTAAAAAGTCCTGCCATCGGGTTTGAACACGGAACGATCGATATATTTATAGGTTTTTTCACCGGACCCTGCTTTTACCGGAATATAATTAGAATTCAGTTTAACGAAATTGACGCCGTCAAAACTGCGGTAGACATTATACCCTTTCAGATTGGATTCGGAACTGACAACCCATTTTAATTCAACCTGATTTAAACCGGCATCTGCGCGAAATTCAGTAATTACAGCGCCCGCAAAAATATAAACAGTTGAAAACAAAAAGAAGGCGAATAAAATAACTTGTTTTTTAAAATTCATATTCTCCCGCCAGATAAATATAATAATACATTATAAATATCAAAATATTATTTTAAAAAATCAAGTATTTTTTTTAAAAATAACCGTTACCGCAAAATTTACTCAAGGTACAATAATAAAAATTCTTCTATTGACTTTTTTACATTTTTTTCTAAATTCATATATCAATTGGAATAGTCTTTTATAAAATAAGCACGTTCCAAAGACCTGGCGAATGGCGGAGAGCTATACTTGGCAATAAGAAGTCCATCATCCAATAATTTTTCCGAAGATTCGTTGGATAAATATCTTCGTGAAATAAGTAATGTAAAATTACTTACCCCTGAAGAAGAAATTGATTATGCCAAGAGAATTAAAAAAGGCGATCATGACGCTCTAGAAAAACTTACGAAAGCAAATCTTCGGTTTGTAGTCAGTGTAGCCAAACAGTATCAAAACCAGGGATTATCATTAGGCGATTTGATAAATGCAGGCAATTTGGGTTTGATCAAAGCCGCCAGCAGGTTCGATGAAACCCGTGGTTTTAAATTTATTTCCTATGCCGTTTGGTGGATACGTCAATCGATTTTGCAGTCCCTGGCGGAACAGGCCAGGATAGTCAGATTACCTCTGAATCGAATTGGTGTTCTTAACAAAATTGAAAAAATATTTACCTCCCTGGAACAGGAATTTGAAAGGGAGCCTTCGCCAACAGAGATCGCCAATGAACTCAATATTAATCTGAGAGAAGTCTTTGAGGCCTTAAATTCTCCGGGCACTTATTTATCCCTGGATGCTCCTTATAACAGGGAAGATGAGAACAGGCTCGTTGATATGTTGGAGAATACGGAGTTACCGCCTCCGGACAAATCATTATTATCTGAATCATTATTAATCGAAATTGAGAGAGCGCTATCCACATTAAACAAGCGTGAAGCTGAGGTCATAAAACTCTATTTTGGATTAGGCATCGAACATTCGCTTACTCTTGAAGAAATTGGTGAAAAATTTCATTTAACAAGAGAAAGAGTGCGCCAAATCAAAGAAAAAGCACTGAGAAGGCTTCGTCACGCCTCAAGAAGCAAATTATTACGAAAATTTCTCGAATGAATTATATAAAATTATTTTGTGATATTTATATTTTTTTACTTGACAAAACATTATTAAGTTATTATATTTATATAACTTTAGTATCTACCTCCCATAATTCCTGCCAGATACAAAAGTAAAGTACGTTTTTCATTTGGGTTAACGGAATTACAAGTCAAAGGTAAATTATGCAAGATAAACGAATCAAATTGATATACTTTTCAATGGGGGGGTCGGAAGTTAAACAATTGAGCCTGGGGTGGAAAAAAATAATCGGTTTAAGCTCGCTAAGTTTTTTATTTTTATTACTGTTCGTCTTTCTAATATTGCAGATATTTACTGATTTTTTTCATAACTGGCAAGTTAGCCGTTTATCAAAATCCAACTCCCAGCTTGAAGAATTGCTGACGGAAATGGGGCAAAAAATCAATAAAATTGAAACGAAAGTAAAATACCTGGAAAAAGAAGATGACGATCTCCGTGTTTTTGTTGATTTACCCGTAATCGACAGCGATACCAGGGAACTCGGTATCGGCGGTCATTCCGAAGATACTTATGCAAATTATACTTCTATTGAGGACGATGCGATCAACCAGGCGATCAAAATTCAACGTATGATTGAAAATATGGAACAACGTGTTTCGTTGGCTTCCGAGAGCCGAAATGATATAATGAAAAAATATAACGAGGATCTAAAGCAGTTAAAATGTACACCCTCCATCAGACCCATCCTTGGCGGCCGGATAACCGCCAGTTACGGTTTGCGCCTGGATCCGTTTGTTGATAAATACAGGACTCATGAAGGTCTTGATATTTCCGCCCCACGGGGAACCGATATACACGCTACAGCCGATGGCAGAGTTGTTGAAGTTCAAAGCAAATATGAACCCAATAAAGATTTTGGAAAATATATTGTCATTGATCACGGTTACGGATATAAAACAAGATATGCTCATCTGCACAAAATTCTGGTAACCCGCGGGCAAAAAGTAAAACGTTATGATGTGATAGGTAAAGTAGGGGATACGGGCAGGTCTACCGGGCCGCATCTTCATTACGAAGTTATTGTAAATAACAAGAAAAAAGATCCAGGCAAATATATCATAGATTAATAATTTTCAAGCCTGCCCGTTCACGGCAGGCTTTTTTTATGTTTCCGGATAAACACTTCACAAATAGTAAATCAATATGAAATTTCGTTTTTGTTTTTTCCTTCTGTTGTTTGGCACCGCTTTTCCCCTGTTTTGTAAAAATTCCGATCGGTTGTCGATCATTGACGAAATCCAGCCGGCTATCGAATTGAGTATTCAGGAACAATACGATTCCGCGGTTGACTTTATTCACAACATCGTAAAAAAATATCCCGAAGAGCCGGCCGGGTATTTTTTTTTAGCGGCTGTTTGGCAGTCACGAATGATGGATTTTGAAACTTTACGATGGAAACAGGAATTTTATGATCATATCGATCGAACAATATCTCTTTCAAAAGATCAAATCGCCGTTGACCCGGACAATAAATATGCTCATTTTTATTTAGGCGCGGCCTATTCCTATAAAAGCTTCCAGTTGGCACGCGATAAAAAATATTTTTCCGCTGTTCGCATCGCGCTGAAATCGATCGGCGAATTGAACAAAACAATACAACTGGACAGCTCATTCTGTGATCCGTATCTTGGCATCGGCAGCTATTTATACTGGAGAAGCAATATTACCAAAAAATTCTCCTGGCTCCCTTTTTTTTCGGATCGACGGGAAGAAGGAATTGAACATTTACTGTATGTTACAAAATGCGGTAATTTCACCCGGTGGGCGGCATTATCAAACCTTGCATGGATCTATATTGAAGAAAAAAAGTATGCTTTGGCAATCGACACCGCCAACCAGGGTTTAGCACACTTTCCGAACAGCAGGTTTTATCTCTGGCCGCTGGCTGACGCGCAATTTCTTAACAAACAATATGAATCCGCCATTCAGACGTATACCGCCCTGTTACAATCTGTGTCTTTGGAAAAAGTGAACAACCATTATAATGAAATTGTACTCTATCTGAAACTGGGTAAATGCTATTATCAGCTTGAGGACTATGAAAAAGCTTTTAATGCGTGCATGCAGGTGTTAAATATCGAACCTGACGAGGAGGTCAGAGACCGGGCAAAAGAAAAAAAACAACAGGCGATAAAATTACTGGCCCAAATAAATAATTCCGGGAAAAATTAAACTCCCTTTCTCTTTTTCATATAATAAATACCTTCCGTCATCAATATAAGGGAAATCCAGACAGGGGTTAATTGAAGCGGTGTGTCCGGCCAAAACAAGCCGATCTCAAAGGTTTTCCATGAAAAAGGGAAAAACCAAAAATAACCGCCGACATGATGTTTTTGCAGCAGATCGAGGATCAAATGTAATAACACACCCATGAACAAATAATTTCTGACGTTTTCTTTAATTTCCTTATGGAACAATTCCGTCAGGAACAAACAGAGGATAAAAAGAAATACGGGCGTATGCATGGCAACGGTGTAGACCGCCAGCTTTGGAAAAAGTATATAGACGGGTCTCGATATTATATCCGGCAATATAGTGCCAAAGTAAAAGACGGCGCGGAAGCGTAAAAAGGCGGAAGACCTGGTTAAAAAATATGCGGCGGTATAATGTGTCAGCAGATCGGGCATTAATGACGCTCCTCAAATACAAAACGTTTAAAATCAAAAGAGAATGATTTTAGCAACAAATAAATAACCAGTAATGCGGGAAAAATTGACACGGCAATTTTAAATCTTCGTTTCTTTGCGATATGATAAGACTTTAATTCCAGCCAGCCATCTTTATGAAATACGACGGACAGGGTGATAAAATCACCCGGTTCCATATTTTCAGCCCGTCCTTTCACCTTAACGATATGACCAAACTGTTTTATCGTAAAACCGTCCTGATAAATTTTATCCACGGTAATTTCCGTGCCGATATCGATCTGACTGCCGTCATACCTTTCCGGCTGGTTTAAACACATTTCCAGTGTAATGGCGGGGTAAAAATTTTTGCCATAAAAAATCAACAAAAGCATGGCAATAAAATACGTCAGTAAAACAACAATCCGAAACTGTCTTCCGTTATTTATCAATCGTACCCGCAAAGACATCCTTAACAACCCTGATTATGGCTTCATGTAAATGGCCGTTTGAAGCAACGACATTCCCGGTCCACACCGGACAATCTTCACCGGCAAAATCGGTCATCAGTCCTCCCGCTTCCCGAATTATAAGATAACCTGCTGCGATGTCCCAGGGAGACAGGCCGATTTCCCAGAATCCCTCACACCGTCCGCACGCCAGGTAACTAAAATCCAGGGCCACCGAACCGATTCTGCGGATGCCGCTCATTTTCAGGAACAACTGTCTGAAAGATTCCTGATACAGTTCCAGATAATTTTTTGCCCTGAACGGAAAGCCCGTCGTCAACAAACTCAATGCCGGATCTGCAATATCCGACACCCGAATGGTTTTATCATTCAATGTTGCGCCTTTGCCCTTTTCGGCAACGAACAACTCTTCCCGCATGGGATCGTAAATCACCCCAAGTATAATTTCTTTATTATATTCCAGTGCAATCGATATGGAAAATGCCGGAAAACCATGAATATAATTTGTCGTCCCGTCGAGGGGATCGATTATCCACCGGTATCCCCCCGATTCATCTTTGTCCGATTCTTCCGCATAGAATTTGTGGTCCGGATATTGTTCCCTGATGATCCGGATAATTTCCTGTTCCGAACTTTTATCCACAAAAGTAACAAAATCAAACTGCCGTTTTAAATCAATTTGTGTGCTGGTAATCCTGCCGAAATTTTCTTTTAATATCTTACTCGCCGCCAGAGCGGCCTTGATCGCAATATTCTTCATCCGTTGCTGCTTTCTCCAACTTTCTGTTAACTTTTTAATTCAACCACCGTAACCCCGGAATCCCCTTCGTTCCAGTAACCGAGCCGGAATTGTAAAACCTGGCGATGACTTTTTAAAAACTCGCTTATGTCTTTACGCAGTTTACCTGTTCCCTTGCCATGTATTATTCTGATCTCCTTTAATCCCGTCAACAACGCTTCATCAATAAACCTGTCAACGACTTCCCGGGCCTCTTCCGCGTTCAGTCCCCGCAGATCAACCTCATTGGTAATGATCTGTTTTTCTTCAACATTCAATTTAAACAAAGATTTCCTTTTTCGGGTGTCCTGAGATTTTTCCAGTTCCGACACCGGTACTTTCATTTTCACTCCATTGAGTTGAATATAGACCCTGCCTTTTTTATCGACGCGCGATATAATCTTCCCTGTTGTATTGCTGTTTTTCCATTTCACAAATTCCCCGGGTTCCACGGAAATCAGAGGGATTTTTTCTTTTTGTTCATCGGTTTGCTTCTTTAAAATTTTGATCTTTGTTTTTTGCTCGTTTATAATTGTTTTCGCTTTTACAATGGCTTCGCGCCTGGCGTTTTGCTCTTTAATTTCCTTGATGGTCTTTTCAATAAGCGAATTGGTCTGACTGATAATTTCTTCCGCCTCTTTTACGGCCTGTCCTTTAATTTTTTTCTCATCCCGTTTAAGGGCTTCACTGCGTTCGGTATATAACTTTTGTATACTTTTTAATCCGGTCTCTTTCAACTTTAACTCGGAAGTTAATTTTTTATGTTCCCGAACTTTATCCTCCAAATCTAAAATCAATCCTTCCAGTTTATCCTTATGAGTTCCGATCAGTTCCCTGGATTTTTTAATTAAATCTGCCGGATAACCCATTCTCTGGGCGATATCAAAGGCATAACTGGAACCGGGAATCCCCACCCTAAAAATATATGTGGCCTGTAACGTTTCGGCGTCAAATTCAAGCGACGCGTTTTCGATTCCTTCGGTCCGAAATGCAAAAGCCTTTAACGCGCCAAGATGTGTCGTTACGACGGACAAACATTTGCGGCTGGTTAAATCCTCCAATAAAGACATGGCGATTGCCGTTCCTTCCTCCGGGTCTGTGCCTGTACCGATTTCATCCACCAGCACAAGGCTGTTGGAGTCTGCATGTTCGGCAATATCACCGAGCACATTGATGTGAGACGAAAAGGTGGACAGATCATTTTCAATCGACTGCTGGTCGCCTATACATGAAAAAATATGAGTAATATTGCCGATCTTTGAATGAGGTAATGCCGGAATATGCAAACCGCACCTGGCCATGAGTGTCAACAGGCCGACAGTTTTCAGGGCAACTGTTTTTCCGCCAGCATTGGGTCCGCTGATAATCAGCGTGTAAAACTTTTCCCCCAATTCCAGGTCCAGCGGAACGACCTGTTTCTCTCCCATCCGTAAAACCAAAAGAGGGTGCCGGCCCTGGGCAATGGATATTATTTTTTCATCTACCAGCTCGGGTTGATTGCCGTTTATCTGTTTCGAAAACACCGCTTTGGCAAAAACGAGGTCCAGTTCACCCAGGACATAAATATTACTTTCCAGGAAATTTATCTCTTCACGTAACAGGTTTGTAAGTAAAAAAAGAATTTTTTCGATTTCCCGGGTCTCCTGAGTTTGCAGCTCGCGGATATAGTTATTGTCCTCAAAAACATCCATGGGTTCAATAAAATAACTGGATCCGCTTGCGGACTGCCCGTGAACCAGACCTTTAACCTTGCGCTTGTATTCTTCTTTCACAACCAGCACGAACCGGACGTCCCGGATACTGATGACATTTTCCTGCAGAATTCCCTGTTCGCTGAATTGTTTTAATTTAACCGCTATTTTACTGCGAACGGCATTTTGCGTCCGTGTAATTTTCCTGCGTATACCGGCAAGCGCCGGTGACGCCCCGTCTTTTACCGTATTGTTTGTGATATCTATACAACGGTCAATTTCTTTTTCCGCCGCCGCCGACGGTTTTAATAGGGATGTGATTTCTTTCAAATTCGGGATACGATCCACTCTGGCGGAAAAAAACTTTTCCAGTTTTCTGACAATAATTAAATTCTGCAATATCTGTCCTAATTCATGTGGACTCAGCATACTGCCGACTAATCTGACTTTTTTTAAAAGGGATCTGATATCGGAAATGCCGTCTATGGGGGGGTACTGATCATAATCGAGTATATCCCGTAATTCGGTAACCTGATTATGCTTTTTTAAAAGTTGATCTAAATTATTTTCCGGCTTTATTGCAAAGGCCAATTCGTTACCAAGGTCCGAAGAAGCACATGAAGCAATTTTTTCACATATCTTGTTAAATTCTAAAGTTTCAAACCCGGTTTCCAAGAAACTATCTCCGTAATTCCTCATTCAGCTCTTTGACCTTTTTTTCCATTTTTCGCACGTCTTCCTTTTTTGGAACTTCCATTGGAAGTTTGTCCCCCGCTTCATCCATTCCTTTATCTATTTTTTCCCGAACTTTTTTTAAATCATCGGGATCGACTCCATTTTTTTCATCCATGTCTTCATCAATTTTTTCCAAAAGTCCTGAAAGCGGTTTTTGGGCCTGTGGAATAAAATTGGCAACCGTGTTTACCATAAAAACCGATACTTTTTTCATATGTGGGAACAACACGGAATTTTTGGGACTGTCTTTTATATTCCTCCCGAACGGGATAAGTAAAAAAATTAAAACCAGAATACCGACGATAAAAACACCCTGTAGAAATCCCAAAAATGCTCCGGCAACTTTGTTTGTATTATTTTCCGTTATTTGTGGGGCACTGCTTTTTAATATTTTGATAAAAAATAAAAAGGCAAATCGAATTCCAAATAATATAATCAGGGCGGCAAGTACGGAACTGATCATCTGTAAATTCGGTGCCTTTTCGGAAATTATAGCAGCCAGTGAACCGCCAAATTTAATCGCGCAAACAACGGCAATAATCCAGCCGGTTAAACCTAAAATTTCATCAATCAAACCGCGCCGGGCCCCTAAATATACAAATACAGTTAAAAAGACCAGAATGACTATATCAACGGTGTTCATATTAATTGCCCATTATTTTAATGGTTGCACTTTAAATGAAAAAAGTGAATAAAGAACAGGTCAATCCGAACCCAACTCTATCCACTTGTAAAATTAATTGGTAAAACAAGTTATTACAAGCTTAATTTATTTTTTACCATTTGACTGACAACTTTTCCGTCCGCTCTGCCTTTAACTTTTGCCATAACCAGCGGCATAACTTTACCCAGATCTTTTATTGTTTGCGCTCCGGCCTCTTTAATGGCGATTTCAACAATTTTCTCGATCTCTTCGGAACCAAGTTGTTCGGGTAAATACTCTTGAATGACCCCTAATTCATTGCTCTCTTTTTCTACCAGATCGTTACGGCCGGCGTTCTGAAATGCAAGAATGGATTCTCGCCTTTTTTTGGCCGCATTTGCCAAAACAGCGATCTCTTCTTCTTCATCAAGTTCCTTTTGCTGATTTATTGCGGCATCTTTTATTTGACCGCGCAATAAACGTATGGTATTCAGGCGCTCTTTATCACCTGTTTTCATGGCGGACTTCATATCTTCGGTTAAACGAGATAATAAACTCATTTTGGCTCCAAATATATTTCCTGCGAAAAAAAAACAAACTGGAAATTTATCTTTCCATTATCTGAATTTTACGTAACTTTCTTCTTGCAACGTTCGCTTTACGTCTTTTTAATTCACTGGGTTTTTCATATTGCTGATGTTTTTTAATATCAGACATTAAACCGGCTTTTTCACAGGATTTTGTAAATCTTTTTAGCGCTCTTTCGAAAGGTTCACCTTCACGAACCCTGATTCCAGGCATCTACTACCTAACCTCCTTCCATATTGTTTTTGAACGTTAAATATAATCTAAAATTTATATAATAAAACACAAAAAATCAAGTTGTTTTTACTTGATTAAGCTTCAATATTTCTTATATATGAATTCAGGTGTGAATAAAATCAACATTCCGTTTTGTATAATTAACAGGAATATTTAATTTAAAACAAAAAGTTTGTAATTTTTTTCAATCAACCCGGAGGCCAGTGCATGGCCCGTCCGCCAAGTAAATGACAGTGAATATGAAAAACGGTTTGCCCGGCATCTTTGTTACAGTTCAAAACCAGCCTGTACCCCCCTTCCGCGTGTCCGTTCTCCCCGGCAATATTCTTAGCCGTCAAAATAACTTTGCCGATCAATTCGGCATCCGCAGGCTGCAAATCATTAAGGGTCGAGATGTGTTTTTTCGGAATGACGAGTATATGCGTTGGCGCCTGCGGGTTAAGGTCCTTAAAAGCAACAACATCCTCATCCTCATAAACAACAGTTGCGGGAATTTTCTTTTGCGCGATATTACAAAAAAGACAGCTCATTGATATACTCCTTTCCTCGATTGTAAGTACGGGTTATTATAATTCTCCGGCAGCATCCAGAATTTTAATTGCACCCACCAGCCCGGCCGTATCACTGCGAAGCCGGCGGGGACCAAGAGTCATCGGTTTTGCTCCGTTATTCAACGCCAGTTTAAATTCCTGCTCCGTAAATCCCCCCTCCGGGCCGATAAGAAGGGCAATACGTTTGGCTTGGCTAATTTTTACAGTATAATCCGCCTGATCGTTTGTATAACTTTCATGGGCAATCATCAATAGGTCTTGCCGATATCTTGACAGCGCCTCTTTAAATTCAATCGGGGCATAAACATCCGGGCAGCGGGAACGTCCGCATTGTTTCATCGCCGTCAATGCTTTTTTCTTCCACCTGTCAATCCGGTTGCCGGGTTCGATGATTGATCGCTCGGTTATGACCGGCTGGAAAGCCGACAAACCGATTTCGGTCCCTTTTTCTATAACATAATCAAATCCGGCGCCTTTGGGAACCGCCTGAACGAGCGTTAAAAACAAATTCGGTTCACCGGCATTCAGCTTTTTACTTAAAATCTCTACCTTTAAAAGTCCGGACTCAATTGATTGAATGACCCCCTCGAACAAATGCCCGCAGCCGTCAACAGCCGATATGGCATCGCCTTTATTTTTTCTCAATACTTTAACGGCGTGGCTGAATTCCCCGCCACTCAGAACAAAATAATTTCCGTGCACATGGTCCGGCTCAACATAAAACTGCTGAAAATGGGCCCTTGTCAAAACGCAACTCCCACATCAAAAATCACCTGCGGATTATAATTCGTATCGAAAGCATATTCCAGTCGCAATAAATCGAAATAAGGCACATGGAAATGCAATCCGAACCCGAAACCGCTCAATAATTTTTGGTCGTTTAACTTTTCATCATGAAACCAAACCGTACCGGTATCAAAAAAAATACCGCCGCTTAAACCCAATGGCAAATTGTTGCTGTATTCTCCCAGCATGTCAGCGTTTGATTCCAAATTAAAATAACGGATTTTAATTATCGGGAACCGTAACTCGACATTGCCGATTAACCGGTTTTCTCCCTCAAGCCGGGTGTTGAATTCACCGCGGATACGATCAAGATAACCAATATATATGTGGTTGTACGCTGGAATTGCGCTTGTTGTCAAATCCATGGCAGCGCGGATAGCCAGTGAAATATTTTGATATATTGGTTGATAACGCCTCAGATCGACGCCGTAACGGTAATAATCAAGCTGCGATTTGTACTTTGTCTTATTGATATATAAATCAACCAGCAAACCTTTTTTGGGGTACTCGTACAAATCCCGTTTATCATAGCGGAAGGACAGGCCAACGGATGGGAGATGATCGGTAACATTGCCGGAATATGTAATACCTTTGTATTTTTCCGGGACATGAATATTTCTGTAAGCGACTGCTGCGGTCAGATATAAATGATATCCCCACCTTTTCCCGAAACTTAAATAAAATCCTTTATGGTTTTCATCAAACCGGTCATAATACAGGCTTTTATTTCGTACCTTGTATGAATATACTTTAAAATTATAACTCAACTGTTTTTTCCCCCCAAGCCAGGGATTGGAATAATAAAAATCCATACCTGGATTATAGCCGAACCAAAAAGATGAGATAATATTATGATTGAGACCCCGGAAATTTTGATGGATTATTCCCGCCCCATAAGAAAGTTTTTTCCAGTCCTTTTCATTGCGGTAGAGTATGGGATAAGGGAAAATATACCAGCGTTCCGCAACAGTAATATTCAATATAACGCCGTTCTCTTTAAAATCGGGAGCTATTTCAACACGGGTAAACAAATGCAAGTTCTGTATTCTTTTCCGGTCTTCTTCCATTAAAGCGAGATCAAAAAAATCACCTGTTTTGGTTTTCATTTCTCTTAAAATGACAATATCTTTGGTTTTTGTATTGCCCATAATGACTATATTCATTACAATCAGCGAGGAATCTTCTTCCGCATCAAAATAATCCTGACTGAATACAATATCACGGAAACCAACTAAAAGCAGAGTCATGAGACACAACATAATTTTTTGCAAAGAATTCATATACTCACTATAATTTGTTGAACAATCTAAACGTAATGCGCCAGTTATGATAACCCTTAAAAATCTGCCGGGCGAAATCAAGCCGAAAAATACCATCCGCCAATAACAGGGATAATCCGGCGTCGTAATTCATGTCCGCTTTTGTGATACCATCATGCAACGATTTTTTATTCTGTAGATTCCATGCGTCGCCGCACTCAAAAAACAAAGCCAGGGAAGTGGCATCAATGGTCGGAACCTTTTTTAACGGCAATAATTTGATAATATTACCGCCAAAATGATACATAACACGGGCGAACAAAAAATTCTGGCCCTGGCGGTAATAATCCGGGTAAGCCCGTAAACTGCCGATACCGCCAATTGATATCAAATGCTGCGGGGCCGTGCTGCCGGATCGCAAGCCCAGCATTCCGGTTATAATGAATTTATTTTCATGAATAACCGGTAAAAAGAAACAGGTTTTTAAAAATAGCCCGTTTGTGCTAAAATCTGCAAAAGTCTTTTCCAGGATTCCTTCCAGATAAATTCCTTCAGTCGGGAAAAAAAGATTATTACGGCTGTCGAGCAAAAATATTAATTTTACGCTGTTTTCATAACCTTCAGGTATTTCCGGGTTGACCCGGAAGTTTTTATGACCGCCAAACAGTGTTCCAGCAAAATTCGTATTAACCGGCATACTGATGTAATCATAACCGGAGAACTCGATACGGACAATGTTATGCTTTATAATACTCTGATCGGCCATGATCCGCCACCCTCTACGGGTAAAATGATTGTAAAAATCTTCCCGTAACAGTAATCCTGCATACGAGTTTTCCACTTTTCCTATCTTCCAGTCATCGTTCGTAACGGTCTGGCGAAAATAATTCACATTCAACAGCAAGCGCCTGGAAGCGCTGAATAACCAGCGCTGCAGACCAATGTCATACTGCACGTTCCGGTATTTCGTGCCAACAGCACCCTGCAAACAGGTAATGAACGGCCAGAAACTGGCTTTATTTAAAAAAATCCCTCCGTGTAAAACGATTCCTTCAACCCGGTTATAATAGGAACTGCTGTAAAAATCGATTACCTGGTATTCCATTATCGGGTCATCATCAACTTCCTTATATCCAAATTGAGCAAAAACAACTTCCGTGAAACATATTATTAAAATAAAAGGAATAAACCATTTTTGTCGATAACTTTTCATTTATATATTCGGTGATTTATAAAGCCCTTGATTTACAATTGCCGGCGTTAAAATTTTTTTATTAAAATAATTTCACTACCGTTTCGATCAAACAAATATTTAACATCATCCATGAGAGTGTTGACAATAAAAATTCCCCGTCCGCTTTCTTTATATATATTTTCAGGCTCCAGAGGGTTGGCAATATTTTCCGGTTTGAATCCTCTACCTTCGTCCCGTATATGAATTTTTAAAACCTTGTCGGAAAATACATATTTAATATATACTTTTTTGGTTTTATCTTTTTTATTTCCGTGTGTTATGGCATTTGCAACAACTTCGGTAACCGCTATACCTAAATTATCACAAGTATCTTCATCAAAACCCAACTTTTTTGCCAGTTTTTCCGTTTCCGCTTCCACATAGTGGATTTTGTCGGGTTCACTGGGAATTGCAATTTCAATTATTTTTTCTTTTCCTTTAGCCAAAAAACACCTCTTTTATATATCATGGATTTATCAGCCTGAAAACCTGCAGTTATCGCATCATATTATATGAATTTTAAAGAGTAGAAGCCAACACTAATTTATTGAATAGATCCGGTTTATATTTACACCTCTTTATTCCGTGAGTATGTGGCAATAATCCTGTTATATGTTTTCTTTACATTAATTTGGATCCAAATTTCTTTATTATCTTCTGTCTTAAAAAACTGCAATTACAATACCAGAAAATTAAAAATTCATTTTTTAACCGGTATATTTTATAATAAAAAATAATCATTATAAATAACACACCGGTGTCCGGTTAACGGACACTGGAGTAAATTATAAATAAACTTTATAAAATAATCAAAATCTGCCAATAATCAAAATCAGATATTTCTTGTATAACGATCAGGCTAAAACGTCCAGTTTAATATCAACTGTATATTATTAATAAAATATTCCCCCTGATCGGGAGGATTTACTTTATATCGAATAGCATCAAAAATAATTTTAACTTTTTTTGATGGAACATAATACAATCGCAGAACCGGGCCCTGACTGGTATATGAACCCGTTTTTTCTTTTTTCTCAATACCGGTCTGATTGGTGTTGTGATGCCACTCCTCACGAATATAATAGGAGTACCCCGGTGCTACACGAAAATATTGATAGGGCTGATAATTCACAAATAAATGCAGCCATTGATTACGTCGGGAAAGCAGTACTTTTTCCGTCCAATTCTCCCATGAAAGCTGTCCGTTTTCTTCAAGCTGCAGTCGATAATCAAATAATAAAGTGGTCCTTGGTGTAATGCCGTATTGCAGTGAATCATCAACGGAAAACTTGCGAAACACAAAACTTTTGGTCAATACGGATTTATCTTCAAAATCATAATCCACATAATTTGCCAATACTTCAAAAGATTGTTTCAATTTAAATTGCTCAACCGGGTAATAATGAATGATCGGCCTGAGCAGAAATATACGATTCCAATTATTATCGGCGCTTCGTTCACCAAAGATATAAACCATATGATAAAAATTAACACTGGCCTGAACTTCAAAATTCAGGGCGGGACTGAATTTATGAAAGGCAATTAACCGTGAATTGATCCGTAATTCATCCCTGTCATCAAAATTATTTGTGTCCGGAGTGTCATATTGAAATTTACTGATCGAGAAATAACTGTATAACGAGTCGTTGTTCGTTATATTTGCGCTGAGACCGGAAACGAACATGAGCCGGTTACTTTCGTTATTCGGGGTTACAAAGGCTGTTCTTTGTGAAAAGGGCAGATTGGATTTTTCCAATTCGATGTCATAAACCTGCTTTTGACTCCAATATGATAACTGCATTTGCCCTTTTACTTTCTTTTGTTTCAGCACCAGCAGCAAATCATGACTGAATCTCTGGTCATTACGCTTGCGTCTTTTTTGCTCAACATCCTGAAATGAAGATAATATTTCCACGTTCTTAAAATACATACCGTTTTTAAGCCGCATATCTATATTTTTTGACAGCGTGTACAAAAGGACATTATTCACACCTTTGATATTCTCCCTCAGGCTTTCAATATCTCCGGTGTTGGAGGTATAATTGTCCCGCCGCTGACTGGATGTTACGACTTGTAATGAATCCGTTGTTCCGGGAACAAATTCACGGGATACATTATATAACAAATTCAGATCATGGTTCTGTCGCTGCGAGAATTGATCCTTGCCCAGCATAAAGTCCAGGCTGTTTTCATATTTTTCCCACTGAAAATCTTTGGCCGTAATTTCAAAACTATAATTATAACCCTGATCATTCTGGCTAAAACGATTGTCCCATTTGGGGCCAATTTGAGTAAAAATACGGGTATTGGCGAAAGGAGTATATTCGATCCCGACATTCCCCTGATGTGTACGAATATCATTATTAAAACCGGACTGCTTATCCAAAAAAACAACAGAGGCTAACCGGGATTGAATTGTCAGCGTTGGAAACAAAAAATAATCCAGGTTGACGTTTAAATTTTGATCATCTTTCCATTTGTCATTATCTTTGCTTAAATTGAGCAGTGATGATCTGAATTTTTCCGCAAACCCAAAACGCCAGCGATTTCGAACAATTTTATATGTATTTAAATTATAATTCCAGATGTACGTATTGAATTCCTGTTTAAACCCGATTTGACTACCATTTATACCGCTGACAAACTGGTTTTCAGGTTCTTGTGCGTACAGGATACTCAAACCACAAAAAAGGAAATACAGGGAAAGCAATCCTGATAAAGAGAAAAAATTTTTTCTATAGCCGTCCAATATTTAATAATTATTTATTTACCCTGGTGCCGGGTTTAAGACTCCCGTTCCTGACCTGGATTACAAGTTTAAAAATAATGAACTACCTCGCAGCAAGCTGCGAGGTATCTAATGGTCGCTTTTATTAATATTCCGAAGCAAGCTTCGGAGAACTAAACCAAAAAAGATTAAATCATTATACCATCGCCGGCAATTAACGATTGATATTGGGAAATAAAAAAAATGCCGATTGCATATAAAGCAATGGCATAGTTTTTTTGCCGGTTAATGATTAACAGCAATAATTATTCGATTTAACTTGTTTTCACCTGTCTTACGGTTTTACATATTCACATCGGGAAATCATATTATCCGTAACTTAACGAACCCTGATAACAATTTCATCCGGGGCGGCCATACCGTTTTTCCTCGCTTCCAGTTCAAGTCTGGATAAATTGATGGGGTCCGACAAGCTGTCCACTTCGTTTTTCAAAAATTCATTATATTCTCTCTCTAACGCAATGTTTTTTTCCAGTTGCCTGCCTTCCTGCCAGAGATCATATAATTTAATAAAACCGGTTTCACTAAAGATGAACGAATATAGAATTAGAATAACACTCCCCCAAAACAGGCATTTCGGATTGAGAATGAATTTGAGATATTTTATGAAATTAAAATGTATTCTCATACATTAATGCCCTTATTCCGATTCAATTCATAAATACCTCAAAGCCGGTAAATTCAGCTTTGAGGTATTTAAAAATATTTAACGTTTAATAATATTGAGTCCGGCAAATTTAGCCGTTTCATCAAGGTTTTCTTCAATGCGCAGCAGTTGATTATACTTGCAAATTCTATCGGTGCGACATGCCGATCCGGTTTTGATCTGACCGACATTGGTGCCGACGACAATATCCGCAATTGTATTATCTTCGGTTTCACCTGACCTGTGGGAAACGACGGCGGTATAACCGGCCGTTTTTGCCATTTCAATTGCATCAAGGGTTTCCGTTAACGTACCAATCTGGTTGACTTTGATTAAGATCGAATTGGTAACGCCCAGTTCAATACCCTTTTTCAGGCGCTTGGTATTCGTTACGAACAAGTCGTCGCCAACCAACTGGATTTTATTACCTAACTTTTGTGTCATTAACTTCCAGCCGTCCCAATCATCTTCGGCCATGCCGTCTTCAATAGATATAATAGGATATTTTGCCACAAGGTCAGCGTAATAATTCACCATCTCTGCCGGAGTCAATTCGCGTTTTTCGGATGCCAGGATATATTTATTTTTTTCTTTATCAAAGAACTCACTGGCCGCGGGATCCAGGGCGATAAAAACCTGTTCACCTGCTTTATATCCCGCCTTTGCAATAGCTTCCATAATAACCTGAAGCGCCTCTTCATTGGATTTCAGATCAGGAGCAAAACCGCCCTCATCACCAACTGCTGTGTTATAACCTTTACTTTTTAAAACAGCTTTCAGATTATGAAATATTTCCGTACCCATTCTTAACGCTTCGGCAAAATTGGACGCGCCGGCAGGCTGAACCATAAATTCCTGCAGATCGACATTATTGTCCGCGTGACTTCCGCCATTTAAAATATTCATCATCGGAACCGGTAATGTTTTGGCATTGGTACCGCCGATATATTGATAAAGCGGCAGTCCCAGCGCTTCGGCGGCCGCCTTGCATGTTGCCAGGGATACACCAAGGATTGCGTTCGCTCCCAATTTGCCTTTATTTTCCGTGCCATCAAGTTCAATCATAATTTTATCAATCAGAACCTGCTCCGTTGCATCTTCGCCTACGACTTCAGGTCTTATTATCTCATTCACATTTTTCACGGCCTGCTGGACTCCTTTGCCCAGATAACGCGATTTATCACCGTCACGCAGTTCAACAGCTTCATGTTCTCCGGTTGACGCTCCGGATGGAACCGCCGCGCGTCCAACAACGCCACATTCCAGTGCAACATCAACTTCAATAGTCGGGTTACCCCGTGAATCCAAAATTTCCCTTGCAAAAACATCCACAATAGTTGTCATTTTTTACTCCTTGTTCATTTTTTATATTATAACGCTTAAAAAAATTTCGTTAATCGGGTTGCTGTTCCTTATATCTTAAAATATACTATGATTTTTTGAAAAGAAAAAGATAAAAATTTTTATCCTTAATGCCAAATTAACCAAAAAATATATACAAACAATATTCCGCTTAAAGCGCAGAAAAAATTTACCACATCGTTATTTATCCATCGATAACCGCATGTCAAAATTGTTTCACGGCCGCAGTGTATTCGATTTTCAGTTGATTTATTACAGACGTGACATGTATATTTTGCCTGCACGGTTGCCCCTAACAGGCTGTCGACCAGACTGGCCAACAGGCCCGATACGAGTAAAATAATAAATTCCGACATACCAATAATTGGCAACGATGAATGCGGACTGAACCCAAAACCCGTAACGACCAAAATAAAAGCGCCAAACAAAGAGCCCGCTGTTCCCAAAAAAGTGATACCGCCCGATGCACCTTTTGCCACGGGTTTGAATGTTAATATGGACACGGGTTTTATTTTCGACAACACACCGATTTCAGTACCCCATGTATCCGCCATAACCGCCGCAAGTGCGCCTATAAACAATAAATAAAAAATATCGAACGGGAAATAATTCCAGGCCAAAACCAAAATCCCGGCCAGGCCCCCATTGGCAAGGACCTGCCAAATATCTCTTTTCCCGCTTTTTTCAATTTCGGATGTAAACTTTAGCTTGCTTTTTTGTCCAATTTTGGAAAGGAAACTCGATAAAACAAAAAAAGTCAATATCGGAACAGTAAACGGCCACCGGCCCACCCCGAACACCAGCGTCCCCAGTAAAAAAGCGCCGATCGCGCCGCCGGTATCCAGAAATTTTAATTTAAAGGATAATATGACAACGAAAAAAGACAAAATTAATCCCAGGGTAAAAAACAAACCGTCATTTATTGAATGATACAATAAATATTGCATAACAAATGCGGAACCGAGGGGAACCGTTAAATTATCGGATCCTTTAAGTGAAATAACCTCACATGCTGTGGCAAAAACCGCAACAATGGCGGCTATCCAGAAAATTTGCACAGTGGTATACTGCGAATTAGAAAGCTGCGGGAATAACAGTAAAGTACAGACCACAATACAAAAAGAGGCCAAAAACATAGTCGCCGAACCCTGAACAGTTTTATCCTCAAATCCGATATTGATATGCAGGGGTTTTACCGCTTTTTCCCCCACCACCGCAGCCAGCGCATCCGCTATGGCCATAATTAACATAGAAGTAACCAAAACCAATTTGTCCTGTTCCCAAAGTAAAAGGACCAAAATCACAAATGAGGCGGGGTAAAAAACCGTACCATAAGTTTTACGTTTGGTATTGTGCATTCCGCGCATAAAATTTTTCTGAATTGCAAAAAAATCAAAAACAGCAAACAGGGTACCCAAAATCACCATAGGCCACATGGAAAGCAAAACAAACGGTGTGATGGAAACTAAAATGCCGGTAAAAACATGCACAAACTTACGGGACGATTCGGGGGGCCATTTCAACCAGATTCGCAGTACTTCGGAAACCAAAACCAGGCTGAGAAGAGCGATAAAAAAAAATCCTAAAAAAATCCAGTCTGAAGAAATCATAAAGTCGTTTCCTAATCAGTTTTCACCTATTCATAACCTAAAAATATATAACAAAATAAATTAATCAAAACAATTATTTTTAAATAATCCTGTGGTTCACGATTCAGGAATGAATGAAAACCTATTCCCTCCCTGAAAAAACAGTCATTAATTAACAAATCAAATCTTATCCCCAAGTTATCCACATTTTTAATAAACTAACAGAAACTTTTTCTCCGATCATGGCGATGAATAATATCAATTATGTGTTTAAAAAATTGAACTTATATCCATTTTTATAAAACAAATCTTTTTACATGCTAAAGAAAAATGTTTGCAAATATATATTTTTAAGAAACTTATAGACAATTACACAGACAGCTTAAGTTGCTTATTTTTTATACATTTACTGTTCATCACACAAATTACAGCATCGGGAAACAGAGAAATAAAAGAATTCAACCTGAACAAAAACTGGTTTGCTTTTAACAACTTATCCACATTATATTAATGGGCATATACACTGAAAATAAACAGAAAACTCTAAATTAATTTTACTCTTCTTTTTGATCCTTAAAATATTCAATTACCCGTCGCAGTATTTCATCTAATTGAATTTCTGGACGATAGCCGATGAGTTTTGCCGCTTTTGACAAATCCGGTTTCCGGACCCTCATATCTTCGAAACCCTCTTCATACGCTTCATCATATGGAATAAAGACAATTTCCGATGACGATTGTGTCATGGAAACAATTTTTTCCGCGAGATCTTTTATGGTAATACCCCGATCATTACCAATATTAACAACCTGACCTAAGGCATTTGGCGATGCCATCAGCTTAATTGCGGCGCCAACGACATCATCAACAAAAGTAAAACAGCGGAACTGGTTTCCGTCGCCATAAACGGTGATGGGTTTACCGGCCAATGCCTGTTGAACAAACCTGGGGATAACCATGCCATATCGGCCTGTTTGTCTGGGACCGACCGTATTAAATAAACGCATAATTACCGATTCAAGATTTTTTTCTTTAAAATATGCGAGCGCCAGGAATTCATCAATCGCTTTGGAACTGGAGTAGCTCCAGCGGCTTTTGGTGGTTGGCCCAAGTACCCGGTCGGCGTCTTCCTTGAACGGTACGGCTTCACTTTTTCCATAAATTTCAGATGTGGACGTAATCAACACCTTTCGTAAATAACGATTGGCAAGCCGTAATACAACATCGGTGCCCAAAATATTCCGTTCAATGGTAGCCACAGGACTTTTAACGATTAATTCCACACCAACTGCCGCGGCAAGATGATATATCTCATCGCATTCGCTAACGAGTCTGTCCATGACTGTTTCATTCAAGACTGTTTCTATAACCAGGCTGAAATCGGGATTACTCCTGAGATGGTTTACATTTTCAAGTCTTCCAGTTGAAAGATCATCAATTACACATACCTTGTTTCCGCGTTTTAGCAATTCTTCCGCCAAATGCGAACCGATAAAACCAGCGCCTCCCGTAATTAGAGCTCTCATTTAAACCTCCGTAAAACATTGTATCGATCATTAATAACTTAATTATTTACCATTATTTGTGTTTCTTGTACCGATCATAATCAAAAATGTAATTAAAACGTAAATGATAACTGCCTGGATTAGTATAACAATACTACCCGCAATGGACACATATGGCAGAAGGGTTGCCGTCATTCCCACACAAAAGCAAACAAGATAAATGAAAATAACGACGGAGCGGTGTCCCATTCCCAGGTCAAGCAGACGATGGGAAAAATGGCATTTATCGCCAAGGAACAGGGAGCGGCCTTCCCGCCACCTGATAAACATGACAGAAAATGTATCGTAAAGCGGGATACTCAAAATCAATAAAGGCATTACAATCGGAATAAGTGAAGCGCTTGACTGCACGACATAAGATCCCATAACCGTCAATGTTCCGAACATATACCCCAGAAACAGGCTGCCGCTGTCTCCCATGAACAGTTTTGACGGATAAAAATTGAAAATTAAAAATCCCAGGGATGCACCGGCAAGCGCCGCCAGCATTAAAGCAAAAAAGATCTGACCCTGTAACACCGCAACAACAAACAATATCAACGAAGCAATAATAGAAACCCCTGCCGTTAAGCCGTCCAGGTTGTCCAACAGGTTAAATCCGTTTGTAATTCCAACGATCCAGATACTGGTGATGATAATATCCGGTATCTGACCGGGCATAAAATGAGTACGAATACCATACACCGCAACAAAAGCTGCAATCACAAACTGGGCGATAAACTTGGGCTGATAAGAAATTTTTTCTTTAAAAATATCATCGATAATCCCCAACAGATGAATTAAAAATCCTCCGCCTAATATGATGATCAGTTTGGGCAAAACAGAATGCAGTTGGGGAAAAACTTTAACAACAGATTGTAAATGGGTCTGGACAAAGTTGGAATAAAATAATAAATAAAAACCGACAATATTTGCCACAACCGTAATAAAAAAACCGGAAAAAATACCGATCCCGCCCATCAGCGGTTTGGGGGTTTTATGTACTTTGCGTTCACCGGGATTGTCCACGATTCCCCATTTAAGGGCGAATTTTTTAATAAACGGAATAATGGCAACGGACAACAGTAACGCCTCACAAAAAACAACAAGATAAAGTATATTTCTCAATTAAACTTCTCCGCTTTGTCAATTTATTTGTTCGTTAAATCAATTAATACCTGTTCCAGTTCCAGCGCTTTTTGCCGCCTTGAATAATTCTGCTCCACATACTTCCGGCCCGCTTTTCCCATCTGCCGGCGCAATGCGGGATTATTTTGCAGCTTTTGTATTGCCGACATCATTTGTTCACTATTTTCAGGCTCGACAAAAATTCCGGCTTTCGCGTCCTCAAGTACGGTCCGGGCCTCGCCGTCAACGCTTAAAATAACGGGCCGCTCGCAGGCCATGACATCGAACATTTTGGACGGCAGGGCGCCAAGGAACAACCTGTTCTTTTTCAGCGGAACAATACAGCAATCCGCCGCTGAAATATAGTCCGGGATTATTTCCCGGGGCACCTCATCCAATAAAGTAAGATTATTTAACGACTTTTCCTGCTTAATTTTATGTACGGTAGATTTAACCGGACCTTCGCCGATGAATACAAAATGCACATTTTTGTTGGATTTCATAGTATTAACAACATCGCAAAGCTGTTCCATTCCCTGTGCGATACCGATTATCCCGGCGTACAATACGACAAACTTTTCATTCAAACCCAGCCGTGTTTTTATTGCCTGTCCCTTATTTTCAAAAAGGTCGGTATTTGTGCCGTTCAAAACAACCTTTACCTTGTGCTTATATCCCCGATCCTCAAGCTTCTGCCTGATACCTCCGGTAACCGCAATAATGGCGTCCGCTTTTCTATAGTAATAATTTTCCAGCTTTTCCGCCCATTTAATAAAGCGCCGATTGGAAAGTTCACCCAGTTCCACCGCCGATTCCGGCCACAGGTCCCTCACTTCAAACACGAATTTTGTATTTTTTAACCGGCTTAGCCACAATCCGCTCACACCGACAAAAAAAGGGGGAGATGTCGCGTACACCACATCGTATGAACCTTTTAAAAATGAACCCGTCGCGGCGCAAGTCAACATGTAACTGAGATAAAATCCCATTCGGGTATAAAAATTTTTTTCCGGTCTGGCATAAACCCAGGAACGGTAAACGTGAATTCCTTTTAACAGTTCGTGTTCGATAAATCTGTTTTTATATTCCGGAGGGATTATTCCTTTGGGGTGGTTGGGAAATTCCGTCAGTACCGTCACAAGATGACCTCGCTTGACCAGGTTTGAAGCCATTTCAATCGCGCGGGTTTGCGTGGCGCCGACTTCCGGCGGAAAATATTGAGTAAGGTACAGTATTCTCATTTCGCGATGATCCTTCCGCCGGTGCCAAAATAGTGAGTCGCCAATATAATACTGTAAATAATAAACGAACAACTGGTTGCAATGGACGAGCCGTTTATACCCAGCCGCGGGATCAGCAGAATATTCAGGACTATATTAAAAATCAGGGCGACAAGCGGAGCAATCACGGTTACTCTTGGAAAACCGCGGCCCCATAACGCAAAATTTAATATTTTCGCACCCGACATCATAACCGCACCGGGCAACAACCAGTAAAGCGCGGTTGCCGAAGCGGCAAAATCTTTTTTAAACAATAATATGATAATATTTTTACCCAAAAAAATGACAAAAAGTGAAAATAAAGCACTGATAACCATAACAAAGAACATGACCTTGTTTGTCAGGGCTCTGTGTTTTTCGTTATTATCAGCCGATATTTTGGGGAATATAACATTACCGGCGGTATTGGCCAGCTTTTGCAGCAATTCCGCCAAAAGTACGGCAATGGAATAAAGACCCGCGGCTCCTACACCCAAAAATAAATTGATTAAAATGATATCGATCCGGAACAGTAAAAAAAGTGAAATATGCGACACCATTGCCTTTGAACCGGCATTCCAGCTTTGCCGGGCGATGACCTGATCGGGATAAATTCCCTTTTCCTGCTTTATAAATATATAAAAAATGAAACCAAATGCAAGGCCTATGGCTAAAGTATAATTAAACATAACTTTAAACGGCGTAACATTTGTTACGAATAATGTTACCAGGTTCGCGGCAAGGTACAGCACAAACGGAAAGGCCAGAAAAAAATTATACCGGTTATAATCCTGTTTACCCAGAAAAATAGCGATCATGCCACGTTCGGATATTAACAGGGGTACAACAATAAACGCAACCAGAACCAGAGAAAAAGATAATCCCGGAAAAGCAATGCTGATCAATGGGTAACCGCTCAATCCCAGGAAAAGTAGAAAAATAGCGGTGATGACGGTAAATATCATAGAGTTGCCGAACAGCGCTTTTGTATTTTTAGCATCTCGGCTCGTCAGATAGGTATTTGCACGGGCCAATCCATCCCCGAATACAAGACTTAAAACGGAGACGATGGTCATTGTCAGTGAATACTGCCCTCGTCCTTCCACACCCAGGGCGCGGGTAATTATTATGCTGTTCACAAAACCGACAAATGTTACCACACCTTCTGCCAAAAAACTTGTGGAAAATATTCGTAATAATGTCATGGATGTTGTTCTGATTGAATTCTAAATTATTCAATTTACATGATTTTCGTTATAATTCAAAACGATTAAATGAATTAACCGGTTTAACGCTCACAACGAAAAATAACGACACTAAAAAAACAAAATTTTATACGATTTTATACGGATAGTAAAAAACGAAATATATATTATGTTAAAAAACCTTTGTATAAAGATTTTTTGTTTAACGGTCAACCACTTTCTGCTGTGATAAAAGACGGTATTATTCACATATCAAGGAATTAACGCATGACAATGATTTTACTCAATTGTTCTGCTTTTTCATCGCCGTTTGAGGCAAAAATTTTATACAAATAAACGCCGTTTGCCAGTTCATCCCCGTCTGCATCCCGGCCGTCCCAGGGGATCATATTAAATCCGGCGCTGACCCACCCGGAATCAATATCCTGTATTAATCTCCCCGCCACGGTATAAATCTTTATTCTAATTTGTGCGGGCTGGGATATTTCAAAAGTAAACTTTGTATCGCTTTTAAATGGATTGGGATAATTCAGTACATTGTCCAACTTTAATTCTTTAACAACCTGAAATTCCCCGCGGTATTCAACTGAATTGCCACTCGCATCCGCGGCAATTATATGCAGGGAATGGTCGCCCTCAGGTAATACAGGCGTGTATTCCAAAGCGCCCCGGACCCCTTCCTCTGACAGAGTTTTGAATTTAAGATTTGATGTCCCTCCCCCGTATGCGACACGTTTATCATCCAGGAACAGAGTGACATTCAGTGTGTCCTCAAACGATAGCGGACTGTTATCGTATAACCTGGCCAGAATAAGCGGTTTATAAGAAATCATATCACCGTACAAAACCTCCTTGCCGTCAAATGTCACTCTGATTTCCGGTTTTATCGTATCCTTAAGTACGTAAACAAAAGTAGAAATATTGTTATTAAAAGCGCTCAGTTCGGGTATTTTATCGTCAGGATCAAGCGAAATATATAACTGCCGCAGACCTGTCCTGCCTGCGGATGACCATTCCTGCCCGATTGTAATAAAACTGTCAACCGGTACGGATTGGGTAATATTTTTAACCGCGAATGTCCGCCTTCCCAGTGCCGCATCCGATTCCTGAAAAAGTATCTTTAAACTGTCCGCCGTTAATGTGACCGGGCCGATATTGTAAATATTGATACTCAAATTTACTGTTTCCCCGGTCAGGACCGAATCGGCGCTCTGAGAAAAAGTATCGAACCCAATAGCCGGATCCGGAACCGGGTCATATATCACCTGCAACCAGTCCAGCAGGGGAGTGAAATTGCCGTCAACGGTACGGAAATCAGTCAGCAGTGATATATAATGATATTTCTTTACGCTGATACCCGTCAAATCCACATAGGGATTCTTTAATCCCGTGAGCAATGTATCAGCGAGACCGCCGTTAAAATGACCCAGCACACTGAAACTCAAATCGGTAGAATCAGGGATATCGGCGTGAAAAGAGAATTCCTTCCAGCCTGCGGCCGGACCGATTTTGGCAGCCAGCATGGTTCCCTGTTTCATAAAAAGAATTAAGGAATCCTCCAGGGATACAGTTCCCTCACCGGACAATTTGTGTGCTTCCGGCACGCTGCCCGGATCCGCGCCCTTGATTCCAATGATCGCCCAGGAGTCGCGGATGCCCACATTACGGCAAAAGTCACTGCCGATGGATTCAAGCGCCAAATACCCGTTTTCGGTCATGCTCGCGCTGCCTTCGTCTTTAATAGCGCATAGGACAAAACTGCCGTCCGGCAGATTGTTTATATGCTCGGCCAACGCCTCGGAATTTTGGGGGTCGGCATACGTATCAAACGTATGGGTGAATAAAATTTCCCCGGTCGTTCCGCTTATCGCGGCAACATTGATCCCCCGTCCTACGATGAACGGAGATTCCGAATTGATCAATATTCTGGCATAATTACCGTCATTATACCCGGCAGATTCCACATATAGTTTGATTTCCCGGTCATCCAGGCTCGCCTGATTATTTATTATTTTTGTATCGACGAACTGATTTTTGGAGAACTGACTTTCAATTCCCTGACGCCACCCGTACATATTGGAACCGACAGCATAAAAAGATCCGATAACCCAGGCGACATCGGAAGTATCGGAAGAAATTTTACTGCGCCAAAAGTACAGGCCGGGATCGATAGGATGCGGTTTCCATTTGGTAATTAATACCTGATTCTGCACAGGACCGGATGATTGTAACAGGGGGGTGTTAAAAGACCGGGATGTGTCTAACTGAAATTCCACAAAATAATTCAAGTTGGTCTTTTGCTGGGGATTCAAAACTTTTAAAACCACTTCACCGGCAGGACATATACTATTCGCAACCGGATAAACCGGTTGTATAAGATTTGAAATAACGTTGACCTGTGTTGACCGGGTATTATTGTTCTCATCAATTTCATCGATAAAATTGTCCGGGTCGACTACCGCCTCGATGTTAACCGGGCCCGCCATATCTTTCAGCTTCCAGTTAAAAAACAGGGAATCAATTAGTTTGACAGGCGGTAAACTTTTTATCGCATCTACCATGTTTTTGCCGTCTTGTAAATGTTCGGCAAAAACCTGAACAGATACACTGTCCCGGGGTACAAGCCCGAAATTTTGTATTTTGACATGAATCGACGCGACGGAATCCGCTTCACTCGGAACCTGGGGATCTACTCGTATATCTGCCGGTTGAATCGTTAAATCCGGTTTTTCGGCCAGAGCCAGATCAACCGCCGGGTCGCCCATTAAATTATATTGCAATATCAAATTCCGTACGTGCTGGCCTGGTCCTAAATTGTTCCACAACCCGAATTTTGCCAATGTAATCGCGTCGCCCAAACGATGGACCGTATCCTGTAACGCCACCGAATATAATTCACGCAAATACTGGTAATCTTCATAAGTATAACCCCATCCGGAAGTACCCCAGAAGCCGATCGCCCCTTTATTGGATACCAGTAAAAAACGTTCCCCGAAACTGTCCTGGTTGGGTTCGGCAAACCGCCCGGTATGGCAGGTCATGCTGGTTATGAACGGAAATTTAAGGTCATTGGACAGAACGTCAATATCAGGATTATGAAACATGAGGTCCCAGGTACTGCTTCCGGCATGGCCGATAAAATTACTCCACACCACACCGTTGTTTATTACATTCAGTATATCATCACGGTGTTCACCTTCGTTCAGGCCCTCGGTTTCTTTTTTTATCGATATATCTCTCCCGCCGACGGGCCCCGGATTGACAAAATCCTGCGCCAATAATTCGGACTGGTGATTAAAAACAATCTGTTCATACTTATCAAATCCCCCGCTGATAAACATAAAATTCTTTTTCCACGCCCCGGAAGGTGTGCTTTCATAACTTATAATCTTATCAACAATGACTTCGGCCTGGGCGGCGTTTTCGACTGGCAGCCGGCCTACACTCATTTCCGGCAATATATCCTCCGGACCGTCAAAACACACGAACCATGTGTCGCTGACGGGATTCCCATAGGACGGCACAAAGTCATATTTATAAGCCGAGGATAAATTCTTTTTCGGGTCCCAGCTTGCGTCTCCGAATAACAACACATAAGCGGGCGCCGGCTTTTGCCAGCGCTGATAAGCGTTATACAAAAAATCACGAATGGCAGTCGGATCTGAAAGACCGTAATTAAATTCATTGAAAATGTCTTCAACAAACACGATTATGGTTCGGAAATCATTGAAATCCCGTCGGTAAGCGGCAAGCCGCTCCGCCTGTTCTTTAAAAGCCGGGTGTGTAATGATGATATAATCAGCCCCATTTTGGCCTGAAAACAGGTCACCGGGTGTAACACGGGACAGCCGGGTGGGCATTTTCAAGCTGTCCTGCCCGAAAACAACAAAATTATTTCCCGTAAATTCCTCGGGGGTAAAAATCACTCCAAAAGAAGATGCCCCGGCCGGAAAAAACAAAGCCTGCTCTATCTGTACAGGGTCGGAACCGGATGGCGAAAGCGCTTCCGGCACACTGCCTTTTTCGGCCCCCTTGGTACCGATCATAGCCCAGGAATCCCTGAGCCCAAGATCACGTATTTTATCGCTGCCGAGGCTTTCCAGTGCGAGATATTGGGCTTCCCGGAGTAAATTGCTCCCTTCATCTTTTACAGCCGCTAAAACTATGGTGCTATCCGGTAATTTGCTGATAAAAGTTACCAGGCTGTCTGTCTGTTCGGATGACTCCCAGGTATCGAAAGCGGCCGTCTTTAACACCCGGCCGCTGTGCTGATCGATTGTGACGATATTGATTCCCCGGTGGCCATTATACAGATTCTGATTATTGATCCAAAAAGACGCATAGTTTCCATCAAAGATTCCGGCCGACATAACGCGGATATTCGCCAGCCAGCTTTTATCCGCTCCCCGGTGAATGATCTCCCTAAATTTATTCAAATCCCATATTCGGATCGTATCCATCGAAAATCCGTTAACAAAATAAGATTGTTCAATGCCGCCGTCCGCCGGTGCGAAACGCAGCCAGCCGTTCGCTGTTGTCAACCTCTTCTTATACACGAATTCAAACCAGTCCAGATAAAACTGGGAAATCTCCACATTGGTATCATTCACGGACTGTATATCCATTTGGTTGCCGTATTCCTTAAAAAATGCCGCAGGTACCTCGGCAATCGCTATCAATTCCTCACGATCGTCAAAGTAGGAATCGAATATTAAATTATTATTGATATATAACCGGACATGGTGATCGTTTTCTTCATTCGAATAAGTGGTCCCCCGTAACCGAACACGCACATCAATCGAATCCCCCCCGCCAAAAAGGCCCGGCAGATCAAAAGGGAAATTATAAATAGTGCCGGAATAAAACGTCTTGGTCCAGACCCATCCTTCACCCGATGCCTGCTCCGTTTCATGTATATCCACATTGGTATCGCCGTGATAATATTCGCTGTCCTCTTCAAGATGCAGCGCACATGGGTAAAAATCGATTTTTTCATTTGTTACGGATGAAGAAACACTTTTTACGTACCTTTTACCATCCTCGCCGCCCCATGTTAGCCAGTAGACATTCGTATCGCTGTAAGCATTAAAATAACTGCTGTCACCGGATAATCGGGATGCAAAAAAAATTATTTGATCTTCGGGATTCAAAACGCTGTCCTGCCCCCCGGTTATGTCACAGGCCTGTTCAATACCCCGGTTAAAAATTCTTATTTGCTCCGGATTGATAGCGTATATATTCAATCCAAGCTGCTGCAACATTCGGCCGGATATCTTATATACGCCCTCGTCAACGGTTAAAATTTTTAAAAGTTCACGGCCCATATTAAATTCCCACCAGGGCCCGGTTTCCGCAGATGAAACATACGGCGCCACTGCGTGATTGAGCTTCCCGGCCACATTTTTGTCCACAATCCGGTTGATTTTGTCTATCGAAACCTTTTTTATTGTTGAGCCGCTTCCGGTCAGTTGTACTTTGATATATCGCAAATACCGGATCGTACCGGTAACCGGATTATATTGAACGGGATGAATGGTGATTTGGAAAAGCTGTCTGCCCTGAAACCCGCCGTTTTCGCCAGTCAGAAACCTTCCCGGGTAAAATTTATTTACGGAATAGACATCCGGGTCTTCTTTATAATACTCTTCAACCGATTGCCCTGACGGGTTAAACTGAGTTGTCGGAGCCGGACAAATCCGTCCCGTTTGTATAGTGGTATAAACGGTATCCAGGATGACCATATTTTCATTCCGTGCATTCTCAAACAGTATCGTGTGCCGGGGTAAAACGGGATAACCGGGTTCATGATACAGCGGCAGTTCGCCGATGCGCGGAATGACATATTCACCCGAAAAATTTCTAATGGTTTCCCATTCAAGTTCCGGAACAGTCCATTCGAACACAATACGTCCGGGAGATTTTTCCGTAATGAGTATATTTTCCTCAGATGGGGCTGAAAAGAGCGGGCAAAATCCCAGGGTCAGTAATAAAACGAATAATAATAGTCGAATATTTTTCATTCACACTACAATAATTTCCACATTAATAATAAAATGATTCTACCTGAATCGTTCAATTTTCCGCAAAAAAGATTTTTATTTAAATAACGATACCAGATAAGTAAACAACCGCTGTTCCGTTCTAATTTCCTGGGCAAAGAGTAACGCCATAATTCCGAAAATCAAACTCAGGCCGATCAGCACCATAGCCGCGCCGGACTGGCTGAGCCCGAGCCTGACCAGTCTGTGATGCAAATGGTCCTGGTCTGCATGAAAAGGATGCACCCTGCGGCGGACCCTGCGGACAATGGCCAGAATCGTATCCGTTATGGGAATCCACAGCAACAACAGGGGAATTAACGCCGCCGTTTTTCCCGAATAGACCTCGGAAGCCTGCATTGTTAAACAGCCCAGCAGGAAACCGAGCGACAAGCTGCCCGCATCGCCCAGAAAGATCGAAGCCGGGTTCAGATTGTAACGTAAAAATCCAAAAACGGCGCCTGCCAGAATAACGGCCAGAAAAGCGATAAAAAAATTGCCGAACAAAGCGGCAATGGACGCGCTTAAAAACAGTACAACAATTATTATGCCGGATGCAAGTCCGTCCAGCCCGTCGATCAGGTTAATGGCATTGATTATTCCCGCAATCCACAATACGGATACGGGATATGTCCACAATCCCAGTTCCAGTTCAACAGAACCGGGCAATAACAAAACCTCGATTCGCCATCCGGCGATCACGGCCAGAATCGCCACTACAAACTCGACAAACAGCTTTATATTACAATTCAGATCAAATTTATCATCCAGCGCGCCAAGGATGAACAGAATAAAACTTCCAAACGTTAAAAAAATCAGATGCCGGTTGATCCCGGCAAAAACCGTTTTATCAAAGATCAAAAAAAGAATAATCCCGAGGTAAAAAGCAACAAGAATAGCGGCCCCGCCAAGTTTGGGTATTTGCCCCACATGCATGGTCCGGTCCGAATGCTTGGCGTAAATATTTAATTTACCGGATAATCTGCGAACCACTGGTGTCAGAGCAAGAGAAACAAATAATGTAATACAAAAGACGCCCCACAATTTATACATTTCATTATTCCTGTTTTTTCAATTTTTCCTCGTTACTTAACATCAATTTATAATTTCGGAAAATAATTCGGTATAAAGTTGATCCATGTCACGAATCAGGTGTTTATGCGTATAATTTTCTTTTACAAAAGTTTTGGCATTTCGACATAATTTATCAGTAAAATTGTTATCGTGCAATAGTTTTATTATTTTTTCAGCCATATCAAACTCATCATCCGGTTTGCACAAAAGGCCGTTCCGATTGTCCAGCAGCAGGTCGGCAACACCACCGACATTCGTGGCTACAACCGGCACGGATGCCGCCATGGCTTCTATAACAGTAAAAGGCGTTCCCTCATTATGTGACGTTAATGCAAGGATATCAATCCCGGCATAAATTTTTTCCATATCCAGCACCCAGCCTACAAAATGAACCCGATCGTTGACATTCAAGCCGGCAGACAATTTTTCAAGTTTTTCCCGTTCTTCCCCGTCTCCGACAATGCATAAATGGATGTTTAATCCTCTATCAATCAAAATCTTCATAACCCGTAATATCATACTTTGATTTTTAATCGGTACCAGCCTGCCGACGATCCCGATCAGAATGTGGTCCTCGGGGATTCCCAAAGTAGACTTTAGGGCTTTACTTTTGACAAGTTCAAAATACATTTCCAAAATTATGCCATAACGTAAAATAATGAATTTATTTTTTGGCGCAATATGATATTTATTTGTCAGGTCTTCATACTGTAATGGACTGATCGTGATAATTTTTGTGGTAAAAAACGCGAGAAATTTTTCAACAAAAATAAAAAAAACCGTTTTTAGCTTTGAAAAATATTTTTTGAACGCGTGCCCGTGAAAAGTATACAATACAACGGGAACACCGGCAAGTACCGCCGCTATACGTCCGATTGCCCCTGCTTTTGATGTATGGGTATCGACAATATCGGGCTTTTCTTTTTTAATAATCCTGTACACTTTATAAACTGCCTTTAAGTCACCAATCAGGTTCACATCCCGCTTCATTTCCTCAACAATGCGTATATCCACCCCCTTTTGCCTGATCTGGTCCATTGTGCTCAATTCACCCTCTTGCAGCGCCCCGCCGATAAGGATGATCCTGTATTTATCTTTCGGCAGATAAAGTGACAGCAGTTCGGTATGAATGGCCGGTCCGCCCACACAAATCCGGGACTGGATTAACAGTATTTTTATCGGTCGCTTTTTCATTTCTTTTCCAACACCTTTGTCAATTCCTTTGCCGTTTCCAGACAACACGTTTCCCACTGAAACCGTTTTATGTTTTCGAATCCCTTGCCTATTAATTTTTTTCGTAAAAGACCATTTGTCAACAGCACGTATAATTTTTCCGCAATATCATCTATGTCATAAGGATCAAATAATAAAGCCGCATCCCCGGTAATTTCCGGCAGAGAAGTGCAATCCGATACCGCCGCAGGTGTTCCGGCAGCCATACTTTCAAGAGGGGTAAAGCCGAAACCCTCAAATAATGATGCTGTGACGAACAGATCAGCCAGTTGATAAACAGCGGGTAGCGCCTCCTTTTCCACAAATTTAGTAAAAATCACTGAATTATTCAAATCAAGTTCAGACACTTTATGATAAATTTCCTTAAAATACCAGTTTTCCTGTCCGACTATGACGAGCGAGTGTTCGATATTATATTTTACTTTTAATTGGTGAAACGCCTCGATCAGGCGGCAGTAATTCTTGCGCGGTTCCAGGTGCCCTACAGATAAAATGTATTTATCGGGTAAATTATATTTCTCTTTTATGGTTGTTATTTCATTACCTGAATATTTGATAGCGAAAAAATCTGTATTTATACCCTCATAAATTACTGCAATTTTGTCCGGGTTTAAATTAAAAGTATGAACAATGTCTTTTTTGGAATAGTCCGAAATGGTAATTATTTTTTCCGCCCTACCCGCCGAAGAACGGATCATTTTTTTTAAAAAATTAACCCGCAGAAAAGTATAATGTTCCTTAAAATGAAAATACCCCAGATCATGTATGGTCATTACCGACGGTACATTCACGCCCAACGGGATATAGGATAACGGGGAAAAGAACAGATCGATATGATCGGTGCGCAGCGTTTTCCTCCAGACAAATGCTTCACGGAAAATACGTTTTACCGGATTATAAGGCGATACGTCCAGTGTCTTGATATTATTGTATTTTTTAAACTTACCGGATGTTTCATAAAATTTTTTGGATAAATATATCACCGGTTCGAATTCAAATTTTTTTTCGCCAAAAAATTGAATCAAATAATTCATATATTGTCCCAACCCTCCGCTTCGCTCATGGAGGACCACGGCGTTAATCGCCACACGTTTCATACTCTTTTCCTTTTAAAATGGGACCCAAATGATTCAATAATCCGTAACACCGCTTAAAGCCGACCAAATAATCTAGCGCCAGTTTACTTTTACCGGGTCTGACCAATGAAAGCGGGATCCTGAGCAGCATACCCGCCATCAGCACATAAAAGGCCTTTTTTGCCTCGTCAGTACCTTCGCACTTGGCGATAAACCGGCAAATATTGACCGCGTTATATACCAATATATCCCGGTACCTTTTCAGCGAACTGGCCGCGTGTTCATGCAAAATCTCGATTTCCGGCAAAACCGTAACTTTCCATCCCCTGTCGCGGGCGGAGGCGCACCATTCCATGTCTTCGGCATACATGTAATAATTTTCGTTCAGCAGACCGATTTTTTCTATAACCTGTCTGCGGATGGCCAGAAACGCGCCGTCCACATAATCCACTTCGATCATCTTCCGGCCGCTGTCTTTGATAAAAACAGGTGCAGCGGCAAATAATAGCTGGGATTTGACCAGATTTTTAACGGACACAAACTGCCGGCCCAGACTCTGTATTTTGCCGTTCGGATACAATTGTTTTGCGCCGACAATCCCTATATCCGGATGATCCTCAAATATTTTGAGTATTATACCGACCGGATCTTTACTCATCACTGCGGCGTCGCTGTTCATCAGGACAATCGGATCGCCCTGCGCCGCTTTTAATCCCTGATTATTGGCGCGGGCGTACCCTTTATTTTCCCCATTCTCAATGAGCCGGACATCCGGGAACTGTTGCCGGATAAATTCCGCCGAACCGTCGGTTGAACCGTTATCGACCACGATAATCTCGAAATCCGGCGATACATTCTCATAGATCGACCGTAGACACCGCGCTGTCAGCTCTTTTGTGTTCCAGTTAACGATGATAATGGATGTAAATACCATATATTATTATCGATGTTGTTGCTAAAATTTGAATTTGTACTTTTTTAAATAGACACTACTAAATATAAAAAATATTATAATATAGTCTATTCGATGTCTGACAGAAGTACCAAAGTTTGAATCGATCATTGAATTTGCTAAAAGACCAATCAAACAAAATAATAATAAAAAAAACTGAATATTTTCACATGATCTTAATTTTTCACGATTAAAATATTTAAGTAAAAATACAAAACAAACAAAAACAATAATACCTTCAAATGCCGATATTAATTGAAATAATCCATGTATATTCCATAAAAAAGGACCAAAAGTAAAATAAAAAAATCTTACAGGTAAATATTTTATAATATCCCAATAACTATTATAAATCATATTTTGTAAATATGCGGACCCGCCTCCTATTCTACCCGGAAGAGCTCTAAACGGATATGTGGCAACGTCTATTATAAGAGGGGAAAATTTATAATAGATCATAATAAGGATCAAACTTAATAATGACAGTATAAAAAATTTGTAAATCTTGTTAATATTCGCTCGAATCAAAACAATTATAGTAAAAAATAAAAAAATCCCAAAATAGAGAAATATATTTTGACCCCTTAAAAGATAAATAAGGGTTATCAGAACAAATAACAAAATATAATTTTTTATCAACTTTTCTTTTTTAGCTATTGAAATTATTGTGTACAGCATATAAAAAGTAAAATATAATATCAGACTATCTCTTAAAGCATAAGAATTAAAAACAATAATAGAGGGCCAAAACAAAACCAGATTCAACGATAAAAATGCGACTTTTTTATCATTGAATATTTTAATACAAATTTTGTAAACAAAAATTGCCGTTAAAATTCCAATAAAAGCATTTATTAATCTTGCTAAAATTGAATATTCACCAAACAGTTTAAAAATAACACTTAAAAACAAGCCATAAGTTCTAACACTTTGAATTTGCTCAACCTGATTAAAAGCGGGCAAATGATTAGTAAAATTTTCAAGTATTTGATGTGCAGCCTGATGATATTGCACTGTATCAACTTGTTCGGGTAATATTGTTACTATATTTGTATCGGTAAAAATTAATATAAACCGTAAACATGCAGCAATATAAATAACCAATCTGAAATTAAATCCATAATTTCTATATTTTAATATTATAAATATAAGAAAAGCACAAAAAATAATGACAGATTCAACCACACTAATGGGTGATCCGAGCATTAAAAGACAAATGAGTAATGGTAAATAAGTATATTTGGTTATATTTAACATGAATTAAACACCATATGATGAATATTTATAAAATTGACCAAATAATACATCGCGCAGTTCATTCATTTATTTAAGGTTCAACTAAGAATTAGTTGGTAACAAAAATAACTTAAAATAAAAATGGACATCTATCAACTCATTGGTTATATTAAATTTC
>JAFGSB010000156.1 GCA_016934825.1 Candidatus Zhuqueibacterota bacterium
CACAACGATAAAGCGCTGGAAATGGAACTGGAAGCGGCTTTGGAAGGATATGTGGATTTCCGGCAAGTCAGGGGACAAACCAAAGTACAACGTCCCGTTATAGATCCGACCCCGGAACCGGAGCCGGAACCGGAGGTCGCGGTAGAAGCGGACACGGTGCAGTTCAAGACCGGGATTTTCCCGAATCCATTCAACGCGTCTACGACGGTTCATTTCAATTTAAAAGAAGAGGGACATATCAATATAGTTGTCTATGACCTTTTGGGCCGCAAAGTGAAAACGCTGGTTGAAGAAAACCGGTCAACAGGGGCGCACCGGGTGATCTGGGACGGTCGGGACGAGTCGGGAATGACGGCCTCTTCGGGGATTTACTTTGTGAGAATCAAAACGAGGGATACCGCCAGGACTTTCAAGATCTCATATCTGAAATAACATCTAACCTCCGGGAGGTCTCTGCTGACCTCCCGGAGGTGAAGCTATGTGAAGTTCACCCTGAACAAAAACACATCCTGTGAAAAGCAGGATTTTTTACCCACTAATTTAAAATTGTACCGTTCAGCCGCTTCGATGATAACATCCGCTTTCCGCGGATGGATTTTAGTTCCGCCTACGCGGCGCAGCGACGTGAAAAGTCCCGACGGCGAGC
Organism: Candidatus Zhuqueibacterota bacterium; assembly: GCA_016934825.1. GTDB lineage: Bacteria > Zhuqueibacterota > Zhuqueibacteria > Residuimicrobiales > Krinioviventaceae > Fontivivens. The sequence continues at coordinate 647 of JAFGSB010000156.1, forward strand.
CGGTGACCAGTAAATGACCGCCCTGCTTTAATACGGCGGCGCAATTGGCAAAAAAAGTCTCTAAATCGTCCAGATATTCCAGGAGGCCGACGGCCGTTACCAGGGAAAAGGAGTTTGCGGAAAAGGGAGGCCTCAGCGCGTCCGCGACAACAACCGGGTAATTCGTGTTTTGCGAAGCCTGTTTTGCCATATTAAAACTGCCGTCGAGACCGATAAAATTTATGGAGCCCTTGTACAGTTTTATGGACCGCCCGGTGCCGCAGCCGATATCGAGAGCGGTCCCTTCCTGCGGGGGAATTAATTGCAAAAGAGTTTTTATATTTTCCGTCTCGCGTCCAAGAATACGGTTCAGCGGCCAGGGTTTGCGAAACAGGTTGTACAAAGGCGCTTTCAGGTTCCAGAGGTTCATTCAAAAGACCTGATTCATTTCAGATAAATTAATATGAAATTTATAATAATTGTATCGCAACAGAATTTCGAATTCTACACAAACAACTCCACATGTTTGAACCGCTCAACGTCCACCAGCCCCTGGTCGGTGAGTTTGAGTTTGGGAATGACCGGCAGGGCCATGAATGACAGCGTCATTAACGGGTCTTCCAGCTTGACGCCGAGTTGACGGGTCGATTTTATCAGGGATTTTGTTTTCAGACTGATCTCTTCCAGCGGTTTGTTGGACATGAGTCCGGCTATCGGCAGTTGCAGGGAATCAATTACTTTGCCGTCGTTCACAACCGCAATCCCGCCGCCCATTTTATTTACCGTGGTTACGGCCTTGAAAATGTCACTGTCCTCAACACCGGCGACAATAATGTTGTGGCTGTCATGGCCGATGGAAGAAGCGATGGCCCCCGATTTTAATCCGAATCCTTTGATCAGCCCCTTGCCGATTTTTCCCGATGCCCGGTGCCGTTCGATGACGAATAATCGGAGTATATCCCGTTTTGTGTCCGATACGATTTTTCCGTTTTCCTGTTTACAGTCCAGTTCCAGGTATTCGGTCGTGATCTGGCGGGGTAAAATGCCGATCACCCGGCAGCGTTCCCCGTTTGCGGGAATCGTGAATTCATCGCCTTCCAGCCATTTTATGTTCACCGAACTTCGCACCGGAAATTCGGGACGCACCGGCGGTTCGTATACGGCTTTGCCGTTTTCGGCAACCAGAACGCCGGATTTGTAAACCTGTTTGATGTTGAATTTGTTAAAGGAATCGAACACGACCATATCGGCCGTTCTTCCCGGGGCTATGGCGCCCAGTTTTCGCAGACCGAAATATTCCGCGGTGTTGATCGTGCCCATGCGTATTGCCGTTACGGGATCGAGACCGTGTTTGATCGCCGTTTTAATAATGTAATTGATATGCCCTTCTTCCAGTATGTCGTTGGGATGACGGTCGTCCGTGCAAAAAAAACAACGGCGTTCGTTGTTTTTATTGACAAGCGGCAGCAGATCGACCAGGTTTTTTGTTCCGGATCCTTCCCGGATCATGATAAACATGCCCAGCCGCAGTTTTTCCCGCGCTTCCTCAACCGTGGTGCATTCATGGTCCGATTCGACGCCGGCGGCAATGTATGCGTTCAGGTCGTTGCCGGACAAACCCGGCGCGTGCCCGTCGACACGTTTTTCGCCGCTGATCTTGAGTTTGTCGAGCACATCCTTATCGTTGTTGAGGACGCCGGGATAATTCATCATCTCGCCCAGTCCCAGCACCCATTTTTCGCGCAGGAACGGGAAAATGTCAAAAGCGCGCAGTTCCGATCCGGCCGTTTCCAGCGGGGAGGAGGGCACACAGGACGACATCATAAAAAACACATTCAGGGGATTATATTTGCTCGAGTCCATCATATAGCGGATGCCCTCGTATCCCAGCACATTGGCAATTTCGTGCGGGTCGGCAACGACCGAAGTCGTGCCCAGCGGCACAACGGCCCGGGCAAACTGCGGCACCTCCACCATCGAGCTTTCGATATGAACATGACCGTCGATAAAACCGGGGGCAAGGTACAGGCCCTTCAGATCGATTTTATCTTTCCCCACATAACCGGGACCAAGTCCGACAATTGTATCGCCAAGCACGGCGACATCGGTTTCGAAAATCTCGGAGGAAAAAACATTTACGACCCGGGCGTTTTGCAAAACCAGATCACATGCATTACGCCCCAATGCCGCATCGATAATATCATTGACAAGTACTTTTTTCTGATCGAATAGTCCCATATAAATAATTTTTAGTTTTCAATTTTTTGAATGATCGTTTTCAACAGCTTTTGCAGCTTTTTACCTGCTTTATTTGCCATGTCCGTCACCTCTTTGTGATTCAGTTTAGAGTCCGACAAACCGGTCGAGAGGTTGGTGATTAATGATAAACCAAGCACCCGCAGGTGTCTCTGGTTGGCGACGATCACTTCCGGTACTGTGGACATGGACACCGCGTCGCCGCCGCATTTTCGCAGCATTCTCACCTCGGCTGCGGTTTCATAACTCGGGCCTGTTACCCAACAGAACACTCCCTGCCGCAATGGAATTCCCGTTTCTTTGCCCGAATTCAGGGCAAGCGACAGTAATTCCTTATTATACGGTTCGGACATATCCGGGAACCGCGGCCCGAGCAGGTTTTCGGGACTGCCGATAAGCGGGTTGCCGAAGCCAAAGTTGATATGATCTGTTATCAGCATCAGGTCGCCGGGTTTGAAATCCGGATTCAGGCCGCCGCTTGCCGTTGTGACAATCAGCGTTTTGATCCCCAGTCCGGCGAACAGATGGACGGGAAAAGTAACCTGCTCCAGGGAATAGCCCTCATAATAATGAACGCGGCCTTGAACACATAGTACCTGGATCCCGTTTATATTGCCTAAAATCCATTGCCCCTTGTGCCCGGGGACGGTCGATACAGGATAATAGGGGATATCAGCAGTTGAAATGACAACCGGGTCATTCAGACTGTCGGCAAAACCGCCCAGTCCGGAACCGAGAATGATCGCGATTTTGGGTTCCGTAACCAGTCTGAATCGGATGAATTCCAGAGATTGTTTTACTTTATCTTTCAGTAACATGTTTTATATGAACAATATTTAAATTAACAGTCCCGCAATAGACGCCGTGATCCATGACGCCAGCGCGCCGCCGAACATGGCCCTGAGCGCGACCCGCGACAGGTCGGAGCGTCTGCCCGGTGCCAGGGCGCTGATACCGCCGATCTGAATACCGATGGATGCAAAATTCGCAAAACCGCACAACGCGTAGGTGGCGATAACGATGGACCTCGGCGACAGGTTGTTCAAATTGATATGTTTTGCCAGTTCCGCGTAGCCGACAAATTCATTCACGGCAATTTTAATACCCATAAGGTTGCCGACATCCAGAGCCTCCTTCCAGGGTACGCCCATGACAAAGGCAAGCGGGGCGAAAATAGTCCCGAACAGGGTTTTCAGGCTGCCCGGAAAGATTCCTTTATATTCCCCGCGGATCTCGTTAAACGCGCCCCCCAAAAGACGGCCGTCGATAAGGCGGTCAAAAAATCCGAATGCGGAATCGAATAATGCAATAAGGGCGATAAAAGCTAACAGCATGGCACCCACGTTAAGGGCCAATTTCAGACCGTCGGTTACGCCCTGTGTCGCGGCGTCAAGCAGATTATCGGCGCGTTTTATATCGGGAATTTGTACATCGCCCGCTGTTTTGGATTTTTGGGTTTCCGGCATTAATATCTTTGCCATTACCAGGGCAGCCGGAGCAGACATGACGCTTGCGGCAATCAGGTGCCCGGGGTTGATACCCATCCGGATGTAACCCGCAAGAACGCTGCCCGCTATTGTGGCAAATCCGCCGACCATAACGGCATGCAGCTCCGATTCCGTCATGTCGTCTAAAAAGGGCCGGATGAGCAGCGGAGCTTCGGTTTGCCCTACAAAAATATTTGCCGAACAGGAAAGCGTTTCGGCGCCCGAGGTGCCCATTGTCCATTTCATAAACCTGGCCATGATCTTGACAACGGCCTGCATTATGCCTAAATAGTATAGAATAGACATGATCGCTGAGAAAAAAATAATGATCGGCAATACCGTAAAAGCAAACAGAGAACCGAATTGGTCATAATACGCGGGATCGGCAAGGTGGCCGAATAAAAAGATACTCCCTTTATCCGTCATTTGCAGTAACAGATTAAAATAGTAGGCAATGGAGTTAAAAATATCTTTACCGTAAATTTCGCGCTGAATGATGATCCCCAACCCGAGAAGCATTATACCGGCAAAAACATATTTATTATAATTGCTTTTCTTGAAAAAATAAAATAAAATCATCAAGACGACAAGCATAACAACGAGAACGGAAGAGATATGCAGTTTATCAAAAAAATAAGAAAGAGTGATAATAAAGACCGATACAATAATTAATAGTCCCAAAGATCCAAGTGATCCGGACCTGTTTTTCCCGGAGATGATATAATTTTCAAATATGTAAATGAGGATCAGAAAAGAAAAAACATACATTCCGATCCAGGACAGAAAAGATTCGGCCAGGATAATCGTTGCAAATAACAATTGCAGACCAATACCCCATATAACCACGCGCAGTTTAACGGCAGATCTGTTTTTCGAAAAGATAAATGCAAGTCCCAACAGGACAACTATTCCCAATAATCCTATAAATCTCATGGTTATATCCTCATTTGCTCCGGTTATCTGTTTTCAAAGATTTCATGACAAAAGCGGCATCTCGCTTCATAAATATCTCCAGACCCCACAACAACGCGTTTGGGATCCGTATTCAATCGTTGAGTTCTGTTGGCCGGTCTGCCGCACTTGACACAGATAGCCAGCGTTTTTGTAATATATTCGGCAATAGCCAATAGTTGGGGAATCGGTTCGAACGGTTTCCCCATATAATCCTGATCCAGGCCTGCTACAATAACCCGTTTGCCGCTGTCGGCCAGTTGCTGGCACACATCGACGATATCGGATTCGAAAAACTGGGCCTCGTCAATACCAACAACGTCCGCGTCCTTTGCCAATTCCAGAATTTCCGACGCGGACGATACCGTCATGGAGGAAATTTTTTGTTCGTTATGTGAAACAATATGGTCCTTTGAAAAACGGTCATCAATATTCGGTTTAAAAATGGATACATTAAGTTTTGCGATTTCCGCTCTTTTCAAACGGCGAATCAGCTCTTCGGTTTTACCGCTGAACATACTGCCGCAAATCACTTCTATCCAACCGGTACCGGTCGGCGCAATACTTAACATTTGATTCTCCTGTTAAAAGTAATAAATGCTATTTTTTAAAAATCCAAAATAATATGGATAAAATGACAGATATAACAATACAGGTGACAATCGGGAAATATACCGTTGTATGGCCTTTTTTGTAAACAATGTCACCGGGAAGTTTTCCTGGATTAATACCGATACGGTTTAAAACGATAATAATAAATCCCGCCGCTGCCAGAAACAGCCCGGTGTAAATTAAAAGTTTACCGATGTTAAACATGATAACCTTTCCGGTGTAAGATATCTAAAATGTTATTTAAATGACAATGTAAGTTTTGTTCACTGTTGATAATATAATCAGCGTGCTGTTTTGACGGCAATACATATTCCAAATACATAGGTCTGACGGTGGTCATGTATTGATTGATAACGGATTCGGCGGAACGGCCCCGTTCAATCATATCCCTTTGCAGCCTTCTGATGAAACAAATATCCAACGGTGTTTCGACAAAAATTTTATAGTTGATCATTTCGTTTAAAGAGGGAACTATATATAATAAAGTGCCGTCGAGAATGATGATACCGGTACTCTCTTTTTTTAGAGATTCCTTTTTACGGTCATGGATGGCAAAATCATAAACAGGCTGGTTAACGGATTGTCCGGATTTTAGTTTTTTAATATGCTCTGTGAGTAATTCAAAATCAATGGCATCCGGGTGATCATAATTTAAAAGTTCCCGTTGAGCGGGAGGAACCGTGGATTGTTGTTTGTAATATGAATCCTGGGAGATCAATAAAACGTGTTGATTGAGTTCTGATTTAAGTTTTGACGCAAAATAACTTTTGCCCGAACCGGAAGCCCCGGCTACCCCGATAATTAATATCTTTTTATTTTTGCGGTTCATTTTCTAAAAGTCTTGTCAAACACATGAGAATATAAATCGGATATTTGTAATTTTTCATTCCTGTTTTAAAAAAAATCCGAGGGAACGCCTCGGATTATTATTACTAAAAAAACTCTTTTTGCGTGAATAATTTAGAACGGTAAATCATCAGACTCGTTTGCTTCAGGTTCTTCAACATGGGTATCAGGAGGTATAGGCGGTTCTTCCCCGCCGGTATCAACGTCACGCGCGTTACGGCTTTCTAAAAGCTGCATGCTGTCCGCCTGAATTTCCGTCGTATACCTTTTGTTTCCGTCCTTATCCTGCCAGGACCGTGTAACAAGTCGTCCTTCAACATAAACTTTTGTACCTTTTGATGCGTATTTATCAATCATTTCCGCAAGTTTACGCCAAATGACAACCCGATGCCATTCCGTGTTTTCATTCTGGGAGCCGTCCTGTCCTTTCCATGAAGTATTGGTTGCTACCGATAAAGTCGCAACGGCGACACCGGAGGGAGTGTATTTTAGTTCCGGATCCTGCCCCAGCCTGCCGATAAGCATAACTTTATTCAACGTGCCTTTACTGTCGAAAGCCATGAAATCCCCTTTTTTAAATTATGATTAAATGAATTTTTACTTCGATAATTATTTAGTAATTATTTAACAAATAGTCAAGCCATTTTTTATTCTTTATTTTTAAAAGGAAAATGAATATCTTGAATGTTTGTTACAGGAGAAAAGTAAACTAAAGGAGTGTTATGATCAATACATCATATCATATTATCAAACTGGATGAAATTGATGACCGGAACGAGATGTTCCGTATTAAAGAATCCGGCGATCTGCAAAATTTAATTGTATCGATTCGGAAGGCAGGATTGTTGACGCCCCTTTATGTGTATAGGAAAGAGAATCAAAAATACAGACAGGTGACCGGCTTTAAAAGACTTGCCGCGTTAAAAAAACTTGTTATCACACATGTGCCGGTGTTTATTGTAAAAGATGATTTGACCGAGATTGAATTGTTTGAAATCGCATTATTGGAAAACCTGTCGGTGCAACAATTCAGACCTTCGGAAATTTCGATTATAATAAAGAAATTGCACGATTTTGGTCAGAACCGTGAAGACATAATAAAAAAATATCTCCCTTTGCTGGGATTCGGGCGAAATCCAAAAGTGTATGATCTGTATAAGGATTTATATAAATTAGAAAAACACTGGCTTGAGGCGCTGGACGGCGACCGTATTTCTATCGATTTGGCTTTTCTGCTGGTAAACGCCGATAAATCAGATCGGCATGCTTTCTGGACGGTTGTGGACAGCCTGAGGGCCGGGAAAAATAATCAGCGGGAATTCTGGTTTCTATGCCGGGATATCATCAAAATGGAGAATACCAGCCTGAAAAATTTATTAGAGTCCCCTGATACAGAACAAATTCTGAATAATCCGGTTCTGACTTTTGCTCAGAAAACGGAACGTTTCAAAAACTTATTATGGGAAAAGAGATATCCACGTTATATGAAAGTGAAACAGGAATATAATACTGTTTTAAAAAGTGCCAAATTGCCCCCGGGTTTGAATATTCTTCACGCTCCCTTTTTTGAAGGCGACAGCTACAATGTACATTTTGAGTTCAAAAGCGAACAGGAATTTATACAAAAGATTCAATTGTTACAGTCCGTAAGTGATAAAGGTATTCTTAAAGTATTGCTGGAACTTGTATGAACAGCCCGGGTCAAACATGGAAATTTTATCCCCGGCGGATCATTGTGGAAGATACCGTCCGCAAGACTGAAATGAGCCGGAGAATAAAGGATCGTTTCCCTGAAATACAAGTTGAACATGTTGATGACGCCAATGTAATCATCGAACAGGCGACAAACCAGGATAAAGAAATATGGCGGAATACGCTGTTGCTTGCCCGACAGAGGGGTCCTTTTTTGCGGTTATGCCCAGGCACTCAAAAGCATATTTGCTGTCTGTATCATAATCTTGATGTGGTTGCCGGATGTAATCTGGATTGCAGTTACTGTATATTACAGGGTTATATCAATAATCCGCTGATTACGGTTTATTGTAATCATGAAGATATGTATACCGAACTGGACCGGACCCTGAAATCACATCCGGATCGTTTTTATCGAATCGGATCGGGAGAATTAAGCGACAGCCTGACATTTGATTATTTTCTTGGTCTGGGGGCGGATCTGGTAAACTATTTTTCCGACAAAAAAAATGCCATCATCGAACTCAAAACAAAGAATATACATATAGAAGGGCTGCTCGGACTTGAACATAATCGCAGAGCCGTTATATCGTGGTCAGTGAACGCCGAAGCGTTAACAAAGAGTGAAGAAGCGCTCACTCCTGATATTGAATCACGCCTCGGGGCCGCCGCCGAGATTCAAAAAGCCGGCTATTGGCTCGGATTTCATTTTGATCCCATGATTTATTATGAAAACTGGCAGGAAGGGTATCGGGAAACCGTTGATAAAATATTCAGCGTTATAAAACCTGAAAATATTGCATGGATAAGTCTGGGCGCGTTACGGTATCCGCCGGTTCTGGATAAAGTGATCCGGGAAAATCACCCTGAAACCGATATTGTGCTGGGGGAGTTATTACCCGGACGGGATAAAAAGCTGCGTTATTTCAAATCTATCCGGATACAGATGTTTGAACAAATGTATTCCTGGATTAAAGGGTATTCACCTGATGTTTGTGTCTATTTGTGTATGGAAAGTAAAGAAATATGGAAAAGGGCTTTTAAATGGTCCCCGTCAAACAGCACGGAATTAAAAAAATTGCTCGATGAACGCGTTAAATAGTTATATTTTTTTCCAGCGGTCAATCTTTTCAAAGGAATCTTTTGCCGCTTTCGTAATGACTGCAAGATCAAAAGGTTTTGGGAAATAATCGTCAAACCCCGCTTCCAGGCAGGTAACAAGATCAAATGTTGATTTGTAACCGGTTATTGCGTGAATACATGACGTCGGTTTATTTTTTTTCAGTAATTTGCATAAATTAATGCCGTCCATACCGGGAAGCATCAAGTCCAAAAATATAACTTCGATATTTTCTTTTACTAAAAGATTAAGAGCTTCTTCACCTGTTGTGGCGGTATATACTGAAAACCCCACTTCGCTAAGAGTTTCGTCCAATAAATCACGTATCATTTGTTCATCATCAACAACCAGGATTTTATTATCCATTATTACCTCAAATTTACTACTAACGCAGATATTCTGTTTATTATTATAATTGATTTTTCATTAAAAATCAATA
>JAFGSB010000157.1 GCA_016934825.1 Candidatus Zhuqueibacterota bacterium
AGTGGCGACAATACCTGGAATTCTATAAAAAAAATTATAAATTTAAATAAAGATTACGCGGTTAATTCGTATTATACTATATATCTAAAGTAACATTAATGTCCGTTTAAAGCCGGACACGACACCCTTAATATATTATATATTTACAGTTATAAGATATATAATTTTTATTTACCTTATATTAAAATTGAATTTTTTTACTAATTTAATGATTTTATTGAGCTTGTAGGCCGGTTCAGATAGTAGTGTCCGTTAACCGGATGAAACCGGAGTAAAGTAAATTAAAAATATTGGATCAGCGTCATAAATTTTTGTAAAAGGAGTATTTATGGAACTGCAGGAAAAACTTTTAAACAAAACCGCCGCTATTGGTGTGGTTGGATTAGGCTATGTCGGTCTTCCCCTTGCCGTTGAGTTTGCGAACAGCGGATTTTATGTGTTGGGCATTGATAAAAGTCAGACAAAGGTGAATAGTATTAAAAACGGACATAATTATATTGACGATGTTGAAGAAACAAAATTCCAAAAGGCTATTAAAGCAAAACTCCTGGAAGCGACTACCTCTTATGATAGGGTTGATGAACTGGATGTAATCTATATATGTGTTCCCACTCCTTTTACCGTCAACAAGGAACCGGATGTATCTTTTATTGTCGATGCGGCTAACGGTATAGCCCCCAAATTAAAAAAGGGTCAATTAATCATACTTAAAAGTACAACCTTTCCCGGCACTACCGAAGAAGTTGTACAGCCGATATTGGAAGAAAAAGGCTTAAAAGTGGGTGTGGATTTTAACCTGGCATTCTCCCCCGAACGTATTGATCCCGGGAACAAAAAATTTACGACCGCCAATACCCCGGTTGTTGTCGGTGGTGTAACAAAAAAGTGTACGGAATTAGCCAGTCTGGTTAATCAACAAATAATCAATATGGTGGTTCCGGTCTCGTCACCCAAAGTTGCGGAAATGGAAAAACTGCTGGAAAATATTTTTCGCAGTGTAAATATTGCGCTGGTAAATGAACTGGCCCGTCTGTGTGACCGTATGGGAGGAATTGATATCTGGGAAGTTGTCGATGCGGCAAAAACAAAACCATTCGGTTTTATGCCGTTTTACCCCGGTCCGGGTATCGGCGGACATTGTATTCTCATCGATCCGTATTATTTGTCCTGGAAAGCGCGTGAATATGATTTTCACACCAATTTCATTGAACTTGCCGCGGAAACGAATGAAAACATGCCGTTTTATGTGCTGGGGCTAATCCGCCGGGCATTGGGCGGGGTGGGTGTACCTTTTAACAAAGCAAAAATTCTTTTGCTTGGCGTCGCTTTTAAAAAAGATATTGACGATATGCGTGAATCACCGGCATTAAAAGTTATGAAGTTTTTAAAGCAGCGTGACGCGACCGACATTAGTTATAACGATCCGTATATATCGGAATTTAAATTTGAAGATGAAATTTATAAATCAACTGAAATTACTGCTGAGAACCTTGCCCGGTTCGACGTGGTAGTCATCACAACGGATCATTCACAGTATGATGCCGATTTTATTGTGAAAAATTCCCGTTCCGTTGTGGACACACGAAATTTGACAAAGAATGTTGATGATATCGAAAACAAGATTACCAAATTAGGCTCCGGGATTCGTTTTTAAGGAAAGTATATTGAAAATCGTAAACATTGTTGGTGCGAGACCAAATTTCATGAAGATTGCCCCGATTCACAGACGTATGCAGGCGTCTGAATCTATTGATCCGCTTTTAATTCATACGGGCCAACATTATGATGAAAAAATGTCAAAAACCTTTTTTGTCGAATTGGAAATGCCGGAACCCGATCTGTATTTAGGCGTCGGTTCCGGAACTCACGCTGAACAAACCGCAACGGTTATGATCGGTCTGGAAAAAGTCTTTATGAAATATAAGCCCGATTGGGTACAGGTAGTTGGCGATGTCAATTCGACCATCGCGGCATCTCTTGCCGCGGCAAAGTTACATATTCCGGTTTCTCATGTCGAATCCGGGTTACGCAGTTTCGACCGGACCATGCCTGAAGAAATTAACAGGATATTGACGGATTCGATCTCAAGCCTGCTGTTTGTTACGGAAAAAAGCGGACTCGATAATCTCGCAAAAGAAGGAGTATCTTTAGATAAAGTACATTTTGTCGGCAATGTGATGATCGATTCCCTTGTCGAACATCTTAAAAAGGCCGAACAATCCACAGTAATGGAAGAATATAACCTGCAGCCGCAAAATTTTGTACTCGTTACTTTACACAGGCCTTCAAATGTCGATAATCATGTAAATTTGAGCCGGATTTTGGATGTTTTTGAGCATATTCAAAAGAGGTTACCCGTTTTTTTTCCAATGCATCCCAGAACCCGGAAAATGATCGAGTCATTCAATCTGGGGGATAAAGTCAAAAAAATGTCAAATCTGTATATAACGGAACCGCTTGGATACCTGCCGTTTTTACGTCTGATGAGTCAGGCGAAAATTGTACTCACCGATTCGGGCGGAATCCAGGAAGAAACGACATTTCTTGGCATACCCTGTTTGACTTTACGGGAAAATACGGAACGTCCCGTCACGATTGAACTGGGAACAAACCAGTTGGTGGGTTCGGAGACTTTGGCAATATTAAAAGGTTTTGAAAAGGCTATGAATGGAAAATTGGATCAACATAAAATACCGCCGTTGTGGGATGGCTTCGCATCCAAAAGAATTGTAGAAATATTTGAGAAACAAGAGCAATAAATAGTTATGATAAAATTTGTGATGTTATCAGACTCGGAGGATTTGATGCAAAAATTAATCCTGGCGCTTTTAATGGTTGTAATATTCTTTAGTTATACGTTTGCACAGGATTTAAAAGGTTTTGAAACTTTGGGCAATCTTTCAGAAATAAAAAAAACACCGCAATTGGAATCTCCTGTTCCATCGATTCCTTTGGAACACCCTGTGGATGATCAGCAATATATTGTAGGACCCGGTGATATTTTAAGAATTATCATCGGAAATCGGCTCGAATCTACATATAATGTTAAAATTACTCCGGAAGGGACATTGGTTATCCCGACCATCGGAGAGATAAATTTATCGGGGATGGTACTTGCCGACGCGAAAAAGCATATCCTTGAAAAAATAAAAACCAAATATCTTGATGACGATGTAACGATCACCCTGAGTGAAATACGGTCATTTAAAGTGACTGTCAGCGGTTCGGTTGTATTTCCCGGACTTGTGATTGTAAACGCCATGGATCGGGTTTCGGATGCCATATTTCTAAGCGGCGGATTTATCGAGGAGGAAGGATCACTCCAGGAGACGGTCCCGGAAAACAAATCAACGGTTAGAAATCCGGCAACGGAAAGAGCGAAAACGGATAAAGTCGAGGAATCAAAAAGTGAAACGGAAGAGAGACCCAAAACAGCTTCGAAACGAAATATAATAGTAAAGCGCCGTGACGGTTCTATGCTCAGAGCTGATTTTTTAAAATACCAGCTTTGCGGCGATTTGGAAACAAATCCATACCTTGTTGACGGCGATGTGATCATCGTACCGACCAAAGTTGAAAAAGTGGGCGAGATTGGAATTTTCGGTGCGGTGAAAACACCTGACACGTTTGAATTTGTTCCCGGTGATTGTGTTGGCGGTATCCTGGATATGGCGCATGGATTTACTATCGATGCGGATTCAAGCCGGATTGAACTGGTTCGGTTTGTGGATAATAAATCCAAAACGGAAAATATATTTTTAACTCTGGATACAGAGGAAAACAAACAAAAAACATTAAACTTTTTGTTAAATCCGGATGACCGCTTGTTTATTCAGCATATTCCTCAATATCATCGAAAAAGACTGGTCGAAATCAAAGGAGAGGTATTATATCCGAATAATTATCCACTCTCTGAGGAGGTGAAAACATTAACGGATGTGATAAAACAAGCCGGGGGTTTTACTCCAAGGGCGTCGTTAAATAATGCTTATGTTATTCGTCGCTCTTTGAAGAATGTCGAAGATCCGGAATTGGAACGCCTGATGTATGTTGAAGTAAGGGATATGACCCAATTGGAACGTGAGTACTATAAAATTAAATCGACAGAACGGACCGGTAAGATTGCAGTGGATTTTATCGCATTGTTTGAAAATAATGACAAGAGCCAGGATGTATTGTTAAAGGACGATGATTTGATCGTTATACCCGCCAAAGGATTGACTGTCAATGTGACAGGGCAGGTTGTAAACCCGGGTTTGTTTCAGCATAAAAGCGGGGAAAAGCTGAATTTCTATATTACAGAGGCCGGAGGGTACAACTGGAATGCCAGAAAAAACAAGGTGAGAATTATTAAAGCCAAAACCGGTGAATGGATGAAGCCCCGAAGTACTATAATTGAACAGGGTGATACGATATTTGTACCTGAAAATCCTGAAATAAACTGGTGGGTTGTTGCCAGAGATTTTGTCACTGTTGCGGCGCAGATTGCGACCATTTACCTGGTCTATGAAAGAGCGACAGAAAAATAAACTCAATAACTAATGTAAAAGAAATAATGAATTGACATAAAAAAACCCTGTCTTTGACAGGGTTTTTTAATTTCTGTGAAAGTTAATTTTGGGATGACGCTATAGAGCGAATCAGTCGTTTAAGCATTTTTTCAATATTTTCGCATTTTTCTAAAATCGGTCCCTCATTTTTACAATACCCCAAATCTACAGCTAAAATGATCATATAACGAAGCTGTTCAATTTCAGTTAAAGCAATGCGATAATAATGAACTTTGGTTTTTTTCCCTCTTTTGTTAAAACCGATGGCTATATTTGTAGGTATAATCATAGCGGCATCGCGCGCTTTGGTGAAAAGATAAAGCTGGTCTTTTTTGGGGAATTTGGAGGTTAATTGGTAGATATCGAGTACCAATTCATGGCTTTTTTGCCATACGATCAAGTCGCGGAAAGACTCGATTTTTTTTCCCATCATCTTGTATGATCCTCTCTCACATTATATATTTAATTATATTTTAATTTCATCATTTTATTTAGAAAATGCAAATATTTTTTGAGTTCTTTTTGTTAACCTCTTTATTTTCAAATAATTTACAATTCGAGTAATTCCAATTAAAGTATCCTTTTATAACGGCCATAAAGAAATACCGGCTGTTAAGCGATATCCGCCGATGCTCATCGCTTCGAAACCGGTTTTTCCACGAATTCCCCCTGAAGAAATTTCAAATTGAAAAAATGCGGCCAGCATTTCTGTCGGGAAATATTCCAATCCCAGTTCCATGTAGAATCCGCTGCCGGTTTCATTTTGACTGTTTCCGTTTTGCGTGGAAAAAACGGAAAGCGAATCAACCTCATCGACGTTAAAAAAACTCAAACCAAAGCCGTAATAGGAATTAAATTTTTTCACAATTGGCGGATGAACCCGTAATCCCACCTGGTACCATTTTTCCTGCCAACTGGCGTTCTGCAAATTATACCCGGTATCTTTGTGCGCACCCTGTTTCCCGCTTTTTTCGAATTGACCGTATTTCCCGACGATGTAATAACCGCCCAGGAACCGGACACCGGCAAATCCGCCGTATGATGTTCCCCATCTGTTGGTATATACTTCCTCAAACTGATCCAGGGATATCCGAAACAGTCCAATATCACCGCCGGTCATGATTCTCGGATGATGATACAAAAAATCCCTTGCTCCCGAGTTACCGGGAATTATTACCATTATCAACATTAACAGTGTAAAAATAATATGGATTTTATTCATAACAGCCTCTTTCTTACTCTGTTACTTTTCTGTCGAACGTGAAAATATGTAATATTTTAAATGCAAACAGGGCGAATAAAATTCCTAAAATATCAGCGCTCAGGTCAAAAATATCTCCCACACGGCCGGGAATAGGGATTTGATGAACTTCATCAAATAGTGCAAAACAACTGTTAATAATTAAAGATTTAAAAAATATATGATTATTAATTTTGGTTTTATCCTGAACAATAGCTCTTGTTACCAATACAGCCAAAATAAAATACACAGCGAAATGTGCCACTTTATCCATTGCATCAAAACCCAGATCGGGAACACTTAATTTAGGATAAGATGTAAGTGCGATAATAATCAATGCCCAAACAATCGCGGGAAGTTTCCAGTAAACAAATCCGTTTTTAACCATTCCAAGACCTCGATAATTTTTTAAATGCTTTCGGCAGTAATTTTAATATGTCACCGGCTATCATTCCCTGTTCGCCAAATTTAATTTTAGCCAGGTCGCCGGCAAGTCCGTGTAAGTATACTCCCGCCAGGGCCGCCTCCTGTGCGGACAGTCCCTGCGCCAATAAACCGGCGATTACTCCGGTGAGAACATCACCGGAACCCGCCGTTGCCATTCCCGCATTACCGGTAGAATTTATGAAAACCCGTCCGTCCGGGAGCCCGATCAGGCTGGGACCTCCTTTCAGCACTAAAATTTTACCCCATGCTTTGGAATATTTTTGGATTATACCTATACGGTTTGTCATTATTTCTTTGACCGGCCGGCCCGTCAATCGAGACAGTTCCCCCGGATGTGGAGTTAATATCATTTCCCCTTTATATTCTTTTACCGTCTGAATATTGTCGGCGCATATATTTAATCCATCCGCATCAAGTACGGCAGGATTTTCTGATTCACGCAACAGCGTGAATATAAATTCCGCTGTTTTGGGGTGCTGTCCGATCCCCGGTCCAATAGCAACACTATCCTGGCTTTGAATATTTTTTAACAAATCGGTTTTCGGGGCCAATTGAAGTATTCCGTCAGCGTCGTCCTTTATCGGCCAGGTAATAACTTCGGTGAGTTTGGTTTCGATAATACTGTTCAGGCTTTCCGGTATACACAAATAACATAACCCGGCTCCGGAGCGTAAAACCGCTTCACTTGTTAAAGCGGCTGCGCCCGTAAATCCGGTTGAACCGGCGATAACAGCTACTGTGCCGCATTTATTTTTGTGCGCATCGGGAGCGCGATCCGGCAGTAACGGAATTATATCTTTTTCTTCCAGCCTCCAGACATCCGGCTTTTTGACCCGGACCACCTGGGGCGGCATGCCGATATCAATGACAATAAGCTGTCCTGTATGTTCCCGACCCGGTGAAAAAAGAAGCCCTTGTTTGGGAAGCGCCATGGTCGCGGTAAAGGATGCTTTTATTGCGGGACCATCTACTTCCCCTGTGTCCGCGTGCACTCCGGTCGGTATATCTACAGCAAGTACTGGGCAATTTAATGAATTAATGTAATTTACACAATCCGCATATAGTCCCCGAAGAGGGCCTTTAACGCCTGTACCCAACATGGCATCGATGACCAGGTCGGGTGTTTTCGTTTCAGAAAGTTTGTCGATAAAAGAAATTTTATGCCCGGTTTTTTCAAGGATGTTGAGATTGATTAACGCATCTCCGCTAATTTTCTCACGGGGGGAGAGAACAAAAATATCTGCTATGGCTTCGTTGTTTAACAAGTGTCTTGCGGCTACAAATCCGTCCCCGCCGTTATTCCCGGGGCCGCAGTAAATATGAATATCTTTGCCTTTAAGGTGTTTCAATATTGACCGGGCCGTTTTGACAATTCCCGTACCCGCGTTTTCCATCAGTACGATACCGGGTATGTGTAATTCCCGGATGGCAAAATTGTCCATGGCAGCCATTTCTTTGGCTGTAACAGTAGCTTGCATATCAGGGTTTCTCTTTTTTTTCAAGTACGATCATTGCAAATGCCGATGATATACTGTGAGACATGCTGATAAAAACATTATAATCTTTTAAACGGTCCGCCAATTTGCCGGACAAATATACCATTGGTCTGCCGTTTTTTTTATTGCGTATTTCCATTTCATGCCATGAGAAACCTTTTTGGTCAGAGTCGGACAAGCATTTGATCAACGCCTCTTTGGCGGCAAATCTTGCGGCCATGGAGGAAATACGATTTGACTTTTGAGTACAATATTTTATTTCTATTGGTGTTAATATACGCTCTATAAATCTTTTTTCCCAACGATTTATTGCTTTTTCAAAGCGGGCGATGTCAACTATATCCGCACCAATAGATTGGATCATAAATTTAAACCAATATTGTTAAAACACGCTTTTTATAATTAATTGTAAAGTTAATGCATGTAATAATCTTTTGCAACAACTTTTCCTTGCTTGTTTTCCAATTTTAATGTAATTTTAAAAATATTATATAAACGAACAAGCTGTTTTATCCCGGTAATAATCTCATAAATTATAAATGTAATCTGTATTTGGTTTTTTTTAAAGTATTTGAATTTATTAATATTAGAGTTTGACGGCATACGGAGTCCTTGAATGGACATCTGTGTTTTAATAAAAGATTATTATGGAAAAACAAACATCATCTCTCATAAATCAGGCGTTAACCGGGGACCAAAAGGCCTTTTCCGAGATTGTCAATCAATACCAGGAGAAAATTTTTAATTTTGTATACAGAACGGTTAAAGAGCGTGAACTTGCCGAAGATATCACCCAGGAAACTTTTATAAAAGCATATAAAGCGCTGGCATCTTTCAATTCGGAATATGCCTTTTCCACGTGGTTATATAAAATTGCCGCCAATAATTGTATAGATTATTTTCGTAAAAAGAGGTTAAAGACATATTCGCTCGACACACCAATAAACGCCAAAGATGGTGAATTGAAAAGAGATTATCCCGATACCGATGATCATACTCCTGAGTACAGGCTAATATCCAAGGAAAAAAGTGTTCAGATTATTGATGCAATTAATTCCTTACCCCGAAAGTACAAACAGGCCATATTATTACGGCATACAAAGGATAAATCCTATGAAGAGATTGCTGAAGAACTCAACATACCTCTTGGCACGGTAAAGGTGAGAATTTTCAGGGCCAGGGAAATGCTGAAAATGAAATTGAGAGATCAGCTTCGAAATTGAAAGCCTTTCTAAAAAGCACATAAATTACCGGCCGTGGTTTACTATCACGGCTTTTTTATTACAAAAAATATAAAGTAAGCATCACTATTCATACAGTGATGTGAAAACACTTTCATTTTCGCCTGTTGAAGACACTGGTGTGTTGAAGAAAAAAATTTTTAAAATGTATTTATTTATTGTTAATAATCTAATATTTTTATATAATGAACAGTTTATACGGTTAAAAATCAGCGGGAGTGAAAAAGAATTCGTTAATCGTTTGCGAATGAGAGTGGAAGATAAAAACAAAGATGATATAATGGCATTGGATTTGAATAAGTATATTGAACAGAATATGTTATGGTTCCGGTCCGAAAAAGAATAAATAAATATAAATTCTGAATAAAAAAACGTTTAGCCAGTGTATTTTAGAAAAATGCAAAACCGTGATCTTCATCAGGTCAATCTGATGATGTCCAAAGCTTTCACCCGCGGTAGAAAAGAAGACGGATACGAAAACACGCATATCCCATTATGCAAACATCAGTTCCTGGAAATGTATCTGGAGGAACGTCCCGATGGATGTTTTGTCATAGAGGAGTCAGGTCGGATTGTTGCCGCCTCTTTTTCTCATGTGTGGGGGAAAACCGGCTGGATAGGTCCACTTGCCGTCGATCCTGAAAAGCATCTTTCCGGTTTGGGAAAACGAATTATGTATGATTCCATACAGTTTTTAAAAGACGCCGGATGCACGACGATTGGCCTGGAAACCAATCCCAGAAGTAACCGCAATCTTGGATTTTATGGTAAGTTAGGTTTTGTGACGAGTACGCTTACAGCGGATATGATACGTCAGGTCAATTATAACCCGGATGACAAAATGCAGGTCCCATTCAAGGTTATATTTTATTCAGAATGTTCCGATACAAACCAGGAGTTGTTCTGTCAACTTGTTCAGGAATTGACAAATAGTGTAACTCCGAATATCAGTTTTACACCATTAATACATAGTCTCGCCAATTATAATTTTGGTGATTCAGTTCTTTTTTTGTATCAATCTTCACCAGCGGCGTATACTTCATTTCAAACTTTATCAACATCAACGGAAGAGGAAAATTATATCCTGAGGAATATAGCATTTGTGGCACATCCCCAAATCCCGGATTCTTTTTTCAAACATTTTTTAACCGCACTGGACAGCATTGCCGCCAATCGGGATTTGGATCAGTTATTGTTAAGGATACAATTGAATAACAGTAAATTTTTTCATATGTTGCTGGATTTGAATTTTAAAATTATTCATACTGATCAACGAATGACGATGAAGGGATACCAGGAACAAACCACAAATGATGCTTTGTATTGCAGCCGTTGGGTTTAATGTTATATGACAAAATGATAACCAACGGATTAAAAGTCATTTCCGCCAGCAGGCGTACGGATATGGTGGCTGGGGATCCCGTTATGCTGGCAACCCTGTTGAGGGAAAAATGCCCCCCTGAAAATGTTCATTCCCTGGTATTATGGACAAAAAATGCGTATTCTGTCCTGCGTCACACAGTTTTACGTGAGCAGTTGAAAAAATATGACCAGGTTTATTTGCATTATAGTATTACGGGTTTGGGAGGCTCTTTTCTGGAACCGAAAGTGCCCGATACCCGGACAGCTCTTTCACATATCCCGGAACTGGTAAAAATTTTAAAAAATCCGTCAAGGCTTCGTATTCGGTTTGATCCGGTTGTACATTTTAAACAATCTGATGGCACGATTATTGAAAATTTAAAATACTTTGAACATATTGCGTCTGTCATTGGCAAAAATAATATCAGGGATGTCTCGGTGAGCTGGGTGCAGATTTACGGAAAAGTGAATAAACGCTTGAATCAATATCATATTACCCCTTTATCCGTTCCTCACGAGCAATGGCAGGAAGAGGCAAACTGGCTGAAAAAAGTGGCCGATTTGAATAATATAACGTTACATGGATGCTGTGTTCCGGGCTGGCCGAGGTCACGTTGTATTGATGGCGACCTGTTAAATGCCCTGCATCCGAAAGGTTATGTCGCATCGACAAAACGCGCAAAAGGACAGAGGCCCGGATGCGGATGCACGGAAAGCTGGGATATCGGATGGTATCACGCATGTCCGCACGGATGTATTTATTGTTATGCTAATCCGCAAAAATATTAAATAGATTGTAATTTATATCACACATTTATTTGGAGAAATTATTAAATATGGAATAGTATACTAAAAATTTAAGTTATTAAATGAAATTACTCGATTTCAAAAGGTATCATTCTTTACGCAAATATAAACCAATCAATAAAAATGAAAAAAACGGGAAATTTTTCCCAATCACTAAAACGGAGGTAATTATGCAAGCAGGAAATAAAATAATTTTATTATTTTTACTTTGCGTTTTTATTTTATCTTCTGTCGGATATTCTCAGATTGAAGATAATTTGAAACGCTATACAGGTAAAAACGGGGAGGGTTATATCAGTCCGCTCGTAAACGGTCTCAGTGTAAATATTAACAGGGGCTGGTACCAGACTGCCAAATTACCTGTATTGGGCTTGCGATTTAGAATAGGGACCGTTGCTATGATCGCCCCCATTCCGGATAAAGACAAGAAATTTATGGCGACACCCGAAGCGCCTTTTCAACCCAAAACCCCGGTTGAGGCTTCGACAATCGTCGGCAGTGAGGAATCTGTTACGGTCACAGGTGATGGGGGAACGGTTTATCCGTTTCCGGGCGGTTTGAATATGAATGTTACGGCGTTTGCGGCTCCCCAGGTCTCTATAGGATTTTTGGGCTCCGAAGCCATTGTAAGATATTTTTCAATAGAAATGGGCGATTCCGAGGCCGGCAAATTATCGGTTTTCGGTTTGGGAGTTCGTCACAGCATCAGTCAGTATTTAATACTGTTCCCGGTGGATATCACCATAGGTGCATTTTGGCAAAAAATTGACGTAGATAAAGACCTGATTAATATAAACACTTTGCATTATGGTGTACAGGCAAGCCGGGGCTTTGGGCCGCTTACAGTATTCGGCGGGATAGGATTTGATAATAGCAACGCGTCGGTCAGTTATACATATGAGGACGAAGATACAACAAAGCCGATTGAACTGGATATCAAGGGTGACAACGGCATTGAAATTACAAGCGGTCTTGGATTAAATATGGCAATTATTCATCTTTCCGCGGAAGCAGCTTTCGGCACACGAACCGCATTTGCCGTTAATCTTTCCTTTGGATTATAATTTTGGGAGGTATTATGAAAAGAATATTACTTTATGCAATTATAATGGCTTTTCTCTGGTTCATGACCATTGGTATGAGCTGTCAGGAGCGTGAAATTGAGGTGCCGGTTTTGGGATCGACAACACATCCATTTGAAATTCATTCTTCAAACAATACATATAATGAACAGGACGTGATTGATCTTTCGGACGCTATAGATGATATTAGACAGGACAATGATTTTGATAGAATTGTCGCCATATTACTTCAATCCGTTACTTTTACCGTTACCAATAATCAAAGCCAGGCGGGAACCGTTATTAACGGCGAGGCCAAGGTGAGTTCAACTTCTTTTGCCGACATGAAGAAAATTGCGGACCTGTCATCACTGGCTCTTGATACGATTGAAAACGTTGAGCAAACTCCGCCACTTTTACCTGAAGGTGTTATGGAAGTGAATAAAGCAATTTCACCCATTCTCGGAGGAACAAATCTCATTTATTTTTCGGTCGGCGGAACCGCATCACCTTCACCGCCACCGGACCTGAGATTCGATATAGTGGTAAAAGTCTATATCAATGTTATCGGCATCGTTAAAACAGAAGTTCCTGTAATATAGAATATTGTGCAATTCTATAAAAGCCGGGGGAGTTTACTTTTCCGGCTTTTATTTTTTCAAAAAGTCATGGGCCGTGAGCCAATTTTGACATAATTTTGGCCATTCCGACAAATACGGGTCGTCGAATGCCAGACCGAACCCGTGTTTTCCATTCTCAAATATATGCATCTCCGCCGGTACGCCGGCTTTTCGCAAACTTATGTAAAAAAGCACACTGTTTTCCGCGGGAACGGCACTATCGCTGTTGGATAGGATTAAAAATGTCGGCGGTGTATCGGAGGTAATTTGTTTTTCATTGCTCATCAGGGTCACCAGTTGGGGATCCGGATTCTCGCCCAGCAAATTTCGTTTTGAACCGCTGTGGGTAAACTCATCGTCCATGGTGATGACCGGGTAAACCAGTATCATAAAATCAGGTCGGCAGCTCATCGAATCAACGGGGTCGTTGGTCTCTGTTTGTCCCGGATCAAAATGTGTTCCGGTTGTCGAAGCCAGATGACCGCCGGCGGAAAATCCCATAACACCGATTTTGTCCGGTTGTATGCCCCAGTTTTTTGCCCTGAAACGGACAGTTCTGATAGCCCGCTGCGCATCGGTCAGGGGAACCGGATGTTCACTGCCTGTGCCCCGGCGATATTTTACAATTATTCCGGTAACACCGAACGAATTGAGCCATCCGGCAATCTGGTGTCCTTCATGATCCATTGCCAGGTTCCAGTAACCACCTCCGGGGAATATCACAACCGCCGCGCCGGTGTTGTTTTCTTTTTCAGGCAGGTAAATTGTCAAAGTCGGTTTTTCCGCGGTCTGGTCAGCGTTGTGAAGCGGAATTTTACCGGGCCAGAGGTCTTCAACGACAGGATCGACCGCCCAAACAGCAGGTACACCGGCGAAAACAATATACAGGATTATATTTAAAAACAGGTGTTCCCAAAGTATTTTTTTCAATTTTTTCTCCTTTTGTTTGGACTATTGAATGTATTTTTTTAATAAATGCCCAAATTTAATGATTCCCGGTAATAAATCCAGTAAATATTTATAAAAATCGATATTTGGAAGATGCGGGGATGAAAATAAAAATTTTAATTGTTGTAACAATTAATGAATAAACATGATAAAAGATAATCCGTTTTTTACGGAGATCAAGATCTGTTATAATTCATTATTACTGATATTCACAAAACAGGAGATATATAATGAAAAGATTTACATTATTTAATACTTTAGTGTTGATTATTTTTTCTCTGGCCCTGGTTGTAAGCGCCGGGGATAAAAGCCATGAACATCACGCCGAGAATGTCATTAAAGTCGATGACATGGGTCACGAGACAGCTTTATGCGCCTGTGGAAAAGAGGTGAGCGTTACCGAATCAACCAGCAAATATGTAAACGAAGGAAAGACATATTATCTTTGCAGTGATGAATGTAAGGCACAGGTCAATAAATCGGCATCAACCATTCTGCCGGCTCTGGATATTAAAGTGATGGCTAAAAAAGCGGAATTGGGCACACTCGGTAATGTATATGCGGTATCCGAAACAGGTGAAAAAACAGCCAAGTGCGCATGCGGCATGGATTTAAAAGTTAACGACTCTACCGTGAAACGCGAATATAACGGACAGACTTATTATATTTGCAGTGATAAATGCGCGGCAGTTTTTGATAAAGATCCTAAAAAATTTATTGACGCTGTAAAATAAATATGATTCATACTAAATATTGCCCTGTTTGGTGTTATTTTCACTTGACAGGGCTTTTTTTATTTGCCCGGACAAA
>JAFGSB010000158.1 GCA_016934825.1 Candidatus Zhuqueibacterota bacterium
ATAATGACCGGTATTTACCGGATATAAAAGATAATTATTGCAATATATATGGTAGAAATGAAAAAAATCCGTTCATATAAAATCAAATTATTTATTGTTTTTATAATTGTTTCAATTATTATTGGACTGAAAATACCGCAGCACATTGTTTACGGCGCGCAGAAGGTCTATAACAAGTGGATGATTCTCACCATGATTCTGGATAAAATTGAACGCCACTATATAGATGATACGAATTCCGATGAGTTGTTAATAAATGCGATTAACGGTATGCTGTCCGGTCTTGATCCCTATTCTGTTTATCTGACACCGGAAGAGTATAAAAACAGGGAAAGTAAATATTTAGGTTTTATCGGACTGGGTTTAAAAGTCAAATACCTGAATGACAATTATGTAATTGTAAGCGTAATAGATAAAAGTCCGGCATTTATTGCAGGATTATATGTCAGTGATATCATTTTGGAGATCGATGGGAAAAAAATAAAAAATTTAAAAATAGATCAGGTCGAGGCATTGCTTCAGGGACCTGAAAATACAAAAGTCAATATATTGGTCAGCAGGGCCGGTCAACCCAATCCGCAAAGCTTTACCGTGAACAGACGATATATTAATATTAAGAGTATTCCTTGCGCGTTTATGATAGATAATACGACCGGTTATATCAAAATAACACATTTTGTGGAATCAACCCCGCACGAACTGGATGAAGCTTTTAAATTGTTGCAAACTAAGGGTATGAATAAATTATTGTTGGATTTGCGGGAAAATAGCGGCGGGGCGTTCAAATCGGGTGTCGACGTTGCTGATCGGTTTATTTCGGGCGGGAAACTTATTGTCTTCACCAGAGGAAAAAATTCACAGGCGGCGGTAAAATACGTTGCAACATCCGGGTTTACTTTACCTGAGATGCCTTTAATTATACTGGTCAATGGTGGAACGGCAAGTGTTGCTGAAATTGTCGCTGCAGCGATTCAGGATTGGGACAGGGGATTGCTGCTTGGGAGCACCACATATGGTAAAGCGCTTGTACAAACCGAATTTCCATTTCAGGATGGTTCGGCATTATTATTAACAACCGCGATATACTATACTCCTTTGGGAAGAATGATCCAACGCGATTTGGACACAGTTGTTGATAAACCAGGCAAAGAAACAACCAAAGCGTTATCCAAAACCGGTAAATGGACCGAGTTTAAAACACCCGGAGGACGAATCGTATACGAAGGAAACGGCTTACGTCCGGATTTTTTTTTAACGGAAAACAAAAATATAATTTCACAATTTGTTTATAAACTTTATGCTCGAAATCTTTTTTTCAGTTTTGCCGAAAAATATATAAAGGAACATCCCGATGTAGAAGCCGCGGAGGATTATTTTTCCGATTTTTTTATAACTGATGCGATATTGAACGAATTTTTGGCTTTTGTTAAAAAATCCGGTTTCGGGTTTTCCGAAGGTGATGTGAATAAGAATAAACTGTCTTTAAAACGGGCGCTTAAACAGGAAATTGCTTTTATATTATGGGGCATTGATGGCGCCATTCATGTTGCGGCCCAGGAAGACCCTCAGATAAAGGAATGTATAGTTTATTTTGACAAGGCAAAAAGTTTATTGTAATAATCACCTGTGTGCAGTAAACGTAATCTCGTTCCCGGTCTGGTTTGCGTGTTCAATAATATGAAACGGTTAATTCCGGGATTATAAATTTATAAAGTCAATATCAAATATGTCGGAATTCTGCTGCAAAAAACAGTCAGGTCGAAACACCAAGGGTAAAGCGGACAACATTTGAAAAATCGATGAATTTATATAATAAAATTTCTTGACTATCAAATCTGTAAATTGTAAGTTATTTGTTAAATAATTTTAAAAAAATTGGGATTTCAGGAGACGGTTTCATGTCCTCAAAATTAATATTTGAGTCAGGTTCGGAAGGGCAGAGTGGGTGTCATTTACCGGACATTGATGTACCGGAAAAGACAATCAATGATTTAATACCTCAAAAGTATCTGCGAAATAATGCAGCGCGTTTACCCGAAGTGAGTGAACCGGAAGTTGTTCGTCATTTTGTTAATTTATCCGCTTTAAATCATCATGTCGATAAATCTTTTTATCCATTGGGTTCCTGCACAATGAAATATAATCCGAAAATCAATGAGGAGACGCAGGGACTAAAAGGATTCAGCGCCCTGCATCCTCATCAACTGGAGGAGACAACCCAGGGTGCCATGCAATTGCTTTATGAAATGGCGGAATACTTGTGTGAGATTTCTGGATTGTCCGCCGTAACATTACAACCATCCGCGGGCGCTCATGGAGAATTGACAGGTTTGATGATAATCAGGGCATATCATGATTTCAAAGGAACCCGGCGTAAATTCGTACTGATACCCGATTCCGCACACGGAACAAATCCCGCAAGTGTTACAATTTCAGGTTATGAACCGGTCAAGATCCGGTCGAACGAAGCCGGTTTGGTAGATTTGGAGGATGTTAAATCAAAACTTAATGAGGACACGGCGGCGTTTATGTTAACAAATCCCAATACGCTCGGGATATTTGAGACACAGACGGCGGAACTGGCAAAAATGATCCATGATGCCGGCGCACTGTTATATATGGACGGCGCTAATCTGAACGCCCTGCTCGGACTTGTACGTCCGGGTGATCTGGGTTTTGATGTGGTTCATTTCAATCTACATAAAACATTTTCCACACCGCATGGCGGCGGTGGTCCCGGGTCCGGCCCCGTGGGAGTTTCTGCATTATTAAAGGATTTCCTGCCGATTCCATGTGTTAAAAAAGAAAATGATATATATTCCCTGTTATGCGATAACAAAAATACAATCGGTAAAGTCAGTTCTTTTTATGGGAATTTTGGAATTATCGTTCGAGCTTATACCTATATCAGAATGCTGGGGGGAAAAGGATTAAGAGAAGTCAGCAAAGGCGCGTTGATCAATGCCAATTATCTGTTAAGTTTGTTAAAGGAGCATTACGAATTACCCTATAAAAAAACCCCGATGCACGAATTCGTATTGTCCGGTAACAGGCAAAAGGAATACGGAGTCAAAACGCTGGATATTGCAAAAAGAATGCTTGATTACGGAGTACATGCGCCAACGGTTTATTTCCCGTTAATTGTGTCCGAAGCTCTAATGATCGAACCAACCGAGACGGAAAGCAAGGCATCGTTGGAGGATTTTGCCAATATTATGATAAAGATCGCCGGGGAAGCGGAAAAAAATCCGGAGTTGTTAAAAGAAGCTCCCGTTACTACCCCGGTGGCGCGGTTGAATGAGGCTTTGGCGGCGCGTAATTTGAACGTTCGTTTTAATTTTCAGGATTAATATCCATAACAAGTTTTAATTATGAATACTATCAAGAGGTAAATTATTTTAGATAAAACCGAAACAGGCAAGCGGGCGCATATATTAATTGTTGACGACCTGCCCGCGAACATAAAATTACTTCATTCGTTTTTATCCTTGAACTATGATATCACTGTCGCAAGTTCCGGGCAACAAACTATTTCAATAGTCGAAAAATCCAAACCCGATTTGATATTACTTGATGTCATGATGCCTGATTTGAATGGTTTTGATACATGCCGGTTAATAAAGAATAATGATAAAAATTTTTATATACCGATAATTCTGGTTACCGCCTTAAATGAAGTCGAAGATAAAATTAAAGGAATTGAGGCCGGTGCGGATGATTTTATTACCAAACCGGTTAATAAGCATGAACTGTTATCGCGGGTAAAATCATTATTGCGAATTAAATCGCTGCATGACGAACTTCAGGAAAAAGTGATCCTGCTGGAAGATGCGAAAGAGACGTTACGGCAACTGGCAATAAAGGACGGTCTGACTAACCTGTACAATCACCGTTACTTTAAGGATGCCATTAATAATGAAATTGAACGCGCCAAACGAAATCATACTCAATTTTCTCTGATTATGTTTGATATCGATTATTTTAAAAATTATAATGATACGAACGGTCATTTAGCCGGTGACGATGTTTTACGTATTATTGCAGAACTAGTACAAAGAAATATACGCAGTATTGATGTTGCCGCCCGGTATGGGGGCGAAGAATTTGCGCTTATTTTCCCGGAAACGAACAAAACAGCGGCTAAGTTCATAGCAAATAAAATAAAAAATCTGATTGATGGTTACAAGTTTTATAATGAAGCATCTCAGCCTAACGGAAAAATATCCATTAGTGTGGGTGTTGCTACCTACCCGATTAACGGAACTTCAATCGAAGAATTAATTGACTGCGCCGATAGAAGACTATATATAGCAAAAGCAAAAGGAAAAAATCAGGTCATTGATGAAGGTTAAATAAATATATGACGAATTGGATCAATCAGCAAATAAAGAGTAAGTTGTTTCGTAAATTGTTACTGGCAATTATGATTGCATCCATGATTCCGGTTATCACTTTGATATTGTTTACCCTTTTTGGTAATTATTTTATAACCGGAAATGGTATGCTTTCTGTTTTTATGATTATACTTGGTATTATATTATTTGCATTATTACTTGCCGGTGTTGTTGCGTTTTATATTTCCCGTTATATCACAACCCCGATTGCCGAATTCACACAAAGTGCTACGGAAATCGCCAGGGGTAATTTTTCTCAAAAAATAAATGTGATTTCGGATAATGAAATCGGTAAACTGGCCAAACTGTTCAATTATATGACCACCGAAATCCGTCGATTGAATGAAATGAATTTGGCGCAAATAATCGCCGAACGCAACAAAACACAAACCATTATTAAACACATTGCCGATGGCGTTATTGTAACCGATCCGAATTTAAAAATACTCATTCTGAATTCTACTGCTGAAAGATGGTTTGATCTGCAGGAAGGGCAGGCGCTGGAAAAACCCATTAATCAATCTATTGAAGAACCGAAACTATTGCATTTGATCCATGAAGCAACTGAAAATAATTTTTCCGAGTTGCCCTCCGTAGAAATTGAAGTCAAGGGAAAAAACAGCTGGAAACCGAGAATATTACAGGCAAACGCCGCACGTGTTATGCATGCGACCGAAGGACTGATCGGCATCGCAACTATTTTGCGTGATATCACCGAGCAAAAAGAGATAGATCGTATGAAAACCGAACTCGTTTCCATGGTTGCCCATGAATTGAGATCTCCCTTGACCAGTATTTCCGGTTTCAGTGAACTGGCGCTCGATCCTGAAATCGATAAAGAACAATCCATTGAATATGCGAATATTATACACAAAGAAGCCATCCGGCTGGGCGATTTGATAAATAAGTTCCTGGATATTTCCCGAATCGAATCGGGCCGGATACAACCACAGAAATCCAGGGTGGACCTTGTCGAAACAGTTCAAATGGTTCTTGGTAACAATTCTTATCTGGCAGATCAAAAGAATATTGTCGTTGATTTTCATGAACCCGATTCGCCGACTTTTATCGATGCGGATAGCGGAATGATGGAACAGATCATTTTAAACCTGTTTTCCAACGCGGTAAAATATAGCCCCGATAACAGTAAGGTAGATATTCTACTCAAAAGTAATGATACTTTTGTAATCCTGCAGGTTAAAGATCAGGGAT
Source organism: Candidatus Zhuqueibacterota bacterium (assembly GCA_016934825.1). Taxonomy (GTDB): domain Bacteria; phylum Zhuqueibacterota; class Zhuqueibacteria; order Residuimicrobiales; family Krinioviventaceae; genus Fontivivens. The sequence goes on from JAFGSB010000158.1 coordinate 5,607, forward strand.
TCGGTATTCCGGAAAAGGACCTGCAAAATATTTTTGATAAATTCTACCGGGTTACCGATAATGAAAAGGTACGGGCTGTAAACGGTTCCGGATTGGGATTGTCACTCGTGAAACAACTGGTGGAAATACATAACGGCAAGATAAAAGTGGAAAGTCAGCTTGGATTCGGTTCAATATTTTCTATTTTTTTACCGGCTTTGGAAAAAGATATGATAATTTAATTGTTGTATCTGTATTTTTATGTATTATATTTAATGATAAGAACAAATGTTGTATATTTCGGGTTTAAAAATGAAAAAATACAAGTTGTTGTTAATTGATGATAATGTGGATATGCTGCTCATTGGTAAACGAATTTTTGGGCGGGCAAATTATGATTTTTACACCGCCAGAAACGGACAGGAGGGACTGGAAACAGCAAAATTTCACAAACCGGATATCATCATTTTGGATTTTATTCTCCCGGATATAAACGGTATGCAGTTTATAAAAATATTATCTACATCACAGCAGTACTCGTCTATCAGGAATATCCCGATCATTATTTTAACGGCCAAGGCTGAAGAAATTGAAAATTTTGAAGAATGTTATAAAATGGGTTTACGCGCTTTTTTGAACAAACCATTCGGACACCGCGAATTGGTGAATGTGGTAGATAATATCGTGCGATTGTCAAAATTGGAACATCAATCACCTCAAAATGGTACACCCGCACCCAAGCTGAATCACTTTGGTGAGAGACTGGCGGAATCGGAATGGGTGGAAGATTTAAAGATCGCAAACTCTACAATTGTAAGTTTGTGTAAACAATTGTACGATAACGAAATGTCCAATTTAACGGAACAGCAAAAAATGGACGTTCATGCCATATATAACAGCAGCAAACGGATGACAAAACTGATTAATGAAAGAAAAATTAGCGCCGGCCCGATTGTAGACAACTCTTTTTCAATCTAATCCAGCAATAATCGACCTTTTTCGATTATTCTTTTTCCCTTCACCTCCACTGTGGCCTTATAAACAATCCCATGTAACGACATATCCATATCCGAAATTTCATCATTGATTGAATTGTGACCCAGCCTGATATAGACGTTGCCGAGAACCTTTTCATCTTCCGTGGGATTTCCACATATTTTCGCCACATCATTTGTACCAATTCCGAATTCAATTACATAGCGGCTCTTTGATCCGAGCTGCGCAAGTTTTTGTCTCAGATGTTTCGCGGAATGACCGCCCTTGATGCGAGCCGCCCGGCCTTCCCTGATGTATAAAATCAGTTTTTCGGGGTCCTCTCTGTCGTATTTCATTCCGCTGTCGACAACCAATTCTCCTTCGGTTTTTCCCGCTTCGGGAGTGATACAGGCCACCCCGGCCGGTAAATGGGAAAATGTTCCCGGTATATTGATTAATCCGGTTTCGGCATAGCCATGATGGTTTTCTATTGGAATCTGCAGCCTTGTCCCGTTTGCTGAAATGACATTTACAATTTTGGCAATTGATAATATATCGCTCAATTTTTTGCTTAACCGGTTTATTTTTTTAAAATCCGTATTTGCAAATCTTATGAATGTCGGTTTCGTGATATTGGGCAAACTAACAATGCGAGTGCCGGTCTGATTTGCTTTGATACGAGCTTCCATTGGAGAAATGGACGGAGTTGTTACGGCAATGATAATGTCCATATCCTGTATAAAATTTGTGACCGAAGCATGAATCCCGATTCGGTGAAAATTTTTTGGCAAGAAAAATATATAAGTATATTTTGTTTTTTTTAAGCATTCTTTATAAAGCAGTTGGGCAATATCCAGATATGGTTCGGTGACCAGGATGAGGACCGATTCACCTTTTTTTACCTCAAGACATCTATTGATTACGGATTGTGCGGACTTTTCGGGTTTAGTCATAATTTGTACACACTAAAATAATACTGCTGCTGACACTAATTTTAATCGTATTTAGGAAAAGGCTTTATTTTATAAGACTTTTATTTAATGTATTGTTCAGAGTGTCTTGTCCGGGCGTAACCGAACACTCATGATCCAATATTATAAATTTGTTTTGTGCCAATGAATTCACAAACAGACTCAATCTTTGAAACACGGGTTCTATTTTCTGTCCGTATTTATCAGTCAAAGCGTCGCCGATTTTTTGTACGTTGTTTGAACCATCAATCTGGTTCCATACAAAACTGCCGAATTCATCTAATTTAACCTGATAGTCCGGCCGTTTCGTTACCGGGCCAAATAATTTTGCCCAAAAAGGGCTTTTAAACTTTGGCGATAACAAAATGACCAGACCATCATCATTTAGTTTCCACTTTACGTTATGTTTTGGATATAACTCTAATAAATTTAGACTTTTATTTTTCATTAGTCAAACTTGATTGATTCGCCAAAAGCCTTTTAACCGGAAAATTGATCAAAACATATCCGATGATAATAAAAACCAGAACACCGAGCCACCAAAAACCGTCAAAGGTTTCCGGTAAGCCGATCAGGGTTTTTAAATTGATATCCGCCACGACCAGGGCGGCAAGAATGATCCCTGTTAACGCTTCCCCGGCAACCAATCCCGATGCCAGTAAAAGACCTGTATTTTCTACTGTGTTTTTATCGTCTTCGTTTTTAATTTTTTTCTCGGTGACCTTTTCAACAATATATTTTATCACACCGCCGATAAAAATTGCAGATGTTGTATTAAAAGGCAAATACATACCGACCGAAATAAGCATGGGAGAAGGCGAACCGATAAGTATAAGGGCAACACCGAAAAACATACCTGCAATAACCAGCGGCCAGGCCATTTCGCCGCCGACGATTCCCCTGCTCATCATGGCCATTAAACCCGCCTGGGGCGCCGGTAATGCGTCACTGCCAAGTCCATAGGCGTTGTGCAGCAGCATAATGGGAATGACCAGAACCAGCGAAGCGGCAACAACACCCATAATAACGCCGATCTGCATTTTCCAGGGTGTACCGCCCAGGAAATAACCTACTTTCAAATCCTGCATCATATCACCAGCCACACCGGCAACACAGCATACCACGGAGGCCACTGCAAGAACGGCCGCAACGCCGGGATCGCCTTTCATGCCGACCAGAACCATTAATAATGCTGCAATCAGTAATGTTGATAAAGTCAGACCCGATATCGGATTCGATGAACTGCCAATGATACCGACAAGATAACCGGCTACGGCGGCAAAGATGAATCCGGCAATGGTCATGATAACCGCTGCCAAAACAGCGGAACCCCAGTTGATTGAAAATGTCTTATAAACCAATATTATGGCTAATACCAGAACGCCTATTGCGATTATCGTCGCGCCAAAAGGAACATCTTTATCCGTTCGGACAGTCTCCGAACCTTCGGCTCCGGCTTTACGTATATCCTGAATGCCATGTGAAATACCACTAATCAGGCTATTTCTCATTTTAAATAATGTGTAAAAGGCGCCCACCAGCATTCCGCCCACTGCAATGGGTTTCACTGTTGAACTGTAGGCCGCTTTGGCTATGTTTATCCAGCCTTCGGAAGCCGCAAAAGGCTCGAGTTGCCCGCTAAGTAAAAGGAGAACAATCGGCATTAGAAATACCCATCCGAATACGCCGCCGGAAAATGTTATAGCGGACAGCTTGAAACCGATTATGTATCCGACACCGACAAAAGCCGGTGACGATGACGGGCTCTGTACAAACATGCCGCCTATGTATGAAAATTGTGCTTTTATCTTATCTCCGGTGCTGGAGATGATTTCGACAATTTTACTATCGCTGTTTAATAACAAGACTTTGGATGCTTTAAAATGAAAAAATCCGGAAACGGTGTCTTTAATGAACCTGAATCCGTTTTCATTTTTAAATAATTCGATCAATGCGGCTAAACCCATTGACCAGAAAACATATTTACCGCCCGATTGCCCGCTCTGACCGGCCTTGACAATTTCAGCGCATGCTTTACTTTCCGGATAGGGCAGGGTTTGATCTTCAATCAGTGTCCGCCGTAACAAAATGATAAAGAGAACACCAAGAATACCACCTACTAACATGAGTATCGTACTTTTGAAATAATCAAAATCCTGCCATACTCCCGCAAGGATAAACGCGGGAATAGTAAAAATGGCCCCTGCGGCCAATGCCTCACCCACCGCGCCTGTCGTTCGGGCAATATTTTCTTCCAGTATGGTCCCCTTGAACGGTTTCAATATCGCCATGGCTATTACTGCAGCCGGGAATGTTGCAGCAACGGTCATCCCCGCTTTTAAGCCAAGATATGCATTCGCCGCTCCAAGTATGATGGATAATACAAGTCCGAGAAAAACCGCCTTAAATGTAAATTCCCGCATTTGTGTGGATACCGGTACAAATGGAACATGTTTCGAATTTTTTTCATTACTGTTTTGGGTGTTCATAAATTGACCTCCGCATCCTGATATTAAATCTATGCCTTGACATTTTTTAATGTGAAAGGACAAAACCTGTTGATAATGAGGGCTAAAAATATTTGACTTAATATTGAAAAATATTCACAAAATATCAAGTAAAACAATAAAAATTTTCAGTAATTATGTAAAATGTGAATTTAGATTAAATGCGCCCATAGTTATATGTATTAGTTTTTGTTTGATTTTTCACTTTTTTTCCCTATATTTTTTTATTTAGAGATAAGCATGAAATTAATTAATGATATAACACTCGGTCAATATTATTCCGGTGATTCTTTTATTCACCATTTGGACCCCAGAACAAAATTATATTCAATCATCATGTTAATGACCGGATTACTGGTGTCTGATAAACCTTTGATGATAAGCAGTTTTTTATTAATTTTTATATTTATTATTGTTTTATCTAAAATTCCGGCAAATCTTATTTTTAAAAATTTGCGTCCGTTTATCTGGCTTTTTGTTTTAACAATGATTATACATTTGTTCTGGACGTCCGGTAAAATTTTTACAAAAATACCATTGCTCGGTATTGGAATAACATATGAAGGTATAGCTCTCGGGTTAAAATATACATTTCGTCTGGCCCTGTTGATCGTATTGGCGGCGATTTTAACGTTATCTACATCTCCTATTGAATTAACGGATGCTCTGGAAAAAATACTTAAACCGTTAAAAAGACTCCGAATACCTACCCATGAAATTGTCATGATGTTGACATTGTCGTTGCGATTTATACCGACATTGATCGAAGAGGCACAAAAGATTAAAAATGCGCAGATTTCCCGCGGTGCGACTTTTAACGGTAACCTTATGAATCGCGTTAAAAGTACGATACCGCTCATTCTGCCTTTATTTATATCCGCATTCCGACGGGCTGACGACCTTGCCCTGGCAATGGATTCAAGATGTTATGACGGGGGGAACGGACGTACAAGTTATAAAGAATTAAAATACAGGTTTACGGATTATTCAGTGATTATAGTATGTTTGCTGCTAATGACCGTAAGTATAATTGTAAATTATTTTAATATTTAATAAACCGCTAATGCGGAATATAAAGTTAGAAATCGAATACGACGGAACAAATTTTTGCGGGTGGCAAATTCAAACGAATGTCAGGACAGTTCAGGAAGAATTGGAAAAGGCATTAACTCAACTCACCCGGGAAAAAATTAGAGTTTACTGCGCCGGACGAACGGATTCCGGTGTTCATGCTTTAGGGCAGATCGTTAATTTTAAAACGGAGAGTCGTCTTCCGGAATATGTTTTTCAGGTCGGTTTGAATGGTATTTTATCAAAAGATATACGTGTCATCAACGCCGAAGAAGCGGAAGACGATTTTAATTCCCGTTTCAGCGCCAAATCAAGAACGTACCGGTATGATATAATTACCAGGCCGGTTGCCGTAGGACGAGAGTATGCCTGGTATTTTAAAAAAAAGCTGAATATGGCAAAAATGCAGGATGCCAGTTCTTTGATAATCGGGAGTCATGACTTTAAATCATTTTGTCAGGCGGGCGCCGACGTTAATCATTACTTGTGTGATGTTTTTGAGGCGGCCTGGCTTGAAATAGATGACAAGTTGATTTTTAATATTACTGCCAATCGTTTTTTACATAATATGGTCAGGATACTGGTCGGCACGTTTGTAAAAATCGGGACCGGTTCAATCAATGTTGATGATATGAAGCATATTTTAAAAGCCAAGAACCGTATTAAAGCCGGTCCAACAGCGCCGCCGCATGGCTTGTTCCTCGTCAAAGTATTTTATGAATAAAATTTAATGATGTAAATCATTTAGATGGAGAAAATATGAAATTTTTTATCGATTCTGCTGATGTAAAAGAAATTGAAACAGCTGCTGCCCTGGGTATAGCCGACGGCGTCACCACTAATCCGACCCTGCTGGCAAAAGTGCCCGGAACACCGGAAGAAATTTACAGGTCTATATGTAATATCATTGACGGGCCCGTTTGCGCCGAAGCCGTTAGTCTGGACGCCGATGACATCGTTGCCGAAGGGATGAATCTGGCCAAAATTCATGATAATATTGTCATTAAAATCCCGGCCACCAAAGATGGATTAATGGCTGTCAATACCCTGGAAAAAGAGGGCATTAAAACGAATGTTACGTTGATTTTTAGTCCCATGCAGGCCCTGTTGGCCGCAAAAGCAGGCGCTTCTTTCGTATGTCCGTTTGTGGGCAGACTGGATGACGCCGGTCATGTCGGCATGGAATTGATTGAACAGATTTTACAAATTTATGAAAATTATGGTTTTACCACGGAAATCATAGTGGCCAGTATTCGAAGTATTCTTCATGTACAAAATGCGGCTTTAATCGGCGCGCACATTGCCACGATTCCGTTAAGTGTTGTTGAAAAACTTGTCAAGCATCCGTTAACCGATGCCGGTATTCAAAGTTTTTTGAAAGATTGGGATAAGGTACAGGATCGTTAAAGAAAAAGTTTACATTTGCGGTTATAGATATGAATATTTTATATAAAAAAGAGTTCGGTTTTATTTTTGTTTTTATCACGGGAGCGTTATTATTTTTTCAAGTATCTTTGGTAAACGCCGATGTACGGCAAACCGAAACCATTGCTGTTGACGATAATATAACAATCTCGCCGGTGCTTTACCCTTCTCAGAAAGATAATTACGTAAATGTAGAAAATTCCCGGCGAAACGCGATCACTCAGGCCGTTGAAATTGTAAGCCCGGCCGTAGTCGGAATTAATGTTACCCAGGTGCAAAGATATTATGCAAACAATCCCTTTTTCGATGATCCTTTTTTCCGGCATTTTTTCAAAGAGTGGCCCACCATTAATAAACAGGTGCAAAGTATGGGGTCCGGATTTATATTTTCTTCAAAAGGATATATCCTGACCAACCAGCATGTTATTGAAAATGCCAAAGAAATAATTGTGACCCGCGTAGGCGGAAAGCAATATAAAGCCGAAATAGTCGGAGAAGATTATGAAACGGATATTGCTATATTAAAAATTGATGGGCAGGATTTTCCTTTTGCACCGTTGGGCGATTCCGATGATGTTTTGATTGGTGAATGGGCTATTGCGCTTGGAAACCCTTTCGGTTTATTTGAAACAACCAGTAAACCAACGGTAACAGTAGGTGTGATCAGCGCGACCGACCAGGATTTTGGCAAACATGATAATCGTTTGTTTGAGGATATGCTGCAAACGGATGCCGCCATTAACGGAGGAAACAGCGGCGGTCCGCTCGTGAATTGTAACGGTGATGTTATCGGAATCAATACCTGGATTATCTCCGGCAGTGAAACACGTTCATCAAGTATCGGATTGGGTTTTGCGGTTCCGATTAACCGTGTGAAGAAAATATTAAATGATTTAATAAAGAACGGTTATGTGGACCGGACTTTTTGGACCGGTATTCAATATGATGTTGTTTCGCCGGCCGTGGCGCAATATTTGGGTTTGAAACAGACTCAGGGTGCTATTATAACGAATATTGAAAAAAATAGTCCCGCCGAAAAAGCTGGACTGAAAATAGGCGATGTGATTCTGGCGATCAATGATAGCCCGGTAAACAATGCGGATGAGATCAGTAACATTATAGATAATCTGGATTTAAAAGCCGGAGACCATTTAACGTTAAAAATATACAGGGATAACAGGTATTATAATGTTATGGTGAAACTGGAAACATATCCCAATAAAAATAAGAGGTATTACTAATGATCCCAAGATATACCCGTCCGGTTATGGGTTCCGTATGGAGCGATGAAAACCGTTACCGGACCTGGTTAAAAGTCGAAATAGCCGCTTGTGAGGCGCAGGAAAAACTTGGAAGGATCCCTTCGAATGTGGTGAATGATATCAAAAGCAAGGCCAATTTTTCCGCAGAGCGGATTTTGGAAATTGAAGCGGAAGTAAAGCACGATGTCATCGCATTTTTAACGAACGTATCCGAATATGTCGGGCCTAATGCCCGTTTTATTCATCTTGGTATGACCTCTTCAGATCTTCTTGATACATCATTGGCTCTTTTGGTAAAAGAGGCATCGGCGATAATTGAAAAAGATATTTTGAATTTGCTGAATGTTCTCAAAAAACAGGCTGTCGCTTATAAAAACACGGTATGCATAGGAAGAAGTCATGGTATACACGCCGAACCGACCGCTTTCGGACTAAAATTCGCCTTGTGGTATGATGAAATGAACAGAAATCTTGTCCGGTTACGCAGAGCGACAGATGCCATGTCTGTGGGGATGATTTCAGGGGCTGTGGGTACTTTTGCTTTCATCGATCCGCGAGTTGAGGAACATGTCTGTCAGCAACTGGGTTTAAAACCGGCGTCAATATCGACCCAGGTCATACAGCGGGACCTGCACGCAGAATTTATTAACACTCTGGCTTTTATCGGTTGTTCGATTGAAAAAATGGCGACGGAGATTCGTCATTTACAAAGAACGGAGGTACTGGAAGCTGAGGAACCTTTTACAAAAGGCCAAAAAGGATCTTCAGCCATGCCTCATAAAAGAAATCCCATTGGTTCCGAGAACCTGTCCGGGCTTGCCAGGTTATTAAGAGCCAACGCCCTTGCCGCTTTTGAAAATATCACCTTATGGCATGAACGGGATATCAGCCATTCTTCCGTTGAGCGGGTTATATTCCCGGACAGTTGTATTTTAGTCGATTATGCCCTGGCAAGGCTTACCAAAATTATGGAAAATTTGGTTATCTATCCCGAGAGAATGCTTTATAATTTACAATTGACAAAAGGATTGATTTTTTCTCAACCTTTATTATTGGCATTAACGGAAAACGGGATGTCACGGGAAGACGCTTATAAAATAGTTCAGGAAGTTGCCATGAAATGTTGGCAGGAGGGACTCGATTTTAAAGAAAAAATAAGTCAGGATGCTCGTGTATCAAAAATTTTGTCACCGGATATTATTGAATCATGTTTTGATGAAAAAAAGGCCTTAAAACATGTCGATGTAATTTATAACCGGGTGGGATTATAAATTTCTTAATTATTTAAGAGGAGATTTGAGTTGAAAGGTATAATTCTGGAAAACAGGACAAAAATAATTTATCAGGCGGAAAAAGAAAATGAGTTAATTCAGGAGTTTAAGGATGATTTTCAAATTGACAATGCCGCCAAAGGCATGAAAATTAAAGACCGGGGTGAATTTAATAACCAGTTTTCTTCCCATATTTTTAAATTATTGTCAAGTTATCATATACCTACGCATTTTGTAAAAATCCATTCGGAAAATTCGATGGTGGTAAAAAAAATCGAAATGATTCCCATTGTTGTTTGTATGAGAAATATCGCTGCCGGAACATTAGTGAAGAATTTTGGTCTGAAAAAAGGGAAGGAATTAGAGTGTCCCCTGATCGAATATTACATGAAAAATGAAAAAGATGAGGACCAGATTATTAATGAGGCCCATATCATCTCGTTCGGTTACGCGACCGGTGAGGAATTAAAAGAAATGCACCGAATCACTTCGAAAGTAAACGTAATTATTAAAGATTATTTACGCCGTCGTTTTTTTAAACTGGTGGATTTTCGTCTCGAATTTGGACGGTACAAAGAAGACCATATCATGGTCGGCAGTGAAATCAATCTCGATACCTGCCATATATTGAATGTAGAGACAAATGAAATTATATTTGAAGAAAAACACTACGAAGATAAAAAAGAAATGGTAAATATCTATAATGATTTATCCGCCAGGTTGTTATAAATAAATTTTTGGTGAGTTTTGAATAAAGAAGGCTTTACAACGATCCTGGGATTGTTATTTTTTGCGTTTTTTTTGGGATTGGTGGGATATATATACAGTAATACTTTAATCTTGATAATATGTGCTGTTAATATTATTCTGGTGGGCGTAGCCGTTTATTTTTTCAGGGATCCGCTCAGAGTTACACCGGAAAATCCTAATGCTGTTATATCACCCGCCGACGGCAGGGTAATTGATATTTCAGAGGTTATGGATTCGGTTTTTTTTGAGAACCGGGTCACCAGAATGACTATATATATGTCGTTAATTGATGTGCATGTGAATTATATCCCGTATGACGGTATTGTTGAATATTTAAAATACAGCAGGGGGGAGTATCACCGGGCGAATTTATCTACCGCCTCGCAGAAAAATGTGCATTCGTATATCGGTCTTGAAACAAAATACGGCAAAATAGCTTTTAAACAAATAACGGGCGCTGTTGCACGTCGGATTGTATGTAACCTGAAACTTGGTCAAAAAGTTAAAGCGGGGCAAAAATTCGGTATGATAAAATTTGGTTCAAGAATGGAAATATTTTTGCCGCCTCAGGCAAAAATAATAGTCAAGCTTGGAGAAAGATTACGTGCAGGAGAAAGCGTAATCGCTGTTTTTAATGGAACAAGATAAATATATAACGGTCCCGAATCTTTTTACGACCTTAAACCTGTTTTGTGGATTTTTGGCCGTCATTCTTGCAATGTCCGGTCATTATACCAATTCAGCCTGGCTGATATTTATTTCAACGATATTTGATGCTTTGGATGGAAAAATCGCCCGCGCGACCGGTATTAACAGCCAGTTCGGCCTGCAAATCGATTCCTTGTGTGATGTGATTTCGTCCGGTATTGCCCCGGCTGTTTTATTATACCAGGTGCATTTAAAATCACTCGGTCTCATCGGATTGTTTCTGGCATTTATGCCTTTACTGTTTGCGACTTTTCGTCTGGCCCGGTTTAATGTGCTGGTGCTGAACAACGGCAGGAAAAATGCCTATGTCGGATTGCCGGCGCCAATGGCCGCTGTTTGTATTGCCAGTATTGTTGTGCTTTATATGAAAACCAACTGGACTTTTCTGTTACGATTATTGGTCATTATTGTACCAATAGTCAGTCTGCTCATGGCAAGTACGATCAGGTTTGAAGGATATCCCAGGTTTACATTAAGAGAAAAAGGAGCAAACCGGCGCAAATTATTGTTTTTTATATTATCTTTAGTGATGTTAGTTATTTTCCCCGAGTATTATTTGCCGCTTTTTATGTTAATTTATTTGCTTTACGGCCCTGTTCTTTACTTAAAATCAATCCTGGTCAATCATAATAACAAGGTAGAGGCCGTATCGCCGGGTAAGTAAGATAATTTTATACAAAATAGTCAAGCTGTAATTAATTTCTTCAATTACGCAAAGTTCCGATATCCGTTTAACCGGCACCTCTTTTCGACCCGACATGCTCATTATTTAAGTGTGATTGTATAACCGGAAAAAAGTCGGGAAATGATATATATTACCAAGGAATTATTCAGTAAAAGAGAAAAGTCGTCACCGGATTTAACCGGAATTGGGGGGTTATGAGGAGAAAGGAAATAAAAAATGAGGCGTTCACGTACAGTCGGCTGGTTTATTATCGCCGTAATTTTAGGTGCATTGATAGGCGGTGTACTGGGCGAAGTCATTGCATTGCTGCTGCCATCCGGCATCGTTAAAGATTTTTTTCTGCGCTCAATCAGTTTCGGTTTTAGCCCGACAAGCATAAATCTTATTTTAATCAACCTAACTTTAGGTTTCACCTTTAAACTTAATATAATCAGCGTAATTGGTATTTTCCTGGCCACATATATTTTGCGCTGGTATTCATAATTAAGTTTAAAATCCGGCGGTTTTAGTATTATTTGTCAGGGAATCGAACTAAAACATAATACTTGCAATTGACGAAAAACTACAATATATTTTGCCTTGATTTTGGATATTAAAATCAAAATGTTTTAAATATTGTATGGAGGTATAAAAATGTTTCCCGCAATGGGTATGCAAGAAATGTTGATAATTATGGTTGTTGTCTTGCTTTTATTTGGATCAAAACGGTTACCGGAACTGGCCCGCGGAATCGGAAAAAGTATGCGTGAGTTTAGAAAAGCCGCAGAAGATGTCAAAAAAGAAATTGATATATCGGATGATATTAAATAATTATTAATAATCATTTTATTTTTGGAGGAAATATGGGTGCACCAGGACCACAAGAGCTGATCATTGTTCTTTTTATAGTTATTCTTTTATTCGGCGCTAAAAAATTACCTGAACTGGCTAAAGGTTTGGGCAAAGGAATCAGAGAATTTAAAAGCGCTTCCAGCGGTGAATATGATGACGAGGATGAGGATAATAAAGTAAAAAAGGTGAAAAAAGTAAAAAAACAAGATGACGAATAATATTTATTATTTATATAAACTTATGTCCGGTTATATCCGGACATGAGACACTATATATTATTGATTTTTTAAAGTATTATATCGTTTCTAAATCGCCTCGGAAGAACAAAATCTTTTTATTAAATTGTTTAATTATATTAAATATGAAATTCAACCCAGGTTTAGATGTCCGTTAACCGGACACCGTTGATTTATATAAATAACGTTTATTTCGGAAAGGAAGTTGAAAAGGAAAAAGTATTGAATATTTCAGACCTGGATTATACCAGTATTAAGAAAAAATTAACGGACCGGGATATCAGTTGTCGGGAATTAACTGAATATTATATTAAAAATATTGAGAGAAAAAAGGATTTAAATGCTTTTATTTCCGTTTTTTCTGATACGGCATTAGAACAGGCCCAAAAAATCGATCGGAAAATTGAGCAGGGCACCGCCGGCAGCCTGGCCGGTTTGGTGCTTGGCGTTAAAGATCTGCTCGTTATCCAGGGTAGAAAAACGACGTGCGGCTCAAAAATTCTGTCAAATTTTGTTTCTCCCTATAGTGCGACCGTTATTAAAAAGCTGGAAGCTGAAGATGTAATTTTCATCGGGAAAACCAATATGGATGAATTTGCCATGGGTTCTTCCAATGAAAACTCTTTTTTTAAACCCGTAAAAAATCCACATGATGCAACCCGCGTTCCCGGTGGTTCATCGGGTGGTTCGGCAACAGCGGTGGGGGGGGATTTATGTATGGCGGCTTTAGGGACGGATACGGGAGGATCAATTCGTCAACCCGCCTCGTTTTGTGGCGTAGTTGGTCTCAAACCAACTTATGGCCGCGTCTCGCGGTTTGGTCTGGTTGCATACGCGTCGTCCCTCGATCAGATTGGACCGGTAACAAAATCTGTTTCCGATACGGCATTATTGTTACAGGTAATATCCGGCCACGATGAACGGGATTCTACTTCCGCCAATAAAGGTGTTCCGGATTTTAACGGGTCTATCAATCAAAACATAAAAGGACTGCGAATCGGGTTGCCGAAGGAATATTTTTCAGAAGGTTTGGAACCCGATGTTGCAGAGGCAATTTCTCTGGCTGTCGATTTTTTTAAGAGGAACGGAGCGGAAATTAAACAGGTTTCACTGCCGCATACGGAATATGCCATAGCCGCCTATTATATCATTGCAACAGCGGAGGCTTCGGCCAACCTTGCCCGTTATGACGGTGTTCGTTACGGTTTCCGGGATGAAAGTGCCGTAAATCTTGAAGACATGTATGTGAAAAGCCGCACAAAAGGTTTTGGCAGTGAGGTGAAACGGCGAATTATGCTGGGCACTTTTGTTTTGTCTTCAGGTTATTACGATGCATATTATCTTAAAGCACAAAAAGTTCGGTCCCTGATCAGGAATGATTTTGAAAGCGTATTTAAATCAGTTGATTGTTTGGTTACACCGACTTCCCCGACAACGGCATTTAGACTGAACGAAAAAGTCGACGATCCGTTGACGATGTATTTGTCTGATGTATTCACGGTTTCGCTAAATCTGGCCGGCCTTCCCGGTATATCCATACCCTGCGGATCCGATTCAAATGGCCTGCCGGTCGGGCTGCAATTAATTGGCAAACCATTCGACGAAGCCACAATTCTTACTGTTGCCGATTTTTTTGAGAAACATTTTGTAGAATAAATAATATGATTTTTAAACAGGTAAGCTCATGATTTATGAACCGGTAATCGGACTGGAAGTACATATACAACTTTTAACGGAATCCAAAATATTTTGTTCATGCAGTACCAGATTCGGGGCCGAACCGAATTCGCAGGTCTGTCCGGTATGTCTGGGTATGCCCGGTGTTTTACCTGTTTTGAATAAAAAAGTGGTTGAATATGCATTAAAATTAGCCATCGCGACGAATAGTAAAATCAATCACCGTTCGATCATCGCCAGGAAAAATTATTTTTATCCCGATCTGCCCAAAGGATATCAAATTTCGCAATACGAGGAGCCGTTTTGCGAATTCGGCAGTATTGAAATCCAGGTCGACGGCCGGGAAAGCAGAAAAATAGGTCTGACCCGGATCCATATGGAAGAAGACGCCGGCAAATCCATGCATTCCGAATCTTATGTTTCCGAAAATGAATCACTGGTGGATGTTAATCGATGTGGTGTCCCTTTATTGGAGATTGTGAGCGAGCCGGATTTTCGTTCTTCAAAAGAGGTCAGCGCTTATTTAACCCGTCTGCGCCAGATTGTCCGCTATCTGGGAATATGCGACGGCAATATGGAAGAAGGCAGCCTGCGCTGCGATGCTAATATTTCAATTCGACCGCAGGGGCAAAAAGAATTGGGCGTAAAGACCGAATTAAAAAATATGAATTCAATCAGTGCGGTTGAAAAAGCCCTGGATTATGAAATAAAACGTCAAATCGCCGTTCTTGATGACGGGGGAATAATACAGCAGCAAACCCTGTTGTGGAATGCAAATAAAAATATTGTCGAACCCATGCGCAGTAAGGAATACGCGCATGATTACCGTTATTTCCCGGAACCGGACCTGTTACCAATCGTTATAACTGAAGAGTGGATTGAGCAGATCAGGGCAAAAATGCCGGAACTGCCGTTAGTTAAAAAACAGCGGTTTATGAGTGAGTACCAAATTCCCGAATATGACGCGATTGTGCTGACCGATGATCCTTCAGTGGCCGATTATTTTGAAAGTGTGGCAAAAAAAGTAAAGGATAAAAAAGCGGCCAGTAACTGGGTTATGGGTGAAGTTTTACGCGCGCTCAAAGAGATTAATTGTGACATCAAAGAATTCAGTCTGACTCCCGATTCACTTGCGGAAATAATTCAATTGGTTGAAGAAGATAAAATAAACCTCAAAATCGGCAAGAAAGTATTTGAGGAGTGTTTGTCTACCGGCGCTTCTCCCTCAAAAATTATTAAAGAAAAAGGTCTGGTACAGATATCTGATAAAAGTGAAATTTATGCGATAGTCGATGATATTTTGACAAAAAATCCGGAGGAAGTGAATTTATATCTTCAGGGTAAGGAAAAATTACTAGGATTTTTTGTCGGGCAAATAATGAGAGAGACACAGGGAAAAGCAAACCCAAAAACCGTTAATGAAGTGTTGAAACAAAAGTTAAACGATAGAAAAAATTAATAAATTGATTTAAAGCGAGGATTATTTATTTATGGCATCAACTTCAGATTTTCGATCAGGTCTTATTATTAAATTAGATGGAGAGCTGTATACAATTGTTGAATTTCAACATGTGAAAATAGGACGCGGCGGTGCGTTTATGCGTACCAAAATAAAAAATCTGCAAACCGGTAAGGTGTTGGAAAAAACATTTCGATCGGGTGAAAAAGTCGAGGATGTCAGGGTGGAACGCCGTGCCATGCAGTATCTTTACAGTGAAGGTGATATTTTGATCTGTATGGATAATTCTACCTATGAACAATTGAATGTGAATGTAGATTTATTACAAACCGGAAGTGAATTTCTAAAAGAAGGCGATAAAATCAGTATACTCATGGACGGTGATACGCCAATAGGCGCGGAAATGCCGACATTCGTCACACTTAAAGTTGTCAATACCGATCCGGGATTAAGGGGAGATACAGTTTCCGGGGCAACAAAACGGGCCGGTTTGGAAACCGGGGGACAAGTACAGGTCCCGCTTTTTATTGAAGAAGGGGATTTGTTAAAAATTGATACCCGAACAGGTGAATACATTGAACGAGTAAAGTAACTCACCTGTTAATTATAAATAAAAGGAGAAGGAATGCGGGCTAAACAAATTCGGGAATTCGTTAAAATTGTTGAAGAAAGCAATGTTGGCGAGTTAGAGATAACAAGATGGTGGTGGGGGAAAATTCGTATCAGTAAATCTTCATCACATGTTACGACTAAAATAAGCCCGGCTGATGTCCAGGAGAACGTTTCTATTTCTCACTCCACCAAGACTGTATCTGGTGAACCAACAGTAACGGAGCCGTTAACGGTTGAAAAGGTCAGTGAATCCAATTTGGTAGAGATCAAAGCCCCGATGGTGGGCACGTTTTATCGGGCTCCTGCACCGGATGCGGATCCTTATGTTAAGGAAGGAGACAATATTTCAACTGGCAAGGTTCTTTGTATTATTGAAGCTATGAAACTGATGAATGAAATAGAGTCCGAGATAAACGGCAAAATTGTCAAAGTACTTGCAGACAACGCACAACCGGTTGAATATAATCAACCTTTGTTTCTGGTAGAACCATCTTGATAAGCTTATAATTATTAATTACGATTAAAAGGATGGACTTGTTTAAAAAAATATTAATTGCCAATAGAGGTGAGATCGCACTTCGGATTATTCGTGCCTGTAAAGAATTAAATATCGAAACGGTAGCTGTTTACAGCGAGCCGGATACAGACAGCCTGCATGTTCATTTCGCGGATGAAGCCGTTTGTATCGGTCCCGCTCCCAGTCATCTCAGTTATTTGAATATTCCTCATCTGATCAGTGCGGCGGAAATAACGAACTCGGAAGCAATTCACCCCGGATATGGATTTTTGGCGGAAAGCTCTCATTTTGCGGAGATATGCGAATCATGCGGCATTAAATTCATTGGTCCTGATCCGCTGGTTATCACCAAAATGGGGGATAAATCTTTTGCTAAAGATTCGATGAAGAGTGCGGGTGTGCCGGTAATTCCGGGTTCGGAAGGGGTCGTCAAAGACATTGAAACCGCTTTAAAGATTGCACATGACATTGGATTTCCTGTAATTATAAAAGCATCCGCCGGAGGCGGGGGCAGAGGTATGCGCGTTGTTCGAAATGCCGGTGAACTCAGCAATGCCTTTAACGCCGCCGGATCCGAAGCCGAATCGGCCTTTAAAAATTCAAATCTTTATATTGAAAGATTTTTTGAAAATCCCCGCCATATTGAAATTCAGTTATTGGGTGATAATTTTGGAAATGTTATTTCCCTCGGTGAAAGGGAATGTTCCATCCAGCGCAAACACCAAAAATTAATTGAGGAATCGCCTTCGCCTGCCGTTACACAGGAGATCAGAAATGCAATGAACGCGGCGGCAATTAAAGGCGCAATGGGTGTAAATTATAACAGTGCGGGTACGATTGAATTCTTAATGGATGATACGGGTCATTTTTATTTTATGGAAATGAACACCAGAATTCAGGTTGAGCATCCGGTTTCTGAATTTGTATTTGGCGTCGATTTGATCAAAGAACAAATTAAAATTGCCGCAGGCGAAAAGCTGGATATCAGGATGAAAAATTATAAATTACGCGGCCATGCCATTGAATGTCGTATCAATGCCGAGGACCCCGGTAAAGATTTCAGACCATCGCCGGGTAAAATAACCAGCTTTCATGTTCCGGGGGGACTGGGTGTGCGCGTCGATACACATGCCTATGATCAGTACGTGATCCCGCCTTATTATGATTCTCTTGTCGCTAAAGTGATAACCCACGGAAAAGACCGGGAAGAAGCGATAGTTCGTATGATTCGGGCATTGGATGAATTCATTATCGAAGGCGTGTCCACTACTATTCCTTTACATAAGAAAATTTTAAATGATAAAGCTTTTCGTAAAGCTGAGTTCAATACAAAATTTTTAGAAAATTTTGATTTCAATTTTGAAGGAGGAAAATAATGCAGGTCCCTGAAAATTACAAGTATACTGAGGAGCATGAATGGGTTTCCGTTGAGAACAATATTGCCACCGTAGGAATAACCGATTATGCCCAGGGTGAGCTCGGTGATGTGGTATTTGTGGAATTACCCCAGGTAAACACAACTTTAACCCAAATGGACGCTTTCGGTACCATAGAAGCTGTAAAGGCCGTATCTGATTTGTTTGCTCCCGTATCCGGAACGGTGATAGAAATTAATGAAATTTTAGTAGACTCCCCTGAAACGGTTAACAGGGATCCATACGGAGAAGGATGGATGATCAAAATTCAGATGAGCGATGCATCAGAACTGAATAACCTTTTGGGCGCTGAGGATTATAAATCAAAAATAAATTGATTTTTACCTTTTGAGGTATCTTATGAGTTTTTTTCCGAATACGAATGCTGATCAGCAGAAGATGCTCAACAAAATCGGTGTAAATTCTTTTACTGATTTAATTAAAAATATTCCGGCGGAATTGCTGTTCAAGGGCGAATTGAAACTACCAGCGCCGTTGTCAGAACTGGAAGTGATGCAGCACCTCACCAGTTTGGCTTCGAAAAATGAAAATTGTCAGGATAATATCTGCTTTCTTGGCGGCGGCGCTTATGATCATTTTATTCCTGCTGTTGTAAAACATATTATTTCCAGGTCGGAATTCTATACCGCCTATACGCCTTACCAGCCGGAAGTCAGCCAGGGAACACTGCAGGCGATTTATGAATTCCAAACAATGATTTGCGAGCTTACCGGTATGGATGTTGCAAACGCATCCGTTTATGATGGCGGTTCTGCGCTGGCGGAAGCGGCTTTGCTGGCCTGCGGATATAATAATCGGAAACAGGTTCTCGTTTCTTCCACGGTCAATCCCAATTATACAAGTATTATTAAAACCTATTGTCACGGTCGGGGAATCGACATTAATATTTTGGACTGGGAAAACGGAATTACCGACCTGAACAAGCTGGAGGAACAAATTTCCGAAAAAACCGCCGCGGTTATCATCCAGCACCCTAATTTTTTCGGATGTCTGGAGGAAATGGAATCAATTTCACAGATAACCCATAATAACGGAGCATTATTGATAACCTCAAATGATCCGATATCACTGGCGATTCTGCGGCCGCCGGGTGAATATAACGCAGATATCGTCACCGGCGAGGGTCAATCTTTTGGCAATCCGATAAGTTTTGGCGGTCCGTTCCTGGGGCTGTTTGCCGCCAGGAAAGAATTGATAAGATATATGCCCGGACGAATAGTTGGTCAAACCGAAGACAAAAATGGTAAAACCGGTTATGTGCTGACATTGCAGACAAGAGAACAGCATATTCGCAGAGAAAAAGCAACCTCCAATATTTGTACAAATCAGGCTCTCAATGCACTGGCTGCGACTGTATATCTTTCATTAATGGGTAAATCCGGCTTACCTAAAGTTGCGCAGTTGTGTCTGCAAAAAAGCCACTATTTGAGTGATAAAATCAAGGAAATTAATGGTTTAAATTTGAAATTTGACCGGCCTTTTTTCAAGGAATTTGTTGTAAAAGTCAGTTCAAACCGTTCGGCGGATGATTTAATAAAACAATTATTGAAGAAAAAGATATTTGCCGGCATCTCGCTGAATCCTTTATCGGATGAACTGAAAGACTGTTTTTTATGCGCCGTTACTGAAAAAAGAACAAAGAATGAACTGGATTATTTTTTGACCGCTCTGCGGGAACTTAAATGATCATAAATTCGTATAATAGACAAAGTTTTTAGTGATTTTACGGTTGTAAATTATTGTATATTAAAAAAATACTTGACACTTTTTTTTAAATTTTGTAATTTTGATTTTATAAAATTAGATTGATATAAAGGAGTAAGCCTATAAAAGTTCGTTAAAGGTTTTATTAGTTTTGTGATTTAAATTAAATTGTAATTGTTACGGTTACGTAAATTAATGAAAAATTTTAGAACTTTTAACGACCAAATAATTGGCTTACCTAATGATATGTCCGGATGTCTGAGGGTAAGTTCCTTATTTCAGGAGCATTGCTGAAACATTCGGATTTTTTTTGTGACAAATATTTTTAACACAGGAGGCGATTGTAATGAAAAAGCTGTTTGTAACGTTAATTTGTATATTTATGCTTTTGTTTTCTTTTTCACAGGTTTATGCCGTCAGTGAGGCGGCGGTACTGTTTTTAATGATTTCACCCGGCGCACGTGCATCGGGGATGGGTGAAGCTTTTGTCGCATTGGCGGATGACGCCACCGCGGTATTTTGGAATCCGGCGGGTCTGGCTTTCCAGAAGGGGCAGGAACTTACCCTGATGCACGCAAACTGGCTGCCGCAGTTCGGGTCGGATTTGTTTTATGAGTTTGGCGCCTACCGGCAATCTTTTGAAGGAATAGGAACCGTTGGGTTAAATATTACTTATTTGAACCTGGGAAAACAGATCATTACCGGTGAAGACAGTCCCGAACCGTTGGGCGAATTTTCAAGTTATGAATTTGCGGTTTCCGGTACTTATGGAACAAAAATAAATGAAAATTGGGCCGTTGGTTTGGGATTACGGTACATTCGCTCCGCTCTTTCCTCGGTAGGAGCAGGTGCGGAAAAAGGTGACGGTAAGGCTAATGCTTTTTCCTTTGATGTGTCCACATTATACAAGCTTCCATTTTTACCCCGGTTAAGTTTTGGTATGAATCTATCCAATATGGGCCCAAAAGTCACTTATATCGATGCCGCTCAGGCAGATCCGTTACCAACCAATTTGAAGGTTGGTCTTGCCTATAAAATCGTTGACGATCAATACAATAAACTGACCATTACCGGTGATATGAATCATCTTTTGGTTAAAAGAAATACCGACGGCACATCCGATCCATGGTACAAGGCTATCATTACATCCCCATGGACAATTGTCGAAAAAGAAAAAGAAAATATTGGCAGTGATGATGAAAAAGAAATTGGTCAAAGTACAATATTTAACGGGATTTTAAGCGCGGGTGTTGAATACTGGTACAGTAATCTGATCGCTCTCCGCGCCGGTTATTACTGGGATGAACCCGGCAAAGTCAAGTTTGTTTCGTTTGGTGCCGGAATTCAATATAATTTGTACCGTTTTGATTTTGGGTATGTTTCCGCCGCTGAGGGACACCCGCTTGCGAATACCATGCGTTTTTCTTTAACGATGGGATTTTAATTTCATGAAATTGAAAGGTAAAGGATGTCCAGATATGATTCCCTTTACCTTTCGTTTTTCGCGACGTGGTACCAGCAACCAGCATAATAGATATTTTTTAAAATTTTTATTAATCGGCTTATTTAGTGAAAATTGTATGGAAAAGTATAAATTGATTTATGATGATAATAGAGTGTACATAAAAAAGTTTTCCCCGGTTTTATTCCTCCTCTCTCTTATTTTAATTGTATATCAGGCACATTCGGCAACACCCTTACATGTCTCCTTTGCAGGTTTTACAGATCCGTTAGGAGTCATTCAAAATTTTTCTTCAGAAAGTATGAGCGGTGCTTCTCAGCAGCCGGACACTTTACATTTTCTTGCCCTGCGCGCGGAATTTGTTAAGGATGAACTGGCGACCACAACCGGTAACGGACAATTCGACATGTCCGTTGAAAATAATTACCTGGTCGATAAACCACCACATAACCGGACATATTTTCAGCATCAGTTATTGGCCTTGAGTAATTATTTTAATAAAGTATCAAACAATAAATTGATTTTACAATCAATGGTCCTTCCCCTGGATGAAAACAACGTATACCGGCTCAATGAGAACATGGTCTATTACAGCGGGCAGGAAAGTGAGGAGTTAAAAAAACAGCGCTGGGCCGAATTATTGCGGGATGTGGTCCTGCTGGCAAAAAAGCAGGATAAACCTGATTTTTCCCAATATGATGCGGTTATTATATTCCACGCCGGGGTGGGAAGCGATTTTGCCTTTGACTTTGATCCGACGCCCTACGATATTCAATCCGTCTTTTTGGATTTTGAATCATTAAAAGAAACTTTGGGAAAAGATGTTCCGGATTACCGAGGAATAGAAGCGGGTGAAAATATATTCATCAGGGAAGGGATAATCCTCCCCGAAATGCAGAACCAGGAAGAACAGATTCTCGGATTGCTCGGAACGATGACATTACTGGTGGGAAGCCAGCTTGGCATGCCGAGTCTGTTCGATACCGAAACCGGCCGGGCCGGTATCGGGCGCTGGGGTCTGATGGACCAGGGTTCTTATAATTTTCAGGGCCTGATACCCGCCGAACCCTGCGCCTGGACGAAAGTCTATATGGGATGGGAACAACCGGTTATCGTGACAGAAGGGAAAGACCTGAAAATCGGGACCTCACAAACCAAATCCGCTCCGCATATTTATAAAATTCCCATAACGGCAAAAGAGTATTTTTTAATTGAAAACCGGCAAAGGGACAGAAACCGCGACGGCGTTACGTTCGGTCGCAATATCAGCGGGGCGCGGGCACAATTTGATACACTCGGCAGTGTAGTGATGACCGAAAAAGATTTTGGCGTTATTACCAGTATTGATGAATATGATTTCGGTTTGCCCGGATCGGGACTTTTGATCTGGCATATCGACGAAAATGTTATCGATGCCAATCTTGTATCCAATACGATCAATAACAATAGAGAACATCGCGGTGTTGACCTGGTTGAGTGCGACGGCGCACAGGATATAGGTTATTATTACGGCCTGTTTGAACCCGGCTCCGGCACCGAATCGGGAAGCTTTTTCGATCCGTACTGGGCGGGGAATATTTCGCATAAAATTGTGAATGAAGATGCGGATACCGTGGCCTTTTCTCCCCGGACCGTCCCCAAAAGTAATGCCAATGACGGCTCTGTAACTCATATCAATATATACGATATCGGCGTGCGTGATTCCGTGATGACGTTTTCCGTCAAAATCGGGATGATGCAGCCCGGCTTTCCACAATACGCCGGATTGGATTTTCATACCGCCAGTTTAAAGACTATACGTTACAATGGCGGTAATGAAACGGGACTTGTTGCGCTTGCCGGCAACGGCCAACTTTTCGGGTGGAACAGTAAAGGGGAGGCGCTTTTAGCGGAACAGGCTCCGGATAGCAATACCTCTAAAAAATTATTTGATAGTATCGAAGACGGGTTTATGTTACCCCCGGCAACGGCTGATCTGACCGGCGACGGGACAGATGAGATCATTTTTGCCGGGCAGAGCGGAAAGCTGTATGTATTACAACTATCCGATAATAATTCGGACGGTCAGGCCGATGTTCTGGATTCGACAGATATCGGCGAAATACCAACAGCCGGGCCCTTGCTATTCGCACAGGACAACTCGATTTTTATAATTGTCGGTACAGAGGCGGGACATGTAAAAATATTCGGTTATGATACAGCAGGCCTTCTCGATGTAAATCAGGTTGCTGTACAAAACGGTCAAATAACCGGACTTGCGGGCGGAACAGAGGAATTTCCCGGTATTTACGCCGTCACAAGTAACGGGTATTACGTTTACCTGAATTCAGCTTTCGGGATCGAAAACTCCGCCGCACTTGAAGGATTTGATACCCCGGATGTGAAAATATTCGCCGCGCTGGCGGATTTCGACGGTTCGGCCGGCCCCGAACCCGTGTTTTATACGGAGGCGGGGAGATTATTCGGCAAAACATTGACCGATCAATATATTAGCGCTTCGGAGGATGATGTAACGGACATACCATACAGCGCTCCGGCAATCGGCAATGTGGATAGCGACGGATTGCCGGATATCATTTTCCATTTTAATGAATTTTTGTATGGATTTACATATAGGGGAATCAATACGCTCAATTTTCCGGTTAAAGTGTCCGATATGGGCGGTCTGGATTTGGAAAGACCGGCGCCTGTATTTTTTAATGATGATGGGGAAGGTGCTGTCATTATCAGCGCCACTCCGGACGGTCAACTGTTGGCTTTAAACGGCAAAGGACGCTTGCTGTCCGGATTTCCACTAACCGCCGGCGGGGGTATTTCCGTCACTCCGGCGCTGGCGGACCTGGACAATGACGGCGATGTCGAATGCGCCGCGATCTCACAGGACGGTTACCTTTTTGTATGGGATTTGCCATATTCGGCGGATTTGACCGAAAGCTGGTCGCAATACGGTGCGGATCAGCATAACAGTTTCCTGTTACCCGGTGATAACACTATAAAGATAACCGAAAAGGAACTGATGCCCGGTAAAAGCGTATTTTGTTACCCCAATCCTGCTGAAAACGGATTTACCCATATCCGGTATAAACTGACAAAAAATGTCAACCGGGTAGCGGTGCGAATTTATGATATTGCGGGAGACCTTGTTGAAGAGATAAATGGGACCGGAACATCAATCGGTGAAAATGAAATAAACTGGGATATTTCAAATATTCAAAGCGGGGCATATATTGCCCGCGTTGAAGCGCAAAGTGGAGATGAAACGGCTGTAGAATTTATAAAAATTGCGGTGGTTAAGTAAATTGGTCATGAAAAAAAGTCAATTTTTAGTCTATCATATATTATTTGTTCTGATGTTTTGTTCAATAATACCAAATGTATTTACCCAGATACAGGAGTATACACATCCGGAACTGGAATGGTACACGATAGAAACCGGGCATTTCGAAGTGCATTTTCACAAAGGCGCGGAAAGGACGGCAAAAGTTGTTGCCAGAATTGGGGAGGATATTTACAAACCGATAACCGATCTGTACGACTACCGGCCGGACGGTAAAATACATTTCATCATTAAAGATTTTGATGACAATTCCAACGGGGCCGCGTACTATTATGATAATAAAGTCGAGATCTGGGCGCCGCAAATGACGTTTATTTTGAGGGGAACACATAACTGGCTGCGAAATGTCGTGACCCATGAATTCAGCCACATGATCTCGCTTGGCGCGTCGCGTAAAATAACCCGCAAAATTCCGTCATTTTATTTGCAGTTAATCAACTATGAAAAAGAAAAACGGCCGGATGTGCTGTACGGATACCCGAATCAGATCGTTTCATATCCTTTACCCATGACCGTTATACCGATGTGGCTGGCGGAAGGAATGGCCCAGTACCAGATATCTGGACTGGATTATGACCGCTGGGACACGCACCGGGATATGCTGATCCGTACGGCCGTTGTTAATAATAAAATGCACAGTTTTGATGAAATGGGCGTATTCGGTAAGAACAGTCTCGGCAACGAAAGAACCTATAACGCCGGTTATGCCCTGACCCGTTATATTACATATAACTGGGGCGAAGGATCATTGGCTAAAATTGCCCGGGAACTTAAAAAGCCCTTCCAGGTTTCGGTGAACGGCGCGATAAAAAACGTGACCGGTCAGGATGCCAAAGATCTTTATGATAACTGGCGAAATAACCTGAAAGAATATTATGATACAAGATTGGTTACCATTAATGCGCATTCCGTAGAAGGCAGAATTATAACCCAAAAAGGACTGGGCAATATATCTCCGGAATGGTCACCGGACGGGAGTAAAATAGCATACTGCGGCAGTGAAACCGCCGATTATCTGACTTTGACCTCATTAAAAGTTATTGATATGAAAACCGGCAGGGAAAAAACAATAAAGGGCGGCGTGAACGGTAAAGTGGCCTGGTCCCCGGACGGGAAAAAATTACTATACCCGCGCATGAGACGTGTTCAACATCATTCCCATTATTTCGACTTACATGTTTGCGACCTGGACCTGAAAAAAGAACAACGTTTGACAAACGGTAAACGAACAGTTGATCCGGCATGGTCGCCCGACGGGAAATTTATTGTCTGTGTCATCCAGCATGACGGCACGGATAATCTTATCCTGCTGGATGATCAGGGAAAGCAAGTCAGGGAACTGACCCGTTTCAGACAGGGGGAAGGTTTATATTCGCCCAATTTTTCCCCGGATGGCAAATCAGTCGTTTTTACACAGGCCCGTAATCATGGCCGCGATTTGAGGGTCATGGATCTGAAAACGGGACAGGTCAATTCTTTGGTCAGCGATACCGGAGACGCCCGGGACGCGGTCTACAGTCCGGATGGACAATTTATTTATTTTTCCTGGGACAAAACCGGGATCTTTAATATTTACCGCATGAAACCGGACGGTTCAGAAGTTGAACAAATTACCAACGTGATCGGCGGCGCTTTTATGCCATCCGTTGATGCGAATGGTAAACTGTGTTTTTCGAATTTTAATTACGATGGGTATAAAATCGCGGTCATCGACGGACCGCAAAAATTAAACCCGGAAAATACCGTCTATTTAGCCGCGGAAGACAAAGCCCCGGAACTGCAAAATAATATAAATCCGGATAAATTAAAAAATGCACGTGCTTATGATGACAGAAACCTGCCGGACGTGGACGTTGATTCGTACAGTATGAACTATGGCCAGATGGCTTTTTTGCCGCGGATCATGCTGGATTCCAATAAAGTCAAGCTCGGCACCTATTTTTATGCCAGCGATATACTTGACAGGTATTCCGTACTCGGCGGCGCCGCAATGAATGCACGAACCGATCTTGACGCGTTTGCGATTTTCGAATTCAGAAAATTCGGGCCGACCCTGTTTCTCGAATTATACGGATTCACCCGGAACGTGACCCGAAATATTGAGGTGATAGAGGATTATCCGAAAAAAGTTCCGGTCGATATTCATTTTAACATTCTGGAAGCCGATATCGGTTATCAAAATAATATAACGGATAACATACAGGTCAGATTGTCCTACAGTCATCAACGCTATACATCCAAAATAAAGGATTTTACATTTCAGGGACTAAAGTGGGTTTCCCCTAATAATACATATTTTATCGGTAATGCTTTTATGGCGCAATGGAACGTGGATCAGGTCGCGCCGGGAGTCAACTCGAACATCAATCCGAACCTGGGCCGGAGAGTGGAATTACGGTATAGTTATGAATTGAACAAATTCTTTGAGGATTTTGCCACAGATAATGATTACGGAACGCCGCAGGAAGTATATAGTCTTTATAAATATCATCGGGTGGAGATGGATTGGCGCGAATATCTTCCCATGCCGTGGTCGCGTAAGCATGCGCTGGCTTTGAATTTTCACGGCGGTTTTATCGACAGGCCGGTTGACAGTTTTTTTAATTTTTTCGCCGGCGGACTGCCGGGATTACGCGGTTATCCGTTCTACAGTATCGAAGGCCGGAAACTGCTGATCGGGCGATTTGCTTATCGTTTTCCGGTATTCAGTCATATTCAAAAGCGGTTTCTTAATTTTACAACCGATAAATTTTACGCCGGCGCTTTTTTCGATTACGGCAACGCATTTGATGAAGACAGGATCAACTTTTCAGAATTTAAAAAGAATGTGGGCTTCGATCTCAGGTTCACCGGTTTTTCATTTTACGGCTTCCCGACGGCGTTATCGATATCTTCGGCATACTCGCTGGACCGGTTTGAAAAAGAAGGTTTTACATACGGCAGGGAATGGCGCTATTATATCAGTTTATTATTTGAATTTATGGATTAATTGTTTTGGGATTTTATAAGGAGATTATTCCGTGAAAAAATTACTTGTTTTGATGTCGATTTTATTCTGGTCGAGCGGCAGTTTTGCCGGGGATATCGACTGGCAACAGTACATGCTTGAAACAACCGCGCCCGTTTTTGCTTTACAGGATATCGATTCCGATAATATGGATAAAATAAACAGCCCCGTAAAACAAAAATCGCCTAAAAAAGCGCTGCTTTTTTCCGCAGTCGTTCCGGGCGCCGGGCAGGCTTACAGCGGCTCTTACTGGAAAGCGGCCGGATTTTTTACCCTGGAAGCTGCGGCCTGGACAATTTATGCGGTTTATACAAATAAAGGCAATCAAATCGAGGATGACTTTCAGACCTTTGCCGATGAACACTGGATCGAAAGCGATTACTGGGACTGGATAGCGCAGCATTCGGGCGTTGATCGGAACGACATGGACGCCCTGCGCGAATGGGAGCATAAAAATTTCAGCCACGGACTGCATGTCATTAAGGACCAGCAGTATTATGAAATGATCGGTAAATACGATCAGTTCAATTACGGCTGGGATGATTCGGATATCGGTTTGCTTGACGATACCTGGAACAAGCAAAATCCGCAGCGGTCTAAAAGACGATTGAATTATGAAGATCAGCGGGATGACAGCAACAGGGCGTTCAAAAAGGCAACAACCGGTACCACAATTGTTATGTTTAATCATATCCTCAGCGCCATTGAAGCGGCATGGGGAACATCCCGGCAGAATAAAAGAATACAAACCTCACTACGGTTTGAACCTTTGTATATGAATAATCAACAGTACTCGGCATTAACATTACGATTAAACTGGTGAAACAAATGATCCGTAATTTGTATATCTATTTTATTACTTTTGTCGCTTTTACTGCGGTTGTTTTCGCGGGGGAACAGGATTTACAAAACAGATTGTTTTTGCAAAACAAGTCGCTGCTCACTGCGAAAAGTGCGGATAACAATCATTTTGCTCAGAACGACCGTATATTCGTACCACAGAGTAAATCATCTTTCGAAAAATCAAGGGGTAAGGCCTTTTTATATTCATTGATTTTACCGGGGCTTGGTGAAAAGTATGCCGGCGCAGACAAAAAAGCGCAGTTCTTTTTTGCATCCGAAATTACTTTGTGGATGGGATATGCCGGGTTTATAACCTACCGTGATTGGCGCAAAGAAGACTATAAAACCTATGCCGCGTCCTATGCCGGGGTCGATCTTGAGGGCAAGTCCGATTCCTATTTTGTGGATATCGGCAATTACGACAGCATTTATGAATACAACGCAGCAAAGTTGCGGCAGCGTAATCTGCCGGATTATTATCGTGATGTGGAGCAATATTACTGGAACTGGGACAACGATACGCACCGGCAAAAATTCGACCAGTTGCGGATTTCCGCGGACAAGGCGAACAACCGCGCGATTTTTGTGGTCGGCGCTATTCTTGCCAATCATGTTATCAGCGCGATTGACGCGGTCTGGTCCGTGTATAAATACGAGAATACGCGTGAAGCAACGATGGACTGGAATATACAATTAGGCGACGGCGTAATGAATCCAAATATTAATGTTAGTTTGACCGCCCGTTTTTAGTTTCAACCTGCCTGTTTTAGAATTATGTGAATATGACGACCCAGGTCATAATTGTTATCGTTTTTACTTTTATCATTCATTTGATAAACACGTTATCGTATTCCGTACGGCTTGTGGGGATCAAAACCGGCAGACTTGCCGTTTCTTTCGCTCTCTTTAATATTCTGGTCCTGATTTCCAGGACTTCCAATTCACTGCAGGCCCCTTTACTGGCAAAAAAGATCGAACAGGACCTGTTATCGGGTGGTGTTTATAATACCGCGACGGTTTTTCACTGGATTATACTGGCCGCGAGCGCCGGGACTCTTGTCGGGGCTTTTTTGATCCCGTCTTTTCAGGGAATATTTGAAAAAATGGTGTTGCGTTTCAATGTTGAGCGGTCCGTATCGAAACTGATATTGCACGGCTTTACCAAAAGCGGGGTGAAGCAGATCAGGGATCAGTTCAAGATCCCTTCCAGACAGAATATTAAACATTTGAAAAATCTGACTACAATTCCTAAAAAACTGGTACTGTTAAATGTTTTGGTGGTATCCATATTAACTGTCGGTTCCCTGGCGTCATTATATGCGGGATATCTGAATCCGGAGCTGCGGGGTACCGCGATCAGTTTATCGGCGGTGATTACCGGAACCGCGACAGTATTAATGGTCATCTTTATCGATCCGTTTTTTTCATTACTGACCGATGATGTTCTTGAGGGGAAACAAACCCAGATCTATTTCACCCGCTGTGTCGTTTTAATGGTAACCAGCCGGTTTGTCGGTACGCTGCTGGCGCAGTTATTATTGTATCCGGCGGCCGCGGCTATCGTATTCGTTGCCGGGGTTCTTTGAGTTTTACCGTCACCGTTATATTTAATATCGTTAATATTTATGCTATGATAGCACGGGATTTCCTAATCCCGTGCGCAAAGGTCAGGCCGGGATTCAATCCCGGAAAAAATTATGAATAAAAATGGTATTGAAAATCCCTGTCAATTCCCGGTCCAGGGATATGCATCCCTGAACGAGCCGGGATTTTTGTTTTAAAGGAGATAATCCGGAAAGACCAAAGAAGGCTTTTATTTATCGTAATTCGTATCTGAAAGTGACAATTCCCTGGACATTTTTTTGCCGGACGGTCGGAGACAGGGGATTGAACCGCCATTGCCGCAGCGCTTTCATGGTGATTTCCTCGAGAACCGGGTCGCCCTTTTGAACCGGCACCATGGGTCCCATACTCCCGTCCGGTAAAACCGTAATACGAATTTTAACAACGGCTTCTTTTTGCATATCGGGCGGGTATGGCGGTATGATCTGTTTGAGGATTTTTCGTTCCGCGGCTTCGCCTTCTATAGTAAAGGTTTGGTCCTGGTTACCCGGGATCTCTCCGTTTTGTACGAAAGGTGAAGGCTTATCCTCTGTTGTGGTCTGCCCGGGCGTGACAAAAGTTTTTTTATCGCTTTCGGCGTTCGCTTCATCCAGCGGGATTTTTCTGTTATACAGATCGCTGCCGGCGTCAATCTTTTGGGTTGTTTGTCCTGCTTCGATTTTGTTC
This sequence comes from Candidatus Zhuqueibacterota bacterium, assembly GCA_016934825.1. Taxonomy (GTDB): domain Bacteria; phylum Zhuqueibacterota; class Zhuqueibacteria; order Residuimicrobiales; family Krinioviventaceae; genus Fontivivens. The sequence continues at coordinate 36,621 of JAFGSB010000158.1, forward strand.
AGGTCGCGGTTCATTATTTCGGTCTCTTCGTCGTCCAGCGAACGCATTTTCGGCAGGTTTAGCGGTTCCGGGGGTTGTGTTGAGCTTATCACGTTGTTGTTTTGGTATTGATCCGTTTCATCCTGTTGTTGTTCCGACGGTTCCGCTATCGTCATGGGCATATCATTTGAGGAAGAGGCCACAAATGACATTTCAGCAAATTCCACGGACGGAATGTCAAGTTCGGTATGAATAAAATAAAAAATGAGTATGATAAATAAATGCAGCACAACTGAAGATGCCACGGCTATTTTCATATTTATGGATTGTAACGGATTTTCCATGATATAACCTTTATAATCCGGGTTCTGTCGCGATCATAAACCGTTCGGCGCCGGCAAGTTTGGCCGTATCCACAATTCGTATGGTTTTTTCCAGTGACAGGTCTTTGTCCGCCTGAATGACGACCAGTTTGGACGGATCATCTTTTAACAACTGCTGGAGGAGAGTTCCCAATTGTGAGTGCGAGGTTTTTTTCTGGTTGATAAATATTTGATCTTCCAGGGTCACGGTGATGTAGATTTTATTTGTGTCGTCCTGCTGACCGCTCGCCGCTTTCGGTAATTTGACCTTAATGCCGGGTTGAACGACAAATGAAGACGTCAATAAAAAGAATATTAACAATAGTAATACAATATCGGTAAGAGATATGGTCGAAAACAGGACCATTCTTTTACGCGTCGTTTCAATTTTCATTGTCTGTCTCCCTGTCCAGGAATACATCCATCAGTTCGTTGGAACTTTCCTGCATCTCAAAGACGTGACGCTCTACTTTCGAGAGCAGCCAGTTGTAAAAGATCAGCGCCGGAATACCCACGCTTAAACCCGCGGCCGTTGTGATCAGGGCCTCCCAGATTCCGCCCGCCAGTACGCTGGCATCGACATTCCCTTCAAGCGCCTGGACCTTCATAAAAGCTTTGATCATACCGGTTACTGTTCCCAGAAATCCGATCAGCGGGGCGATGGCGGCAATCGTCCCCAGCACGCCGAGGTAACGTTCCAAATGGTAAACTTCGGTTTTTGCCGCTCCCTCTATGGCGTCTTTAACTTCTTCCCGGGGCCGGTCATGTTTCATCAAACCCGCCCGGGTTATTCCTGATATAGGCCCGGGTGTTTCTTTGCATAACGTTAACGCCTCTCTTATCCTCTTCCTGAGTAATAAATTTTTTACCTGTAATATAAACGTCCGGGCATTGATCCTGATTTTACGCAGGGATATCAGGCGTTCGATTAAAATGGCCAATGCGATGATTGAACAGAGTGCCAGGGGGATCATCATAACACCGCCTTTGACTATGATTTGGATCATGGACATGCGAAATCTCCTGTTATAATAAAAGTAATCTCCGGTTTTAGAATTTAGCGCTTATGCCAACAATAATATGAATACCCATCCCGGGAAAGTATTTCCACAGGGTATATTCGGAATCAAATATATTACGCACGCTTACAAGCGCGTTTATTTTGCCGAAATTTTGTTTCAGCCCCGCGTTAACCAGGGTAAAAGCCGGCAAGTCTTCTCCGGAATCGAGCCGGCTCATTCTCGGGCCGTAGAAATCCGCGTCTATCAATAGAAAAGTACCCTTGAGTAATTCAATTGTAGCGTTTACCGGTATACGATATTCGGGCCTGTAAGGTATTTTGTCATAGTTTGTTAATGTTTTGTTTTTATCTATTTTATCAATCAAATGAATATAATTTACCTGAACTTGTGTCTGTTCGGATACTCTTAAATGTATACCAAAACTTATATCCGTCAATTCGGGATTTTGCATAAAGTTCAATCGCACGAGTTGAGTAGTACTGTCGCTTTCCCAAAAAGTCAGATTGTCCATAATCCTGTGTTTAATCCCGGCGTTTATTTTCAATTTTGATACGGGTTCAAAATCAATATTGAACAGTACGGCATGTTTTTCCTTTTCAACTGTCAAGGGAACGGAATAAAAAAGAAACGGATTTTCTACCAGCCGTTCGGAAAAAGTTTTGTACGTTAACCCGGATTGGTATCTCAAACTCAAACCCAAACGACGGTCCGGCATAAAATTGAGCTTCATGTAGGGCGACAGTAATGATTCATTGGTAACCGAACCGGTCGTATTGACCTGGTAACCGGCCCCGGCCGCGACAATCATTTTTGAGTAGATTTGCGACTGGATTTCCAGACCGGCTTCGCCGAAAGAATCTTTAATATCCGCGCTGTCCGCCCCGAATGAAGATGTCTCACGGATATAACGTCCCGAAGCGGTCACTTTGACAACCGGGAAGGTTTTGCTGTAATTAAAATAGAGATTATACCAAAAGTTGTCCCTTTTTTCAAATTGTGAGGTAGTATCGCTTTTCAGACCTGTTTTATTGACATCAAAGCCAAGCAGTGCATTCGAAGATCCGGGTAAATCGTAAATCAATTCCGAGCCGAAACAAATCGTATTTATTTTACGCTCAAAATTGTTACTGTTCAGCGCGTTAAATAATCCTTTCTGATTCAAATTATATTCCGCCTTCAGCGAGGCCGTGATATGGGGCGCCGGCGCAATACTTGTTTCCCCCGCGATTGCCCCGATAAGATACCGGCTGTTTTCATACTGGCCGCTGCTTCTGTTTATCCAGCCGTGCAGACCCCAGTCGCCGCCGGAATATTTTTGCCAGTGCCCGGCGTTAGCCGACAGCGTCGTATAACCGCCGCCGGACAATTGTCCCCAGCTCAGCCGGTTATTGATTTGTGATTTTTTTTCGATTTCAGGTTTTACCGCTTCGCGGGTAAACCAGATCGAAACCGGCTCATAAGTTTTTTCCACTTTCAACAGGGAAGGGGGAGCCTGGGTCGCATCCTGTTTATCTGTAATGGTCCTTTTGGATTTATCCTGACCCAGAATGAGCACATCCGGCAGATCAAGTTGGGAATCTTTGATGTCGACCTTTTGGGATTGTCCTCTGCCCGCTTGTACGCTGTCCGACGGCAGGGGAATAGGAGTCGGGGGTGCAACGGCTTTTTTCTGCGCGTATACCATACTGAAGGATAACGCAAGGATGATAAATATTTTCAGGGATTTTTTCATTTTATTCTTTTTATTTCGAAACAAGTAATTTTAATCGTTGTTTTGCTTTATCTGTGTACTCTATATCCGCCGGATAATCCTGAATAATGGAATAGTACATACGGCGCGCGTCGGCTACTTTGTCCAGGGCCTCATTGCACAGGGCGGCATGGTAAATACCCTTGATAATCCATTGTACTTCATTGCCGTACAAATATTTTATCTTTAAATAGGCTATAACCGCATCCTGGAAATTATTTTGCGCCCTGTACGTTTCACCGATCAAAAATTGGGCTTCTGCAGCCAGATCGCTTTCTGCTATGTCGATCACGGCGTCTAATTGTTTTATTGCTTCTGAAAAATTTTGCTGTTTTATATAAATACGCGTCAGACCAATTCGGGCAAGTTGGCCGGTTCTTGTTTTATTGTTTATTTTTATCGCGTTATTGAAACTATCCTCGGATTGTCCGTCATTCCCCAAATCAAATTGCGCCAGGCCGATTTGATAATATGCCGCCGCCGCATTTTCGTTGCCGGGATAATCTGAAATTATTTTTTTATAGTATTCTATACAGCCGGAATAATTTTTTTGTTCATAAAGTATGTTCCCCGCCAGGAGCAGCGCGTCAGCGGAGCCCGGATTTTTCGGGAAAGCAGTCCATTGTTTTTGCAGCGCGTCGAGCGCGGAAGTCCGGTCATCCAGTTTGTAATAATCCGAACCGATCAGATAATGCGCACTCTTGGCCGAATTTGTTTCCGGGTAATTCCTGAGTATTAAATTATATTGCGATATGGCGCGGTCGTATTGCTGCATGTTTTCCGCGAATTCCGCTTTCCTGAGCAGGATCTCGGCCGCTTTTTCCGGATTTTTTATTTTTTCGACCAGCTCGTCAATCATGTTCAACGATTCCTGGGACTCCCCCTTCTGGATCATAGACCATTGAATACCGTTGACCGCATCATCCACGAAATCGCTGTCCGGGAATTTATTGACCACCGATTTATATTGTTCGATGGCTTTGTCATATTCGCCTAAATTATAGTAGCAATCGCCTATGGCATAGGTTGCGTCATCGACAAACTGACTGTTCGGGTATATTTTCAGAATGTCCCGGAAATCGGCGATGGCCGTTTCAAAACTGTTTGAACGAAAAGAACATCTTCCCGACATATATAACGCCTCCGGCGCAAGCGGAGAATCATTATAATCGGTTGTAACGGAATAAAACGCTCTTTTAGCCACGTGGAAATTACCATTTCGATAATAGCAGTTGCCGATCTGGAACTGGGCTTCCGCTTTTAACTTGTTATCCGTACCCAGATCAAGGATCAGTTGATAGGCTTTAATGGCGGTCAAATACTCTTTGATGTTGAACAAGGCGTCGCCCTGGCGTAACAGCGCGTCGAATTTCAGGTTCAGATTATTCGTCAGCTCGGCCGCTTTTTCCAGTTTTTTTACAGCCACGGTTTCATTGTTGATTTTTAACGCCGAGTAACCGGATCCGTAATAGGCTTCGGCTATTTGGGGGGAATTCGGATATTTATTAATATACTCGTTATACGACGCAAAGGCGTTATCGTATTGTTCCAGTTTGAAATATGATTCAGCCTTCCAGAAAAGCGCTTCCCGGGTTATATTTTCTTCCGGGAACCGGTCGAGAACCGTTTCAAAATAATTCAGGGCTTTGTCATACTCACGCAAATTAAAGTGTATCTTACCGATGTAAAAACCGGCATTTGCTTTTATATAGGGATCGGAAAAACTTTTATCGGTCAATTGAAATGCCTTCATGGCATCGGTATAATTGTTTTCCCCCATAAAACATTGAGCCAGCATGAGAGAAGCTTTTCCGGCGATGTCGGAATCGGAATAACTGTCAATGATTTTCATAAAGTACTGCCGCGCCCCGCTGTAGTTTTTACTGTCGAAATCGAGGGACGCCAGTTCGTACATGGCGTTTGGAGCGTCGTCGCTATTGGCATAATAAACGATCACCTGTTTAAAAGCTTCGGTCGCTTTATCCCGGTCACCGATGAGCAAAAAATTCCTGCCGGCCTGAAAATAAGATGAAGAAGAAATGTCATCCGTTTTGCCGAGTTGCGCCGCCCGCATAAATGTCTCCGCCGCCTGTTTATAATTGTTTTTGGCGAAATTGGCCCAGCCGGTACTGTACAGAGCTTTGTCCGCAAATTCGCTACCCTCAACGGATGAGACAATTGAAAAAGCTTCAATCGCCCTGTCATAATCTTTTTGTTTATAATAACATTCCCCGACAAAGTACTGTGCTTCGAATCGTAATTCGTTTTGCGGATAGGCATTCAGGGCGTTTTGCAGCACTTTTAACGCCATATTGTAATCCCCTTTTCCGTAAGCGGAAAAACCCAGCCGGTAGTTCGCCTGGGAGACCAGGGAGCTTGAGGGATGCGTTTCCAGCAGTTTTTTATACACCAGTATGGCGTTATCCCATTTTTTCATTTCCTCATAGATGTAGGCGGCAGAGTAAAATGAATAGTCTGCCAGCGGACCGTGGGGATCCATGCTGTATACCCTCGCATAGTATTCCAGAGCTTTTGCCTGGTTCCCGGATTTATAAAGGGCTTCCGCGTACCAATAGAAGGCGTTTGGATTCATGGGACTGTCCGGGTATTCGGAAAAAAATATTTTAAACGTTTTGAGGGCTTCATCGGATTTTCCGGCGCTGACAAGCGTCTCCCCGATTCGGTATAACGCCTTGTCCCGCAGGCCGATTGCCGGGTAATCCGATAATAACTCCTTATAAGCCGTTACCGCCCTGGAATAATCCCGGGTATAGTAATAACATTCCGCCAGCAAAAATTGCGCTTCCTCTGCAAGCGGGCCGGATTTGTTTTTCGCGAGAAATCCCCTGAACTGGTTGGCCGCAAGATCATACAATTTGTCATTATACATGCCTTTGGCAACATAAAAATCGTTATCCGCGTTTGTTTCGTTAATTTGACCCATTACGGCGCCGCAGATAAAAGATAACAATAAAACGGGATAAACTAAGGATGAAATAAATTTATTCATTTTCGTTTTTCTATAAATAGAATTTGACAAATATCATTTTTTTAGACGTATTTTAGTAGATACAAGTTCCTTTTTAACATCCGATTTTTACTTAAATTTACATTTGATTTATCTGTTTCTGCTGAAAAAACCAATAACATACTATACAATATTAATGGCAAAATTGCAAAAGGAATTTCAATACATTAAATAAATCCGGGGCAAGGGGACAATTATTTGTCTTTATTTTTTATCGGAATAAATGAGTATCAACCACTGTTGTATTTTTCTTATGAAAAAAGGATAATTAAATTTAATATATATGGAGGAAAAAATGTCTTACGAATGGAAAACCGGAAAAAGACCTTACAGCGATGAAGAAGCCAAAACATTATTGAAAAACGTGATCAGCCCCGAAACATCGGACTGGCATTATAATAAACATCATAAAGGGTACGTTGCGGCCCTGAATACGATCGAAAAAGGACTGGAAACGGCCGACCGTTCCAAAGCGAACGGCAATTACAGCGAACTGGGAGAACTGAAAAGGCGGTTTACCTGGAACCACTCGGGCGCCCTCCTGCATGATGTGTACTGGAATGTTCTGGGAGGAGACGGCGACCCGCGTAAAGGGCCGCAGGTCCTGGCCGCAATTGAAAAGGAATTCGGTTCATTTGAAAAATGGAAAGAGGATTTCAAGGCCACGGCATTTTCCGCCAAGCTGAGCGGCTGGGGACTGCTGGTATATGATTCGCTGTATTCGCAAAGGCCGTTAAACGTTCTTGTGGACGAACACCAGTACGGCGCGATATGGGGCGGTATTCCGCTTATTGCCCTGGATGTATTCGAACACGCCTATTATCATAAAGACGGCCCCGGGCGTGCGGTGTATATCGATAATTTTATAAACTCCCTGCATTGGGGAAGGATCAATGAAAAATTTATAAAGTACGTCAAATAATGCTCATTCATACTCCTCAAACGAACCAAAAAGCCCGGCTGTTGAAAAACAGTCGGGCTTTTTTAATCTTATATAATACTCTCGCTCGTATTTCCCCCAAGAAATATATTATGAAAACGGCGGAACGCGGGTCAATGGCCGGAGTTTCAATTTAAAAAACGGTGCCGGACATAAGATCATTATTTGACTTTAATGTATAATTTGTCCCCCGGACCAGTCAGCGGTGTTTGGTGGCCGAAATCCGACCATAAATATCATTGGAAATTCCTGACAACCGCCTCGGCGGTTTTCATACCGTCTATCGCTGAACTGACAATACCGCCCGCGTATCCCGAACCTTCTCCCGCAGGATATAACCCTTTCACCCCGGTGGATTGGCCGTCTTCGGCGTTTCTGGTCATCCGCACCGGACAGGAACTTCTTGTTTCGGCGGCGTAAAGCAGCACATCGTCCTCTCTGGCGCTGTTTAATTCTTTCAGCATTTTCGGGATGGCTTCGACCAGCGTGTCGTTGACAAATTTGGGCAGGAGGGAGTGGATGTCGGCGGGTACCGCATGCCGCCATGATCTTTGTCCCGGCAGAGGGGACGGCTTTCGTGCGGATAAAAAATCACCAAGCCGCTCGGCCGGTATGGAATAGTTACTACCGCCCGCCCGGAAAACTTTTTGTTCAATATCGGACTGAAATAAATATCCGGCTTTTGCCGGATTTTCTGTATCGTATACTTTGATAAAATCCCCGGGTAAAACAGGAACAAGAAAACCGGCATTGGCGAACAAACCGGCACGGCCGGACAAACTCATGCCGTTGGTGGTGAACTCTCCCGGGGACGAAGCGCAGGAAATGACCGTTCCGCCGGGACACATACAGAAACTATAACAGGCCCTGTATTTACCCCCGCCGCGCCGGGTCAGCCGGAAGCTTGCTGCGCCGAGGCGGGGATGGTCCGCGAATTTTCCCCATTGCGACCTGTTTACCTGTTCCTGGGGCAGTTCCAGTCTCACACCGACGGCAAATGGTTTTGGTTCCAGCGGAATATGATATGTAAAAAACAGTTCATATACATCGCGGGCGCTGTGTCCGGTGGCCAGGATGCATGCGCCGGTATCTATATATTCATTGTCGTTAATCAAAAGACCGTGGATTTTATCATTTTCGATCCTGAATCCGCTGAGCCTGCTGTTAAAGCGGAACGTACCGCCGTATGATTCGATTTTACGGCGGAGTTGCGGAACGATTTTTACCAGAATATCCGTGCCCAGATGCGGGGCGCTGTCGATCAGAATGTGGGACGGGGCGCCGCATTCAACCAGCGTCTCGAAAAAGTAACGGATCCGCGGTTTGTCTTTACTGCGTGCGGTCAGCTTGCCGTCGGAAAACAAACCGGCCCCGCCTTCACCGTAAAGGACATTGCTCTCCGGGTCGAGTATACCCCGGCCCCAGAATTTTTCCACGTGGTCTGTTCTTTCCCCGACCGCCGTACCCCGTTCGATTATCACAGGCTTTAAACCGGATTTCGCCAGCACCAATGCCGCCATCAGACCCGCGGGACCTGCGCCGACGATAACCGGTTTTTTGAAATCTTTAGTGATTTTTATTAAAGGATATATTTCCGGTTCTTTTGTTATGTCCGGTATTATCTGTACATCGTTTGGCTGTACCTGTTTGGGCAGTTTTTCACCGTTAAAATTAACTTCAACCGTAAAAGAGAACATGGGCGCGGGATTTCGGGGCCTGGCGTCGATTGATCTTTTGATGATCTTTAAATGATCGAGCAGCTTGATATCACATTTTAATTTTTTCGCGACCGCGGGTAAGATATCACTGAATTTATAATTTAACGGGAGACTGATTTGATGAATTTGTAATCTCATAATATGATAAAGAGATATGAAAAACTAAAAATCCTGTTTAAATAAACCGGCGCAATAGCGGGCAAGGTCGGTGGTAAATTTTTTTGTACCCGCCGGACTCATGTGATAATAATCGGAAAAGAGATCATCCTGTTGATAAATTGCCGGATCGCCGTTTGTAAGATCGATAAATTCAACATTTAATTCGCCGGCTAAATTCCGCAATAAGCTGATATAGTTCCGGTACCGCTCCAAACCATCGGGTGCTTTTAGAAACCTGTCCCCGTGTTCCGATATATTTACCAGAATATATTTAATTCCCGACTGACGACATAACGCGGATGATTTTTTTAATGCGTCCAGGTTTAATTTCAACAAACTATCCGGAATATCTTCATAATATGTAAAATCGCCGGTTAGTAAACCCAATTTTTTTGCCTCAGCCATGCCGATATTCATGAAACTGTGACCGCGGCTGTCAATCGGGTGTAGCAGCGGCCTGTTAACCGGGAAACGGGGGTATCTTAAAAATTCCGTCAAAGCCCCGCTGTAATAATATAACCGGACATGATCCAGCAGGTATAACCTGATTTGACTATTCAGGTTGTTTTTCAACCATAATGGTTCATATATACTTGTCTTAAACACCGGGTAATTTTCTGCGGTAAAAGTACTTTTTAATTCTTCATAACGAACCGCCTGAAGTATAATTTGGGGTTTGCATGATTTTAACCAGAATTTTTCCAGGTAAAAGCTGACTGGTCCGGGATCAAGATCGGAAAGGCCGCCATTAAAGCTGGTCATTTTGTGGGATGTTATGTATTGATAAACACTGTCGAACAATAACGGCGAGATATTGGTGCGGACAACCGAACTGCCGATAAAGAGCACATCCGGTTGGCCCTGTTCTTTTATCAGGGATTTTAACGCTCTTGTTCGTAATTCAACCGCCGGATTGTAATATGGATTCGCCTGCGGCAGGTTGTCCCGAAGGGGCTCCAGACGTAATGAAAAATCTGTAAGAATCAGCAGCCCTATAACTGCAATTATGGGTTGATAAATAAAACGTATTTTAAATTGTTTCGTTTTCATAATGTTATTATTTTAGAATTGAAAATAAATAAACGGAGCGTTCCCGCCCCCGCCGCTGAAAAATAACAACAAGAGGGCGGCGCAGGCAAAAATTATTTTCCAGAAAACCGGAAATCTAAGGAAAGTGAACTCGTTATCATTGATTGTTTGCGGAATGTCAATCAACAGGACCAGTAAAGTTAAAAATAATAAAGTAAATATCGAGCCAGTTGGTTCAATTCTGAAATGAGTCAGACCGGCGAGATATTTTTGTGTTGTTTGTATATCTGTGGATCTAAAGAACAGCCAGGTGAAATTTGCCAGACAGAGGGTAAATCCAAGGCTGAGGATCTGTGTGCTGTAATAAAAGAATCCTTTTTGAACATTATCTTTATATGGGAACACCTGACGATAGAATTTATGTACAACAAGATATAACCCGTGCAGAAATCCCCAAAAGACAAAGTTCCAGTTTGCGCCGTGCCAGAGGCCGCCCAGCAGCATTGTGGTCATTAAATTGATATAGGTTCGCACGCGGCCTTTCCTGTTCCCGCCCAGTGATATATAGAGATAATCCCTTAACCAGCCTGATAATGATATATGCCATCTGTGCCAGAATTCGGTCATATTCTTTGAGAAATACGGATGTTTAAAATTACGCATCAACTCAAACCCGAGCAGGTAGGCCGAACCCCTTGCAATATTGCTGTAACCGGCAAAATCGCCGTAAATTTGCAGTCCGTATAATAATAAGCCGATAGTCAGTTGAAAACCCGTAAAGTTACCGGGATTGGCAAAGTAGGTATCGACTATGGCGCCTGCCGTATCGGCGATAACCACTTTACGAACCAGCCCGGTGATGATCAGGTACACACCCTTGTAAAAGCAATCCTGGGAAACGACGCGCGGTTTCTGAATCTGCGGCAGGAGGTTCGCGGCCCGTTCGATCGGTCCGGCAACAAGCTGCGGGAAAAATCCCACAAACAGGGCAAAGTCTACCAGGTTTTTTGTGGGTTCCAGTTTACCCCGGTAAATATCCAGGGTATAGGATAGAGTCTGGAATGTGTAAAAAGATATTCCGACAGGTAAAATAATATTTAAAACAGGCAATGATGTCGATAAACCGAACGTGGAAAGCAGGGAATCGGCGCTTTGAACAAAAAAGTCAAAATATTTAAAGAATCCCAGAATTCCCAGGTTTGTTGTCAGGCTTATAATAACCCCGAGTTTTTTAAAATGCTTTCGGTCTGTTTGATCGCAGTGAAAAAGCCATAATCCGACGCCGTAATCTACAATTGTGGAGATAAAAATAAGGGAAAGAAAGCGCACGTCCCAGAATCCGTAGAACACATAACTTGCCAGCAATAATAAAAGATTCTGTTGCCTGAACTGTAATCTATAGTAAAGAAAGAGAACGATCGGCAGAAATATCGCGTAATCTAATGAATTAAAAAGCATTCCTGGTATCCGTATGCGGAGAGTTTAATCTCCAAGATTTTTCGGTTTTACTGATTTAAAATTATTTTCACCATTGTCCTTGTTATAACCCGACATACCGCCTGTTATCCTCAATATTATGTTCTGTACGTTATTATATCGTAAAGGACATACGAGAATAAAAACCTCCCGATAGAACCATAGTATAATATCGAACTTACAGTCAGGTCAGAAGCGTCCTTTATCTAAACACCGGTGATTTGGAATTATAATAAAAATTACGAAAATGTCCAAGTCTTTTGATAGTAATATATTACTTTTATTTCAGGTCACTATATTTCCCTTGCTTATTTTACTATCGTTTTATATAATACCAGAAATTTTAATATATGCAGATTTAATTTTCAAAATAACCAAAAAGGAGCGGAATTATGCGGGCATTTTCTTATTTTACTTCTAAAGGAGAACCACGTATCGGCATGGAGTTTGAAAACAAAAGATATAATTTTACTTATATCTGGCAAATTTTCAAAGAGTTGAAAAATTCTCCCCAAACGCCTGATTACTATTTCCTGCAGATCATGATTGAAATGGGAAATTTTTCGCGGAAAGTAATAGAAGATGTTTTGACCGAAATAAAACAATTCCGTTCGCTTGATGATCTGATAATTAAGGAAACGATAAGATATGATGTGCCGATATCCAGACCAAGCAAAATAATATGCCTGGGACGTAATTACACGGCGCACGCCGAGGAATGGAAATCAAAAGTGCCCGAACAACCCATGTTTTTTAGTAAATTGCCGTCTTCATTGCTGCCCCATGAGGGGTATATCCGGATACCGAAAAATATCGGCCGCGTGGATCATGAAATTGAACTGGCGGTTGTGATCGGCCAAAAAGCGAGAAAAGTTCTGGAAAAAGATGCTATGGATTATATTGCCGGCTATACCATTGCGAATGATGTAACCGCGCGGGCGCAGCAGGGCGTAGCGATTAAAAAAGGTCATCCGTGGACTTTGTCCAAGGGCATGGATACATTTTGTCCGATGGGACCATATTTGATTCCGGTCGACACGGTAGAAAATCCTCATAATTTACCATTAGAATTAACCGTGAACGGCGGGGTCAAACAAAAGGCCAACACAAAGGATATGGTGTTCAAAATTCCGGAATTGATCGCATATATTTCAAACCATATAACACTGGAAGTCGGGGACATTATTTGTACGGGTACACCCGAAGGTACGCTGCCAATCGAACCCGGCGATGTGATTGAAGCAAAAATTGCGGACTTTGGCGTTTTACGTAATAACGTCATTGAGGATTAAAGAAAAAAACAGAGTCGACAGGTATTTAATTCATAGCATTTAAAATTATTAATTCTTAATTTGTTACGGTTTTATTTTCGGTGTTTATCTGCTGATACCATAAATCGTATTATAATTTAATTTCAAGTGACCGGATGAAATCCGGCCTCCAATATATATTATACCAAAGATTCAGAGGATTTATGCGTGTCGCATTTGTTCAGATGAATTGTGAATTCGGAGCAATAAATAAAAATATCAATCGTGCCCGGGAACTCATCCAATTGTATAATGCCGATTTGTTTGTATTGCCGGAATTATTCAATACCGGATACCTGTTCCGGAACCGGAAAGAAACAGCTTCCTTTGCCGAACAGATACCGGAAGGCAATACGAGTCAAATTCTGAAACAAACAGCCGTACAGAAAAAATGTTTTATTGCGGCGGGAATAGCTGAAAAAGCCGGGAAAAAGATTTATAACTCAAGTCTGATTACCGGTCCGGAGGGATTTATAGCCGTTTATCGAAAGATCCACCTGTTTGATGAAGAGAAACAGTGGTTTGATCCTGGTGATAAGCCTTTTTTTGTCGTAAATGTCGGCGCTGTTAAAGTTGGTTTGATGATCTGTTTTGACTGGATTTTTCCGGAATCCATGCGTTCGTTGGCGATGCTGGGTGCCGATGTGATCTGTCATTCCGCGAACCTGGTGTTACCTTATTGCCAGCAGGCCATGACAACGCGATGCCTCGAAAACGGCGTTTTTGCTATTACCGCGAACCGTATTGGTTTTGATGATCGCGGTGAGAAAAATATACATTTTACCGGACAAAGCCAGATCACCGGGCCCCGCGGGGAAATTATTGCCAGGGCAGGTGAGTCCACAGAGGAAGTCAAGGTTGTCAGGATCAATCCTTTCAGCGCCCGAAACAAGTTTATCAACCCTCAGAATGATTTACTGGCGGATAGACGGCCCGAATTGTATAATTTATAAATATGAACCAGAGTAACATTTCGCGATTAGAAGAGGAATCACCAGTATTATATGTCAATCTTTATTAGTGTTAAACGATTATTCAAACATTCCGCTATTTATGGAATGGGGCACATTTTTAACCGCCTGATTGTCTTTCTTTTATTACCGCTGCATACCAATATTTTCCGCGAAGGGGAGATGGGTGTCGTCGGCGTTGTGTTTGCCTACCTTGCCATATTTACAATTATATATACCTACGGCCTGGATACGGCTTTTTTTCGTTTTTATATCCTGGAAGACAGCCAGGAAGGGAAAAAACGGATTCTCTCAACGGCTTTTCTGACAATTCTCGCCACATCATTTTTTTTTACGGCGGTTTTATATTTTGCCGCCGAACCCGTATCCCACATAATATTTGATCCGGAAACGCGGGCCCTGCCCATCAATTTACCCTATCTTATACGACTGGTATGCGTAATATTGTTTTTTGACGCGCTGACTTTTATGCCTTTCCTGGCGCTGCGGGCGGAAGAGAAATCCGTACTGTTTATATTTTACAAGTTTCTTAATGTAATTATAAATGTCGCGTTCAACGCCGTCTATATTCTCGGCTTAAAAAGCGGCATAGAAGGGATTTTCCTGGCCAATTTGTGGGCCTCAATGTTGACATTTTTACTGCAACTGCCGCTGATCGTCAAACGGTTTTCCTTTATATATTCCAAAGTAACCCTTAAGGAACTTTTGGCGTTTGGACTCCCTTACCTGCCGTCCACTTTATCCGTTTCTTTAATGGATACAATTGACCGTGTTTTTTTGGAACGTTTATCGGGTGTTGAAGCCGTAGGTATTTACAGCCAGGGTGCTAAATTAGGTATGTTTATGGCCCTTTTTGTGACTGCGTTCCGGTTTGCCTGGCATCCCTATTTTCTTGCGACATCCAAACAGGAAAATGCCAAAGATATTTTTCAAAAAATTTTCACTTATGTTTTACTGGCCTGTTTCACGGTTTATATTGTTTTAACTCTTTTTATCGACGACATAATAAAAATCAATATCGGCGGGTTTACCATACTGGGTAAAAATTTCTGGGATGCCACTGTCGTTGTGCCGGTTATTTTCCTGGCTTATATTTTTTATGCCGCGTATGTGAATTTTATAATCGGCATTTATCTTTATAAAAAGACAAAGTATCTGCCCTTTATAACAATATCGGGAATGCTGGTAAACCTGTTAACCAATTATACCCTGATACCTGTCTGGGGTATCATGGGCGCCGCCTGGGCGCGGGTTTTCGCCTATATCGTAATGGCTTCCATTCTATATATCATATCCCAAAAGCTGTACCCGGTAAAATACGAATGGATCCGGTTATTAAAATTAGTCGTGATCGTTGCTCTGATATATTTTGCGGGTACGCAGGAATTCGTACGTGATCATATCCCATTAAAATTTGTATTATGCTTGATTTTCCCATTTATGCTTTATTTAAGCGGATTTTTTGAAAAACAGGAATTATCGAAAATGCACCAGATTGTGAAAAGGTTGCCGTTTATCGGCAGGTTGAACCATGAATGAAAAGGCCGCGCTAAAAGACTTTTATGAACAATGCGGGGAAAAGTACCCGGAAGAGGAACTCGTTTACAAAACACTGCGCGGAAAACTGCGCAAGAAATTTATATTACAGCGTCTCGGCGAATTTCATGGTTCGCTTCTGGAAATCGGTTGCAACCGCGGCATGTATTTACAGGAATATAAGGGGGGAGACAGTTTTGGGGTTGATTTGAGTTTTAGTGTGTTGCGGCAGGCCCACAGGGAAAAAGTGATCCATCTTGCGGTCGCCGATGCGGAACAGTTATGTTTCAAAAATGCCTGTTTTGATCACGTGCTTTGCAGTGAGGTGCTTGAACATTGTTTACATCCCCAGGACATATTCAACGGTATTGCGGCGGTATTAAAACCAAACGGCCGCGCTTTATTAACCACGCCAAATTATTCAAAAAAAAAGCATGAATATATTGAATTGGGTTCTTTAAAGAGTTTTAATATTGATTGTGATTGCGGGAATTTTTATTTTCATACGGCGTACAAACCGGGCGAACTGGAGATTATGGCCCAAAAAGCGGGTTTAAAAGTTGTTGAATCCGGTACTCTGGAAAAACAGGTCAAATACGCCGCCAAAATTCCTGCCGCAGTATTGTTATTCGGAAGAGTGGTCAATAAGGTCTTTCGTTCAAAAAGGTTTGAACAGATGAATGATTCCTTTTTTCAGGTATTCACGAACCGGATTTATGATATCTGTCATATAACGGGATTGGAGAAATATCTGTTAAAATTAGTGCCTGAAGGGGTTAGATCTTTTATTATAATGGAAAAATGAACGGGAGAAGTGATTTTGAATATATATTTTTGCTGCTCAATTACGGGCGGAAGAAAATATTTATCAACCAATAAAAAGATTGTTACTTTTCTCAAAAATCTTGATTATAATGTATTAACTGAACATATTGTAACCACGGATATTTTTAATATTGAGAAACAGTACACGGCAGAGTATATTTTTGAAAGGGATATAAAATGGATTGACGAGTGCCATGCCGTGATCGCCGAGGTTTCAAATCCGTCGCTCGGCGTCGGGTATGAGATTTGCCACGCATTAAATAAAGGTAAACCGGTATTGTGTTTGTATGATAAAGACATTTTCCTTTCCAGAATGATCAGCGGCAATACAAAACCGGGAATAATTGTCAAAGCATATTCAGATTCTGAATGGCAGGAACATATAGAGAATTTTCTTAAAAAAATAAACACGTAATGTCCCGTATTATTTTACATCTTGATATGGACGCTTTTTTTGCCGCGATTGAGCAGCTTGATTTTCCCGAATACAGGGGAAAGCCGTTGATCGTCGGCGCCGATCCCAAAGGGGGAAAAGGGCGTGGAGTCGTCTCTACTTGTAGTTATGAGGCCCGTAAATATGGGATACATTCCGCTATGCCCATCTCACAGGCTTATAAAAGATGCCCTGAAGGAATATATGTCTATCCACGGGGTAAACGATATAGTGAAATATCAAAAAGGATAATCAGACTGCTTGACGAGTTTTCACCTGACATTGAACAGATCAGCATCGATGAAGCGTTTCTTGATATCAGCTCAACATACAAATTTTTCGGAACGCCCCGTGAAACGGGAAAAGTCATCAAGGACAGGATCAGGCAGGAAACAGGATTAACGGCTTCTATCGGTATTGCACCGAGTAAATTTATCGCGAAAATCGCTTCCGATTTGGAAAAGCCGGACGGACTGGTCATCGTCGAAGAGGAAAATGTGAAAAGCTTTTTGGCGCCGCTTGATATATCCAGAATGTGGGGCGTAGGGGAAAAAACGTTAACTCATCTGCACGCAATGGGTATACGAACCATAGGCGACCTGGCAAAAAAAACGGAAAAAGAAATAACGGATAAATTTGGCAAGTCGGGTCTGCATTTCTGGCAGCTTGCCCGGGGAATTGATCACAGAGCTGTAAGCGGCGGTATTTTAGCCAAATCAATTAGTAAAGAAATCACCTTTGACGTCGATAAAAATAATGAATTTGAATTGTTAAATACTTTATTATATTTGAGTAATGAATTAAGCCGGGAAATGAGAAAAAAAGGTTACCGGGGGAAATGTATAACTTTAAAAATCAGATTGGATGATTTTTCAACATTTTCGAGATCGAGAACATATTCAAGCGCGATAGACTCTTCCAATCTCATTTATACACAGATAAAAGATTTATATACTACATTTGACAGGAAGGAGAAAAAAGTAAGATTATTGGGAGTAGGGCTTTCTCACCTGGAAATGGGAGAAAACCAGCTTGACCTGTTCGAAAAAGCAACACAAAGAAATGATAAAATTGATAATGTGCTGGATCAGGTTCGTGAAAAGTTTGGCGAAAAATCGATTACAAGGGCCAGCTTGTTAAAAGCTGACTATGATTCTCAATGGATCAGAGATTAGTATATGTATTTTTTATTAAATAAATTTTATGTATGAAAGCCGTAATATAAAGGAGTGAATGATGCGCTATGGAATAATATTTTTAATTTTATTAATGGTAGTTCCTGCTTTCAGTCAACCGGCAAATATAAATATTTTATTAATCAAAGAATGGGACAAAGATATTGTCGACCCGGTTTATGATAATATCTATGATGCTCTGTCAAAAAGAGTTCTTGAAAATAAATTTCTCAATACGATTCGGAAAATTGATTTCGAATATCAAACGGGACTGGTTTTAAATTCAATTTTTGCCGATATAAATGATCCTTTCAAATTGTATGAGTTGAATCAAAGGTTGGATTTAGACGTGGTGGTTTTATTATCTGTCAGTCAGGGAGATTTTATGATTCAAGTTTTGGAATTTCCATCCGGCTTATCGATTGACAGGTTAATAATAGGGAAAGATGAACTGGTTAATAACGGGATAGACAAAACACTTCAAAGCAAGGTCGATCCGTTATTCAATAAACTGGTCAATAATAATTCGGCGAACGGCTATCCCTTCAGTTCAATTGATTATGGAATTGTGGTTTTTGCCGATGATATTAAAGATGAACAGTTTACTCAAGAAATTAACCAGATGAGGAAATACTATAATAACAAAATTGCCCAGAATAATAAAAGATTATTTCGTATTAAGATTATTAATCAAAAAACAGATTGTACCGGGACAAGTGCTTTATGTGTGGAAATCGGCGCCGAATTTGCACTGCTAAACGATATTGTGGATACACGGGTGAATACCAGTGGCAATATGATCGTGTTTCCAAGTCTGGCGTTTGATAAACCTCTGATTGATGTAGAGTTGCCTTGTCTGCCAAATGAAGAACAATTTGCCTGTTTCAACTGGAATGGGTCCGGTTTTAATACGGATCAGTTATGTGACAATATCTTTAATGAAGCAATTAATTTCAATGAGATAAAAGATACTCCTGTTGTTTTGCATAAACTTTTGAAAATGCATAAATACTGGGTGAA
Source organism: Candidatus Zhuqueibacterota bacterium (assembly GCA_016934825.1). Classification (GTDB taxonomy): domain Bacteria; phylum Zhuqueibacterota; class Zhuqueibacteria; order Residuimicrobiales; family Krinioviventaceae; genus Fontivivens. The sequence continues at coordinate 55,354 of JAFGSB010000158.1, forward strand.
TAAAATCGAGAATACGACTATAGACCCTGACCATATAAACGATTACTATTTATTACTTTATAACCATCTTCCGGTTAATTCAATCGAAAAAGCGTGGGTTGGATTAAATTATGCCGGTTATTACTATGAGACGGGTCAGTATATTCTAGCAAACTCTATGTTGACTGAGACATATACCAATTTTCGGGAAAACACATGTGTAGACGGGATGCTGCTCAGTCTGCTGGCAAAAGCCAGGGTGGCCGTATTGTTAAAACAATGGCCCAATGCCATCACTTGGTATGAAAGCGTGTTAAAAATTAAAGAAATTAACAGAGATAATTTAACTGTGGCCGGAATTCAATATAATTTGGGTCTCATAAATGAAATAACCGGAAATCTGGATAAGGCAATATACCATTATGAGAGCAGCGCTTTATTGTTCAATAACTCGACTAATGTATTCGAGAGCATACAGATTTATAATAAAATTTGCAGATTATTAAGAGAAACCGGACAATACGATAAAGCTCTTGATTATTCAAATATATATTTAACCCGTGCCAATGAACTGCACAGCGAGCCGGATATTGCCAATGCACGTTATGAAATGGGTATGGTCAAATTCGAAAAAAAGGATTATAAACAGGCCTTTAATGATTTAACAATTGCCCAAAGTTTTTATGATTTATTGGATGAAAACAGTAATAATCTTGCTCTCATTCATCTGAAACTGGGTATTATCAATTTTAAAGGGAAAAAATATCCGGATGCAAATAAAAATTTTAAAGCTTCTCTTAACCTGGCAACTGAAATTGAAAACAGTGAGGATGTTATCGATTGTTATCGATATATGGGCGATATCGAAGTCATTAATAAAAAATGGCTCGTCGCGCAAAACTATTATGACCAGGGTTTGAAAGTGGCCATGCAAATTAATATGAATCCCGCAATTGCTGAATTAATATATAAAAAGGGGCTTGCTCATTTGTATGAAGGACACGTGGCTGTCGGTTATGAGGAGGTTAAAAAGGGTATTGAATTGTCAAACGGTGAAGTTCATGGCGGACAAAAAAATGCGGATGCATTTTTAAACAAACTGGAAAAAGCGATAAAAGATTAGCCTTTTTTACAGGGAATAATTTTAATGTAATGAGGAATAAGAATAGGTAAAGTTTCACCACACAATCTTGAAAAAAAAATAACTGCCCGCATTGATAAAGCTGTCTGGGAATATAAAATGTTCGCCGCCGGCGACCGGTTACTTTTATGCGTTTCAGGCGGTGCCGATTCCATGAGTCTGTTATACCTGTTGAGTAAACGCTATACAATTTATGCCGCGGATTTACAGTTAACCGTTTTATATGTTGATATGGGTTTTGGAAATCATGCGGACAAACGATGTGAGATCATGCAGCAATACCTGGACAGGCTTGCTGTCAGGGGAAAAATAATCAAATCTTCCATAGGTCCCTATGCCCATAGTGAGGAAAACAGGGAAAACCCCTGTTTTTTATGCACACGTATCCGTCGAAAAAAAATATTAGAAACCGCGGAAGAACTGGGATGTAATAAAATTGTTTTTGGTCACCATAAAGATGATGTTGTTGAAACATTACTCATAAACATGATCTTCGGCCGGGAAATCAGTACAATGATCCCCTATTTGCCGATACATTCCGGTAAATTTGTGATCGTCCGGCCTCTTGTATTTACCGAAGAAATACTTTTGAAACAATTCCGGAATCAGTTTGATATTCCCGTTTTTGAACAGGAATGCCCGTCGGAGGGCAACTCAAAACGCCGGTATGTCAAGGAACTGCTGACCCGGATTGAATCGGATTACCGGGGATCACGGGATAATATTTTTAATAGTATGAAAAAGGTCAAATCCGATTATCTGCTCTAAAATCGACTCTCCCGAACCTGCTTTCTTGCTTTCCTGTTTTTTTTTTATTACCTTAAAACAACAGTGTCCGGTTAAACCCGGACGCGACACTCGTGACATATTATTTTATTAACGTTTTCGCATATGAATTCATTAATTGATTTGTTTGAAGAAATTAAATTTTTACAATTATATAACTTTATTCTAAGGAACTTGTGAACCGGATCAGGCAGCGGTGTCCGTTAACCGGACACCAGTGATCTTAAAAAGACTTTTTGATGTGAAAGTTTTTATTATTTGGAAATATAATATTTTGAGATTCGGTTAAAATAAAAAGCGTTCAATAGTGAAAAAACTGTTAATCCTTTCATATTATTTTCCGCCGTTAGGGCTGGGTGGAACGCAGCGGGCCGCCAAATTCGCGAAATATCTTCCCGAATTCGGATGGACGCCAACCGTTTTAACGGTCAAACCCATTGCTTATTGGGCCCGTGACGAGTCGTTACTGAAAGATTTGGAAGGATTACATATCATCAGAACCGAATCATCTGATCCGCAGCGTCTGTTAAAAAAATTTAGGGAAACAAAAAAAACAAAAACCGGAAATGTTAATGTTTCCCCCAATAACGGACTTTTGCAGAAATTGAATCAAAATATATTTTCCTTTTTCCTGGTACCGGACAGTAAATTATTATGGAACAGGCATGTCTTTAAAACCGTTGAACGTTTGTTAAAGCAGGAACATTATGACGCGTTATTTACCACATCGCCGCCGCATTCGACTCATCTGGTCGGCAAAAGAATTGCCGGGTCGTTCGGTTTGAAATGGGTTGCGGATTTCAGGGATGACTGGGCCGCCGGTCATGTTGTATACGAGCCGACTCCCGTGCAAAAATGGCTTAACAGACGAATGCAGAAATCGGTTATAGAAACGGCGAATGCTGTAATTTGCGCTTCAAGCGGAATTAAATCCGGCTTTGAAAAGGATACGAATTCGTTCGAAAAATTGACTGTGATTACAAACGGATTTGATGCGGGTGACTTTACCATTCCGATAAATAAAAGCAATAACGGCAAATTAGTCTTTTGTTATTGCGGCGTTATCTCAAAATTCAGTGATCCCGCAGCTTTATTTAGGGCATTGAGAATTTTAAAGGAAAAAGATCCGGCGACATTCGGCAAAGTAAAAATTCAGTTTGTCGGTTATGATGCTACGGGGAAATTGCCGGAAATGATAAAATCGCTCGACCTGGAGAGTACTGTTGAATTGATTGGTTTTAAACCGCATGAGGACGCTGTGCAATATCTTGTTAATGCAGACTTTTTGTTACTTTTGGCAACCGGTAAAAAAAACGATACGTTTATACCGGGCAAGACGTTCGAATATTTCGGAGCGCAAAAACCTGTTTTTTGTATCAGTAATGTTGCGGATACGAATGAAATACTCGCACATTATAGTTTGGCCAAGGTTATGGAGCCGGACAACCCAGAAAAGATTGCGGCGAATTTAGACTTTTTTGTCAACAATAAATGGACAATTCAGGAAAAAGATATAGATTTTATTCAGCAATTTAACAGGAAAAATCAAACAAAACAATTGGCGGAGATTCTGGACAGGTTATGATTTTTAATTATAAAACAAAAGATACAAGACATAATACAATTTATGGGATTATATTTTTTTTATTCGTTTTTACTTTATCGGTAAATCTTTTTGCGGATGAGTACCTGTGGCCGACAAATGCGAGCAGGGCAATCACCTCAACATTTGCCGAGTATCGTCCCGGCCGTTTTCATGCGGGTATTGATATTAAAACCTGGGGCAAAACAGGTTATAATATTTTCGCCGTCCGGGACGGATATATTTCTCGTATCCGCGTTTCACCATATGGATATGGAAGGGCTTTATATTTAACGCTGGATACCGGAGAAACCGTTGTATATGCCCATTTGCACAGTTTTAACCAGGAAATTGAAGATTACGTCTGGTCCGAACAGGAAAAACGCGGCAAGTATGGTATTCAATTATTCCTGAATTCGGAAAAATTCAAATATAAACAGGGTGACTTTTTGGGTAAAACCGGTCAAACCGGAGTGGGTTATCCCCATCTTCACTTTGAAATTCGCGATCCGAATGGTGAACCGTTCAATCCTTTCATGAAAGGATATAATGTCGACGATTTTCTGGAACCCGTCATTACCAAAGTATCATTCATACCTTTAAACGCCAATTCAATGGTTAACGGCGACTGGAAGCCCGTTGTAACCGGAACCATAAATTCGAGAAAAGGCCGTTTTGTTCTTGACAAACCGGTTAAGGTAAACGGACTTGTCGGCTTTGGTATATCCGCTTATGATGTTATGGATAATATCCCCAATAAATTCGGTACATATAAAAACAGACTTTATATTGATGATAAATTGGTTTTCTCGTCGATTTATAAAAAATTTTCTTATGCCGAGAACAATCTTGCCTTACTCGACAGGGAATTCCGTTTAAATCAGACGGGATTTGGTAATTTTTACAAATTATATATTGACGACGGGAACACGCTTCCTTTTTATCTGAATAACCAATATTTACATGGCGCTGTTTATTTTTATAACGGTCCTGCTCAAAACATACAACAATCGCCGGGAGTTACGGTAATTAACGGTGCGAGCCATAATTTCCGGATGGTTGTTCAGGATTATTGGGAAAACGAAAGCGAAGTGGCCGGGCAACTGATAGTCGAATCACCGGAATTTATCGATATGGTTTCGGCAGTGAATCCTTTTAATTTTCCATCTTTCCTGAATTACACCTTAATATCCGATTCGATCTTTTATCAAATCAATTCGGAATTTTATGATAATTATATACGGCTGGAATTTGAACCTTTAAATAACATTCAGGACGGGACTTTTATCTCCTATCAATTTGTTAACCGGGAAATACAACCATTGCCGGTTTTCAAAAAGAATAATAATCTTGTCGGAGCTGTGCCGCTTTCACCCGATATGAACGGTCCATTAAAAATTTTTGTGGAAAAAATAATTGATGGAATCTCAATTAAACAGAATGAACTATTAGAATTTGAAATAATCGATAAAAAACGTTCGCAAACAGTTTACAGTAAAGACGGGTTGTGCAGAATAGAATTTTCCTTAAATTCGTTATTCAAACCGGTTTTTGTCAGAATGAATGCTAACATTCCGGATAGTAACAGTCAATATAAATTCGCCAGCAAAATTTATGATGTTGAACCTAAAGATGTCGCGATGAACAAAGGCGCGATAATTAAAATAAAGTATAACAACAAAACGCTGGTCGAAAAAACGGGTATTTATTATAAAAGCAATAACGGTAAATGGGTATTTTTTGGCAATATTCATGAGGAGGAAAACCGGAATATTGCCGGGTATGTCGGAACCTTCGGCACTCATGCCCTGATCGTCGATGATGAACCGCCGGAAATTTTGTCTTTATATCCCGGGAATAACTCGCATCTGCAAACCGTCGTTCCGCTATTAACGGCAGTTTTTAAAGATACGTTATCCGGTCTGATGGGTGAAGATAACATGCAGCTTTTACTGGATGGGAAAAAAGTGATTGCCGAATATGACCCGGAGAGATTATCGTTGTCTTATAAAGTGAGACAACCCCTTGTTAAGGGTGAACATACCCTGGAATTATTTCTAAAAGACAGATGTGGTAACATCGCCACGCAAAAGCATAATTTCTGGATTGATTAATTTTTTAAACGGTATATTATATTGAATTTAAAAGGAGTTATAAATGTCACATTCCAAATTACCGGACTGGCATAAATACTGGTCAAAATTTACGGATATCAACGAGCTTCAACTCAGGTCATCCGATATAGATGAAACATTAAAAAGTATCGAAAAAGAGTTTGAGTGTAAATTAATGTCCGGGGATCATCTGTTGATTATTGAAGCGCTTGAAAACAGAATTGAAGAAGTAAAAAGCCGATTGTCGATTCATAAATCCGGCATTCAGGCCGATCTGTTTGAATAATATTCCTGATTTTACAAAATATTTTTGTTATTATTATCAATATTTCCAAGTGGATAAGGCAAATTTTGATTTTATAATTTCATTGACTCTTTTCAGAGGTTTTACTATATTTTTAAATTATAATTTTTTGACGAACATTTTTACAATTTATATTTTCCGCGAGGAACGAGGAACCGAATGAGTTTAAAAGAACTGGACAAACTTTACGATCCGACCAAAGTTGAGGATAAATGGTACAAGTATTGGGAAGAAAATAAACTGTTTTATGCAAATGTGGAAAGCGAACGCCCTCATTATACAATTATGATACCTCCCCCCAACGTAACGGGAATGTTGACGATGGGGCATATTTTGAATAATACCATCCAGGATTTGCTGATCCGCTGGAAAAAAATGTGTGGTTACGAAACGCTGTGGATGCCCGGTACCGATCATGCCGGAATCGCGACCCAGAATAAAGTTGAGGCCGATATTGCCCGGGAGAATCTGGATCGTCATATGCTGGGCCGGGAAAAGTTCCTGGAACGGGTATGGAAATGGCGGGAAAAATTCGGCGGAATAATCCTGCAGCAATTGCGCAAACTGGGTGCGGCCTGTGATTGGGACCGTGAAAGCTTTACAATGGATGAAGATCTGAGCAGGGCAGTGCGTGAGGTGTTTGTATCGCTATATGAAAAAGGATTGATTTACAAGGGACGCCGTCTTATTAACTGGTGTCCCAAATGTTATACGGCCCTGGCCGATGAAGAAGTTAATTCCGTCGAAGAAGAAGGATTGTTTTGGGATATTGCCTATCCTTTGAAAGACGGCAGCGGAGAAATTGTCGTTTCAACAACCCGGCCGGAAACCATGCTGGGTGATACGGCGGTAGCCGTCCATCCTGATGATGAGCGATATAAGGATTTGGTCGGTAAAATATTGATCCTGCCGCTGATGAACCGTGAAATTCCGATTATCGCTGACCAGCATGCCGATCCGGAAAAGGGACGCGGCGCCGTTAAAATTACCCCCGCGCATGATATGAATGATTTTCAGGTCGGGTTGCGGCACAACCTGGATCAAATGTCCGTTATCGGCGCGGACGGGACCATGAATGAAAATGCCGGTAAATATAAATCCCAGGACCGGTTTGTCGCCCGGAAAAATATCCTTGCCGACTTGAAGGAACTTGGCCTTTTACGCGGTGAACAAAAAAAAATAATCGCGGTGCCCAGATGTTACCGTTCCGATGATGTTATCGAGCCGTACCTGTCCGAGCAATGGTTTGTAAAGATGGAACCGCTTGCCCGGCCGGCAATAGAAGCCGTTAGAAAAGGTAAAATCAGATTTTACCCCAAACACTGGGAAGAAACATATTTCCACTGGATGGAAAACATCCGTGACTGGTGTATCAGCCGGCAAATCTGGTGGGGACATCGAATCCCCGCCTGGACCTGCGAAAAAGGTCATATCACCGTTGCCCGTGAAGAGCCGGTCAAATGTTCAACCTGCGGCAGCAGTCAGTTGCAGCAGGAAGATGATGTACTGGATACCTGGTTTTCTTCATGGCTCTGGCCCTTCAGCACGCTTGGTTGGCCCAATCAAACCCCGGATTTGAAAAAGTTTTTCCCGACCGATACACTCGTGACCGGCCCGGATATTATCTTTTTCTGGGTAGCCAGAATGATCATGGCTGCTCTCGAATTTATGGGCGATATCCCGTTTACGGATGTTTATTTTAACGGCATGATCAGAGACCTGAGCGGCCGTAAAATGTCAAAGTCGCTTGGGAATTCGCCGGACCCGTTATGGCTGATTGACGGTATTGACAAAGAGCAGATCAGGGATTTTGCCAAACATAATCCGTCTTATACAAATGGAGTACCCGCCTACGGCGCGGACGCCGTCCGGTTGACTATGGTTTATTTGACGCCGCTTGGCGGCGATATCCGGTTTGACCATACCCTTGTCGAATTGGGACAAAAATTCAGCAACAAACTGTGGAACGCCGCCCGGTTTGTGCTGATGAACCTGGATAAAGAGCAGGACGTTTTACAACTGTCCGATATCTCCATAGACGAACTTGATTTCGCCGATATGTGGATCCTGTCCAGATTGCACCGTGCAATAGACAGTATTGATAAATCCATGACGGATTTCAGATTAAACGACGCCACTCATACTTTATACAGTTTTATCTGGACCGAATATTGTGACTGGTATATTGAGTTGGTCAAAAACAGGCTGTACGACAAGGAAAATCCCGGGACTCAGCATATTGCCCGTTCAGTTGCCGTTTTTATACTGGATAATATTGTTCGACTGCTGCACCCTTTTATGCCGTTCATCACCGAGGAAATATGGCAGAGCTTCCCGGATTCCATGAATAATTCCGGTCTTAAATCCATTATGCTCCAGCCGTATCCAAAAGTTGACGAACAGTGGATAAATGAAAAAATTGAATCAGAAATGGAACTGTTGCAGCAGGTTATCGGCGCAATCCGCAATATACGCGGTGAAATGAATGTACCTCCGGCTAAGGAAGCGGAGCTTTTTATACACGGATCGGATAAACAAAAGCTGAATATTATAAAAAAGAACCAGGTCTCCATCAATAAGCTGGCCCGAATTTCAAAAATTTCCTGGGACGGAGAACGTCCCGAATTAACGGCCAGCGCCGTTGTTCAGGGTATTGATATATATATGCCCCTGGCCGAACTCATTGATATTGAAGTTGAAAAAAACCGCCTGCAAAAGGAAGTAACACGACTTGAAAACCAGTTAAACGGTTTGCAAAAAAAGTTAATGAATCAGGATTTTGTATCACGTGCACCCAAAGAGGTCATAGAGAAGGAAAAACAGAAAAAAGCAAACTGGGAAACGAATTTGACAAAATTGCAGGATAATTTGCAACTTTTATTGGGTAAATAAAGTTAAAAAATAAAATTTATATTCATCCCATTATTATTTTAATGGGATGTTTTTTTTAAGGTTGAATATTTGAGGGCGGAAAAATGAAAAGTGTTAAATTATTCACCGGCGTTATCCTTGTCTTGTTTTTTTTCACAAATCTTTACGCGGAAAAACTGGCAATTACGATATATAATGATAACCTCGCGCTTGTAAGGGATGAGCGCCCCCTAAAATTTGAGAAAGGCATTAAAGAATACCGGTTTACGGATGTCGCCGCACAGATCGATCCGACATCCGTACATTTTAAAGCTCTGTCGCAAAACCAGAATATTAATCTACTGGAACAGAATTTCGAATTTGATCTGGTCGGCACCCAGCGTTTATTGGAAAAATACATCGACCAGGACATTATCGCGTTAACGACCGAAGGCAACAGTTTCAGCGGAAAATTATTAAGCGCTCAATCGGGAGACGTGATTATCCAGACATCCGATAACCTGGTTAAAGTTATCAAAGCATCGACATTGGAGACTATTGAATTTCCGTCGCTGCCGGGCGGTCTCATTACTCGGCCAACACTCGTCTGGTTGTTGTCATGCGATAAAGCGGGTGATTATGATACGGAGATCAGTTATCTGACGAAAGGGATAAACTGGCATGCCGAGTATGTCGCCGTCATAGATGACAAGGATACCGAACTGGACCTGAGCGGCTGGGTATCCGTGGAAAACAAATCCGGGGCAAGTTATGAAAACGCCAAGCTAAAGCTTGTTGCCGGGGATGTAAATATCATAAAACCGGAGATGCCGCCCCGTACTTATCTGGCAAAGGCCGCCTATACGGATGAAGCGGCGTCACAATTTGAGGAAAAATCTTTTTTTGAGTACCATTTATATACCCTGCAGCGTCCGGCAACCATCAAGGACCGGCAAATTAAGCAATTATCGCTCTTTCCGCCGGCAAAGGCCAGGGTGAAAAAGATATTTACCTATAACGGGCAACGGGACAATCAAAAAGTCAGGGTAAACATAGAGCTGGAGAACAGTAAAGCCAATGGTCTGGGAATGCCTTTACCGGAAGGGAAAATAAGGGTATACAAAACGGATGTGGATATGTCGCAGGAATTTATCGGCGAAGATTTGATCGATCATACGCCAAAAGATGAGAAATTACGCGTATATCTCGGCAACGCTTTTGATATTGTCGGTGAACGTGTTGTCAAGGATGTTAAAAAAATCGGCAGAAGAAGCAGACAGGAAACCGTTGAGATTACACTGCGAAATCATAAAGAAGAAAAAGTAACAGTCACTGTAATTGAAAATCTCTGGGGTGACTGGGAATTTATAGGACAAACCCCCAGGATATTGAAAAAAGACGCCTATAAAGTCGAGTTTGAGGTCATCATTCCCGCCAATGGTGAAACGACGATCGACTATACGGTCCTGTTTAAATAAAAAATTAAATCAGCCAATGAGTAAAGCGGTATCCATAATATATCAACCTGTCGAAAAATTGGAGACAATTGGCCCAAGACGCGCCGCCGCTTTGAATAAAATTGGCATATATAAAATTATTGATCTCTTTTATTATTTCCCCAGACGGTATCTGGATCGATCCGATATCGGGAAAATAGCAACCCTGAAGACGGGCCAGGTCACGACAGTTATCGGCAGGGTCGTTAATTATGAGTTCAAAAGAGGTAAGAGGAACCGCTTTCAGCTTTACGTAACCGACGGCACGTCCTATTTAACCTGCATCTGGTTTAGCAAGTTTACTTATTGGCAGCGTATTTTTAAACCCGGCGAGTGGCTCGCGTTAAACGGTAAAATATCCAGGTATAACGGATTTCAAATGGTTCACCCGGAATTTGACCGGTTGGGGGACAATGCCGAAGGAGAGCTGGTACATACCGGGAAAATTATTCCTTTATACCCCTCAAGCGAAGCCCTGACCAATGCGGGATTTGACAGCAGGGGCTTTCGCCGTATATTTGTAAAAATACTAAAGATATACAAAGATAAAGTTGAAGAAACAATTCCACAGGATATTATTAACAGACAAAAATTAATACCGTTGTCGTCGGCGCTGGAAAATATTCATTTTCCGGCAAGTGTCGAGATGCTCGAAAAAGCAAAACAACGTTTGAAATTTGATGAATTATTTTTTATGGAACTGCTGATCGCGCTGCGAAAAAACAATGTTACAAACTCAAGCGGCGGAATTCGATTTAAAAAAGTGGGCGACAGGGTGCGCTCGCTGATCGAAAAGCTGCCTTTTGAACTGACCGATGCGCAAAAGAAAGTGATTCATGAAATTCATGATGATATGAAAAGCAGCAAACCCATGAACCGTCTGCTGCAGGGTGACGTGGGTTCAGGAAAAACGATCGTTGCCCTTATTACAATGCTTATCGCCGTGGAAAACGGTTATCAGGCAGCGTTAATGGCGCCCACGGAAATACTGGCAGAACAGCATTATCTGACTCTTTATGAAACCCTGCATCATATTGGAGTCAAAATTATTTTGTTGGTCGGCGCCCAGAATAAAACCGAACGCCAAAAAGTACTGGATGATATTGCAAATCAAAACGCGGATATCATCGTCGGCACACATGCGCTGATCCAGGAGAATGTGGATTTTCACAATCTCGGACTTGTTGTCATTGATGAACAGCACAGATTCGGCGTCATGCAAAGGGCTAAATTAAGAGAAAAAAGTTTGAATCCTGATGTTCTCGTGATGACCGCGACGCCCATTCCCAGGACCCTGTCCATGACCGTATACGGCGACCTGGATGTGTCAATCCTGAATGAAATGCCGACCGGCAGAAAGCCGATCATCACGCAATGGAGACCTAATCAATCCAGGGCTAAAATATACCGGTTTGTCCGGGATCATGTTGCAAAGGGTGCCCAGACGTATATTGTTTTTCCGCTGGTGGAAGAAACGGAGAAATCGGATTTGAAAGCGGCGTCAGACAGTTATGAAAAGATGAAAGGCGGTTATTTTTCTCAATTCAAACTCGGCCTGCTGCACGGTCGTATGAAAAGCGAGGAAAAAGAGTCCGTTATGGCGACGTTTAAGGCCGGAGATATACAGATACTCATCAGTACCACGGTTATTGAAGTCGGTGTTGACGTACCCAACGCAACGATTATGGTTGTTGAACATGCGGAACGATTCGGGATCACCCAGTTACACCAGTTGCGCGGTCGTGTCGGCCGCGGCGATTTGCAGTCCTATTGTATTTTGATCGGCTATGGAAGGTTGTCAGCCGAAGCGCGAAAAAGGCTGGATACAATGGCTTCCACGAATGACGGTTTTAAACTGGCCGAGATTGATCTTGAATTAAGAGGTCCCGGCGAATTTTTCGGAACTAAACAACATGGATTGCCAGATTTGAAAATTGCCAATGTGGTCAAAGATATTCAGTTGCTGCGCCAGGCCCGCAAGGAGGCTTTTACTCTTGTGGAGCATGATCCGCAATTATCGCATGAAGAAATGCTGGGTACCCGCCATTATTTCTTAAGAAATTACCGGGATAAATACGACCTTGCCTGGGTCGGCTGATAAAAGTAAAATTGGAAAGGGAAAATAATGTCTGAGAAACAAAATAAGGAACATAAAATAACGGTATTATTTTTAAATCTTGTGCTGAGTATGCAAACCGCCGCTTTACAGAATCTGGGCAAAGCGGAAAATCCCATGACCGGCAAGGTGGAAGTTAATCCGGAACAGGCCCGGGCGTATATCGACATGCTGGATATGCTTGAAGCCAAAACACAAAACAATCTAAATGACGACGAAAAAAGATACCTGGGAAACGCGCTTACTGAATTAAAGACAATTTATGTTGAAGAGTTAAAAAAGAAAGATAAATAGATTTTTAATAACAAAAATTATGATTACTTTTGGTACTGGAAAGATTGGATGAGTAAAATTGCACAGCACAGCAGGCAGGTATGGGAGGATTTCTGGGTAGAAAAACAGGATATCGGACAGGTATATTCCAATGCCGACCGGGTCATTAAACAGATAATTAAACTCGGCCCCTGTGAGAAAAAGTTTGTAATGGAAATCGGTGCGGGATCGGGCAGGGACGGTTTTAAATTAGTGGACCGGGGCGCAATCGTCATATTGCTGGATTACGCGGAGAGCTCATTATCTGTATTAAAAAAATTGTCCGCTGAATTGAACAAACCGGTGTTTTTGATCCGTGCTGATGCGTTTCATTTACCGTTCAAATCCGATGTATTAGATATCGTTTTTCATCAGGGTCTGTTGGAACATTTCACAAACCCACAGGACCTGTTAAAAGAGAATTACCGGGTTTTGAAACCGGGAGGATTCGCGGTCGCCGACGTGCCACAGCGTTATCATTTCTATACAATTGTTAAACATGTATTGATATGGTTGAACAGGTGGTTCGCCGGCTGGGAAACCGAATTCTCAATAAACCAGTTGAAAAGAATTTTTTCCGCAACCGGTTTTCTTGTTCATGATGTCTATGGGGACTGGATGCGGCCCAGTTTTTTATATCGTGTTTGGCGGGAGGTCTTGAAAAAATTTAACATAAATATTGCTTTGTATCCCAAACCGGTGCCCGTTTTGTCGGGCATGTCGGACTTTATATTAAATCGTTTCAGAAATACAAAATTTGCATATTATACGTTTATGGATATTGGTGTCATTGGTATAAAGAAAAAGGTCAATTAGGTGGCGGATTTTCGTTCTTTGAATATTTTAGCGATAAACTGGCAGGATATAAAAAATCCGTTTGGCGGCGGCGCGGAAGTACATTTTCATGAAATTTTCAGGCGGGTAGCGGCTTCAGGGCACCATGTTACCTTATTATGCTGTGCTTTTCAAGGTGCAAAAACGGAGGAAATGGTTGACGGAATAAAGATTATAAGACGCGGTTCGCGGAATTTTTTTAATTATTGCGTACCTGCTGAGTATAAAAAGTTAAGGAAAAACCGGCAGTTTGATATTGTTATTGACGATATCAATAAAATTCCGTTTTATACGCCCCTGTATGTAAAAGAACCGGTACTGGCTATTCTGCACCATTTTTTCAGCAAAAGTATATACCTTGAAACATCCTTTATTCCGGCAAGTTATGTGTATTTGAGCGAAAAACTGGTTCCCCGTATTTATCATAAAGTGCCGTTCGCTGTGGTGTCCGAAAGTACCCGTCAGGAACTGATACGGGAGGGCGTCCGTTCTCCAATAGAACTTGTTCCCAATGCCGTTGATCCCGCATTATACGATTATTTACCGCAACTGAGGAGTGAAACACCGCTGATCGGATATTTGGGCAGGGTAAAAAAATATAAAAGTATAGACCATATATTGCGGGCCATGCCTGATGTTTTATCGGCGATCCCCGAAACCCGTCTCCTGATAATTGGAGATGGTGATTACAGAAAAAATCTGGAGGAAATTGCATTTTCTTTAGGTATTCGTGACAAAGTCCGTTTTACAGGACATGTACCACAAGAGGAAAAGGTGAAATTATTAAATACTTTATGGCTGGCCGTTAATCCTTCTCCCAAAGAAGGGTGGGGATTAACTGTCATTGAAGCGAACGCGTGCGGCGTGCCGGTCATAGCCGCTGATTCCCCGGGCTTGAGAGATTCTGTGGTCCATGAAGAAACCGGCCAACTGTATCCATACGGGAATATTCAGCAATTGGCAAATCAAATAATAAAATTATTAAATACTCAGGAAAATATAAGTAAATTTTCAAAAAATTCATTAAATTGGGTCAATAATTTTAGTTGGAATGAATCAGCCACAAAAATAATTGACATTATTAAAGCGGCAATTGGACATAAGAGTCGGAGAGATTTATAATGCAAAATTACAAATTAATTAATCGTGTATTCGCGGGTGTCGCTTTTGTTTTCTCACTTTTTATTTATTTGAAAACAATAGCGCCAACGGTATCATTTTGGGATTGCGGAGAGTTTATTACCTGTTCCTATATTCTGGGAATACCCCATCCACCGGGTGCACCGTTTTATTTATTGATCGGACGAATTTTTACAATGCTGCCGATTGCGGAAGATATTGCATTGCGTGTAAATATCATTTCCGCCCTGTCATCGGCGGTCACCGTTATGCTGACATATTTGATTATTGTGCGTCTTGTCAGGCAGTGGCGCGGTGAACCCCGGAATTCCGAAGATATGTTTGTGCTCGTCGCCAGCGGATTGGTCGGCGCCCTTGCTTTTGCTTTTACCGACACATTCTGGTTCAACGCCGTAGAAGCGGAAGTATATGCCATCAGTATGTTCTTTACATCGATCATTGTCTGGCTTATACTTGTCTGGCTTGAAAAAGCGGAAGAACCGGGTTCCGAAAGATATATACTCATCATAGCATACCTGGTCGGTCTGGCAATTGGCGTGCATTTGCTGATGATCCTTGCGCTCCCCGCCGTTTTTATGATCGTCTATTTTAAATATTTGGACCGGACCGGCCAAAAAATAAATATAACCAACCTGCTTGTCTTTGGCGGTATAACTCTGGTAATATTTGCGGTGATCTACCCGGGAGTTGTACAGTGGATCCCGAGAATGGCCGGGAAATTTACATTGTGGTCATTGTTACTGCTGCTTTTCACCTTACTCATTAGTACGTTCTGGGTTATTTATTTTAAACAGCGGATCGCCAGTCTGGCGTTAATATCTTTACTGCTGGTTATATTGGGTTATTCAACATATACAATGATCTATATCCGTTCGGGACTGGATCCGGAAATTGATGAAAATGATCCTGAAACCACCAAACAATTGGTCAGTTATCTGAACCGTGAGCAGTACGGAACCTGGAGTACTTTTCCCCGGCGCTTTAAAGGAATGCCCCAGGAGTGGGAATTCAAACAGTTACAGGATTACGGCAGGGTTCCGAAAAGCCAGGGTTATGCCACTTACCAGTGGGATAAACAGATGGATTTTATGTGGAATTATCAAATTAAAAAGATGTACATTCGCTATTTTCTGTGGCAGTTTGCCGGCAAGGGTAAAACCATTGGTCAGGACGGATTTATTACGGAAACGATCTCCTTTAACGGGTTGCTGGGCCTGCCCCTGTTCCTTGGTCTCATTGGTATGGTACATCATTTTTACAGGCATTGGCGGCACGCTTTATCCATCACCGCATTATTGTTACTGACAGGTATAGCAATAGTCATTTATCTGAATCAGGAGGATCCGCAGCCGCGGGAGCGTGACTATGTTTTTGTGGGGTCGTTTTTCGCGTTTGCCATCTGGATCGGTATGGGAGTGACGGCCGTGATTGAAATGATACAGGAGGCCCTGCATAATAAATCAAAACTTAGGTATCTGCTTTCAGTTGCGGCAAGTGTTTTGTTATTGCTTGCGGTACCCGTGAATTTGCTGGCAACTAATTATACGGAACATAACAGAACCGGCAATTATGTCGCTTATGATTATTCTTATAATATTTTACAAACGTGTGATGAAAACGGTATATTATTTACAAACGGAGATAATGATACTTTTCCGTTATGGTTCCTTCAGTATGTTTACGGGGTGCGCAAAGATGTCAGGGTGGTAAACCTGAGTCTTTTGAACACCAACTGGTACATCAAACAACTTAAGAAAGAAGAACCCAAAGTACCTATATCACTGTCCGATTCAAAGATTGACGAACTGGAAGTAATGGGCTGGAAGGAGCAAACGATCACCATTCCTGTTCCGAAGGACGTCAGGGAAAGAGTACTCACAGATCTGGGTGAAGTGAAGGAGTTGATTCCGGAAGAAAGTGACATCCCTGCGGAAATCAGTTTTCAGGTCAAACCGACCGTGTATGGCCAGGGTATCCGCGTACAGGACTATATGATTTTGAATATATTGTACGCAAACCGCTGGCAAAAACCGATCTATTTTGCCGTTACGGTTTCGAATCAGAACAAGCTGAACCTTGACGATTATCTCAGGATGGATGGTTTGTGTTTTGAAGTGACCCCGGCAGTGGATGAAGATTTAATGGCAAAAAAGTTACATGAACATTTGTTTGAAACCTTTCAGTTCCGCAGTCTGAATGATCCCGATGTTTATCTGAATGACAATATAAAAGGATTATTACAGAATTACCGCGCCGCCTTTTTACGTCTGGCGGATTATTACCGGCGCAAGCAAAATATGCAAAGTATGTTAAGTGTTCTTGACAGGATGGAAACGGTGATGCCGGACAGTGTTATCCCGCCGCCGGATATCCGTCTGCCGATTCAAATCGGTTCATTATATGATCTGGCGGGAGAGGCTGATAAATTCATTAAAAAAGTAGAGTGGGCAGTGAGTTCTGATCCCGACAATGCGTATGCTGTCGGTACCCTGGTCAGTCTTTACAGCAGGGAAGGGGACCATCAAAAAGCCGTCGCGTTGTTGGAAAAATGGATGCTGACGCATCCCGATGATCCGGAAGCTCGGAATAAACTGGAACAGGAAAAGGCTTTGATGAATGCTGTTCGTGACTCTGTAAAAGAAACCGATAATAATGTGAATCAGTAAAATGGACTGTTTAAAGGAATTGTTTATTTGGCGGAAAAACGTTTAGATAATACGACAAGTTTCAAACAGGTTTTATTTACATTTCTAAAAATATGTATTAGCGGTTTGTTGATCTGGTTTCTGTTGGCGCGAATCGGTGTGAACAAATTATTAGCTCAGCTAACCGCCGCTAATATTTACTGGATATTAGCAAGTATCTTTATATTTTCTCTGAGTAATATCCTGGGCGCTTTGCAATGGTACTTGTTATTAAAATCCAAAGCAATAAAGTTGTCCCTCTGGCGTGTGATCCAATTTTATCATGTCGGTTTATTTTTTAACAATTTTCTCATCGGTTACGTCGGAGGGGATGCTTTTAGAATTTATGATATCAGAAAGAGTTCCGGTAATACGAACGGAGCGCTGACAACCGTATTTTTTGACCGGTTTATCGGGTTTTTTACATTGTCCACTCTTGCCGTGCTGGTTACATTGATATGGATGAAACGGTTAACATCTCATGTTACAGTTTATACGATATTAATTGTGTTCGTAATATGGGTAATCGGATTTTATTTTCTGTTTCAGGAAAATGTCGCCAGAAAATTCTCATGGCTGTTTAGACTTTTTTTGCCCAAAATGATACATATCAAGTTAAAGGAGTTATATTACGAATTAAACAAATTCAGGCATAATAAAATTTTACTTTTACGTATCTTTGTTATCGCGTTCGGAGTGCAGACTTTGAGAATATTGACGCATCTATTCGCCGCGAGGGCGGTGGGTGTAAAACTGGAACTGTTATATTTCTTTATTTTTGTTCCCATTATCGCGCTGGCGGCCAGTTTGCCCATATCCCTGGGGGGGATCGGAGTTCGTGAACAAAGCGGCGTAACCTTGTTTACGCAGGTAGGGGTTTTGTCCGCAAAGGTTGTTGCGTTCGAATTTATTGCCTATCTGGTGGGGATTGTCGCGACAATTCCCGGCGGATTGATTTTTGCGTTCCGAAAAAATCATAAAAAAATATGATCAGGAAAAATACTATTTAATAAAATTCAGGAACAGTGTTATGATAAGAATAAAAAATTTTAAATTACTATTATCGGTTTTAATTGTTATAATGATCTTTGGAATGGAGTGTGCGCAAAAAGGCCAATCCATGGGATCGCTTCGGAATATTGTCGTGCTTGCCGATTCACTATTATGGGAACAGGTTGATGATTCCGTTACCCCGATTCTTTCCACAGAAAAATATACACCTCAACCTGAAAAGATTTTTGTGTTGAACAGAATCGATCCCGGAAGAATCGGAGAATTAAAAAAGTATTCACAAATTTTACTGATCGGTACATTAGACCAGCAGGGGGTCACAAAAAATCTGTTAGATCAGTTACTGCCGGCCGGTTCAAAAGGCAGGCAGTTGGTCGAAAACAATGAAAGATTCTTTTTCCAGGTAAAAGACCCATGGTCTCGTGAACAGTTGTTAGGTGTATTAGTGAGTAATGACCTGCCGACGCTTTTGGATAATTTGAAAACGGACAATAAAACGATTTTCGATGCCTTTGATCAACATGTCAATAGCAGGGTTTTTAACCAGGCTTATTACACATATGAACAAAAGAATATTGAAAAAAAACTGATGAATCAATATGGATGGAGCATCAGGGTGCCCCATGATTATGTAATGACGATTGATTCCAGCGCGTCACGGTTTATTTGGCTTCGCCGGACGGGGCCAAACAGACTTATCAGGGATTTGTTTGTCTATTGGGAATCCGTTACTGATCCTTCATCATTGAGTAAGGAATGGATGCTTGAGAAAATGGCTAAAGTCGCAAAAGAATATTATAAAGGATATTATGTTTATTCAGACAGTTTAATCAAAGTGGAAGAAGAACTGGTCAACTTTTATGATAATTATTCGATAAAACTGGAGGGTATCTGGCAGGACGATTCCCTGAATGTAGGCGGTCCGTTCAGAAGCTATGCCTTTTATGATGAAACGGACGGACGTATATATTTACTGGATGGTTCCGTCTGGGCTCCCGAACAAAGAAAATGGCCATTTTTGCGTCAATTAGATATTATAATGCAAACTTTTAAAACAAAAGCGCCGGAATCCCATTAAACCCAAACACCGGTGAATATAGGGGTGGATTTTTTAAAAAGGAGTAATCTCATGCCAAAAGTTGCTATTGTAATGGGGAGCACTTCGGACGCGGACGTCATGGCTGTTTCCAGGACATATTTGCAGTTTTTTAATATTGACAGTGAAGTATTTACCCTTTCGGCTCACCGGACACCGGAACAAACAGCCGCTTTCGCAAAATCCGCTGAGGAAAAGGGTTTCTCGGCAATCATTGCGGGGGCGGGAATGGCCGCGCATTTACCGGGAGTCATTGCCAGTTATACATCCCTGCCGGTTATTGGCGTTCCTTTGAGCGGTTCCGCCTTGAACGGTGTGGATGCCCTGTACGCAATCGTTCAGATGCCCGCAGGTGTTCCGGTCGCTACCATGGCAATCGGTAAAGCGGGCGCGGCCAACGCGGCCGTATTTTGCGCAAGAATACTGGCCGCCCAATACAACGATATTAAAGAAAAATTATTGCAGTTTGTTGAACAGGGGTGTAAACTTGGATAATTGTTGGAGAAAATGAAAATACTGGTTACAGGTTGTTACGGTTTATTGGGACAAACGGTTTGTGAACGTGCTCCAAAATCTTTTCTAGTTTACGGAGTTGATATACATGAGGGAAATATCGTTTTACCGGATGATAAATATTTTTCTCTTGATCTGACAGATCGAAAAAAAACTCTGGAATTATTGCAGGATTTAAAGCCGGATTATATTATCAATTCCGCCGCGTACACCGATGTTGACGGCGCGGAAACGGAACGGGAATTGTGTTGGAAAATCAATGTTGATCTTGTGGAAAATTTAATTTATGGCGCCCGTAAGATTAAAGCCGGAATCGGCCACATATCAACAGATTATATCTTTGATGGAAAATCAGGTCCTTATGCGGAAGACGCGCATCCCAATCCGATAGGATATTACGGGCGTTCCAAACTTGCCGCGGAGAATGCTTTGATTGGATCATCGGTGGATTATTTTATAGCCCGTACCATGGTCCTTTACGGAATGTCAAAGAACGGTAAAACCAATTTTGTCACCTGGCTCATCGCCCAGTTGACAAATCAACGACCGGTCAAGATAGTAAATGATCAATACGGAAATACGACCCTTGCGGATGAACTGGCCGAGGGTATTTGGACATTAATAAAAAGTGGTTATTCAGGAATTTTAAATATTGCCGGCCGGGAAATCATCAACCGTTATGAATTCGCCGTCAGAATTGCGGAGGTTTTTGGATTCGACAGGGATTTGATAACAGCCGTAACCACCGCTGAATTCAACCAACCCGCACCAAGACCGTTAAATTCCGGCCTGATTGTTGACAAGGCTCTTAACGAGTTAAATATTGTGTTAAGCGATGTTGTTGAAGGATTACATAAATTTAAATCAATTTATTATTCGGGATCACTGGTGCCCGGTTGACGGAAACCTTAAGCAGAAATTAAGTTTTTTAAAAAATGAATCGATAAAATATAGGAGTTCATTTACTTAATAAGACAGGAAACAATATAATATCAGAAAATTTGAATAATTTGATGTTTAGGGTATTGTGTTCGGTATCAGCCGGCTACAAGTACTCCGATGAATAAAATTTTTTTCGTCCCGTAACGGTTAAAAGGAAAAACCTGTAAACACATAAATAGCGGAGCGGCCTTTGAAAATTTTAGTGATTATCCCTACCTTTAATGAAAGCCAAAATATTGAAAGATTGTTAAATGAGATAACCGGTCAGAATATCAACGGTCTCGATATTCTTGTGGTTGATGATAATTCTCCGGACGGCACAGGTGAACTTGTGAAAAGATTTTCTGAAAAGAACTCCGCTGTTCATCTGTTAGAGAGGAATGAAAAGTTGGGACTTGGAACAGCTTATGTAACCGGTTTTAAATACGCTTTGGAGAAAAATTACGATCTGATCATTGAAATGGACGCCGATTTTTCACACGATCCGAAAGAACTTTTAAATTTAATCCAGGCCACAAGCCAGTATGATCTTGTTATGGGATCGAGATATGTAAAAGGCGTAAATGTAATTAACTGGCCTTTAAGCAGACTGCTGCTCAGTATGGGCGCCAGTTTGTATACGCGTTTGATAACGGGTTTACCCTTGCATGATTGCACGAGCGGTTATAAATGCTTCAAGCGTAAAGTTCTGGAGAGTATAGACCTGGACAGGATACAGTCGGACGGATATTCTTTTCAAATCGAAATGAGTTTTAAAGCCTGGAAGAAAGGCTTTTCGCTTGGAGAAATCCCGATCGTTTTTCTGGACCGTACTGCCGGTACTTCAAAAATGTCGAAAAAAATTCTCAGGGAAGCAATATGGATGGTTTGGAATTTAAAGTTACAAAGTATACTGGGCAAACTTTGATTTATAATATATCTTATTTTTCTCGCCGGCTTTTATATGTTGTTGAATATAAATCCTGTAATAAGAATTTTTGAAATGTAATGCGTATGGCTAATATGGGATTGGTAAAACAATGTCGAAAGATTTGCGGTAAAAAGAATGTATTACACCGGCCAATAGATCTTTTGTTGTACGAATATGACGCCAGTATGGAAAAAGGTCGTCCGGATGTCATCGTATTTCCTGAAAATACCGCACAAATACAAGAGATCGTTCGAATGGCTTCCGGTATGGGCGTGCCGGTCATTGCCCGGGGTTCCGCAACGAATTTATGCGGCGGCACAGTTGCATTCTCAGGCGGTATTATTATCGAATTTTCCAGGATGAAGAATATTTTAGAGATAAATGTTGAAGACCAGCTTGCCATTGTTGAACCGGGTGTATATAATCTCGATCTTCAGAACGCCCTGGCGAAATACGGATACACTTTTGCCCCGGATCCTGCGAGCCAGAAAGTCTCAACTCTGGCAGGTAACGCGGCAATGAATGCGGGAGGGCCGCATTGCTTAAAATATGGCGTTACGGTAAATCATGTACTGGGTTTGGAAATGGTTTTGCCGAACGGGGAGTTGCTGACAATTGGGGGTCGTGTCTCCACCGCGCCCGGCTATGACCTGACCGGGATTATGAACGGCTCCGAAGGGACATTCGGTGTTATCACAAAATTATATTTAAAGATCATTCCCATCCCGGAAAGCCTTAAAACAATGCTGATTTCATTTACTGAAATTGAACATGCGGCAAATTCGGTTTCATCGATAATTGCCCGTGGAATTATTCCGGCCACACTTGAATATATGGATAACCTGTGTATCAGAACGGTTGTCAAATCTTTAAAAGTCGATTACCCGGTTGATGCCGCGGCCGTATTGATCATTGAAGTCGACGGCCCCGCGTTTACATTAGACGAACAGGTCAAAGAGATCGAATCGATCTGTAAAGAAAACGGCGCAACGGATATCCGGCTGGCAACGGATGATAATGAACGTAATACCTTATGGACGGGACGGCGTGGCGCATTGGGCGCCATGACACGCCTGAAACCGTCAATTGTGGTTTTCGACGGCACGGTACCCAGGAACAGGCTGCCGGAGGCGCTGCAGAGGATCGATGAAATAAGTAAAAAATTCAACCTGCAATACGGTACTCTTTTACATGCGGGGGACGGTAATATTCATCCTATCATAGTTTATGATGAACGCAACAGCGAGGAAACAAATCGGGTCAATATCGGTTGTCAGGAAATTATGAAATTGTGTGTGGAACTGGGTGGAACAATAACCGGCGAACATGGCGTCGGTCGGGAAAAAATACAGGCTATGAAGTATTTGTTCAATCCCGAGGACCTGCATGCCATGAAAAAATTAAAAACGGTTTTCGATCCCGGTAATATTTGTAATCCCGGGAAAATTTTTCCATGAATTTAAAAATTCGGGAGAACATTCAATTGTAGAAAATTATGGATAACTCGTTTACAAAATTGATCGATAAATTAAAGAACCGGAATATTTATCTGGATAAAAACACTTTATCCCGTTACACAACCGGTAAGGTTGCGCCTTTTGCGGTCATAGAACCGGACTCACCTCAAATTATGAGTGAGGTGATGCGGGAATGTTATCATCATAAAACCGTGGTAAATATTTGGGGCGGCGGCTCGCATCAGAATTTAGGCGGACAACTACAGCCTTACGATATTACTCTATCGACAAAATGTTTGAATAAAGTCATCGATTATGAACCGGATAATCTGACTTTAACAGTGGAAAGCGGCAACACCCTGACGGGTATTCAAAACAGGATCAAAGCGGACAACCTTTTTTTGCCGATGAATCCGCCGTTTTCTTTGTCCGCGACCGTTGGCGGGCTTGCGGCATCCAATAAGTTCGGTTCGTTTGCGCAATATTACGGTACATTTCGGGATTTTATGCTGGGCGGAAAGGCGGTCCTCGCGGACGGACAGCTCATCAGGTTCGGCGGTAAAACCGTAAAAAATGTTGCCGGTTATGATATGACCAAACTGTTTATCGGCTCGATGGGTACGATTGGCCTGTTAACGGAACTGACGTTCAAACTCATACCGTTTCCCGAGAAAATATTATCCGTTCACTTACTGGCTGATAATCCTGATATACTCAGATCAGCTCTGGGCAAAATAAAACACACCGCTTATCCGGTTTTATCTTCCGTATTGTTTTTGGATTTAGAGGATGGAACTGTCCGAAATCCGGCATTGAATATTGATTTTCAGGTGCGGGAAAAGGATGTGAAAAATTATCAAACGGAGATAAACAGGATTTTTACTCAAGATATTACTATGAGCGAAAATGATTTTACAGAATATAATAAACGGGTCAAATCGTATGACGCCTTTTTTGATATTGATGATTCGGAAATATTATATGAATGGATCGTACCCAAATCACAAATTTTCGGGTTATTGTCCTATCTGCAAAAAGAATCGGAACAATTAAACAGGAATATTAAAGTATTAAGCTATCCCGGTATGGGCATTTTATACAGTAAATTAACGACAGATGAGAAAAATGATGTATCCGCGCTGGTCACTCTGCTCACCGCCAGGCGTCAATATGTAAAATCCCTTCGTGGTTTAATAAATATTAAGCAATGTCCGGGACAGTTGAAACAACACTTTGATATGTGGGATATGGCGGGAGACCAGTTCAAATGGCACAAAAGAATTAAACACGAATTCGATCCGACCGGTATTTTTGCAGCGGGACGGTTTGTGGGCGGAATTTAAATTGTTACAAGTCACGAAAGTGAAAAGGAAAAATGGAACTGGATAATGTTTATGATAAAGTGATCTCATGCAGCAAGTGCGGTTTTTGTCAACCCACATGCCCGACTTATCTGGTATCCGGTCTGGAACACGAGGTTGCACGGGGCCGCCACCAGCTTGTCAGGAGCATTATTGAAGAAAAGCTGCCCATGAACAAAGACGTCAAAAACACGATTTTTCAATGCCTGATGTGTAACGCCTGTTACACAAATTGTTTTCCGAAAATCAAAACTGATCAAGTTATTGCCCGGGCCCGGTATGAGTACATTAAACGGTTCGGCCAGCCGCAATTACAGCGGTATATATTCAAATATCTGCTGCGGCATCCGGATACGCTGGGTCGTTTCCTCAAAATGGCTTCCGTCGGTAAACGAAGCGGGATTTCCGGTCTGGTGCAGGTGTTGAGGATCCTGGGCTGGTTCGGTAAAAATATTGCCAATGCTGAAAAATTATTGGATAAAATCCCGTTTAAATCGCTGAGAGAGAGGGCTGATGAAATTTCCCCGGGACAGAAGACGGTTAGGGGAAAAGTCGCCTATTTTGCCGGTTGTGGAATAAATTTTGCAAATCCGGATATCGGACTGGCAACTTTGCAGGTGTTAAAACAAAGAGGATTTCAGGTCGAGATATTACCTAATTACTGCTGCGGTTTGCCGGCTTATGCCTATGGCGATCTGGATTCGGTCAAATGGTTTGCCGAACAGAATTTTGCCATATTGGAGCAAACCGACGCCGATTTCATTGTTACGGATTGCGGCAGTTGTACTTCTTTTCTGAAGGAATATCACCGGTTTGTAAATCCACCCGATAAGGGAGACCGTATTGAGCGTGTATTAAACAGGGTCATTGATTTTACGCATTTACTCGCTGATACGGAAGAATTCGCTGAATACAAAACGAACGACGACAAACAAAAGATCACTTTTCACGATCCCTGCCACCTGGCGCACCATTTGAATGAAAAACAATCTTCGCGGAAAGTGCTGTCCAATTTGCCCGGTTTGGACTTTGTTGAACTGAACGAATCCGATTTCTGCTGCGGCGGCGCCGGTTCGTATAACATTGCCCATTATGATATTTCCCGAAAAATACTGGAGAGGAAATTAAATAATGTGGAGTCGTCGGGCGCGGATATACTGGCAACGGCTTGTCCGGCGTGCATCATTCAGTTGGCCTGGGGCGTGCGAAACACCAGACTGCCGGTTGTCGTAAAACATATTAGTCAGGTCGTTCTGGAAAAAAGTATACAAGGAAAATAAGCAAAGGAAAATTATGAGTAAAAAAGCAGTTGTGACCGAACAACCCGTCACATTTATCAGCAAAGACAGTCAACTTGTGGGAATACTGCATTCGAGTTCAAGCGACAAGATCATTATTATGTGTCATGGTTTTAAAGGTGATAAAATCGAGAATAAACGGTTGTTCGTGGAAGCCGCGCGCACCTTTACGCGGGAAAATTATGATGTGTTGAGGTTCGATTTTTACGGATCGGGTGACAGTGAGGGTGAATTTGAAGATACTCTAATATCCACGAATATCGCCAATTTAACGGACGCCGTTCAATTCGTAAAAGAGAAGGGATATAAGCATATTGCTGTTCTCGGTATCAGTATGGGGGCGGCCGCGGTCATTCTCACCGTGAATAAACTTGATGTCGAAGCGGTGATCTTATGGTCGGCCGTTCCGGATATGAAAACTGTTTTTGCCGCAAATATAAAAAGCATGGGAGATTTTGATCCCGATAAAATCGTATACGAGTATGAAGGATGGTCGATCAAACGATACTTTTGGGAAGACGCCGTTCAGTATAATATAAAAGAACAACTGGCCCGAATAAAAGTGCCGAAGCTTATCATTCAGGGCACTGCGGATGATCCGGTTTTTGTGCAGGGATTTTATGAATTTCGTGAGATCGTCCTGCCCCCGGCCGATTTTATGGAAATGCCGAACGCCGGGCATACGTATCAAACGCCGGGTCACCGGCTTAAAGTGATACGACAAACGCTTATCTGGTTAAACAGACATTTTTAATTTGCAGAGGTGGATAATATGGAACATGATGAATCAAGCAACAATCATAAATATTTACAGGCTGAGGACGAAAAGCTGCAGGAGTTGGAACCGGATAAATCGGCGGTGAAAGCATATCGCAATGTTAAATTTTTAAACAGCAGCGATGCCCGGACCATCAGAATCATGGCGGAATATCTTGAACCGGCAAGCCGGCTGCGTTTTTATAATATTAAAGATACCGTTGTTTTTTACGGTTCTGCCCGAATACTTCCTGCCAATGAAACCGGTGAAGAACTGGAATGGTTAACCGAACAACTCAAAACAGCGGATAAAAATGCCGCTCCCGAGATCGAGCTGCAACTGAAAACGGCCGAACGTGATGTTAAAATGTCAAAATATTATGAGGAGGCGAGACAGCTTGCCTATCAAATCACAAAATGGTCGCTGGACCTGGATGAAAACCAGCGATTTATGGTATGTTCAGGCGGCGGACCGGGTATCATGGAGGCGGCCAACAGGGGCGCTGCCGAAGCAGGCGGACGGACAATCGGTTTTAACATCAGCCTGCCGAGGGAGCAGCACCCCAATCCGTATATTACCCAAAATCTTTCTTTTGATTTCCATTACTTTTTTATGCGGAAATTCTGGTTTGTATATACGGCAAAAGCTCTGGTCGTCTTTCCCGGCGGATTCGGCACCTTTGACGAACTTTTTGAACTGCTGACCCTTCGGCAGACAAAAAAAGTGGTCAAGCCGCTCAGCGTGATTATTTACGGCAAGGAATACTGGAACAGTATTATTGATTTTAACAAAATGGTGGAATGGGGTGTAATTAGTGAAAATGATTTGAACCTGTTTCACTTTGTCGATGATGTTGAAGACGCGTTTATCACAATACGAAATCATTTTGAAAAAGAATTTGTCGGTAAGCGAAAGTACTGGCACTGGTAGACCGAGGGATTGTGATCTCTTGTTGCAGGTAAATTGCATAGGGGAAATGAATAATCCGTAGATACACGCGGATAGGGGATGTTTCACGCAGATACCGCGGATGGAGCAGATACAAAAAAACACAACCTCTGTCATTTCGACCGCAGGGAGAATTTTTGAGTATAATTAAGACACATACGAATCACTTGCAATAGAACCGGCTATGGAGTGCATCGCCTTTATGCGATGCGGATCAGCCGTCCATAAAAGGACGGCACTCCGTGTGTAAAAACTAATTCAAGCATTTTTGGAGTGTATCGCCTTTATGCGATGCAGTTATTTGCCACGCAAAAAAACACCCCGGAGCGTGGTCTCAAACATCATTATCTGAATTATTACATATCCGGTCGTCGAGTAAGGCTGTCGGGCACAGCGAGACAGCCTGTACCGGGACGTCCGCTGATGTTGGAAAATGTCTCTCGCAGATACCGCGGATATCGCAGATACAATAAAAAGACCACTACTGTCATTTCGACCGCAGGGAGAAATCTTAAAATGTTTTACATGAACTGATACCTCTTCAAGAAACAAGATTTCTCTTCGCTGCGCTCATCGAAATGACAGAGTGGGTTATTTGGATGAAATTTTACAAAATAATGGAAATTTATTATTAGGTTCAGATTGTCTAATTACTGTGCGTACAAACCAGACAAAACGCAAATTCTGTCATTTCGACCGCAGGGAGAAATCTTATTATGTTTTACATGAACTGATACCTCTTTAGGAAACAAGAATTTTCTTCGCTATGCTCATCGTAATGACGGAGCGCCGACGACGCCTTGGTCGTGAGTTATTAATAAAAATACCCGGTTCCGTATTTTCAGGAGGTTCAGCGGTTAAAGTATTTTCCCTGAAAGGGTTGCTCTATTTATACTCAGAACTTTATAATACTTATCACGTTTTATAATGCAAATACTCTACTGATAAATAAAGATGAAACTTGTATTAAATGCCCTCGTATTTTATTATTGATGTCGATTATATGTTCTTGCCGCATTATACACAAATCCTTATGAATATTAATTCTCTTTTTATCATTAAAATGTCAGAGGATAAATGCAAATTTCTATCAACGATTTAACACAGGTATATAAAAATGGCAATCGGGCCCTGCAAAAGATCAACCTGGAAATCAGCAGCGGGATGTTCGGACTGTTGGGACCGAACGGCGCGGGGAAAACAACATTGATGCGTATCCTGGTTACGCTGATGAAACCCACAGCCGGCGCCGTCAGTGTTAACGGTTATGATCTGCAAAGAAACCGGCGGGAGATCCGCTCAATGCTCGGGTATTTACCGCAGGATTTTCAAGTTTTATCCAAATTAAAGACCTGGGAATTTCTGGATTACGTCGCCAGGCTTGCCGGCCTGAGGAGTAAAAATGAACGAAGCGCGGCTGTTGACGAAATGCTGGAAAATGTGGGTCTTTTCGACGCGCGTGACCGCAGGGCGACAAAATTATCCGGCGGCATGAAAAGAAGACTAGGGATCGCGCAGGCGCTGATCGGTCATCCGCAAATTGTCATCGTGGATGAACCGACAACCGGTCTTGACCCGGAAGAACGTATACGGTTCCGCAATCTGCTTGCCGAACTGAGCCGGAAGGACATTGTTATTATTCTGTCCACCCATATAGTCGGTGATATTTCCAGCACCTGCATGGATATGGCACTGTTGAATAAAGGCGAGGTCATTTTTAATGACGCTCCGGAAAAACTTGTACAGGAATGCAGGGGACATGTATGGCAGATTAACGCCCTGGACAGCGAGTTGGAAGCCATCAAAGAGAAATATCCCGTTATTTCAACCATTCCATCGGAGAACGGCTGGGAAGTGCAGATCGTCGCCGATAAACTGGCGGACTTTAAAGGTGAACAGATTGAACCCAACCTTGAGCACGCCTATGTTTACCGTATGGAATATGGTTTAAATAACAAATGATAAAATGTAATTGATTTTGTTTTGAAAGGTATAATTCATGACATCATTATATAACATTTGGGTTGTTGCCCGTTATGAAACAAAAATATTATTCAGAAGCTGGTTTTTCAGGGTACTGGCATTGATCGCCATTGGTATTCTGACCTTTCTGAATATCATTTTTTTTTCCGGCGCCGTTAAAGATGTTCCCTGGGTTTTAAGAGGTGTTCCCTCATCCATTCCATATTTTAATTTGATGATGTTAAATACCGTTCAGGCCGTATTAACTGTATTTTTGGCCTCGGATTTTCTGAAACGGGATGTGAAAACCAATACCACAGAAGTCATTTATATGCGTTCCATGTCCAACGCCGAATATGTGCTGGGTAAAACGGGCGGAATATTAAATATATTTATTTTACTGAATTTGATCATTTTGTTTATCGGTGCGGTTATCAATATCGCTTTTTCCGATATCGGTTTTCATTTTATCAATTACATTGTCTATTTTCTGCTTATCAGTATACCCACAATTATTTTTATTACCGGATTTACATATTTAATCATGATAATCATCCGAAATCAGCCGGTTACGCTGGTTTTAATGGTTGGTTACATATCGCTCTCGTTAATCTATTTACAGCATAAAGCAAATTATATATTTGATATCGTTGCCTTTTATCTGCCGTTATCCTATTCCGATTTTGTCGGCTTTGATCAAATTTCAATTATACTTTTACAGCGGGGAATGTACCTGTTTATCGGTCTGTCGTTTATATTTTTAACAATTTTGTTTCTGAAAAGACTGCCGCAGTCAAAAATTATGCTCAGGCTGGCGCCTGTTCTGTCGGTTATTTTTATGATTACGGCAATATACTTTTGTATAACCAGCCTCGGTGTTTACAGGTCCGGTCAATCCCTGCGAACCAATATGACGGCATTAAATGACAGGTATATTAATGAGCCGGCGGTTTCGATAACAGATTGTACGCTTGATTTTGAGCATCTGGGCGATACTTTTTCCTGCACGGCAAACCTGAAATTCACCAACCGGGATTCCGTTCCCATAAATTCATATATTTTCAGTCTCAATCCCGGGCTTCAACTGGACAAAGTTTTACAAAATCAGCAGCAAAAGGAATTTGAGCGGCAATATCATATTATTACCATAAAACCGGAAAGGCCTTTAAATCAGGGCGAGTCCGATTCCCTGATTTTTGTGTACCGGGGCGCTCCCGATGACAACGCCTGTTACCTTGATATTGATGAACAGAAACGAAGCCGGTCGAATTATATTGTCATGTATAAAGCAGGGAAAAAGTTCAGCTTTATAACTCCCCAATATGTGCTTCTAACCCGGGAAAATTTATGGTATCCGGTTCCCGGTGTTACACATGGTTCACATCTTTACACAAATATTAAAAAGGATTTTATTCGTTTCAAATTAAACGTAAAATTAAAGAGTGATCTTCAACCGGTATCCCAGGGTTCAATGGATAAGATGAGTGACCGTGAATTCCGGTTTGTGCCGGAAACCCCGCTGCCGCAAATATCATTAATTATTGGAAACTATAAAAAAATATTTACCACGGTTGACAGTATTGATTATAATCTGTATACCCTGCCGAAGCATAATTTTTATTCGCCCTATTTCACGCAAATCGGCGATACGTTGAAATCAATCATCAGCGACGCGAAAAGGGAATATGAAACAAAACTCAATCTTGATTATCCTTTTAAGCGGTTATCCATTATTGAGGTGCCCGTACATTATATTGCCTATGACCGTCTTGTTTCGTACCACCAGGAAAACGTACAACCGGCGCTGGTATTATTCCCGGAGAATGGGGTCAGTGTTCAGCAAGTCGATTTCAGGGCACAAATACACCGATTCGAAAGAATGGAAAGGCGCATGAACCAGACCATTGGTGAAAAGGAAATACAGGCCCGGTTGTTCAACATGTTCGTCAATGTTTTTACGGGCGGCGTTCCCATGTTCAATCCAAACAGGAATATTTCTGTAAATTTAAATATATTCCCAAATTATTACACTTATAAAAATGTTGTATATTCCCGGGACTGGCCTGTTTTGAACGCATCCCTTGAAGCCTATCTCAATAGTAAACTGTCGGAATCCACACCCTTTTTCGCAAGAAACTGGCAGGGAATACTGAATGAAGAAAAAGCCAATCTTGCCTTAAAAACCAGCAGTTTGAATGAAATACTCTCCAACCCGGACAACAGGGATATTGTTAATGATGTGCTGGAAAACAAAAGTGAAATGTTGTTCAAATTGCTGACATATGTACTGGGTGATGAACAATTCAATACATATTTAACACAATATCTCGACCGGAATCGGTTCACTTCCGTGGATTTCCTGGATTTTGTATCCGGTGTGGAGAACAAATTAAATTTTAATTTTTATGATTTTATGCAAAAGTGGTACGGTCAAATCCAAATGCCCGGCTATTATATAGCCAATATCCAGTCATATAAAGTTCTGGACGGCAATAGAACAAGATACCAGATTCGATTTGATGTATCGAATAATGAAGATATCGACGGGTTGATAACGGTCAATTTTCGTACCAGGGGAGGCGGTGTCCGGGGCCGGTTTATGGGCGGGGGAGGAGCACGCGGCGAATCGGAACCCGAGCGGATTTATTATATTCAAAAAATGCAGACAAAACAAATCGGCATCCTCTTGGATTCACAACCGGGAGCCATAATGATCAATTCACTGGTTTCTTTGAACCTGCCATCCGCAATTGATCGTAGATTTGAAGAATTTGATTTAAATGAAAAAGCCGTTCCTTTTGAAGGGGAAAAAATTCTGGAAAAGCCCGTAATGCTTTCGCTGCCCAATGAAATTATTGTCGATAATGAAGATGAAGGTTTTACGGTACAGGCGCAGGATGAGACAAGTCTTTTGAAAAAAATATTCAAAATGAGCAACGGTGATAAAGAAGAATATGTCGGCTTGAATATGTGGCGCGTGCCGAACAACTGGAGCAAGACAATTCATTCCGATTTTTATGGGCGCTATGTCCATTCCGCATATTATGTAAAGTCCGGCAATGGTTCCAAAGTGGTAACATGGAATGCCAATATTCCGGAGAGCGGCCAATATGATGTTTATTGTTATGCAAACACGATTCAGTTCCGGGGAGGACCGGGAAGAGGACGAGGAAGGGGAAGAGAAAGACAACCCATGGCGGGCGAAATGCATTATGACGTATATCATGATGACGGTCAGGAAGAAGTGACGCTGGATATCCAATCGGCGCAGGAAGGATGGAATTTTTTAGGAACCTACTATTTGTCGGCAGGCACTGCCCAGGTCCGGTTATCGGATAAATCAAACGCACGAATGGTCGTTGCCGACGCTGTCAAGTGGGTAAAGCATTAAAAATATGAGTGAATATTATGAACGTGAGAAAAACTTTAATTTTATTTTATCTTGTCGGGTTATTTGGTTTAAAATCTTTTGCACAGCAAACTTTGACTCTTGAAGATGCATTACGTATCGCGATGGAAAACAGCCCGGATATAAAACGTTCCATGTTAAACCTGGAAAGAAGCAGGCAATCATTGAGAGCCCAGCAGGCCGCCCTGAAATCGAAATTCAGTTTATCCGTAACGCCATTTGATTTCACGCGAATCCGTCAATTCAATACATTTTTCAACACATGGAACACGAACGATTCAAAATCATCATCAGGCAATCTCAGCGTAACACAGCCCATCAAGTGGACCGACGGCACGCTGAGTCTGATCAATAGATTCGAATGGCAGGACGCGTACAGTGAATACAGTAATGAGCGTAATAAAACTTTTAACAATAATTTATATCTGAGTTATAATCAACCTTTATTTACATATAATCAAACCAGGCTTGACCTGCGGGAACTGGAACTGGATTTTGAGAACACCTATCTGAGTTACGCTTTACAGAAATTGGGCCTTGAGTACCAGGTTTCCTTAAACTTTTATAATGTATATAAAAATAAAATGAGTTATCAAATCGCCGTCGAGGAATTTAATAACCAGGACCAGAGTCTTCAGATTATAAAGAACAAGGTTGACGCCGGTTTATCGGCAAAAGAAGAATTGTACCAGGCGGAATTGAATCTCGCCACCAGTAAATCAACCGTCCAGAATTCTCAGGTCACCCTGGAAAATTCACTGGACGAATTCAAGCGTCTGACCGGTATTTCCTTAATGGAGGACATTGATGTGATCGCCGATGTTTCGCATCAACCGGTTAACGTCGATATTCAAAAAGCTTTGGATACGGGACTGGGAAAAAGAATGGAACTGCAGCAAAGGAATATTGACATAGAAAATTCGCTGGCAAATCTCACCCGGACAAAGGCATATAATGAATTCAAGGGTGATTTAACGTTAACCTATGGTATTATCGGCACCAATGAAGAATATGAACATATATATGATGAGGCAACCAGAAATCAAAAAGTGTCGTTATCGTTTGAGATCCCTTTATTTGATTGGGGAGAACGGAATGCCCGGATCAAGGCGGCGGAGGCTACATTGAATAATCAGCATTTGTCGATGGAAAATCAAAAAAATGATATTATTATCGGTGTCAGGCAGGCGGTCCGGGACCTGCAAAACCTTGAAGTGCAGATTGAAATCGCACGCCAGAACGTTTCAAACGCGCAACTGACCTATGAGATTAAACTGGAACAATATAAAAACGGTGATCTGACCAGTATGGACCTGAATTTGTATCAAATTCAGTTATCGGACAGGAAAACCGGTCTGGTTAATGCCCTGATAAATTATAAACTGGCTTTATTAAATTTGAAAATTGAATCCATGTGGGATTTTGTAAGAAACGAACCGGTCATCCCGGATGTGAAAAGTTTGGATTAAAACAGTATAGAGGTGGAATAACTTGTTCAAAGTGTTACTTGTCGGTGCGGGAGGTTTCGTCGGTTCGGTTCTGCGCTATTCCATGAGCGGACTGGTGCATCGGATGTTGAAAAATGCGTGGTTTCCCTATGGAACTTTAACGGTAAATTTACTGGGTTGTTTTTTAATCGGTTTTTTCAATGGCCTGGCAGAATCAAAACAAATTTTTTATGCGGAAACAAGGCTTGTATTATTTATCGGAGTTTTAGGCGGATTTACGACCTTTTCAACTTTTAGTTACGAGTCATTCAGCTTTTTGCGGGATGGACAGCTTGTACCCGCTTTTTGGAATGTAATAATTCATGTGGTTTTTGGTTTGAGTGCGGTTTATTTTGGCGATTTTGTGTCACGTTTATTTTAGGAGAGAACGATGAAGCTACCCGACCAGGGACATTTGTTACGTATATTTATCGGTGAGAGCGATAAACATGAACACATGCCCCTGTATGAATGGATTGTCCGAAAGGCCCGGGAATGTGGTCTTGCCGGCGCTACGGTTATCAGGGGACTGCAGGGTTTCGGTCCCACCAGCCGGGTGTACACAACTAAAATTCTGCGTTTATCGGAAGATCTGCCGATCATTATCGAAATTGTCGACACCATAGAAAAAATAGATAACTTTTGGCCCGTCATTCAGGATGTTATTCCTGAAGGGCTGGTCACCATCGAAAAAGTCCAGATTAAATTCTATCGAGGCGGCAAAATCTCCTGACAATGTCAATTCATTTAACTTATATAGCAATGAGGTAAAAACCTTGAAAAAATTAATTTTATTACTGATAATCCTGATATTCTTTTTGGCTTGCAACAGACAGGATTCCAATGTTGACCTTCAGATTGCTATTCCCGTTTCGGTCGAAGAAATAAAATATAAGCCGATTGAGGAATTTGTAACGGCAACCGGAACCGTATATGCAATTCAGGAAGTTGACCTGAAAGCGGAAACCCCGGGATTTTATCGTCTGGCTGAAAATAAAACAACCGGGAGACCTTTTACTCTTGGTGAACAGATCAAAAAAGGTGAGATCATCATATACCTTGATAACCCCGAGCTGGAAAACAGCATAAAAATTGAATCCCAGAAGCTGAACCTGGACATATCGGAACGGGAATTCGAAAAGCAAAAATCTTTATATGAAAAGGGCGGCGTGACGCTGCGGGAATTAAAAAATGCCGAGATAAGCTTTATCGACGCACAATATAACTATGAAAGCGCATTGTTACAGCTTGCCAAAACAAAAGTTATTGCACCTTTTGACGGTATTATTATTGATTTGCCTTATCACACGGAAGGGACACGTGTAACGACGGATTCGCGAATGGTTCAGCTTATGAATTATAAAAGATTATATTCGGAATTCAACTTGCCGGGGAAAGACCTGCCGCAAATCAAGGCCGATCAGCGGGTCAGGGTCATGAATTATTCCGTGCCGGATGATACGCTGTGGGGAAAGGTGACCCAGGTCGCGCCGGCCTTTGATCCGGACAGCCGGTCTTTTAAAACGTCGATCGAAGTGGATAATTCGCAAATGATTTTCCGTCCGGGTATGTTTATCAAGGCCGAAATTATCGTCGCGCATGAAGACAGCGCTATTGTTATACCCAAAGATATTATACTGGCACAGGGTGATGAAAAATGGGTATATACCGTTGTAAAGGGCGCCGCCGACCGACGCAGGATAACTACCGGTATTGAAAATCCCCTTGAGGTACAGGTTCTGGAGGGATTAAAAGTAGAAGAACGACTGGTTGTGAAAGGTTTTGAAACCTTACAGCGTAATTCCAAAGTAAAAATAATTCGATAATCATTTGAGAATTAGAAATTTTATTATATGGAAAATATTACAAAATTTTCGGTAAAGTATCCGGTAACGATTTTAATGCTGATATTGGCTGTGTTGTTACTGGGTTACATTTCATTTAAAAAACTGGGGATAGACCTGTTCCCGGATTTAAACAATCCCCGGATATTTGTTGAAATAAAAGCCGGAGAACGCCCCCCGGAGGAGATTGAAAAACAGTTTGTTGAAAATATCGAATCCCTGGCAATCCGGCAGCGTAACGCGATACAGGTTTCGTCGATATCCCGGGTCGGCTCGGCGCAAATTACCGTTGAATATACCTGGGAAACCGACATGGACGAGGCGTTTCTGGATTTGCAAAAAGCCCTGACCGGATACAGCCAGAACAGCGATATTGACAATATAAGTATTTCGCGGCATGATCCCAATTCGGCGCCGGTTATGCTGGTTGGTTTTTCGAATCCGCAGATTACCGATATGGATGAATTGCGCCGGGTCGCTGAAAATTATATACGAAATGAATTGATCCGTCTGGAGGGAGTTGCCGAGGTAGAATTGCTGGGTTATGAAGTCAAAGAGGCCGTCATCGAAACAAACAATTATCTGCTTGAGGCTTATGGTTTAACAACAGATGAAGTGACAAACCGGGTTATGAATTTTAACCGTAATATGTCGGGCGGTTCAATCGAGGAGATGGGGCGAAAGTATATCATCAAGGGGGTCGGAGAAATAAAATCCCTGCAGGACATAGAAAATGTTATCGTGACTTATAAAAATGCGGAACAAAATGTTTCCGCAGGCAATGAAGCGATATCTAAACGAATTCCGGTATTTTTAAAAGATATCGCGACGGTCAGATTAATAAACAAGGATCCGGAAAATATCATACATGTAAACGGCAACAGGTGTATGGCGCTGGCAA
The DNA here is from genome assembly GCA_016934825.1 of Candidatus Zhuqueibacterota bacterium. GTDB lineage: Bacteria > Zhuqueibacterota > Zhuqueibacteria > Residuimicrobiales > Krinioviventaceae > Fontivivens. Next base: position 92,588 of record JAFGSB010000158.1, read on the forward strand.
TTTACAAAGAAACAAAGTACAATACGGTTAAAGCGTCAACAACCCTCCTGGATAAGCTAAATGAACTGAGAAAAGCCCTGCCCGGCTACGAATTGTTTGTTATCAGCAACCAGGGAGAGTTTATCACCAAATCGATAAACGAAGTCAAGCAAACAGCGTTGATCGGGATTCTGCTGGCCGTGCTGGTGCTGTTCGTATTTTTACGCCGTATCGGGGTTACGGTTATTATCAGTCTTGCGATCCCGATTTCCGTGGTAGCTACATTTAATCTCTTGTATTTCAAAGGATTAACATTGAATATTATGACCCTGGGCGGACTCGCGCTCGGAGCGGGTATGCTGGTTGATAATGCCATAATCGTCATGGAAAATATTTACCGGAACCTGGAAGAAGGAATGTCCTTAAAAGAAGCCGCCATTACCGGAACGGCGCGGGTGGGAGGGGCCATAACGGCTTCGACTTTGACGACAATTGTCGTTTTTTTACCCATTGTCTATTTGCATGGAACCGCTGGAGAATTATTCAAGGACCAGGCCTGGACGGTCGCTTTTTCTTTGTTATCGTCGCTGGTCGTGGCGATTCTGGTTATTCCGATGTTGAGTGTCTGGTTGTTGAAAAGGGAAGAAAATTATAAATATCAAACCATTACATTTCCAAAATACAGAACCTTTCTGGACAGAATGCTGAATAAATCGGGAATGATCATTCTGGGCGCGATAGCGCTCGTTATTATTGCAGTACTGCTTGTGCCTATTGTGGGCAGCGAGTTTATCCCCAAAACGGATTCCGATGAGTTCTCAATTAATCTAAAACTGCCGGAAGGGACCGAATTAAGGCGCACGGAAAGTACCGTCAGGAATATTGAGGATATGGTCAAACAATTGTTTGGCGATAATATTTTAACGGTTTACAGTAAAATAGGACCGTCTGCAAGTCTTACCGGCATCGACAATGAGGCTTATGAGGATGAAAATACGGCAACCGTATTGATCAAGCTGGATAAAAACCGGAAAATCGGCAGCGAGGAGATTATTAACCGGCTGTCTTTATCTATCGGCGCCATTCCCGATATTGAGGCGGAATTTATTCAGGAACAAACCGAACTGCAAACCACATTAGGGACGGATGCGGCTCCAATTGTGCTGGAAATAAAGGGGAACGACCTAAAGGTGATCCAGAATTTGACCGAACAGGCCGCTGAAAAACTGGAAAATATGAATGATTTATTCAATATTGCTACCAGTTTCGACGAAGGCCGGCCGGAAGTCGATGTGGTGATTGACAGGGTCCGGGCTGGATTATTAAATGTAAGCATCAATACGATAAGCGATCAGCTTACAAGCCAATTGGCCGGTCAGGAAGCCGGGCAATGGCAAAACGATGGAGAATTGCAGGATATAATCGTTAAATTGCCCAAAGTTGATATTAAGCAGTTATCGGGTATTACCCTTCAATCCGGTGATCAGAAAATCAGCCTGGACGACGTGACGGATATAAGAATAACCCAGACAACCAATGAAATATACCGCAGGAACCAGACCCGGATCGGGAAGATAACCGCTCATATCAGGTCGGATAAACCATTTGATTCTATCGTTAAGCGTATAGATGATGAAATGAGCACTATTACCTATCCACCCGACTACAAGTATGAAATTACCGGCGAAGAACTGAAAAGGAGGGAAGCGTTCGATAATTTGAAATTCGCGCTTTTATTATCGATCATTCTTGTGTATATGGTTATGGCGTCGCAATTCGAATCGCTTGTTCATCCCTTTATTATTTTATTTACCATACCGCTGGCCGGAGTCGGTTCCGTGTTTCTGTTTTTTATATTGGGAAAAAGTTTTAATGTAATGGCATATATCGGAATCATCATGCTTGCGGGTATAGCGGTGAATGATTCGATTATTCTGATCGATGCGATAAACCAGTTAAAGAGCCAGGGACGGAAACAGCGGGACGCGATCCTGACCGCCGCGCAGTGGAGAATTCGTCCCATTATTATGACCAGTTTGACCACCATTCTCGCGCTTTTTCCTCTGACCATCGGTTTCGGTGAGGGCGCTTCTTTACGCGCGCCGCTGGCGATGGCTGTTATCGGAGGTTTGATCAGTTCGACAATTCTGACATTAATTGTTATACCCTGTGTGTATTGGCTGGTTGACAGATTAACTCATCCTGCTTTTGTTGACTAAAATTAGCGGACATATGAATTTTTTCGGATCTTTAATAAAACGTAAAGTTTTTATCAGTATGCTTTTTGTGGGGCTGTGCCTTTTGGGTATTGTCTCCTATAAACAGCTTCCGGTTGAATTATTCCCCAACGCCGAACTCCCTTTTTTAATAGTTCAGGTCAGTTCCGTCCAGGAAATGGACCCGGAGTATCTTGAAAAACAGGCCATTGTGCCCGTCGAAGGAGTTATTACAACACTGGACGGGATTGAAAAGATTGAATCATACGTGGAAAGACGCCGGGGGATTGTTTTTGTATATTTCAATCAGAAAACCAAAATTAAATATGCCTATTTAAAGCTCGAAGAAAAAATAAATTCGATCAAAGCGTCGCTTGGCGATGAATTTTTTGTAACGGTTTTTAAGGTCGATACGGATCAGATTGCCAATATGTTCATGACCCTGCAGGTCCGCGGCAGCGGCGGTTTGAACAGGGTGAGGGAGGTTATCGATCAAAAAGTGACCCCGGAGTTACAAAATATCGACGGCATCGCCAATGTGGAGATCTTTGGCGGACAGCAAAAATCAATTGAGATCATTCTGGATGAACAGGCATGCCGCGCCCATGGAATTACCCCCGCGACAATCCGTTCCATAATTTCAGGTAATAATAAATATAAATCATTTGCCGGTAAAGTATACAGTGAAGATAAATATTATTTTGTCAATGTTACGGCCGATTATGGAAATGTCGAAGATATTGAAAATATTATTGTGGACAGCAACGGCCCGGTTTTTCTAAAAGATATCGCGGATGTGTATTTTGGCGTTAAAGAACAGACAACCATCAGCCGCGTTAACGGCAAGGAAGCCATAACCATTCAACTCATAAGAGATACGCAGGTAAATCTGATTGATCTATCGCATAAAACAAAAAGGATTATCAAACAGTTAAATGAAAATCTGGCGCCGGATGATGTAGAAGTTGTGATTCAAAGTGATTCCGCCGAAATTGTGGAAAAAAATATTCATCTCATCATACAGCTTGCTCTGGTCGGCGGGTTGCTGGCCGTCGTCATCCTCTGGATATTTTTACGTAACATGCGGCTGGTTTTGATCATTGCATTATCCATGCCTGTTTCCATTTTCACCGCATTTAATTTTTTCTATGCGTTCGGTATAACCATCAATAGTCTGACCCTTGTCGGAATGGCGCTGGCAATCGGTATGCTGCTGGATAACAGCGTGGTGGTATTGGAAAATATATACCGAATCTTTGCCAATTACAAGAATCCCGATCAGGCGGTTGTCCAGGGAACCGGTGAGGTATGGCGGTCCATACTGGCAGCCACATTGACCACAATTACGGTTTTTCTCCCGTTTGCCTTTGCGTCCAACTTTTTAATCAAATTGCTTGGCCGTCATATCGGCGTATCCATTATTTCAACCCTCGGAGTTTCGCTTGTTATTGCATTTTTACTCATCCCTATGGCCGCATATATAATTTTAAAGAATTTAAAAAAGGATTCTCCCGTTAATTTTCAATTCGTTTCGCATAATAACAGGCTGTTGCAAATTTATAATGTTGTGTTAAAATCGTGCCTTCGTTTTCCCGCCAGAACGATAATCGGTACAATTTTTTTATTTTTTGTAAGTTTGATGATCTGTCTTGCCCTCAGTATAAATATACCTCGGGAAACGGAAGTTAAGGAATTTAATCTGTACTTGACCATGCCGCGCGGTTCAACCCTGGAATCGACCGATGCGGCAACGGCCGAACTCGAAAAACTGCTGGAGAATATAAAGGAAAAAGATGAGATCATCAGCAAAATATATGAAGAGGAATCAATTGTAACCATAAAATTAAAGGATAATTATTATAATATTGATAACCGGTCTATACCGCAAATCAAGGAAAAGTTAGAAAAAACCATTAATGATTTTCGCGTGGCGGATGTCAGTTTTGACCAGCCCCAGTCGGGAGGACGTTTCAGGGGCGGGGCGGGACAAAACCCGGGCCTCGGTCTCGAAAATCTGCTGGGTATCGGCAGCCAGAACGAGCGGGTTGTGATTAAGGGCAATGATTTCGAAAAGATGCGAAATATCGCTGATGATATTCGAGATTATATTGCCGATCTGACAACCGTTAGTAATACGAATATCAATATGTCCGACGACCGCCCGGAAATTCAATTGTTATTAGATAAACAATTATTAAGTCAATTCAATGTTTCGTTGAATGCCATCGCCGGCGAGTTATCAACATTTGAAAATGAGTTCTCATCTAATATTAAATTCAAACAGAATACCGAAGAATATGATATTATCATTAAAACCAATAATGAAAAACAAAAGTCTTTCGATGATCTGCAAAATATTCGTATCCCGTCTGAAACCGGCGGAGAATACGAACTGGACAACCTCAGCCGTATTATTTACTCGCAGGGCATTTCCGGGATCAATCGTGTCAACCAGGAAAAACAAATAGAAATTACCTATAGATTTATCAGCGAGGTAACCGCGTCAAAGGAGTATCTGAATTCGGCGAGAAGCGAAATCGACCAGATTATCGCGAATCTGAACCTGCCGTCCGGAATAGCCGTCGAGGTCATTCATGACAGCAGTGAACTGCAGGAATTTTATTTTTTGATTGGCGCTACGTTTATATTAATTTTTATGATCCTCGCATCCGTTTTCGAATCATTATCGACGCCGTTTGTAATTATGTTTACCATTCCGCTGGCGGCGATTGGCTCCCTGTGGGCGCTGATCCTGACCGGGAACTCTATACTGAATGCCAACACGTTGATCGGATTTATTATTTTGCTGGGGGTTGTCGTGAATAACGGTATTATTTATATCGACTATACGCGAATATTGATCCGCAAAAAATATAAAAGGTCCCGCGCGTTAATGATGGCAGGACGGGCGCGGGTCCGGCCGATTTTGATCACCGCTATTACGACCATCATTGCCATGCTGCCGCTGGCAATGGGAAAATCCGAATACGTCGCCCAAATCGGCGCTCCGTTTGCTATAACGGTGATTGGCGGCTTGTCGCTCAGCACATTGTTTACACTTGTTTTTATACCGACGTTTTATTCCGGTCTTGATACGGCCCTGAGATGGTTATATCAATTGAACTGGAAAATCAAACTATTGCAGATAATCGCATTTGTAACAGGGTGCGTGCTTGTATATTATCATGTTGAAAGTTTCCTGTGGCGTTTTATCGATCTGCTTTTGTTATTGCTGGTTATACCTTCAATAACCCTGTTCATTTTTAAGAGTCTGCGACGCGCCAGGGCCGATTATATAAAACCGGACCGGGAATTGAAAATCAAAGTCCGGCAGCTTGTAAAAATATACGATGATTACAGCCGATTTAGCCGGGAATGGAACAAGGGGAAAAAAATACGGGAAAGAGCGGAAATCAGCAAGGAATATAAAACCCGGAAAGATATTGAACATCTTTTATGGGAATTGCCGCTGCTTATTTTTCTTTTCTACTTTACCTATCTTTATTTGAGAAGCTATTTCTGGATGTTTGTTCTTTCTCATTTTGTTTATTTTTATGTCTTTTACCTGCTCGGACCGTTCCTCAGTCAATTAAGGAACGGGTTGCTGGCAAAAAGAATCTATTCGTTGGTTTATTGGGGTGTGCCGTTATTGAATTTGATCTACTTCTACATTCGCTGGAAAAATATCCCGGCGTTGATTTTCATCGCCGTAATCTGGACGCTGGCCCTGGCAGTGTATATCACATCCAATAAACTTCACCGGGAAAAGGTGGATATTGTACGTCTGGGTGGAAAGTTTAAAAAGATTCGGCAGAATTTTTATCGGCTGGTGCAAATAATACCCGTAATCGGACGTAAAAAGTCTCCGTTTAAAGCCCTGGACGGGATTTCACTGGAGATTGGCAGCGGTATGTTCGGTCTGCTAGGACCGAACGGCGCCGGTAAAACAACATTGATGAGAATAATATGCGGCATCCTTGAACAGAGCCGCGGCAAGATTTGGGTAAACGATATCGCTCTTGAAGAAAAACGCGAGGAATTACAGGGTTTGATCGGGTACTTACCCCAGGAATTCGGCATGTACGAAAATATGACCGCATTCGAATTTCTGGATTACCAGGCATTATTAAAGGGTATCCTTGATAATGAGCAGCGGGAAAAACGTATAGACTATGTCCTGTCCGCCGTACACATGCAGGAAAGCCGGAACCAGAAAATCGAATCTTTTTCCGGGGGCATGAAACAGCGCATCGGTATCGCGCAGACATTGTTGCATTTACCGCGCATACTGGTCGTGGATGAACCCACTGCAGGTCTCGATCCGAGGGAACGGATCCGTTTTCGTAATTTGCTGGTCGAACTCGGACGCGAGCGGATTGTCATTTTTTCGACACATATCATCGAAGATATTGCCAGTTCCTGCAACAAAGTTGCGGTTTTGAACCTGGGTAAACTCGTATATCTTGGCACGCCGACACAAATGGTGAAAATTGCGCAAAATAATGTCTGGCATTTTTATTTAAGTGCGGATGAATTTAAAGAAAAAAGCGCTGATTTGACAATTGTACACCATATGCGTATTAAAGACAGAATTCGAATCCGCTGCCTGGCAAATGAAAAACCGTATCCCGACGCGGTACAGGTGAAACCGACGCTTGAAGACGCCTATTTGTGGTTGTTACGTAATGAATAATTTATTATTTTGACGGATTAAAATATGAAACCGGACACATTATCAGTCAGAAAAATTTTATCTATTATTATAAAATTAACAAGATATAATTTAAAAATTATCTTTGGCAACATATTTATATATTTTTTACTTGGCTCAATCGGCTTTTACCTGTTAATTTCGGTCATTACTTTTTTCGATTCAAGCATTACCCCCACTGCTGCAATCGTATACTACCTGCTGTTGTTTCCGGGATTATTATTAATTTTTTACCCCACGACCTTTGGTATCCAGTATGACAGCGACACCAGGATGCTGGAAGTACTTTTTGGTATACCGGATTATCGTTACAAAGTGTGGCTGGTGCGATTGGCAATTATTTATGTTCTTGTTTTTTGTATATTGATTGTGCTTGCCTTTTTCGGATTGATCGCATTTACACGATTTTCAATCCTGAACATGGTCTTTCAACTCATGTTCCCGATATTTTTTATCGGCAGTCTTGCCTTTATGACGTCAACTCTGGTCAGAAACGGGTACGGAGCAATGGTAATTTTAATTATAGTCGGAATGGTTTTCTGGGTATTGAGCGGCATCCTGGTTGAAAGCCAGTGGAATTTATTTCTCAATCCGTTTCGTGTACCCGAAAATGTAAATGAAATAATCTGGGCGGATATTAAAGTCAAAAACCGGCTTTACATTCTTTCGGGTACAATCCTGATGCTTTTATTCGGACTTTTTAATATGCAAAAACGGGAAAAATTTGTCTGAGTTTATTTAAGATTGATTTTAATGGAATTTCCCGATTTTTGAAAATCCAGTTTATCTTCCCGCGCCAGCCAGCCGATCGCGGCGTGTAATGTAAAATCATTCGAATTGACTAATTTTTTTAATTGCGTCAAGGTCATCGGTCCTTTTTTATTTAATAATTCCCACACATTCCCGGCCAATACACCAATTTCATTTTTCATTGTTTTTCTCCAAATGTCTTAATAATGTAATCTTTGTTCTTTAATAAATTTTTTACTGCTTTTTTGTTTTTTGGAAATCAATTTTTCATTTAAACCATTTATTTCAATATTTTATTTCAAAAATAATATAAACTGTTTGCAAAATTAAGAAAAAATGACTATAATATCCTGAATATAGTTGAATAGAGGCGCCTTTTGCAAGAGTAAACACATCAAAGGATAAGCGTATCTGTTAAAGATGTGTTAAAAGGGCAACAGGCCGAAATAGTTCCGATACGCTTTAAGGAGCTATTGGGACGGTATGTGAACAACTACCGTACTGTCACGGAAAAAAATCCGTGGAGCGCTATTTATTAAACATGCTGATTAATAGAAAAACAGTAGGTTGATTGAAAAGGGCGCCCCGATTCTTTCGACCTTTTTTTTTGTTTATTTCGTTTGTTAATTATGATTGAATTGCTGAATAAATTGATCGGAATTCCGTCCGTAACGGGTGATGAATATCATATCGGACAATTTCTGGAAGAACTGCTGAAAAATAAAGGTTATACGGTAAAAACACAGGCAGTCGATCAAAACCGGTTTAATATTATTGCTTTAACGGACAATGATCCCTTTGTTCTGTTTAACACACATATTGATACGGTCCCGCCCTTTATTCCCCCCGGCAGGGATGGTAACAGGATTTATGGTCGCGGCGCCTGCGACGCGAAAGGGCAGATTGTAACCATCATCGATGCGGCAGACCGCCTGCTGAAAGAAAATATAAAGTCTTTCGGTTTGCTGTTTGTTGTCGGCGAGGAAGTTGAATCCGACGGCGCTAAAAAGGCCGCCCGTTTGAATTTAAATTCACGCTATCTTGTGATTTGCGAACCAACGGAAAACAAGTTGGTGGTCGGACAGAAAGGGACAATTGTATTTCGAGTCAAAGCAAAAGGATCGGGCGGACATTCCTGTAATCCGGAAAAAGGTGAATCTGCAATACATAAAATCATATCCTATTTGTCCAAATGGCAGGATTATGATTGGGGAACAGATCCCTTTTTCGGTCAATCAACCGTAAATATCGGCAAAATATCCGGGGGATCGGGAATAAATATTTTGGCCGAGTATGCGGAAGCTGAAGGTATTTTCAGAGTGACGACTTTTGTGAAACAATTGAAACAAAAAATGGAACAATTGAATAATAAACTGGTTGATATTGAAATACTCAGCGAATCCGATCCGCAGAGACTGTTTAAACTGGACGGATTCGAAACGACAATCGTTGGCTTTGGAACGGATGCGTCTTATTTAAAACCCCTGGGCGATATATTAGTACTGGGCCCGGGCTCGATTGAATTCGCGCATTGTGATAATGAACATATTGTTATTGAGGATTTGAAGACAGGTTCGGATTTACTGGTCAAGATTGTAAAACAATTAATAAAGGGAAATGAGTAAATGGTAGTAATGAAATTTGGCGGTACTTCGGTAGCGGACGCCGCGGCCATGCGCAGAGTGGCGGAAATTGTGAAAACAAGAATAGATAAAAAACCCATAGTCGTTGTATCCGCGGTTGGCGGCCTGACTGATAATCTGGTTGCATTGAGCAAAGAAGCTAAAAACCGGAATATGACAAAGGTTCAGGAAGTTGTAAATGTTGTTACGGAAAGGCATTTAAAAATAGTAAGGGACCTTGGTCTGGATAAAAATGGTTCACTGGTAAATGTTGTCACCGAAACCGCCGAACAACTAAAAAAGGTATGTACAACAATCTCTGAGGCGGAGTCGATGCAAAAAGCCCTGGTGGATGAACTTTTAAGCACCGGGGAGTATCTCTCTTCCCATATTATGGCTGCTTACCTTGATTCTGTCGGTATGAACGGTGTGTGGGCGGACGCGCGGGAGATACTGGTGACGGATTCCGTTTACGGCAGCGCCAAACCCAATATCGGAGAATCAACTGAAAAGGCAAAAGCGAAATTACTGCCGCTGGTTTCCGATAATAAAGTACCGGTTATTCAGGGATTTATCGGCCGGGACAAAAACGGGAAAATTACCACCCTCGGCCGGGGCGGTTCCGATTATACCGCTTCACTGATCGGCGCCATGCTTGATATGGAAGCGGTGGAAATCTGGTCCGATGTCAGCGGGGTATTAACGGCCGATCCGTCTCTGGTGCCGGAAGCAAAGAGAATTCTGCTCATGAGTTTTCAGGAAGCGGCCGAACTGGCATATTTTGGCGCCAAAGTTCTGCACCCGGCAACGATGCATCCGGCTGTTGACAAAGGTATTCCCATTTACGTATTAAATTCGATTTATCCGGAACAGGGGGGGACAAAGATCGCTCTGTCTTCCGATATTGCGGAAGACAAAATTTGCGTTGTGAAATCAATTGCCTATAAAGAAGGATTGACAGTTGTTACCGTTAACAGTACCAGAATGTTGATGGCGCATGGTTTTATGGCATCGATATTTCAGATTTTTGAAAAGTACAATACTTCCGTCGACCTTGTGGCCACATCGGAGGTGAGCGTATCGGTCACGATTGATAATACGGAACATCTTGAAGAGATCAAAAAGGAAATCAGCGCTTTTGCCACCGTAGGCGTTGTGAGTAACAAGGCGATTGTCTGTCTGGTCGGCCAGCACCTGAAACGCACCAGCGGTATGCCGGCAAGGATTTTTGGCCTGCTCGGCGATGTGCGCATCCATTTGATCTCACAGGGCGCTTCTGAAATTAATATCAGTTTTGTGATTGACGAAGTGGACTTGAAACGTGTCATTCAGCGGTTGCACGATCATTTTTTCGGCAACTCTTATGACGTGGAAATTTTTGCTGAAAATAATTAATTTATAACGCCAGTGTTCGGTTAAATCCGAACACGCCACTCTAAACATATTATATTATTAAAATTATCAGATATGAAATCATTATTTGACTTTTATGTAAAATTTGAATTGTTTTAATTACATTAATTGATTTTATTAAACTAATAAACCGGATCAGGCAGCGGTGTCCGGTTAACGGACACCGCTGAATTTATAAGGATATTTTTATGAAAATTGGTATTTTAGGATATGGCAGGATGGGGCACGAAACTGAAAAAATCGCCGCATATTCCGGTCATTCTGTCGCGGCAATTTTTGATATCGATAAACCGTTTGAAAAAACTTCGGATATTAACGGTTCGGAAGTGATAATTGATTTTACCCTGGCGGGAGCGGTAATCGATAATTTAGAAACGGCGGCGTTTTTGGGAGTGCCAATCGTCGAAGGGACTACCGGCTGGCTTGACGGTTTTGATAAAGTAAAACAAATAAAAAATCTGACCATGATTTACAGTCCCAATTTTTCTATTGGGGTATACCAGTATACCAAAATAGTCGAATACGCGGCAAAAATAATGGGTACCCTGGATAGTTACGATTGTTATTTACACGAGTGGCATCATACCGGCAAAGCCGACAGCCCCAGTGGAACGGCAAAAAAATTGTCGGATATACTATTGAATAATTTACAACATAAAGATAAAGCCCTGTTCGATACAAGCCATGGAGTTATTGATAAAAAAGCGCTGCATGTAACATCCACAAGGGTTGGCAGGGTTCCCGGAACACATGAGATCGGTTTTGATTCCTTATATGATAGTATTCTGTTGAAACACCAGGCCCACGGCCGGGAAGGATTAGCTTCCGGCGCGGTAAAAGCCGCCGAATGGATTATTGGTAAAAAAGGAATATTTACAATGGACGATTTCATGAATGATTTAAACAGGCAAAGCAGTTAAAATTTTCTCATAAAAGTGAAAGGACGCAATGATGGATTCTTCCAGATTTCGCGGTACCACCGTGGCATTGATTACGCCGTTTTTAAGTAACGGAAACGTGGATGAAACGGCTTATAAAAATTTACTGGACTGGCAAATAGAACAGGGAACAGACGTTATATTGACATGCGGTACAACGGGCGAAAGCGCCACTCTTTCTCATGAAGAACACGAAAAAGTGATCGAAATAACCATTCAACACGTTAACGGCCGGGTACCCGTATTGTGCGGAACCGGCAGCAATTCGACCAGTGAAGCGATATCGTTAACTCAATTCGCGGAAAAAGCCGGCGCCGACGGTATTCTTTCAGTCGGGCCCTATTATAATAAACCTCCCCAGGAGGGATTTTACCAGCATTTTAAAGCCATTGCCGAATCCGTCAGTCTGCCGGTTATTATTTATAACGTGCCGGGCAGAACCGGCAGCAATATCGCCGCGCAAACCACACTCCGCCTTGCAGATATTCCGAATATTATCGGTATTAAAGAGGCCAGTGGAAACTTGTCACAGATCATGGCAATTATTAAAGACCGTCCGAAGGGTTTTCTTGTGCTGTCGGGAGACGATTCAATTACACTGCCTATTTTATCATTCGGCGGGGACGGCGTCATATCCGTTGTTGCCAACGAAGTTCCCGCCATGCTGCACGAAATGGTTCACAGTACATTTGCCGGTAACTGGGACAGGGCGCGCGAATTACACAATAAATTACTGCCGCTTATGGAATTTAATTTTGTCGAGAGTAATCCGATCCCCGTTAAAACGGCGGTCGCTTTAATGGGTAAAGTTGAAGATCATTTCAGGCTGCCGCTGGTTAATATGACGGAAGCGAACAAACAAAAAATGAAAGATATTTTAAAAGAATTGGGATTGATTTAATAATCGGATAGAATATGGACAATTTTAAATTTTATAAATACCACGCTTTGGGAAATGATTATATCGTCATAGACCCTAAGGATACAACCCTGGATATGACGGTGGAAAATATCAGGTTAATATGCCATAGAAATTTTGGCATCGGCTCGGACGGAATTTTATACGGTCCGCTTGAGACCGAAAAGGGCGATTTCGGCCTGCGGATTTTCAATCCCGACGGCAGCGAAGCCGAAAAGAGCGGAAACGGGCTGCGCATTTTTTCCAGGTATCTGTGGGACAAAAAGTTGGTGCGGGATGAACCCTTCACGGTCGATACTCCCGGCGGACTGGTTAACTCTGTTATATTGCGAAACGGTGAACTGGTCGATGTGGAAATGGGCCGCATCAGTTTTAACAGTACAAAAATACCTGTTACGGGCGGCGAGCGCGAGGTCATAAATGAAAAGATAACCGTAAATGAAAAGACTTTTCAATTTTGCGCAGCGTCCATCGGTAATCCGCATTGTATTATCCCGTGTGAAGAGATATCCAGGGAACTGGCGACTTTATATGGTCCTCACATCGAGACACATTCCATATTCCCGAAAAGGATCAACGTCCAGTTTTTAAAAGTGCTTGACAGAAATAATATAAAAATTGAAATATGGGAACGCGGCGCCGGGTACACGCTGGCATCCGGCAGCAGCAGCAGCGCAGCAGCCGCGGTCGCCCGTAAACTGGGTTTGTGTGATAATCATATTACGGTTCATATGCCCGGGGGCGAGTTGAAAATTTCAATTTCCGACAATTATGATATTACCATGACGGGACCCGTCACACGCATTGGCGATGGTGTTTTAGTAAAAGAAGCTTTTACGACCAAAGTATAAGGTCAACAATATAAACGGAAAGGTCACGAATGGCAACGATTAATTCGAATTATAATAAACTTGCGGCCGGGTATCTGTTTCCTGAAATTGCGAGAAGGACCCGGGCATTCCTGGAAAAGAATCCGGGGGTTAAAGTCATGCGCCTGGGTATCGGCAATACAACCGAACCCCTGACGCCCTCCGTCATTAAGGGATTGTTTTCGGGGGTCGAAAAATTAGCTTCCGTCGATACGTATACGGGATATGGGGACGAACAGGGAGACGCCCGTTTAAGGGAGGCATTGAAGAAACAATACGCCGGACTGGGTGTAAACCTGGATATCGGCGAAATATTCGTCAGCGACGGCGCCAAGCCGGACTCCGGTAATATACAATCCATATTCGGGCAGGACAATATCATCGCGGTGCAGGATCCGGCCTACCCGGTTTACGTGGATACCAACGTTATCGCAGGCCGCACCGGTTTTTTTAATAAACAGAGAGGATTGTATGACGGAATCGTCTATATGCCCTGCACTGAAGCGAACGGATTTTTTTCGCCGGTTCCGGATCAAAAAGTGGACTTGATTTATATTTGCAGCCCCAACAACCCGACGGGTACCGTGGCAACAAAAGAGCAGTTAAAAACATTTGTCGATTACGCCCGGCGGAATAAAGCGGTCATTATTTTCGACGCGGCTTATTCCGCGTTTATCAAGGATGATTCTCTTCCCAAAAGTATATTTCAAATTGACGGGGCGGCGGAATGCGCCCTGGAGATAAACAGTTTTTCCAAAATTGCCGGTTTTACTGGCGTCCGGCTCGGCTGGGCCGTGGTGCCGAAAGCGCTGACGGTTGAAAACAGCGAACCGGGAAAAATAAATGCCCTGTGGAACAGAAGACAAAGCACTTTTTTTAACGGCGCTTCCAATATCGTGCAGGAGGGCGGTCTGGCCGCTCTTTCCGAACAGGGTGCAAAAGAGTGCCGTGGATTGATAGATTATTATATGGATAATGCCCTAATTATCAAAAACGGATTGACGGAAATCGGTATCAGGGTTTTCGGCGGAGATAACGGCCCGTATATCTGGATGCAAACTCTTAACGGAATGAACTCGTGGGACTTTTTCGATAAATTAATAACCGAGACACATGTTGTCGGCACCCCCGGTTCCGGTTTCGGACCGAGCGGCGAGGGATATTTTCGTCTCAGTTCTTTTGGTCATAAACAGGATATTATCAACGCGGTTGACAGTATAAAACAGAATCTGGTGATATAATCTATAAAGGAAATTTTTATGTTATTGTCCGGCTACGGAAAGGTAACCGATATAATTATTATTGATGCGGCGAAACGGTACGGAACACCTTTTTACTTATATGATGAGAGTTTGATCGTGGAAAAAGGCAATACGGTGCTATCCATGCCGAACGCTTATGGTTTAAATGTCAGCTATGCCATGAAGGCAAATTCCAATAAAGCCATATTACAGCTTTTACATAAACTGGGCTTCAGGATTGACGCGAGCTCTTTGAATGAAGCGCGGCGCGCCCACTTTGCCGGCTTTCCATTGAACAGGATCATGCTAACGACCCAGGAAATTCCATTAAATAAAGACCGCCGGGATCTTGAACAGATGATGCTGCAGGGACTGAAATATAATGTTTGTTCCCTGCGGCAGCTGCATCTGATCGCAGAGTTTGCCTCGAAACATCATATCAATCTGGCCATGCGCGTGCACCCGGGTGTAGGGACCGGGGAATCCGTCACAAGAAACACCGGCGATAAATATTCCTGTTTTGGCGTGCATCTGACGGATATCGAAAAAGCCCTGCAATATGCTTCAACTATGGGTTTGAAATTTGATCTTGTACATACACATATCGGGTCCGGTGGCAGTCCGGTTGAATGGCGTAATAATATTGAAAGGGAATTGAGTTTTGTGGAAAAATATTTCCCCGACGCGACAACCGTCAATTTCGGCGGCGGCTTTAAAGAAGCCCGTATGCCGGATGAAACGGCGTCGGATATTCATGATCTGGGTTTATACGCCAAACAACGGTTTGAGGATTTTTATAAAAGGACCGGGCGCAAACTGACAATGGAAGTGGAACCCGGTACATTTATCGTCGCCAATGCGGGCTATATTGTATCGACGGTGCTTGACATCAAACAAACCGGTCCGGACGGGTTTGAATTTTTAATTCTCGATGGCGGGATGGAAGCCAACGTCAGGCCCCTGTTGTACGGGTCCAGGCATCCGTTTTATATCGTATCCAAACAGGGGCAATTGCTGTCATCCGAATTTGATTTGAACGGCTTTGATTCGGAAAAAGATTTGCGCGTTATTGTGGGGCGCTGCTGTGAAAGCGGGGACTCGCAGTGTCTCGACGCAAATGGTAACATTGTACCACGTGTGATGGCCAAACCGGAAACCGGTGATTATGTTGTAATTGGCGGGACCGGCGCCTACTGTTCATCCATGTCGCCATATAATTATAATTCCTATATTCAGGCCCCGGAAATATTATTGCGGACAAACGGGGAGTTGCAGATCATCAGGAAACCGCAGACCCTGGAACAAATGATCAAAAATGAAATGTCCCTGGATTAATATTGAACTGATCTTGGAAAAGCCCTTTTAAAGGGCTTTTTTACTTTATGATCCTTTATAAAAGGTTTGACATGAGAGTTTGAATTAATTATATTTAGCCTGACACCAGTGTCCGGTAAACCCCGGACGCGACACTCTTAACATATTTATATATTAACGTATTCTGATATAATATCATTTATTGATTTGTTTGAGAAAAATAAATTTTTATAATTATTTAACCTGATTTTATTTAAATTGTAAGCCGTATCAGGGAGCAGTGTCCGTGAACCGGACACCAGTGTTAGCCTGAGTAAAATAAAAAAAAGAGAATTATGAAAGTTAAAGATTATCAACGCGCCCCGCTCTTCAATGATATACGGCTTGGAATAGTATTGATTATTATTCTTGTCTTTAGTTTTACTTTTTATCTTATCCGTGTTCCTTCCGGTATCGGATTTGCCATATCGGCTTTTTTGGCCCTCATTTTATTTATTTCCCCGTTTATTTTATTGGCCAATCCAACCCTAATTAAAATTCTGCGTAAAGATATTGAAACCCATCCGATACATGTATGGATTCTGCCGTCATTTTTGTTCGTTGTTTTATTAATCTACGCATTCATAACAGGACATGCTGACGGTCCGGGTATTTTAAAAGGTTTCCTTTATTGTTTCGTTCCTTTTTTACTGTTTATGCTTTTGAAAAACAGTTCGCCGGTATTGACAATTCCTGATGTTATCCTTGTCCTGGTTTTGTGGCTTCCGGTTGAATTCGGATTCGTACCCGACCTTGGTATCCCGCACGTGCAATCCGTTATCAACGTGTATTTATTGATCGGTTTGAATATTATATTATATGTTTACCTGGTTATGCGTCAATTACCCGATATGGGTTATACTTTCAGATTAAAGGATCATGAATGGCGGACCGCTGTCATGAATTTTTTAATCCTATTGGTGATAGCAATACCGGTCGGGCTGCTCACTCATTTTATCGTTTTTTCCCGGACTATGCCCTCTTTTGGGGAAATGATACAAAAATTACTGTTTATTTGTTTTTTTGTCGCCCTGCCGGAGGAAATATTGTTCCGCGGGGTCATCCTCAATTTAATTGAAAAACAATTGGGCGGGGTAAAAAAAGCGGGTACGATCGCCATGTTGATATCATCCGTTTTATACGGACTGGCGCACGGTAACAATTCAAGTCCTCCTTTTATCGATTTATCGCCTGGATCGTTGGGAACCTGGCATGTACCATGGGCTTTTATGCTGCTGGCAACGATAGCCGGTGTCTTTTACGGTTTGACCTATATAAAGACCCGTAAGATTTTTGCCGCTGTAATAGTCCATTTGTTCATTAACTGGAGCTGGTTTGTTTTTTTCAGCGGTTAAAACCGGTTCAACTCATAATTACAAACTAAATTGATCCATTTTATCTTTCAGCACAAAAGCAAAGTGGATGATACGACTGTTGATATGAAAATAAAATTGTTACAGGTATAATAAACGATATAAAATATTACATACAGGAAAAAGTTCGGGACAGCAATATGAAAAAAGATAAACCCAGGATCATGGTATTCGGAATCGGCTCGTTTGCCGCTTCCGCCATGCGGGTGTTCGCGGAAGACGGCGCCGAGGTTTTTTGTTATTTGACCCGCGAATACGGCCATTATGGTCCATCACAGGAAGGTAAGACCTTTTATTATAAAGACATACCCAATCCCTGTGACATATTAAAAAAATTAAAAATCGATATGGTGTTTCCGATGTCCATCAACTGGCACCAGGAAGAATGGACGGAGGAATTTTTACAAACGGGTATCCCGGTGTTTTCCCCGGTTCATGACGCCATGCTGTTGGAACGGGACAGGGATTTTGCCAGAAAACTATGTAAAAAGTACGGTATACCGTTTCCCCAGTCCCACGTCGCCAAAAATCGGCTTGAAGCGCTGGCTTATGTGAACGCGCATCCCAAACCCTATGTCATTAAAAATCCGTTGTGTCGGCCCGGCAGTCCCGTGCATACAATCGTTACGGAAACCGTTCAGGACACAAAAAGCTGGCTGGAAAATGTGAATTACGCCGAAGGTGTTTTTTTACAGGAATATATGGGCCGCAGGGAAGCGGGCCATATTGCTTTCATCAGCAACGGTGAAATATATTCGGTGGTGACCAACCAGGAATATAAATGGTCCTTTGACGGCAACATGGGCCCGGTTGCCGGAGCGCCTTTGGGCGGACTGGTGGAAGTAGATCCCGGAGATAAATACGGGCTTGCCAGGGAACTCATTCACCCATTGCTGCCCTGGTTCAGGGAAACGAATTTTAACGGCCCTGTACAGGTTACCGCGGCCAAACGTGACAGCAAATGGTATGTGCTGGAATACAATGTGCGCACCGGTGTTACGGCCGGTCTGCCGTTGTTACGTATGCTGAAAAATCCGGTCAAAACGATTATGGATACGGCTGTGAACAAAAAAATCAATATAGATTATGTAAAAAGGAATGAATATGCCTGCGTGTTGACATTGGCTGGCTGGGGGTACCCCTATACCAAAATCACAGGTCCGTATTTGACGGTACAGGTAAACGGTAAAACGGATTGTGATATCTGGTGGAATGAAGTGGAAGGCGGAGGGGGCGGACAAATGTTCATGTCCGGACACCGGATAGCGGACGTTGCCGCCGTTTCGGATTCAATGGAAAAAGCCGTTCAGATCGCTTACAAAAATATAAAAAAGATATACTGCCTGAGCAGTTATTTTCGTCTTGATGTCGGTAAAAGTTTGTGGCCGCCCGGAAGTGATTAAATAGAGAAAGAATTTAAACATACACAATGAAAATCGTATTTTCGGAATATAAATCGGATTACGCAAATTATATCTTCCCATATTCCATCTGGGCTTACCCGGAGGAGCATGAGACGCCTGCGGATTTATTTGACCGGGGCTTTTTACCCAATTCGCCCAACCTGGACCGTTTTTACCTGTGCAGAAATGTTCGTGTTGATTTGGATCGATATGAACCTTCATCAGAGAACCGAAGGATTTTACGGAAAGGGGAGGGCATAGAACCGGGACTGGTGGAACGGCAGAATTTTGACTTTTCTCCGTCGTGGCGCGAGTTTTGTAAAAAGTACGCCGATGAAAAATTCGGCAAGGACGTGATGAGTTATGACAGGCTCGACCGTATCATGAGCGCCCCAATCATTTCGCATGTGATGATATTTAAAGACCTAAAATCTCAAAAGGATATCGGTCTGGTGTTTTTATATATTGAAAAACCCCATGTTGCTTTTTATTATTATTCGTTCTATGATCTCAACTTTTTTCGGAACAGTCTTGGAATGTTTATGATGACGTCGGCAGTTGGAGAAATGAAGAATAATGGTGTTCGGCATATTTATCTCGGATCGTGTTACAGCCGGAATGCCCTTTACAAAACCCAGTTCGAAGGCGTGGAATTTTTTAACGGGTTCAGATGGTCCGATAATATCAATGAATTAAAATACCTGATCGCCAGGGACTCCGATAAGGTGGACCATCATTTGCTTGAGTCCGACGATTTTACAAGCCGGTTTTATCCTGATGGAATTAATCCCGGAATACAGACCCGGCAAAACGATTAAATTACCGGCAGGACAGGAAAACTGTTTTTTATATTACTCCTTCCACGGGTAAGAATATTAGTTAATTATTCACCATTCTCGTGAAGATATTTTATTTTATGTATTAGATTAAATTTTTATAAAATATATAGTATTTTTTTATACTTGATTTTTTAATAAATCAGGATTATTTTATAAAGATTTATTATATATTATACAAATTTGATAAATTATATAAGTAAGGTTTTAACCGGCAATATCGTTAAAATTTTATTATAAAAGAAGCTGCTTAGGAACACACGAACCTCCCGCACAGGATTTTTATTCATCGACTTTAGGAACTCTGGAAAAAGACAGCTCACTCATTCAGGCTTTAAGTTCTTATTTGTTCATAAACAAATGGAATAAAAAAATTGTTACCCGTAGTAACAACAATTGAAACAAAGTGTAAACGCTGTTATTCCTGTATACGGAATTGTCCGGCAAAGGCGATAAAAGTCGAAAAAGGCCAGGCAATGGTCATAACCGAACGATGTATTGCCTGCGGTTATTGCGTCAAAGTGTGCCCGCAGAACGCCAAAAAAATACGTGATGATATTTTTCCCACCCTGAATTTATTATCTTCTAAAAGTCGAACAGTCGCCGTATTGGCGCCGTCTTTCCCGGCAGCTTTCCCGGATCTGGAACCCGGGAAAATTTTAACCGCGATACGGAAACTTGGATTCAGCCGCGTATATGACGTGGCGTATGGCGCTGATTTGATCAGTAAAGAATACAGGGAGTTATTGGACTCCAATATTATGCCGTTTATTATTTCCTCCCCCTGTCCCGCAGTTGTTAATTATATTGAAAAATACTATCCCATTTTGACAATGTGTCTGGCCCCGATTGTATCTCCCATGATCGCTATCGGCAGGTACATCAGCAAATATATTAATCCTGATGCGTTTATTGTTTTTATCGGTCCCTGCATTGCAAAAAAGAAAGAAATGGGCGACCCGAAAGTCACAGATGTAATAAATCAGGTTTTGACTTTTGATGAATTGAAAGAGCTGTTTACGAAAAAAAATATACAACCCGGCAACGAATTACCGGGTGAATTTGACGGTCCGAATGCCCACCGCGGAAAACTGTTCCCGGTTTCCGGGGGATTGTTAAAAAGCGCCGAATTAAATTATGATATTACGGATAATGATATCATTGTCACCGAGGGTAGGGATCGCGTTCTGGAGATTTTACAGAAAGCTTCCGAAGGTCAAATTGAGGCTAAGTTTTTGGACCTGCTTTTTTGTGAAGGATGTATCAACGGCCCGAAAATTGACAATAACCTTTCGGTGTTTGTAAAAAAAGACAAGGTGATTAATTATATTAACAGCCGGGTTGAAGAGGAAAAAGAATTTACCCTGGAAAATTTCGATTTAAGCGGGCTGGATCTTGGACGTAAATTTACCAATGAATATAAGGACGAGAAAATTCCGGATGAAAACGAAATAAAAGCAATACTGCAACTTACCGGAAAAAGTAATCCTGAAGATGAACTGAATTGCGGGGCCTGTGGTTATATATCCTGCCGTGAGAAAGCGATTGCCGTTTACCAGGGACTGGCCGAGGCTGAAATGTGCCTGCCCTATATGCTGGACAGACTGGAAAAAGTCCAAAATGAGCTGCAAAAGTCCAATATAGAACTAAAAGAATCCCTGGATACCCTGAAAAAGACCCAACAACAGCTTATTCAATCGGAAAGGCTGGCTTCAATTGGAGAATTGGCCGCGGGAGTGGCTCATGAATTGAACAATCCGTTAGGGGGAGTGCTAATTTTCAGCAGTCTGTTACTAGAACGAAAAAACATCAGCGATCCGGAATACAGGGATTTGAAAAAAATTATTGAAGAGACCGAGCGCTGCAGGAAAATTGTGCACGGATTGTTGGACTTTTCCCGACAGTCCCGTTTGCAGGCCGCTATCGCCGATCTAAACAAGATATTAATCAGCACCCTGACCCTGATTGAAAATCAGGTCCTGTTCCAAAATATAAAAATTGTCAGGGAACTGAATCCGGATATCCACAAAGTATTTGTTGATGTCGGCCAGATTCAGCAGATAGTATTAAATATTATTTTCAACGCGGCTGAAGCGATGGACGGAAAAGGTACGCTAATTGTAAAAACCGGTTTTTCCCCGGACAAAAAATTTGTACTTGCCAGCTTTAAAGATACCGGAACCGGAATATCGGCGGAACTGCTAAATAAAATTTTTGATCCTTTTTTTACGACCAAACCCCCCGGCAAAGGTACAGGATTGGGCCTGTCAATATCTTACGGTATCATAAAAAAACACAAAGGCGATATTATTGTTGACAGCAAGCCGGGGAAAGGGACCACATTCACAATCAAATTGCCTTCCGCCCTGGTCATGCAGGATACATACCAATTGAATAATAAAATTGTACAAAAATAAAGTTCAATTTGTCAGTCATGTTTATGGATAAAAAATGGAATAGTTTATAACAGGATTCAATATCACATGCGTCCGGATAACGGACATCAAATATCCTGTATTCATAAAAGGATGACATCGATGGTATTGGAAACAATAGCAAAAAAGCTGTCATTAAAACCATTATATGAAAATATGAAAATCGATATCGAGATAAATGGTATTATTGCATCGGATATTTTAAGCGATGTTATGGCAAGAGCGCAAAAAGGTGACTTGTGGATAACAAACCAAACCCATGTTAACGTTATTGCGATTATTTTTTTCAAAGGATTATGCGGCGCCATTTTACCGGGCGGCCGGGAACTCGACAATGACGCTGCTGAAAAGGCCATTGAAAAAGGAATACCTGTTTTTATGTCCGACTTGTCCGCATTCGATCTGGCGGGTCAGATCTACGGTATGGGTATCAGAGAATAAAAAAAAATGAAAAAAATTTCACTTTTTTGAAAAAAAGACTTGCACATTTTATTTCGTTTGTTTATAATTAAATAAAGTTGTGAAAAAAAGTACAGCTTTTGTTTATTATCATACGGAACCGATTTTCTATACATCTACAGTGAGGGTCCTGACCTGCCTCCCCGATATTACGGCCCACTACTCTTGAGACGATACCAGGATATTGAATTAAACAATACCTTTGAGTTGTCTTTATTATGCTACGAGGATTGGGACGGTGTTTACGTATATGAGTACGATCCGGAAAATGGTAAAGGAATGTTTTTCTATTTATTGTGATATTATAGCCGCTAATCACCGACTTTTTTTGAATAGGGATTACAAGTTATAACTTCAACAAGCAGAATAAAACCGGATTGATCGATTTCATTGTAAAATCCACAAGATTGCCCAATCAAATTTACTAAAATTTTTTTCAATCAGAAAATTTTTTGACATTGTTTTTGTTGATTTTGAAAATTTTAATGATGCATTAATTCATCATGTGTCCATGTTGAAGCGATTGTCATATTTAAGATTTTGTATTGAAATTCGATGGAGGTGAAGTAATGATTATCAAAGTGGACGAATTTATTGCGTTTTTATATAAATGTCAGGATAAGGGATTTTCCGGTTTTGATCAAATTATTTTACCCGTCAGGTCCGGGAATAAAGATTCGGATTCGTTTTATTTTGCGCAATTATCAAAATCAAAAGAATTTGATATAGACTCCTACCGGACCGTCGATCCATTAAAAATGTTTTTCTTTCTTCCCCGTGAAAAAATTCTGCCGCAAACATTTGATAATACAAAACGCTTGATCGTCGGCGCAAAAGGTTGTGATATCAGGGCGCTGAAAGTGCTTGACAAGGCCATGATTAATGAAGATTTTGTCGATCCCGCTTATTTTTATTGGCGGCAAAATACCACAATCATTAGCGCGGATTGTACCGACATTGCCCCGACCTGTCATTGTAATCTGGTAGACGGACATCCTTATGCCGAAGCTAATTTTGATCTGAATCTTTCCCGCTATAAAGATGTTTATGTCGTCACATCGGGAAGTGAAAAGGGCGAGGAATTGCTGGAATTATTAAAAAAGGAATGTAAAGTTGAACCCGGGTCCCCAGAAATTTCTGCCAATATTCAGGAGCAAAGAAATAAAATAATCCGGTTATTGGAAAAACAAAATGAACAATACGAGAGAAATAATGAATTTGAAAAATTAAAACAAAACCCGATGGATAATTGGTCAGATGAATCCAAAACATGTATCGGGTGCGGCGCCTGTACGAATATCTGCCCGACCTGTTATTGTCTTATTTTAAATGATGAAACAAAAGCGGAAGAATTTGTCAAGGTCAGGAGCATGGATTCCTGCCAGTTAAACGGATATGCCCGCGTTGCCGGCGGAAGCACGCCCCGGCCTAAAATGTTCCAGAGATTTCGTAATCGTTATTTATGTAAATTTCTATTTATGAAAAGTAATTTTGATATGTTGGGCTGCACGGGGTGCGGAAGGTGTACGGAAGCATGCGCGGCCCAAATTGATTTTCGTCAGGTAGTCAATTCTGTTTTGAACGCGGTTGTCGATTGAAAATAGATATGTATAGCACTAGTGTCCGGTTAAACCCGGACACGACATTCGTAACATATTATTTTATTAACGTTTTTGGATATGATTTCATTAATTGATATGGTTGAATAAAATTAAATTTTTCCAATTTTTAGCTTGATTTTATTGAACTTGTAAACCGGATCAGGCAGCGGTGTCCGTTAACCGGACATCAGTGATGTTATAGTAGAATTTTTGAGGTAACAGGAGAAGATTATGAATAACCCGTATGAGGTCGTACCTGCCACGATATATGAAATTATTCAGGAATCTCCGTTAATTCGCACGTTACGTGTTCAACCGGAGAAACCCATACCGTTTAAAACCGGACAATTTATTGAACTGACCATACCCGGCATTGGCGAGGGTCCGTTTACTCCTTCATCATCACATTTCATCAGCGAAAATATGGATATTACCATCATGAAAACCGGTTTTGTGACGGAATATGTTCACAGAGCTAAAGTCGGCGACAAAGTGGGTTTGAGGGGACCCTACGGTTCGCATTATCCGCTCGAAAAATTCAAGGGTAAGGACCTTTTGATACTTGGCGGCGGCTGCGGACTCGCGCCGTTACGATCACTTTTTACGACCCTGCTGCATGAAGTGGAAGATTATAACAGCATTACATTTTTCGCGGGAGCTAAAACGCCAAAGGATTGTATCTACAAGGATTCGGTGACGGATTGGAGAAAATATGACAATGTCACGTTTATGCGCAGTGTCGATGTTGTTCCCGATGGCGAAGAGTGGGACGAGGAAGTTGGGCTGGTTACTTCGCTGTTATCCAAACTGGATATTGATACGGCTGTAAATCCGGCGGTGGTTTGCGGACCGCCTGTTATGATGAAGTTTGGTACAATGGATTTGATCAAATGCGGTTTCCGGGAAGAAAATATATATCTGTCGATGGAAAAGAAAATGTACTGCGGTTTCGGCCAATGCCGGCATTGCGTGATGGGCGAGTTTTATGCCTGCAAAGACGGCCCCGTGTTTACTTATGCCCGGATAAAGAATGAGGAGGATATTTGGGAATGAAAAAACTTTTTATTGATGTTCCGGCCCTGATCAATTCCGGCGCAGCAGTCGATCAAATTAAATGCGAATATCTTTTTCACAGAAAAAATAACGGCGCTTTTTCCCTGCTGGAGGTGGCGCAATTTGCTTCATATTGCCGGCAGTGTACGGAATCGTTCTGCGTCTCGGCATGCCCGGTGGAAGCCCTGGAACGGCAGGAAACCGGAACCATCAAACGGCATAATATGCGATGTGTGGGGTGCAAAAGTTGTGTACTGGCCTGCCCGTTCGGAACGATTTTCCCCGAGGTCATTAATTATGTGACCTGTCAGTGCGATTTGTGTTTGAATCAGTTGGAGCAGGATCCTGACTATGTTCCGCTGTGTGTGAAAACCGCACCCGCTCAAACCTTTGCGATGAAAGAGTTAACGGAAGAAGACCCGCAGCAGCATATCTATTTTTCGGGTAAGCATCTGGCAATTAAAAGTCCGAACTGGCGGCACAAGGAGGGCAAGTCATGAACATAGAATATGTGTTTTTCCTGCTCATTTTTCCCGGTCTGTTATTTACCGGTATTTTGGGACTGACCGTCGGCTGGGTTGACCGGAAGGTCTCCGCGCGGTTCCAGTTTCGTGTCGGTCCGCCCTTTTTACAGAATTTTAATGATTTTTTCAAATTGCTTGGCAAAGAAACGATCATCGTCAAAGAAGGAGTACATTCATTATTTATTGCGGCTCCTTTTATCGCTTTTGCCGTGATCGTTCTGATTTCAACCATGATCGGCGTCGCTTTGTTCTTCAATAAAGGCTTCGGCGGCGACCTGTTTGTGATCATGTATTTGTTAATGGTTTATTCCGTTATGATCATATTAGGCGGATCGTCTACAGGAAACGTTTATTCCAGCATTGGCGCCGCAAGAGAAATGAAACTGTTGCTGGCCGATGAACTGGCTTTTATATTTGTGTGTATGGTGCCCGTCGTTAAAGCGGATTACCAGTTGAGTCTTGAACAGATTTTGAACTGGCAAAGTATTGAAGGCGCTTTTATAGGTTCCGTATCCGGTGTGATCGCCTTTATTGTCGGTATCCTGTGTATCCAGGCAAAAATGACGCTGCCGCCGTTCCATATCCCGGAAGCGGAAACGGAACTCGTAGAGGGGCCATTTATGGAATACAGCGGGCCGCCGCTGGCTTTCTGGAAATTAAACCATTTTATGCTGTATGTTGTCCTGCCCTTTTTACTGGTGCTGTTATTTCTGGGCGGTTTCAATCTGCACGGTCTGGGTATACTTTGGGCCGTTTTAAAATATTTTTTGATTGTCGTGGTTATGATCATTATAAAAAATACCAATCCGAGGATCAGGATTGATACGGCATTAAATTTTTTCTGGAAATACGCCGCGCTGTTGGGTTTTATAGCTTTAATCTTAGCCGTGTTAGGAGTTTAATATGGGATGGTATAATAAAAGACTGGCAAAATCAATATGGGTGTTTCATCTAAGTGCGTCCCCGTGTAATAATTGTGATATCGAAATACTGGACCTGCTCACACCAAAATATGATCTGGAACGGTTCGGGATCAAGCTCGTGGGTTCTGTCAGGCACGCGGATGTGATCCTGTTGAGCGGTATCATCAATCAAAAAGTCGCCCCCAAAGTTACACATTTATATTCGCAGGCGCCGAAACCTGTTTTTGTCGTCGGCGTGGGAACATGTCCTGCCGGCGGCTGTTGCTTTAACGACAGCTACAATAAAGTGCCCTGCCGAGAGGACGTCATTCCCATTGATATGTATATACCCGGTTGTCCGCCCAAACCGGAAGCCATGATCGAGGGCGTTGTAAAACTTGTGGAGGTTCTGAATGGATAAAACCAAAGAATTCATCGAGGCTATGGGTGATAAAATATATAAAAAGATCGAGAAAAAAGGCCGCCTTTATTTCGAGGTGGATAATGAAAATTTACATACCGTGGTAGAGTATTTATTTCATAAAATGGGGTGCCGGTTATCCACGGCAACGGCGATGGAAATGTATCACGGCATAGAGGTGCTGTATCATTTTTCACACGACGAATCCGGCCAGTACTTTTGTCCGCGTATGGTCATGACCGATCTGAAAAATCCGAAAATGAAATCGATTACGCCCATCATCAAAGGCGCGGAGTGGATTGAAAGGGAAATGTGTGAATTTTGGGGCATCGAATTTGAGGGCCATCCGCGTCCGGAACGGCTGCTGTCCAGAGAGCACCCCCAACAACTTGACAAACCATTACGATTCAGGAGGAATTCATGAACAAGAATACCATACCGGTTGGCCCATTCCATCCGTTGCTCGAAGAAGCCGAATATTTTAACCTGGTCGTTGATGGCGAAACCGTCGTTGATATTGATATTGATATCGGCTGGATGCACAGAGGGCACGAGTTTATCTCGGAACAAAAAACGTTTACCCAGTCCATTTATCTGGTGGAACGGATCTGCGGTATCTGTTCCACGTCACACCCGCTGGCATGCGTGCACGCGATAGAGGATGTCGATAATACCGAAATCCCATTGCGGGCGCGATATATCCGCACACTGATCGGAGAACTGGAACGCATTCACAGTCATCTGCTCTGGCTTGGCCTGGCAGGGCATTTTATCGGTTACGATACCCTGTGGATGTGGTCCTGGAAATACAGGGAGCCGGTTCTGCAAATGTTTGAGCTCATTTCCGGCAACCGCAATCATTACAACATGTTGAGAGTCGGGGGCGTCTCGAGGGATGTGGATCCAGAAAAAATTCCCGGCCTGACAGATGTATTGGATATGCTCGACAAAAAACTGATCATGATCGCCAAGGCCGCCAATGATGACCCGGTCCTCAGATCGCGATTGAAAGGAGTCGGCGTTTTAACCCATAAAGACGCCCTCGATTATTGCGCTGTGGGTCCGACTTCCCGGGCATCCGGAGTCCCGGCGGATGTGCGCAAGTCCGAGGATATAGACGCATACAGCTTGGTCGATTTTGATGTCATTGTGCTGGAAAACGGCGATGTCTATGATAAACTAATTGTCCGCGTGCTGGAAATGCTGGAATCCACAAAAATTTGCCGTCAATGTCTGGAAAAATTAAAAAAGGTAAAAGGTCCGATATTAAACAATGTGAAGAATATATCTGCAGGAGAAGGCATCGGCCGGTATGAAGCGCCGCGCGGCGAAGTGTTTCATTATGTACGGACCGACGGCACAAACAGGCCAATCCGGCACAAGGTTCGGGCCCCCAGCTATGTCAATATTCCCACTTACGCGGCGTCATGTGTGGGTCTGCCGATTGCCGATGTGCTCATCACAACTGCATCGGTCGATCCATGTTATTGTTGTACCGAACGCTCCCTGAAGGTCGTCAATAAAAATAAACAACCGTATCAAATAGACTTATTAAAGTTGTCCCGCGAAAAGACCGAACGGATCAGGAGGGAAACATATGGAGGTTAATGTTGTGCTGATTTATCTGGCCGCAATCCCCTTTGTGATTGCATTGTTGAATATTTTATTGCCGCCCGTTATGCAAAAAATTCTTACCCTGTTGGGTTTAATATATCTACTGCGGCTAACGGTACTCCTGTATTCCGGCGTGGCGGAAAATTTTATTTTGTTCGGGGAGACAGTATTTTCTGTTGACCGGTTGGGTCTGTTTGTGTTTACTTTTATCCAGGTTTTGAGTTTTATTATTTTCATATTTTCACTGCAGGGTCTGGATAAAAGAATCGAAAAAAAGTTTCTTATATTATATCCCATGACCGTTTCATTTTGCAACGGCGTCGTTTTGAGCGAACACGTCTTTAGTTTTTTGATTTTTTGGGGATTGTCGGGTCTGGCGCTGTATTTATTTTGCATGCTTGGGCTGACAAAAGGAACGCCGCAAACGGCAAAGAAAACTTTTATTTTAATCGGCGGGAGCGATGCTTTTTTAATTTTAGGAATGGTCAGTATCTGGTTTTTGAAACCGGGATCAAGCTGGTCGTTAATCGATCTGCACATACCGTTAACCGGTGAACTTTCTGTTGTCGCGTTTATCTGCCTGGTAATCGCTGCGTTTGCCAAAGCCGGGGGATTTCCGTTCCATACATGGGTTCCCGATTTCAGCCAGGACGCGCCCATTGAAAGTGCGGCATTCCTGCCGGCATCTTTGGATAAATTACTCGGCATTTATCTTTTGGCCCGGATAATGACGCAATTATTTGAGGTAACGGTCACCGTGAACCTTGTCATCATTACTCTTGGCGCGATGACGGTTATTTTTGCCGTCATGATGGCCATGATACAACACAGCGGCAGAAAACTGTTAGGGTACCACGCGGTCAGCCAGGTGGGGTATATGATCATGGGCGTCGGCAGCGGCGGCGCACTGGCGTTCGCGGGCGGGTTGTTCCATATGATCAATCATACAATTTATAAATCCAATCTGTTTTTAACGCTCGGCTCCGTGGAAAAACAGACCGGCACAAGCGACCTGGAGAACCTGGGCGGTCTGGGTAAAAAAATGCCGGTCACATTTATAATGGCCATGATCGGCGCGTTCGCCATATCCGGTATTCCACCGTTTAACGGATTTTTCTCCAAGTGGATGATTTATCAGGGTTTGCTTGAACTGGCCGGAAGTATGAGCAAGGTCCAGCAGGTATGGCTGCTTGTCTGTTTGATCCTGGCGGTTTTCGGCAGCGCGCTTACCCTGGCAAGTTTTTTGAAATTTTTACATTCGATCTATCTGGGAAAACGGCCTGCAAAGTATGATCATATAAAAGAAACAAAGCCCAATCAGTGGCTCTCAACCGGTTTGCTTTCCGCGCTATGTGTTGTATTTGGTTTGTTTGCGGTCAGTATTCCGTTAAAACGACTGATTTATCCCGTTACCATGGAATTGGGATATCCTTTACCCGACTTTTTGGGTGATTATAATCCGCAGTTGTTATTCCTGATGTTTGCCCTTGCATTTATTGCGGGATTCATTATTTACCTGTTTACTAAAAATGTTCGTTACGACCAGAATTATCTCGGAGGTATGCCGGCCCTGGAAAAGTACAGGGTTGCCGGTACCGAATTTTATAATGAGATCCGCAACATGAAACCTTTAAAAGCGATTTTCGACGCCGCCGGGAAAAAATATTTTGATATATATGATCTGGGAACCCGGTTTACTTTTTCGGTTTCCGGGCTCTTTCAACGCGGCCATCCGGGACAGTTGCAGTTATATCTTTTATATATAATGGCGGGCGTTTTAATATTTATTTTGCTTGTTCATTAATTATAGATTCAATACGAATAGAGCGGAGGAAATAATGCCAATAGAAACCTGGTTAACGTTTGTTCTCGGGTTTATGATAATCGGATCGATCGTCGCGCTGGAATTGAAGGATATTTTGTCTTCGATCATCTCAATCGGGGTTGTCGGACTTGGGGTATCGGTCGCTTTTCTTTTTCTTCAGGCCCCGGATTTGGCGATTGTACAGTTCTTATTTGAGATATTTGCGATTATCATTCTGGTCAAAGTCTTTATTAAAAAAGATTATCACTATGAAGAACCGTCAAGAATAAACAAAATGCTAATCGGTGTGACCGTTATTACACTTGCCGTCATATTTATTTTCAGTATATCCGTGTTTAAAAATATACCGCCTTTTGGCGAGCCTTTACTGCATACGTCGAAATATTATCTTGAAAATGGCGCCGGTGATACGGGAGCGGCAAACCTGGTCAGTTCCATTATTCTTGATTACAGGGCTTATGATACACTTGGAGAAGTAACGGTGTTATTTACCGCTATTCTGGGTTCTGTAACGGTTCTACGATTGAGTATCCGAAAAAATAAAAATAAGGAATAAAAATGAAACGGCAGACAGGTATGACTTTGATTGTCAAAACCATAACGCGGCTAACGGTATGGTTAATTATTCTTTACGGTTTTTATATTATCTTGCACGGCCATTTAACCCCCGGCGGCGGATTTGGCGGCGGCGTTATCATTGCGCTGGCTTTTCTGAATGTATTGCTGGCATACGGACGTGAATTTACAGACAAATGGTTAAAGATTTCATTCCTGGAAAAGCTCGAGTCTTTAAGTATTATCCTCTTTTTACTATTAGGGATAACGGCGCTATTGGCCGGTAAATTGTTCCTGGAAAATTTTATCGGTAAAGGGCATTTATATCATTTGTTGAGCGCCGGCACGATACCCGTTTTTAATATAATTATCGGAATTAAAGTGGCCATGTCTTTATTTCTGGTTATCTGGATTCTGTCCGGTTTGAAATTGGAGGAAGGAGAGGAGGCATGATTATTTATCTTTTGTGTTTTGTACTTTTTCTGGTCGGGATTTATGGCGTTATAACCAAAAGGGACCTGGTCAAGATCATCCTTTCGCTCGCCATTATGGGATATTCGGCCAATCTTTTTTTAATTTTGTTCGCCTATAAAAAATCGGCGTTATATCCCATTTTGGAAAAAGGGGTGGACGTCCCGATGGTCGATCCGCTGCCGCAGGCCCTTGTTCTGACTTCGATTGTTATTGAATTGGGTACTACAGCCCTGCTTGTTTCCCTTGTTGCTAAGTTGTTTCAAAAATACAGGACATTTGACATTACTAAAATAAGGAGGCTGTTAGGATGATCCTCCCATTTTATATCATTATACCTTTATTTACGGCATTTCTCATTTCGTTGATCGGCGGTAAAAAAGATTATGCGGCTGTGATTTTTTCCGTAATATCTGTTTTTTCGCTGGTTTGTCTGTCATTATATGGTTTTTTTATCGGCGGCCGGCAAATCCTGGTGTACAGGATGAGCGCATGGGATATCCCTGTCGGCATAAATCTGGTTCAGGACTCTTTGTCATCATTTGTACTGGTTATGATCAGCATCATTTCATTAACCTCGGTCCTGTTTTCAATCCAGTATATCCGGCATTTATCCCAAGATTGGAAATACTATGCTCTATTTATGCTGTTGTTGTCCGGTATGAACGGTGTCGTGCTGACCGGCGACCTGTTCAATCTGTTTGTTTTTATGGAGATCGCCCTGATAGCGGCTTTTTCCCTTGTCGCTTATGGCGGCAGGGCGGAGGAGTATGAAGCGGCTTTTAAATATGCCGTGATGGGTTCCGTCTCATCAACGTTGATACTGGTCGGAATTGCGGTAACTTATTGCTCGACATCGACATTAACGCTGGCGCTCATCGCCGAACGATTACCCGCGCTAAATACCAAAGTCGTTTACTGGATCGGCGGTCTTTTTATGGCAGGTTTCGGACTTAAAACCGCGGCCATGCCGTTTCACGCCTGGCTCCCGGACGCGCATTCTTCCGCACCGGCTCCGATATCTTCCATGCTTTCCGGTGTGCTGATTAAGGCGCTTGGAATTTATGTTTTGATACGAATTTTCTTTAACGTGTTGGGCGCGCCGGAATTATTTATGCGTATTTTTATGGTGCTCGGGACTGTTTCCATCATAATCGGCGTTTTCCTGGCCATCGGTCAATGGGATATGAAAAGACTGCTGGCGTATCACAGTATCAGCCAGATCGGTTATATATTACTGGGCCTGGGACTGGCAACGCCGCTTGGCATATTGGGCGCAATATTTCATATGTTCAATCACGCTATATTTAAAGGATTATTGTTTTATAATGCCGGCGCTGTTGAAATGGCCCTCGGAACGCGTAATTTAAAGAACCTGGGAAATATTTCAAAATTACTGCCGGTCACATCCGGCACGTCAATGATCGCGTCATTGTCCATTTCCGGGATTCCGCCTTTTAACGGATTTTTCAGTAAACTTATTATTATCATTGCTGCGATTAAATCCGGGCATCCTGTATACGCATTTCTGGCCGTTGTGGGAAGTATTCTGACACTGGCTTCATTTATGAAGGTGCAAAGATACGGCTTTCATGGCGACAGGGTGATTGAAACAAAGCAAACCAATGTTGGCCTGGCCATGAATGGGGCAATGATCACGCTTGCCGTATTATGTCTGGTAACCAGTTTGATGATCGTGCCCGGTATAAAGGAGAGTATTTTAGACCCGGTCATTGCGGTCATTTTGAATAAAACCCAATACATTCAAATGGTTATGGGGAGGTGACGATGAAAATAGAAATGAAAAGCAGGATCGTCGTTTTTGTTTTGGCTTATTTGGTCTGGCTGGCTCTGACACATATCGGGGATATCCAGGAAGTCATTGCGGGATTTATCATCTCGATTGTGGTTGCCCTGATTGCCGGTAAATTTTTTATTACCACAAAAAAACAAAAAGGGACCGTACGCCGGATTATTGCGGCCGTAATATATATATTCAAATTCCTCTGGGAAATGATCAAAGCCAATTTTCACGTTGCCTATATTGTGATACACCCGATGTTACCGATTAAACCCGGGATCGTCAAGATCAGGACTAGATTAAGTAAAGACTCCGCGATCACTATACTGACAAATTCAATCACCCTGACGCCCGGCACATTAACCGTTGATTTAAATCCTGATAAAAAAGAGATATACGTTCACTGTATAGATGTTATATCTGCCGATGTGGAAGAAAATACACGGAATATCGGTAACAGGTTTGAAAGTATTTTAACGGAGGTTTTCGAATGAAACTGTTAAAATGGTTTTTAGGATTCATTTTTATAGCCGCATTTATATATTACAATTTTTTTATATATGATGGAAAATTACTTTTCAGGCTCATAAATATAAGTCTTTTTTGTTCGTTGTTTGTACTGTTCAGGGTCATATTCGGCCCGACAGCGGCCGACAGAATCGTTGCGGTTGATATTTTGGGTATATTGATTGTGGGTTTGCTGGCGTTATTGGGCTTGTATTACAAACAGGGATTTTTTATGGATGTCGCTTTAATCTGGGCGTTGTTAAGCTTTGTCGCATCACTTGCCTTTTCAAAGATTCTGGAAGGGAGGCAGTTAGATGATTAAGGAAACGATTGGTATGATATTTATATATATCGGCATCGGGTTTGATTTTTTCGGTGTCCTGGGCCTGGTGCGTTTACCGGATGTGTATAACCGGCTGCAGGCGGCGACGAAATGCGTAACGTTCGGTTCCGCCGGTATTATGTTCGGCGTTTTTATTTTAAACGGATTTAACAGTTTTGGATTTAAAGCGTTGCTGGGTATCGCTTTTATATTTCTGACGTCCCCGGTCGCGGCGCATGTCATTGCCCGGGCCGCGCATCGCAGCGGCGTACCGCTGGCAAAACAAACGGTCGTCGATGATTATGCTAAAGATAACGATTTAAAAGATTTATAATTATCTGCCGGAATTCAGTACATATGTACTGCCAAAGACAGAGAATTTATGGAGGCTTGTTATGTATCTGCCGAAGATACGGGAAATAAAAGAAGCATTGACATCATTTTTTACACCGCCTTATACAACCGGATTTCCGGCCGAGCCTTATACGGCGCCGGAACAATACCGGGGCAGGCCGAAATACGATCAGGAGTTTTGCATCGGCTGCGGAACCTGCGCGCAGGTGTGTCCCACTCAGGCTATCACTATAACTGATAACCCGGAGAAAAAAACTCGTACATTGACTGTCGATTATTGTTTATGCATGAATTGCGGACAATGTGAAGAAAAATGTATTACCCAAAAGGGGATTCATTTAACGAATGATTATTCTTTGGCAATTATGGACAAAAATGATCCGAATGTGTATGAATCGATTGAACGTGAACTGGTTTTATGTGAAAGCTGCGGCGGGGTTATCGCATGCAGACCGCATCTTTTGTGGATCAAGGAGCGGCTTGGCGCCAAAGCTTACGCTCATCCGAATTTACTGCTGGAAACTCAAAAGCAGTTTTTTCAGGTCGAGGATTCCAAAGTTAAAGCCAGAATACGGCGCGAGGATCAAATAAAACAAGTCTGTCCCAAATGCCGGAATTTAATTGTAGTGGCCGATGAATTTTAAACAGTTTTCACAAGAGTTGGCGTGCTATAAACCCGAAGAAATTATATTTGTCGGACTGGGTAACGAACTGTGCGGCGATGATGCGGCCGGCCTTATATTTATTGATAAACTCAAAGATGTACCGGATTTTACCGGTTCCATTTTTATCACCGCCCGGACAAATCCGGAAAATTTTTTACAAAAGATACTCGACTCAACCGGTAAAGTTATTGTTTTTATAGATGCCGCCCAATTTAACGGAAAACGCGGAGAAATATCTTGGATCGATGCCGATAATCTGGAACTATTGAGTATCAGTACACATGCATATTCATTGAGAATGGTGGAGCAGTATTTATTAAACTACCGTCACTTTGATTTTAAATACCTGGGGATCGATTCGCTGCACATGAATTTGGGTGATCAGTTATCTTCACAAGTATTAACCAAAATAGCCGTTTTTTTTGCTCATGTCAGGAACTGCAATTAAAATAGAGAAAAACATCATATTTTTCTGAACATTGTGGTTTCCGTAATCTGTGTGTATAATTCTGAGAAAAATTCATTTGGATCAACTGTTTTTACATCTATTTTATCCAGTAGTTCCAGGTTCTTTAAACAACAGCACATTAAATTTGCATTTAATCTAATGAGCAATTCACTGTCCTTTTTAGAAAGTTTTTCTATTTGTTTTTCAACTTCAGAATAATCCGCATTGGGGAACCTTGCCTTGACGACGGCCAACTGGTGTAAAACACTGTTTCTTACACCGATATTGTCTGATTTTAATCCATGTAAATAATTTTTAATAGCCAATTGTAGTTTGTCTTTCGGGTAATCATCGCTTTTGGCATATGTTGTTGTAATGCCAGCCGTTAGGATGACCAAAATAATTATTATTTTTTTCATGATTAAATCTCCTGAAAAATAACACCTGGAAATTTTAAACAAGGAATTATTAATTATTTAGATTCTTCCGTAAGGCCTTACCGAATATCATTCATTTTTTTCATTCCGCATTTATTATACGTGGTAGTGATTATTTGGTTACAAATTTTATTGCCATCATCCCAATAGGAAAAAATTTTTTATCCTGTCTACAGCGGTATATTCCGGATTTTCAGTAGTTTATTGTACTTTTGTCGATGTTGAAAAAAAAGCCGGAACCTGTACAGGTTCCGGCTTTGTGATATGTTACGGATATGATGTAAATATCGTTTAATATACTTTTTCAATTTCCCCGACCTGGTTGTATAACTCTGTGAAAAATTCTCTCGGATCCACCGTTTCGGTATTCACTTTACCGGTAAGCTCACTGTTTTTCAAATATTTGTAGGCTATACTTGCATTAACTCTGATCAGAACCTCTTTATCACTCCTTGATAATTTTTCTATCTGTCTCTCAATCCGGCTTAAATTAATGTTGGGATATCTAGCCTTTAAAACGGTTATTTGATGCAACGCACTGTTTCGAATCCCGGGATTATCGGATTTTAAGGCCTTTAAATATCCTTCGGTTGCAAATTTTATTCTGTTTTCAATGGTATTCAGGTTACCGGCAAATGTTGTCACTGAGAAAATAATCAGTAACGCGAAAACAATATATAACTTTTTCATGGCCCAATCTCCTTTTTAAACAAAAATTTTAAATAAATATTAAATTTTAAATATATTTAAAATATTAAATTGAATTTCTATATTTATTAATTTTCTATATTATTTTGTTGTCTACAGTATATCATACGTAACAAAAATAAATAAGTTACATCGTTTTATATTTTTTTTTCATCACGATAGCGGCTAACCGCATGACGCCGTAAAATATTGAGTACAAGAATTTCATGACGGCGAACGGAAGTTGTACCGATCATGAGTGGTTTTGAAAATTTAATGTTGTTTAAATCTTGGGAATTTTTAATATTTTTGTATCACATTTCAGGACATTAAAACGATTTTAATTAAAAATGATGTGATATTTTATGGATACACATATACGGAACTGGCTGCTTGAAGGTGACCCGGCAATACGCTGGCAGACATTACGTGATTTAATGGGTACGGAACCTGAGACGGTACGGAACGAACGGCATAAAGTTGCCGATCGTGGCTGGGGCGCGAAATTACTGGCCCTGCAGGACGATTCAGGAATGTGGGGCGGGGGTATTTATTCCCCAAAGTGGATATCGACAACATACACAATGTTACTGCTGCGGCGGCTTGGTCTTGAGCCGAAACATCCGCGGGCGCTCAGGGCCTGTCAACTTTTACTGGATAAAGGCTTTTACCGGGACGGCGGTATTAATTATTTTGCGGTGCTGGATCATAGCGAAACCTGTGTCACGGGTATGGTGCTTTCCATTGTGGCGTATTTTCAGTATGAGGATAAAAGGATCAACTCTTTGGTTGAACATCTTTTGAGCCAGCAAATGCCCGACGGTGGATGGAACTGTCAGTCTTATTATGGCGCGGTGCACGGTTCGTTTCATACGACCATAAATGTTCTGGAAGGATTATATGAATTCGAAAGATATTCCGGCCTGGAAAAGACCGGTGTACAATCCGCAATCAATCATGCCGTGGAATTTTTACTCCGACATAAACTGTATAAATCGGACCGGACGGGAAAGATCATCAATCCGAATATGACCCGCTTTTCATTCCCTCCGCGCTGGTATTATGATGTTTTACGCGCTCTCGATTATTTCCAGGCAAGCAAAAGGCCGTACGATCCGAGATTATCGGACGCTCTTGAACTGGTCCATAAAAAACGGTTAAAAGACGGCGCCTGGCCGCTGCAAAACCGGCACCCCGGAAGAACCTTTTTCGAAATGGAAGAACCGGGAAAACCGAGCCGCTGGAATACTTTAAGAGCATTAAGGATTTTAAAATGGGCGGAAGAGAAATTTTGAACTGAAAAAAGATGCCGCTGTCCTGCCGGCCAGGCTTAATGATTTATTTTGAGGGAGATGATGAAACCAATTATCAGTGTACATGAATATGTATTGAAATCCGGCGTTACCGGAAAAGATTTTGAACGGGCGGTCAAAATTGCGAAATCGGAAAGCCTGTTCGACCTACCGGGACTCGAAAACCATTATTTTCTGAAAGGAGTCAAGGGCAAGCGCAGGGAACAATACACGGCGGTGTGGATATACCGCGACAGGCGGTCATGGGAAAGGCTGTGGGGTACGCCGGACAAACCCATCGGTAAAGAGAATTATCCGCATAACTGGCAACGCTGGGAAAATGATATCCTGGCGCCGCTTATCGAAGGGGAGCCGGATAAAATTACCTATACTTCATATGAAGTGATAGGATGATTTTTTTTTATTTACTGGTGATAGAAAAAATAACGAACGCGAATTTTAAAAAATAAATGGTATAAACATTCTGCTTTTTTTTATATATTCCAAATAGCTCTCCCCAAAATACGCTATATTTTCACGTTCTTCCATTTTGGCCGTTAAGACCAAACACAACGTTGTCAGTAATATTACGAGCGTTGCGATAAGGCTGATATGCTTTAAATAAGCTCCCCAGGCCAACAATAACAGAGAGCTGTAAAGCGGATGCCTGATATATTTGTAAATTCCGGTCGTAACGAGTCTGGTTGTATTTTCAAAGTTGAAATTTTCTTCTCTTTTGCCATTAATATTCGCATTACCCCGTTTCCCGAGTAAAATAAATCCCTGAAAAACAAAAGGTATCGAACCGAAAAGCAATATCCAGGAAAGTATTTGTAACGGTGAAAACGGGTCCCTGATCCAATAGGGGATATTAAGAAAAAGCAGCACCAATATTCCTTCAAAGGCAAAAAACCGGTAAAAGCCGTGACTGTTCGGATTGTGCAGGGTCCTCCACGAAACGAGAACCACAAAAAGCGATGACAATACGAAAAAAATTATCCGTATGGTGAAAAATGTTCCCGCTTGCATAACTGCGGTACTCCGTTTTAATGAAACAAGTTTTTATTAGTGAAAACTTTTTCTTGTTATTCGACCAATTTCAATTACCGGATAAATACTAATTTATCTTAAATAAAATAATCAATTAAATCAAGAAAATTTGTATTTCCGGGGCCGGTCATTTCCAATTCATCAAACTTTTTGTAAATGAATTCATCATTGATATTATCAATAAAAACTTTTAATTTGCTGCCGGTTGTCTGGTACTAATCACTCATATAATTACATACCGGAGTATGTCATGAAAAGACATTATTTAGCATTAATCATTTCAGTTATATTTATAACGTCCGTCCTGATTACATCCTGTAAAAATGCCTCAATTACTATTGAGGCAAGTTCCGATAACAAAAACGAATTCATGCTCGGCTCCATATTGTGGATACAAACATCAGCCGAAGCACGGGCGATGTATTATCAATCATTTAACCTGGCAGCAATGCGCCTGGATAAATCTCTGAAAGAATACAGGGGTTTAAAAAAACCGGCGGTGGTTCTCGATATTGATGAAACGGTGCTCGATAACAGTCCCTATGATGTTAGAATTTACAGGGAAAATAAATTATATCCGGAATTCTGGAAAGAGTGGATTGAATCGACGGCCGCGAAACCCGTTCCCGGCGTGTCCGAATTTTTAGCTGCCGCGAAATCGCTGGGTGCGGATATTTTTTACATCACTAACCGCAAAGAGGAATTCAGGGATGCGACATTAAAAAATTTATCTGCGGCCGGATTGCCAAACGCGGATGATAAACATCTGCTCATGCGTACAAAGGAAAACAATAAACAAAGCCGCCGGATATCCGTGGCCGAAGAACATGAGATATTGCTGCTGATCGGAGATAATCTTGGAGATTTTGATGACGTGTTCCAGGGTAAATCTGTTGTCGAACGGGCCGCGGCGGTGGACAGCCTGCGGGATCTGTTCGGCAAGCGCTTTATCGTACTGCCCAATCCCATGTACGGCGACTGGCTTGACGCGATTTATGATTATGAATATTCCAAAAGTGAAAAGAAAAAAGCGGAATTAAGGAAAAAATATCTCACAGATTTTTGATATATTTGGCGGAACTGTTGCCCGCTTTTAAGGGGACAACAGTTCCGGTATATGAAGATCAGCAATTTTCGAAAGATGATTATTCATCGCGAATAAAATTATTTGAGCTCACGCGCACCATTGCCGCGTGCGGTTTTTGAGATTCCCCAAAACATCCAGTGCAATGTTGACATCATCGACAATCTGAAAATCAAACATACCCACGCAGATAAAGTCCGCGCCGTTTTCGAACGCGAAATTAAAACCGTCCTTCGGCATAATGGCCCCGCCGGCCAGCACCTTGAACGCGATCACCGGTACGTCCTGTTTGTTAATAAAGTCAATGGTCTGGTCCGGAAACAGACAGAACATGTTGTCGTGGAACTGGTTGTGGTCCAGTGACTTTTCGCCGTCAACCGAGAATGGGATGCGGTTTTCGCTCGGATGCGCGGACCAGTAACGATCATGATGCAGTGTTTTCATGAAAAAATCTGGTTTGATGCCGTAATCGGTACACGCGATTAATGCCTGTACCGAATGGGCGCCCAGTCCGACCGGATAACCCTGCTTGCGGGTATAGTCGATACATTCGGCCAGCACATCGATCCGGCCTTCTTTTACGCGCCAGTCACAGCAGTTCCCCTGGATCTGGATAATATCCACGCCGGCGTCTATCGCCTCGTCCACTTTAGTGTATATATCTTCCGCGGTTGGATGGACCTGACAGATTGTCTGTAAAGTACTGTTAAAAATTCGTTTGTATTTGTTAATAAGAGGAAACTGACCGTCACCTATGTTTATCGTATTAATACCGGCTTTTTCGGCAAGCTGCAAGGTCTCGAATACCTTTTTATCCGTATTGTAGGCCTTGAACAGTGATGAAACATAATACAAATCGCGGGAATGCGACCAGCCGCCGATCAGGTTCCCGCCGATAAACAACCGGCTGATCTTTTTGCCGGCAATTTCGCCCATGGGCAGCGCGCCTTTCAGGTCATTCAGTTTGGTATCGCTCACCTTGATCGTCGCGCCGGTGATGGCGTTTATTTTTTCCCAGTTATATTTTTGCGACGTACCGTACAACAGCGCTCCCAGAACCGGCACCGCCGCCAGGGATTTAATCAACTCGCGTCGTACAATACCGGTTTCGGGCAGGGTTCCGCCATGTTTTTCGGCTTTGGGTTTGACGGATTTCGGGATTTTTCTCAGCAGGTTAAGTACATGGTCCAGTCCCAGATAGGACCCGGTGGGGAAAACAAAGAGCAATACCAGCGCGCACATTTCAATCAAATTTTTATCGACAAATAAATAATGTCCTTCTACCGGCATACCGATTCCGGTTACAATGAAAGGCGGGTTAGCGATATAATACAATGCCAGCAATAATATGCCGCCTAAACTGGCGATACGGCTCAAAAATCCGAACATTAAACCCAGCCCGACAAGCGTCAGGCCGATCATGTTGAGCCAGTCCACAACAAAAAGGGCGGTCGAATTGGCCGCAATCCAGTGAAAAAAGTCCGAGAACAGCCAGCGGGAATTTTGCAGATACGTGGCTGAACTCCAGTTCGGCATGAGAATTTTGCTGAGACCTTCATACAGAAAATGCCAGCCGATCAATAATCTCAGAATAATCAAAATCGTTTTTTGCGTGCGGGAAATTCCGCTGCTATCTGTTTGAAACGTACTCATTTTTACGTCTCCGATTTTTGATATGAATTACCACAGTGCTGATTTTAGTTGATAATATATAATGTAATTAAATTTTTTCCAAATATAAATCATTTATTAAAAAAAAGATGGATTGCCTTGTTTTATGATGCAGTCATAATAACACTACTTTATTGATGCAAATAATTAACCGACAGACATTCGGGACAGTTTAACTTGAAACAAAAATTGAAATATTCTCAATAGCGGATACGGAAATAGAAAATTGAAATGATAATTTATAATATAATCGGACCGCCAGTAAAATTATTAAAGAATAAAATCCGGTTATACTACTATAACATGGGATGCCTGCGATGAGGGGGGATATAGTGTACCGAGTGGGATATATTTTTATGCTATCTCTAATTCAAAATACAGGAATAAAAAAAATGACTTTATTAATGTAAGTATTAGAGGTTGAATATACCCCGGGGGAAATTTTTTCAGAAAAATGTAAAAATAATTGCTTGTTTATGTGAAATTAAGTAAATATAATAATTGGATCGGGGCGAAAATCACATGCGTGAAAGTCCGCCAAAAAATTATCCCCGGCCCAAAGAATAAAAACTTGGCCACTGATCAACACGGATTGAACACGGAAAAAACTGAAACGTTATTCCGTATTGTAGGGTAAACACACATGTGACACACTTGTCAAGTGCGCCGTACATATAATATTTTCTGATACAAAATATTTATAGCACAAAACACCCCGGAAAAATCTCACGCGAATTATCTTCCGCCCGGCATGTATAAATACCGGGCGATTTTGGTTGCTAAAATCCCTTAAGTATTGTCCCCAGAAAGAGAATAATATAAGCCACTAAAACTAAAAAGAAAGCTATAGGGCTTATACCGGGAATGACGACAAGCGAGCCCACTAATCCCAGGATGGCGAGGATCAATGAAGCCCACCACGTAAATTTTTTAGGAGCGGATAATCTCATACAACCTCCTGATTTAGGATTAATCCCGAGGGTTAATTATGGAAATGTTCAAAGGTTACCATATTTTATTATGTATAATTTTTTTATAAAAAGCAACTGAATTATAAAAAAAATCTCTATGCGCGGCGTCTCCCCTGAGAACGCCGCGCATGCTATAATATAAAAAATAATTTTTCAATTATTTTCTTGACAATTTCTGCGAAAATGGTTAAATAATAATAATCACATCAGAAATGATACGATGATTCCGGGGTAGTAATACTTTTCAGTAAAAAAAATTAGTTTTTTTCCATGTTTTGATTTTGGGAGGACAGGGGGTGTGCCGCACAGTTTAGGCAGCTATATGTTTTTTATATAGAAATAGTCTGTATATGACGATTTATGCAGACTGTATATTCAATTTTTTTAATATAACCCACTCAATTTAGTATTCTGTTAGATTGAATTGTTGTTACAATTAATATCAGTGTTTCATCAGTGCCAATCAGTGGCTAAAGTGTGTCCCCACAAAGCAAAAAAAAAAGCCACAGATCAACACAGATTGAACACGGATAAAAACAGAAAAGTTTTAACTATAAAAATCCGTGTTTTATCAGTGTTAATCAGTGGCTAAA
>JAFGSB010000159.1 GCA_016934825.1 Candidatus Zhuqueibacterota bacterium
CAAATCATTTATTAATTTCATATTCGAAAACATTAATAATATAAAATGTTTAGAGTGTCGTGTCCGGGTTAAACCGGACACTGGTGATCAACTGTATATAATCACAGGCGCTTTTTCCCCGGTTCCTTTAATTGTCCCACCGGTTGTAAGACGACAATTCGTCATCGTCTTATATCACAGGAGTTAAATAAGGGATGCTATCACTTATAAATTCACTATAAACATTGAGGATTTTGAGTTGATGTTATTCAATCGACCCAAAAGATTAAGGCTTGTGGACCTGCTATTTTCAAGATATTTGGCGCAAATGTTCGATTAAACAATGGGACATTATGGTACTATTTAACTATCAAAAAAATAAAAAGTCCGGTATAAACCACCATCCATATTCTTACGCTGAATTCAAATTTTTTATATGTCATTTTTTTGGTTATCCGGTTTGCCATTACAACTGAAACAGGTAAACATAAAAATACAAGACCAATACCGGCCAATACATCACTTGGGTAATGGGCGCCTAAGAAAATTCTCGCAAAACAAACCACTAACGCCAAAAACATTAGAACAATTTTGACA
Organism: Candidatus Zhuqueibacterota bacterium; assembly: GCA_016934825.1. Taxonomy (GTDB): domain Bacteria; phylum Zhuqueibacterota; class Zhuqueibacteria; order Residuimicrobiales; family Krinioviventaceae; genus Fontivivens. The sequence continues at coordinate 577 of JAFGSB010000159.1, forward strand.
AAAGAATGGCCGCGGCCTTTGTACCCGGCAAAGAACAGAAACGGTATCACCAGCGCAGCGCTTTTGGATGCGTGCCCGGACGGGAAAGAAGCGGTACCCGGATTCGACAAACATACAATATTTTCCGCGTATTTTACGACCGGCCGGGCGCGATCAAACACCTCTTTCAGTACTTCGCCTGTTATTCCCGTAAAGGCAAATGATAACAAAATAAGCAGAAAAATCTGCTGCCCGTTTATCAAATGATTGATTTTATCGGACAAAACTAAATAACAAAGATATATAAAAACAATTACAGCCATACCGTAACGCGAAAAAAAATGGATAAAGTAAACTATCCCCTCATTAAAATGTGAATTATTCAGGGAGAAAAGAACAAATCTGTCCAATTCTACCTGAAACCAAAGATAAAATGAAATACCCCATAAAATCAAAAAGAGCAATACAAAACCGAGCCATTGTTTTTTCGAAACATAAATTTTCCAGCCTTTAGCTGATTCATGAACATTTTTTCTCTGCAAATTTTACCTCAATAAAAAATTCCATAACCTTATAAAAATATACCATAAAACCGTTAACCGGACCGGCTAAGAACTGTACCGACAAAACTTCCCGCGAACAGCAGACTTTTTGCTGTCAAAAAAGGATATAGCTTTATATTATTTAAAACTTGTATTTTGATCTCTTTGAACAGGGGACTAAAATAAACTACCCAAAATAGCCTGAATTTTTCTTTTATCGTAATTGTGCTGTTCTCCAACATACTTTAATTTAAATCAAAACTTTGTTCTGTATATGGTTATCATGTTTTTTTAAGTATTTTAATATAGTTAATAATTATATTTAATTGCAATTGTCGGGTAAATCAATAATTGATCGGAATAGGAATAAACATGATAGAACAATTTGATCTCCGAACCGATTGCCCATAATTTATTCAGATTATACCAGATTTGCGGTTCGCTCAGGAAAAAAATTTTTTTACCGTTCAGGTTCGCGGTCCATACGTCGCCGTGATTTTTGTTTTACGACCAGATCACAAAATGACCGGTGAGGTTGATCTTTTCACTCAGAATATTTCTCCCCCACCAGAATGAGAATTGTATATCATGACTGACTCTGTCGAAATTGTTGTAGCGGTTACGCGAGATATGTGCTGAACCGGGCATTTTGCCACTGAAAAGGAAAAGCTGCTCCAACCAGGTACGCGTTGTTAATATAATAACCGGCATCCGTCCGGCTGATTATACCAAGCCCGCCGCAATATTGAAGATGCACGAAAACGGGTAATTCCCGGAATTTTAAAGTATGGGATATTTCGGTATAAAAATTACCGATATTGCTTTTGTCCCCTTTAAGATCAAGGTCCATCTTTATAAAAAAAGAACCATAGTTTTCCTGCTTAAAGGTTTCAAAAGAAAAGGTGGCATATTTTTTTTCATTGTACTCGGGATCGATTGAATGTCGAAAATCGTTATGTAATTGCAGGTTCTGCGCCGAAACCACTGTTGATAACATACAGATAACAATACAATAAAAAAATTTCATTGGTATTTTCCCGTTTTTTTGTTCGAATGCTCATGTTTCCGGCAAAATTATTTTTGACAGCTTCCACCGGGGCTTCTAAAAATGTTATTCTTATTCGTGATGTGATGCGACCGGGACAAATCAATTGAGTGATTTATAATTTTATTTATTAAACGGTCGGGGATTTCATTAACGCATCATTACCATTTTCCGCACATCAATATAATTTTTTGCTGATTGTAATTGAATAAAATAAATTCCGCTTGGAATATTATCAGGCTTAAAACTGATGGAATATCTGCCGGCCTGCTGATATTTATTGACTAAAGTACGTATTTCTCTGCCCAGGGTGTCAAAAATCTTTAAAATAACAAACCCGGGTTCGGATAATTCATATCGAATGACCGTTGACGAATTAAACGGATTCGGATAATTTTGCACCAGTTTATTCTTTTCGGGCAAAGAGTTAGCTTCGGAATTTTTATTTATTGCGGTTGTAACAGGAGTAAACCGAAACCAGTCGATATCAAACAGGTCCCATTCACCGCCGGTAAATTTTAATACTAATTGATGTCTATCGCTGACACCGCTGACCGGACAGGTTTTTTCCGTCCAGATATCCCAACCTCCGGTTGGTTGAATTTCAACCTGCCCCGCAATATGACCCGTAAGTGAGTCCAGGTGAATTTCGACAAATCCGCCGATCCCGCCGCTCGCGGTTTTTACTTTAAATTCGACCGCCCCCTCGTTGAAATCCACAGTATTATAAACGACATAATCGCCATTACTGATGTACCCTATTTTGTCCCCCAGGTCAATAACTCCCGATGGTCCTCCCTGCCGATTGTAGTATTCGGCATCTATCCGCGAAAAAGCGTCCCGGACGGCCGGGGGAGGCCAGTTCCCGAAATCCGGTTCCCAGTCTATTCCGACATTTTCGATAATCGTCTTGAATTTATTCGGGTTCTGTATCTCAGAGACATCGAGAAAATGAAGATAGGATACATAGTTGTTTTCATGTACTCTTGTTAGCTGTCTGAACAGGTTTATTGAAGAATTGTCATTGATATCCAGGTAGCATGGTTCGGTATTCATGATACTGTACCCGGCATCCCGTACATCCTGAAATACATTTTCCAATTCATAATACTCTACTCCATATCCGTGGGTGGCTATTGAACAATTAGTCCAGTCGATTTCATTGCCCAGGTTCTGAATATCCTGAAATATCCCCTCCGAATTGGTCGGACATGCGTAGGAAAATAACAATACATGCGTATCCGGCGCGTAACACCGGATGAGTGAATAAACATCCCTTTCCATCTTCAGGGTGGAATCCGGGTAAGGCGGCGACCAGGCAAAAGGTTCATTATGAATTTCGTATAACACATGTGTTTTTTCGGCGTATCGCGGCGCATAATAATTCCAGAATCCCATGGCAAAATCATAGTTATAATCACCGTTTTGATCCATGCAGCCGATGGTTAAAACAAGATATAACGAATCCTGCCCCGTCCAACTGACAAGACTGTCAACCAGAACATGCAGTTCACCGGGCACATGTTCAACAAAACTTTCCGCATACAGATGGATTGTGTTCAAACCCGATTGTTTTATCGCCGTAACGGAGGACCGGGGCGGTAACTGTTCGTCAAAATCCGTTGATACACGACATCCGCGCAACAGCGTACCACGGTCGGTTACAACGGTGCCGTTTAAAATTGTCACTCTGCCGCGTGTTTTATTTACAAAAGTCGTTTCGTGCTTATTGAATATTTTGTCGGATGCGCCGTACAATATTTTTGGGAAAATTGCGGGGGAAATGACTATAGTCGATAAAAGTGTTGTTAACACGAACATGATCCTGAACATGCTTCTCATGTTACCCTCCTCTAATGTTTTGATATTCCGTAATGGTTCCGCATTATGGCGAACAACACTACAGTTTGCATCCGAACATACAGTGGAAAAATCTGTTACCCTTTTACAACCTGTATCTCACTTCCTCTCCGGCTGATCCTGTTTACCCGAAAAAATATCCCGGAATAAATTTATATTGCCGGGGTTTTATTTCCCTTGAATATCACCTCTATGGACCATTCCAGGGATAGAATCTGACCCAGTCAATCAAATAGACCGCTCTGGTCGCAGGCGGCCCGTTGATCCATTCTTCCTTTGTCCACGCGTTGAAAAAAAACTGGTAAGGGGCCGTGAGAGAGAACTCGTCATTGTAAACAAATGTTCTGAGAAGCTGCCTGTCGACAAACCAGCTCACCGAGTCGGGCAGTATCTGAATGGCCCAGACATGGAAGGTATCGGACGGATTGAACGCCAGCAGTACATCTTCCCACCAGTAGTTTGTTTTTCCGTCCTCGTGCAGGGCCAGATGCACCGATCCCTTATCTTTGCCGAAAGTACGGGTTAAAAATTCTATATCCACTTCCTCGTAACTCTTACCGTTCCAGTCGTCAGTAAACATGCTGTTCAATACTCCCCGGACGGGGGAAGGCTTTAAACTGGCCTCCCACCTGCCGTATGACCATTTGTCGTTCCGGGTCTGGATCGAACCGCCCCTGTACGGCGTGCCGGGCAGAACAGTGAGTTCCAGACAACCGTTATTCGCCTGACACCGGTCGACGTCCATCTGCGTATCGTTCTGCATCCAGGATGCCTGCTGCCAGAACGAAGTCCCTTTGTTCGTTTCCCACTCCGGATCGTCAAATTCGTCGACGGCGGAAGGAACCGTACTGATTGCCGGTTCCGCCGGCGCCTCGGGATTACTTTTCTTCTCGTCGCAGCCGAACAGAAATTGAGAAAGTAATACTATAAATGTTATCAATTTGATTAATGATATATTTTTTACATTTAATCCGATGTTCAAACTCCTTTTAATGAACAAACAATAATGCACCGGCTCAAAATCGTATTCAAAGTTGATGAGCCAACACAAGAGAAATCCGACCCAATGAAAAAAATCTGCGTTTATCAAGCGTGGCGGGCGGTAATTTTCAGTCGCGCAAAGACCTGCGCCCCAATGCCGCATTTAATTACTTACCCGGCCTGCCCATATTTTTCGCCTTTTCAAGTATACCCGGAATGGACTCATCCATCATGAATTTGATGTCCTCATACCTGTAACACCGTTCCTCGAAAGTCCGGGTTTCGAGCGCTTTGATGAACCGCTCCTCAAAATCCCTGAAATACGCGCCGTAAATATGGTAACTGTCCGCCTGATGCACATAGCGGCCGATTTTGATCTCTTTTCCCATAAGATCGGATATACGTTCCGCTATCCTGACCTGAAGCCGGACCAGGGCAAACATATTCATAAATGCCGCCTTGTAGGCGTCGTTGGAACGGAACCGGACATTCGTATTCAAAAACCAGCCGCCTTTTTTTTCCTGCAGCAGCCGGCACCAGATACTCTGCAGACAGGGCGGATCGTAACAGAAATTATCCTCCCATACCTTCCAGGTGATGGCCTGGGCCCGGCGCGAATAGGGCGTTTTGGCCAGTTTTTGCGCCAGCAGGTCGATCTGGTTGTATACCTCTTTGATCTCGGGTACCGAATACTCCGCCAGTCTCTGGTGATAGGTATATTCCCAGCGTGTATCATCGGGGTCGTCGGCGTCGCGAACAAGGTGGTCCTTGATGCCGTCGGTCACTTCCAGGACATATTCCTGCAGGTCTTCAAGTCCGCCAGGGAAATCCTTATGGATCATCGGTTCCGCCAGTGGATCGTTTACAACGATGGTCATTGTACTGTCCTTGCTGGGCGGATCGCCCGGCTTGTCGTATTCGGTTTTAATGTCGCACCCGTGCCTGTGCACGCTGATCAGGGATTTTTCCCAGGCTTCGGCCAGGCAGTTCCCTTCTACAAATAGTACAGGTATGTTTCCGTTCATGATATTTTTCCCTGTCTTTAATTTACTTTATGGCGTATAATTCCGGCCTGCACCACTACGCCCTGATGAATTGTTAGTAAAACAATTTTATAGAAAAATAAGAAAGATCCGAAAAAACGCTCAAGCCCGATGGGTGAAACACAGCGGCGTTTTTTCATTCATATAAAACCCGCAACAATTTTTCATTTTGGTTTTTAAAAGATAAAACGAAAAAAATTATCAGTCAACGTTTTTATGGTGAAAAGCGGGGAAAGTTGAATTTCTGTCACCGTTGGGGTCTTTGCATCGCTGTCAAAAATGCCCCGGGGTGTATCATCTAATGATTATTGAACTTTTCATATAGCCGTAAATCGGATAAAGGACACCCCGGGGCGTGGATGCACGAGAATAAAAAGAAAGATAATAAATACCGGTCGGCGAGTAGGGCTGTCGATCCCGCAGTGCGGGAGCGAGACAGACTATATCGGGACGTCCGCCGGTGCGAATGGACCTGTTTCTGCTCAGCGATAAAAAAACCTTATACAACCATAGATGAACGCCGATGAACGCGGATACAGCAGAAGTCAAAGGAATCTGTCATTTCGAACGCAGGGAGAAATCTTTGTATTTTAAACAGGTATCACTTTATTTAAGGAAACAAGATTTCTCATCGCTTCGCTCTTCGAAATGACAGACTACCGGGAACGACCCGGTGTGTTTCATCTTTGGCATTTTTTTTATACACAAGTTTGTGATCCAAATAGAGAACACTCCGGGGCGTTAGTTTCAATATCCGCGTTCATCCGCGTTTATCGAGCGCAGTGGGCGGTTTATTATTAAACCACGCAGTAACAGAAACCTCTGGGAACTTGATATATTCAGATACGGTAATTGAACAGGTTAATATAATAATTGGGGAATAGCAGTGGGCAAGTATTTTGCGGGGAATAAAAAAAATCGCAAAGGATACATATTCCGTTCCGTATCGTAATAGCGCTCCATTCCGTTAATATCCCTTGCGATTAGTGAAATATTAATTAAGCAAGGACCACAAAGGACCCGCCAGGGTTACAGGGATACCGCCTCTCACATAATAAACACATAAATCAAAGTCAGCCGTAGATTCGAATTACAAATTCATTCAATATGGTATACAAAAATGTATCTCTGCACCCTCGCGTATCCTTCAGGGGCCTTGTCGACTGCACACCTAAGTATATAAAGAACAATGAATAAAACAATTTGTTAGTGCGCCTGTCGTGAATCTGTAACGGTTTAATGCAACCTGTATGCCATAAATTTTTGATAAAATTCAAAGGGTAATAAATGCGTCACACATGTGTCGCGTAAATACCGAACCCAACAGTTAAAATGTTTACATAGCGTCGATCGCTAAAAACAGGCACTATATTTGCAATTTATCATTTTTATAAACCAGGTTCAATTACAACCGATAAACGGATGTAAAAATGGCAAAATTTCTCAAATATTTTTTTCTTTTCTCAATTATCATTTTCCTGAATTGCGAAAAGGACAACGCCACCAATCCGGACAAATATTACGACCGCTACAGCGGCCGCAACCTGCAAAACTGGTCCGTTAACCTGGGCGATTCGCTGATCGTTTTTGAAAACGAACAGCCGATATCTGCAAATGACATACGCACCCTGCATTATTATGAGTACACTTCCGTTGAGGCAAACATCAACCACCGCGGAATCCAGGCGCATAACCTGACTTTTAAACAAATCAACGACGCCAAGGCGGTCCATGTCAGTCATCACGCCGTTTTTTATTTTAATCTGCCTTTAAAGCCGTCCCGGCAAAATAAAGACAGCAGTGTTCATGCAGTCGAATGCGGGTTATTCATTCGGGACGGTTCGACAACGCAAAAACAGTTCGGGGTGGCTTTCCGTTGGATCGTCAATCCCTGGCGTGACGATCTCGGCCGGATTTACGTCTGGGATGGAGATGAATGGCAGCCCGAAACGGTCCTGCAGCCGGACTCTCTGCAGCATACCGTTACTTTTATCCTGGACAAAATGGATAAAACCGGGTCCATCCAGATCGACAATCATAAAATTGCTAACGCCTTTTCCGAGACATCTCTGCCCGATTCCGTAACCGGCATTTCCACAATACTGCAATTCGGGGTTCTCAATCCGTTCCCGCCCGAAGCCAATGTTCACCCTGCGGCGTCGGTTTATTTCAAAAACTGGAAATGGGAATGGCTCTTATAAGCGTCAAATCCCGTACCGGTCGGGGAATAATCATTTTCTAAATACACTCGGTTTTATAGAGGGGGAAAATTTATTTAAGCGGTTTCGTTTCTTTCTTGTCCTCTTTCGGTGATTCGATCTTCATATCCAGAACATCCCGGACTTTGATCAGCAAATCGTTCATCTCAAAAGGTTTTTGCAGAAAACCGTTAACGCCCCTTTGCAAAATTTCGCTGGCCTGGCCGTCAGGACTGTAACCCGAGGACAGAAACGCTCTTATCTTCGGATTCAGCATTTTCAATTTGATATAGGTTTGCAGTCCGCCCATTTTCGGCATGACCATATCCAATATGACCAGGTCTATCTTGTCTTTATATTTTTTAAATATACTGACCGCCTCTTCGCCGTTTTCGGCAAGAAATACCGTATATCCGTATGCCTCGAGAACATCCTTGACGAACATGCGGATAGGTTCTTCATCATCCACAACCAGTATAACTTCATTCCCCTGCTGCGGTTTTTTGGTAACAGATTTCGCCCCCTTTTTAAATTTATCACAGGCCGGGAAATATATCTTAAAAGTTGTACCTTTATTAGGCTCACTGGTCACTTTTTCAAAGCCCCCGTGATTTTTAATCACACCGTAAACCATGGAAAGTCCGAGCCCGGTCCCCTTGCCCTTTTCCTTGGTAGTAAAAAACGGATCGAATATTTTCCCCAAAGTGTCTTTATCCATACCCACACCGGTATCCGATACCGAAACAGTAACATAAGATCCCGATTTTACTCCAACGTAAAATGACGTATCATGGTCATATATAAAAGTCATATCAGTTTCAACAATCAATTTGCCGCCGAAGGGCATGGCATCACGTGCATTGACGCATAAATTCATCAATAACTGCTGCATTTGTACTTCATCAGCCCGAACAGCGGTAAGACCGTTAAACAACCGGGTTTCGATTTCTATTGCTTTGTCAAAAGTGCTCTTAATAATTTTCACCGTCTCATTCACGATATCATTTAAATTGATCGGTTTAATATCCTGTTTGCCGCCCCGTGTAAATGTAAGGAGTTGAGATGTGAGTTCCGCGCCGCGTTGTGCGCTTCTTTCAATTGTTTCAACATATTTATAATTGGGATCTTCAATATCCAGTTTTATTTTCATGAATGATGCGTATCCCAGTATAGCGGCAAGGATGTTATTGAAATCATGAGCCACACCCCCGGCCATCAGTCCGATACTTTCCATCTTTTGCGCCTGTGTAAGCTGTCTTTCCAGTTTCTTTTTATCCGTAATATTTCTGAATACCAGGACAGCTCCATTTATATTGCCTTTTTCATCTCGTATAGGGGAAGCGCTGCTGTCAATGGGTAATTCATTTCCGTATCGTGTGGTTAATACGGTATTGGGGGAAAAATTATTTACAATTCCTTTTTTAAGAACTTTTTTTATCGGTTCCTTAATTTTTATTTTATTATCGTCGTCCCTGATATTAAAAATCTGGTTAATTTTTTGATTTAAAGCTTCGTCATGTTTCCAGCCCGTCAAAGATTCAGCCAGGGGATTAATAAATTTTATCATACCCTCCGTGTCGGTCGCGATGACAGCATCGCCGATACTGTTCAGGACAATTGAAAGCCACTGCTCACTCTGTTTTAATTTTCTTTCCATATCATGACGATAAAACGCCATTTCAATTGTGGTATGTAAAGCACGCTCATCGAACGGTTTTATCAAATATCCAAAAGGCTCCGATACTTTCGCCCGCGTTAAAGTGGCTTCATCCGAATGGGCGGTTAAATAAATGACCGGTATATCATACCTGTTTTTTATTTGTTCCGCAGCAAAAACACCGTCAATTTTACCCTTTAACATGATATCCATTAATACAAGATCGGGTTGCGTTTCACCGGCTTTGACGATGGCCTCTTCACCCGAAGCCGCGGCATAAGCAATACTGTATCCCAGACCTTTCAGTCTATCCTGTATTTCCATGGATACGATAAACTCATCTTCAACAACCATTATTCTGGCTTTATCGTTCATCAGATATACCCGTATACTAATTTTTTAATTACCATACTTAAAATATCTCATGAGAAATCAAAGAGTGTAAAATTCCTGCATTCAAATTAAATTGTGAAAATTCTATTGCCAAAATTATGCCAGTTTGTTACCTATAAATTAATACCATTTGGTATATACGTATTTTGAATAATTGGGAATTAATAATTAATTTTTATACATTTAAATACCATAAAAGGATTGATCCTGCGGAATTGAATAAAATTATTCCCAGCCGCAAATAAAAGTGTGGCTGTCATTATACAGTTCTATAATTTTTAATTCAAAGATGTCCATTATATCGGCAACCGGCCCGGAAATTTTTCTTTAGCACCATAAAAACGAACTCTACTAAACATTAAAGTCATAGTGTTCATAACGGTTAACTTTTAATTTTTTTTCTCATAGCCATGTTGGAAAAATAACACCGGATACAGGAACTTTTAGTGAAAAATAATCATGACCAAATAAGAACATTTAATAATTATTATCACTTGTTTCCCTTTTTGAATAGTTCATCAAGTTTCTTGCGGGCGTCATCCTGCTTTGATGTTATTCTTTTCCCCGTAACTTCTCCCGGTTCAAAATAATCACAAAAATTGGCCGCTTCTTTATCACGGGCCCATTTGGCTTCCGATTCACGGCATTCATGCGAAGCTAAAGGATCATAAAACCGGCAATTTAAACAACAGTGAAGATAACTGTCGCATTGTGGACAAACATCCTGCCTGAATACTTTACGATCTAAAATAATCTCGGTTCCGCAATTAAAACACTTCAATTTTTATCCTTTCCTGATAATGAGTCAAAGTCTCATAAAAATAATATTTACAGATCAAAAAGGCAAGATTTTATTAATATTGAATTCCGTAAAATCAAAAGTGTAATATGTGTTTTAATCAACATATATGTTGTAATAAAATGTAGATATGAATCCCCGTATGTAACAATGAACATTCAATTTCGAATGATTCATACATATTTATCTTATTTATCGCAATTAATCGATCCTCAATCCCATACGTAAAACATCATGATAACGACCGTCGATTAAAACTTCGTTGCGCAGGATCCCTTCCACTTTGAAACCCAATTCCTCATTCAGTTTAATATTTCTGATGTTGGTATTCAGAGTATTCAGGTAAATTTTTTTCAACCCGAGCGCTTTAAAACCGTATTTAAGCCATAAAATTGTCGCTTCCTTGGCGTAACCTTTTTCACGATACTCGGGTTCGCCAATGATTTTACGCAACTCCGCCTTGTGTTGGTTTGTGTCAAAATTCAAAAACGCAACGGCCCCAATGGAAACGCCGTTCTGCAGTGTTATAATACCGGTGATATTTTTCTCATCATAAAGAACCTGGTCAATCGTCAACAACTGCGCGGTGCTCCGCGACAATAAAAAATATCTCCCGTTCTTTTCGGCAATCCATTTTTCAAACAAGGCTTTATCATCCAAAGGGGCGGGTTTACGAATAAACAATCTTTTCCCGCATAACGGCAATTTGATGTTCCCGGCTTCATCGTCGTATAAAACGTCTTTAATGTTTTCGTGTTTTTTCATGCCGTTTTTATTATGCATGGCTATATCCAGTAAACTGTTCACAAATCGAAGATAATCGACCTGTTTAAAACCATAACCAGAAGACTCTTTAAAAAAACTCCGTGCGAGGGTCTCTATGGTTGCATCAGGTATATTGGACTCTGTTTCAGACATAATATTCCTTGATTTGATTGTTTTTACGAAAATATAAATTTGAAATTATTTTAATTTATTATCAATGAACTGAAACAACTTTTTCTTCACAAGACCACAATGTAATTGTAACAACTTTTTTACCAATCCTTTTCCGCCCTCGTACAGTTTTGATCCCCATGTCTGTAGAAAAAATTTAAACACTGAAACAAATATACTTTATCTTTTTATCAAGTGCAAGATGTTTTAATTCAAAGGTTGTTTTTATTTTTGTTAGCTCATTTGTGTTTTCCCCCTGATAAAGATCGTCCGTTTTATTATGGATAGTACACTTTTCCGATTCCAGAACTCTCAATGAGGCAAAATAATATCTTGTATCGTCCGTTTTAAAATGGATTTTTCCGTTACTCTTTAGAAATTCCCGGTAATAACTCAAATATCGCGGGGAGATCAGCCGTTTATTCGGTTTTTTCGGATAAGGATCGGGAAAAGGCAGCCATATTTCATCCACTTCATCGGTATCAAAAATGTCATTAATCTTTTCAATATGCATTCGAATAAAAACCGCGTTGCCGAGTTCCAGGTACAGGCCCTTTTTGGCGGCAACCCACAAACGCGCGCCTTTTAAATCGATTCCTATATAATTCCGATCCGGTACTCTCTGCGCTAATTCCAGGGTATACTCGCCCTTGCCGCACCCCAGTTCCAGAGTGACGGGATTGTCATTTTTAAAATATTCATGACTCCATTTCCCCTTAAACTGTTCCGGTTCCAAAACAACATTTTTAAAAGTCGGCAATTCTCTGAATCGTACCAGTTTATTCTTGCTCATGGTTCCTTAAAATCTATTTTTCTGTTCTTATATAATGAATATTCCTTTGCCGCAGACCGGTTAATATTTTTTTTAAGTTATTTTCATCGACACCCAGATATTCCGGGGGTGAAATTCCTTTTTCCCGGTAATCCCCGTTTAATACCAGGCGTGCAACAACAGTGCATGTATACCCGGTTGTCCTGGCCATTGAACTCGTCCGGCTTTCCGGGTCATAACGGTCGTATAAGAAATACTCAATTGTCCGTATTTTATTGTCTTGTTCACCTTTGATGATAATCTTCATCACGGTAAACTCGTCTTCTGTTTCTCCAAGTTTCCATTTCGGGAAAAGCAGCCGTGATGTAAAATCAACCGGACGTATCGGAACGCCGTTAATTGTGATCTCGTTTGTATCGAAGAAACCGGTTTCCCTGAAAATTTTTAAAAGCCGGATATGCCCGGGATACCTCAACGTCTTTTCTTTCATATACGGTATCCGCATGGTCGCGAGCAACGTTCTCAGTCCATCCGTATTAAAAGCTTCCAGGGTGCCGATTCCCTCAAATTCCATCAGCTCCGGTTCGGAAAGCGCCGGTTTTGTGACAATAGCACCGTTTTCAACAAGACGCGCCGGGCGTGTGTATTCCTCCAGCACATCGGATGGTGAAAAGGGCGCCTTGTATTCAAACGGCCACGTACGTGTAACCGGCAAACCGCCAACATAACACTCAAAACTCTTTACATTCATCCTGTTATTGTGATATCCCAGTATCAAATTTCCCATTCCGGGAGCAACGCCGCAATCTACCACGGCGGTGACATTTTTCTGTTTAGCCAGTATATCCAGCGCAAAAGGGTCCTGGGCGAAAAAGGATATATCGACAATATTTTTGCCGCATTTTATAACGGATTCGAGCGTTTCAAAACCCATATGACCGGGAACGGCGTTAATAACCAGGTCGGCATCTTTTATCAATTGTTCAAGCGTATGATGATCCGTCAGATCGGCGCGTCTCACTAAAATATTTTTGCGATCCCGTAAAACATCCAAATTGTCTTCCTTGATGTCAACGGCCGTAACATGAAATTCCGACGCAAGGTCAACGGCAATGGCTTTTCCAATCAGCCCCGCTCCAAGTACGACAATATTCATATAACTCTTCTCCTAATCAAAAACAACCGTTTTATTTTTGTATACGAGTACTTTATGCTGAAGATGACCCCAGATCGCCCGGGCCAGAACAATTTTCTCAAGGTCCTTTCCCTTGCGAATAAAATCGGTGATGGAATGCTGATGTGTAACCCTGATAATATCCTGATCGATAATGGGGCCGCCGTCCAGATCGGATGTGACATAATGGCTTGTCGCGCCGATAATCTTCACTCCGCGCGAATAGGCCGAATGATACGGTTTTGCGCCCGGAAAGGCCGGTAAAAATGAATGATGAATATTGATGATCTTGTTTATATAGTGCAAGATAAAATCTTCGGATAAAATTTGCATGTAGCGGGCCAACACAATAAAATTAATATCATTCGCCTTTAATAATTCCAATTGTTTCTTTTCCTGCGCTTTTTTATTTTTTTCATTGACCGGAAAAACAAAATAATTAATACCGAATTTCTTGACGATCGGATCGGCATCGGGATGATTACTGATAACCAGCGGTATTTTAATATTCCATTCTCCGGCCTGGTAGCGGGAAAGCACATCGTACAAACAATGCGTCAATTTGGAAACAAATACGGCGACGCTGGGCACAAAATCCGAAAAATGCAGCTCCCATTTCATATTGAACCGCTCCATCAAATCTTTTATATGCGGTTTTATCTGGTCACGGGGAATCGCGAAATCTTTCAGTTCCCATTCCACACGGGATAAAAAAACATTTTCCTGTGAATCCACGTGTTGATCCAGGCGGATAATGTTACCGTTGTTTTCATACAAAAAACGGGTAATGGCGGCGACGATCCCTTTCTGATCGGGACAGGAGATCAGCAATATGGCTGAACTATCAGTGGAATGATTTTGACGCATGAATAAAACTCCCTAACGGCTGAATAAAATAATCATTTATTAATTCAAAACAATATATATACAAACTTTTTCATCTTAAATCAAGGGAAACTAATTCTTTCCATAAAAAAAGAGACGCACAAAAAAAATATGCGTCTCTTAATAAATATTGGAAAAGTAAAATATGGGGATTTTTTTATTTTTTCAATGCTTCTTTTTCTTCCTCTTTTTTCATCATTTTAACAGCAATACTATAATAGATAATCAAAGCCAGGCCGCCGAATATGAACATGAGCGCGAAAATAATAGCTTCCTCGTCATGTGTGCGCATCATAATGCCGGGCACCTCCGTTAAGATTTTACCCAAAAATATTGCCAGACCAACCGCAATCAACACCATACCCCACTTTAATGACGAAGGCACATATTTCTCCATCCGGTCTGTATACAGAAATTTGACGCTTTCATTGACCATTTCCTTCTCTATCAATAAATTCTTGGTATGGTTATCCGACAAAACTTTAATTATCCATCCAATAACAATAAAAAGAATGATAGGAACTAAAATACCCATGACGTTTCTCCTTATTTTATATAATACAGGTTTTTTTCTATCTATATCTGACAGGCTTTATAAAAAAATGTTGCAAATTATCTAAAAAAAAATTAATATGCAACCTTAACGGTTTTTAACTGTCTAAAATAATATGAATGAACATCAGCAAAAAGAGCTTGTTGATAAAATAATATCCGGCAGTTCCAGGGCTTTCAGGACTTTTATTGAAGAATATAAAAATCTGGTCGCTCATATTGTATTCAGAATGATTGATAATATTGAAGACCGTGAAGATATGTGTCAGAATATTTTTATTAAAATATACCAGAATCTGCATACTTTTAAATTTGAAAGTAAAATTTCAACATGGGTGGCAAAAATTGTCTATAATTCCTGTATCAATTACCTGGAGAAAAAAAAAGTCCCGTTATTTGAAGATATTGCAGCGGAAAATACTACGATCGACAGCCTGGCCGGAACCGTCGATATGCCGGACAGTTTAATAGAAACCGGAGAAACACATCATTTGTTGCAAACAGAAATCGATAAACTGCCGGTTAAATACCGTACAATTCTAACACTGTACCATCTTGATGAAATGAGCTATTTGGAAATCGGTGAAATAATGGGCTGGCCGGAAGGTACGGTTAAGAACTACCTGTTCAGGGCAAGGAAATATTTGAAAGAAAAACTTGTAGCAAAATATCAAGTTGAGGATTTATATCAATAATGAATAAAGACGATTTAGAAATACAGGATTACCTGGATAACAATTTATCCGGGGAAAAAAGAGAGCAATTTATTAAACGGCTGAAATCGGACCCGAATCTGCGAATCAGGTTTAAAGCCTACAAAAGAATATATAACGGCTTAAAATCCGAAAGCGGTTTTACACTCTCGCCCAAATTCACTTCGCGGGTGTTAAAGAAAACCCACATCGAATCCCTGGGATCGGTACATTTCGAATTGTGGCACATTTTTATTGTGTTGTTTGTCATCATTATCGGTATTAATGTGACTTTTTATTATGTTGATATGACTGCCCTGGTCAACGACATGAAATTTTCACCGGATATCGATCTTAATCTACCCCAGGGAATTCTAAACAAAATAGCCGCTTTTTTCAGCAGCCTGAATTTTAATTTCGCTCTGCCCGCTCTGGCCGTCATTATTCTGGTTGTTCTGGGCCTGCTGGATCACTTTGTTTTGAGCGGCCGGCATAAAACAGCCTCGTCCTACCGGTGATAAATTGTTAATTCCCTTATCCACGTTCCCTGTGTTTTATCGGTTTTACATTCCGGCAGTTTATTATGAAATGACATCATGCCCGGCAGCCGGAGTGTATTTTATTATACGGCCGTTATCGTACATTCTCATCTCACAGGTCTTTTGATTTTTCAATGAAACGGATTCTGCTCTTGATCGCGCTCAAATCATTAAATTTCCCCACGATGTCTTCATAAAAAATTCCGGTATTCCAGCATCCCGAAACGGGATACGTTGAATACCGGAATTCCCTGACCCCTGTACTTATATATTTTGTCTGAATTCCAGGAGACCTACTTTGAAAATGTCATTTTTTTAACCTGTGTAAATATTCCGGCCTCAATCTTGTAAAAATAAATTCCCGAGGACACGGGGATTCCCGAATCCGATAGCCCGTTCCAGGTTATCGAATAACTGCCGGCTCCTTTTTCCTCGTTCACCAATTCGCGGACAACTCTGCCAAGCGCATTGTAAATGACCAGCTTAACATGCCTGTCCTTAGGTAATTGATAATTGATGGTTGTTTCGGGATTGAATGGATTTGGAAAATTTTGGGATAATTCGTAACGTTCAGGAATATGATGGGAATCTACATAAACTGTTAACGGTTTGGAGAACTCGTGACCTCCGTTCCAATCCACCGCCTGGATTTTATATATATAAGTATTACCGAATTCCACACTATTGTCCTGGAAAGTATGAATAAAATCTTTGCCGGCGCTGCTGGGATGGAAAATCGTCGTTTTATTTATTTTAACGAATTCCCAGTCCGACTCTTCCCTTCGAAAAATATTAAAACCCAGGTTGAAGGATGTTTTTTCCAGAGCCCAAAGCAGTTCAACGGTACCGTTGTTCACATTTGCGGTAAACTGAACCATTTCTCCCATTAACGGTATTCCTTCCTGACCCAGTTGCTGCCACATAATACCGTCCAGGGTACCTTTTATAACACTGCGCTCACCGTGGTAAATGCCGCCGCTTATATTTTCAATTTCAATTACAATTTCATCCCCGATAGAGGCTGTTGTATCGGTAACATCGTCTCGATTTGGATAAAATCCCCATTGTGTATTAATATCGTAATTCCAGCTATTTTTTACATTCACCGATTCTATGTAATCTGCAGGATTCTTTTTTAAATAAGCGCGAACCGACAGATCGCCCGATGAAGGGACGGAACCATCCGAATTATATATATACATCCAAACATTTTTCGATACCTGAGCATTACTGATGCCGCTAAATAACAACCCCGCTAACAGGATTGTTAATACTAAAGTTTTACCTGATTTAATATAATATGCAAACATGACTATATCCTTTTTATATTTATTGTTTCATATAATTTTTCAATATACAGGACAATTAATGTGCCATTTATCCGGCCGCTGAAAAAACATTCCAAGCCATTGTATTACAATGACTTAAGATTATATCTATTAAATTAATTGTGATCTGCATTCTTTTGTAAATTAAATTTTTGATTTTTATATATTTATATACAATTTCACTTTTTTATAATAATTTTTAGTAACAATTTTGAAATGAAAAATCCATTTTTGTGTTTAAAATATATTCCTCCGTTTATTTGTATAGCAAACGAGTTCATATTCCGGTTTCAAAATGGTAAAATTAAACCATCAGAACTTTTACCTGTGGATATAATAAAAATCCAATGACATAAAATTCTGATATTGATTGGCTTACAGGATAAAAAAGCCGGTCACAAAGGGGAATTATAAAGTGTGACCGGCCTTAGTGAGAAGTAAATTATGAAAATTAACTAAAATTCGCCTCCGGAAATAACATTTACAAGGTAAGAATAACCTGGCTGAGTTGTAAAGTTTGTACCCTGCAAAAAAGGAGGCAAATGCGGAGCAAAGCTGACCCAGCGCTGGTTTTGTGTATCCCAATATGATAAACCATTGACCGTATTCTCCCCCAGTTTCGCCTCGATGGCCGCCGCCAATTCACTCGCGTTGGTTATTGAATACTTGTCCAGGTCCAGCGCAATTACATTATATCCCTGTTGCAGTGTATAACATAATTCCTGTTTTTCTCCACTTAGGGTCCATGTTCCGCTAACCGTAGTATTCATAAGAACCGGTAAACCGCAAGGTATGGCAAAATCTGTTCCCTGTAAAAATGGCGGTAAATGCGGGGCAAAACTGATCCAGCGCTGCAGTGAGGCATCCCAATATGAGAGACCGTTTACAGTATTTTCTCCCAACTGGCTTTCAATTTCGGCGGCTAGTTCACTGGCTTTGGTTATCGCTTCATTCAGCAACGGAACCGCAATTGTACAATATCCAATAGGAAGAGTATAATCGATTGTCTGAACACGCTTTTGACCGGGAATAAAGTTCAAATCATTGGTAATCAAAATCTGGTCCAGTTTGGTTCCGTCCTCACGTGTTCTTATTCTGAGAGTATAAGTTCCGGGAGATAAGATAAACTCAACCGGATCGATCTCCGGTTGTTCCCATGTCCCGATGCCCCGGTCGGTAATCTGGTCCCATGTCCAGACACTTGTATATCCTTCGTACGAAACATCCCAAATACGTTCATTTACATTGTTTATCGAATAAAAGAAAGAGTTTTCAGTGAGTCCCGAGGCAATAGTACGGCCCCAGATATAATAAATATCATCAAAGGGCACTGTGAATGATATATCGGCATAACCCTGATTATCGCCGATACCATTCGGTGCATGGATGTACTGGCCACCCGACGCTTCGGAATCCATCGCTACCTGCATCGGAGAAGTGATTGTCCCGGATTCGGCTTCAATATACAAATAGATATTTTCGGATGGCATTGCTGTAGTAAAGTGTAAAACATAGGCATCCCCACCGGTTCCATCAGCGTTTCCATCCAGGGGATTCCCGGCTAAATCAGTTGCTGAACCTGAAATGGTTACAGTATAGGCCTGGGATCCCTGAAGACTGGACAGGGGGGTAATGACCAAAGTATTACCATTCCAACCAAAAGAAACATTCGCAGACGGGGACAATGATACCGCTGATTCCACACTGCCCGTATTCATAGTTTCGTTAAATGTGATGGAGATGGGTGAATCGACATTTATATATTTTGACTGGTCGGCAGGATTTGTAGTAATGACCATAGGGGAAAATTCATCCTGCAATTGTTCGGTACCTTCAGTGCTGGTAATTAAACCGTTTGCATCCATAATGGCGGTACCCGGAATAAGAAAGGAAACCGGCCCGGGATATGAACCGGGTGGGAAATATTTCATATCAACTGAACCGCCGTTGTAATTAAAACCGGGTTCGTCATCGGTTACAATTCTGTTACCTCCGGCGCTTTTTATTTTGTAACCCCATTTCCAACCGTTGCCCCAGGTTACAATCATCGTTTTACCGGTCAACTCCCCGGTACCGGGCAGGTTCGTATCAACAATAAAACTGTTATCACTGTCGCCATTTTCACGTCGATTGACCCGATTGACATAACCCCGGTACGAAAAATCACCCTTTTGTGAAGAAATCGAACGACTGCCATAAGTAAGTGATTCACCTTGTGTGAGTTGCATCCAGATCACATTGTTGTTTTTGACCCGCACATGCGCGAAACGTCCTTTTACTGTAAAATTTGTCACGCCCTGGATCTTGTGTGCCGGGTAGTTCGGACCTTCATCAAGTGTGTGGATAACATAATCCACTGTGTTATCATCAAGATTGATTTTCATCCCGACTGCCGTTCCCGGGTCCCCCTCGAATTGTATTGCTTCTATGGATTGAATATGCGGGGAACCTGTATATGTTTCATGTACTGCCAAAAATTTTTCATTATCGGAAGTACTGGCCTGGCGTCGCACGACAATATAATCCTGGTCACTTGTAGCATTTTCAACAGATTGAATGCCCCGCCCTTTATAGATTGTTGTATTATCCCGCGCCAACATGGAAAATCTGTTGATTACGCCGTTATAATTGAATTCACCATACCAGCTATTATTGGTTGTGGCCCTTTGTTGAAAATTGATTCTCCCAAACGATCCCGATGTACTGCTCATACTTAAATTTGTCGATGCCTGATAGGGCGGATGTACGGGTGCAATTGTTGAAACATGACCGCCATGCAAGGCCCAGTCATACTGAGAGCCGCCTCTGAGACGGAAAAAATCGACAAGATATACATCGTTATTTGCAATATTGACAAGGGCAAGCATTCTCTGGTACTGATTAACGCCCAAATGGTCATAGGCATTTTTGGCATCGACTTCTACAATCTGAATATCCTTGTTACCCTGATATCCCGGTTCGAACAGGAGAACGTTGTTGTGTATATTGGTTTCCGTATACGGAATTGCCACGTTTCGCGGATAACCGTCTTGACGCCCTTCATCCGGGATATATGGGGTGCTGGTATAATTTGTCCAGTATTTATATTTCTGTTCGCTGCCATTCACAACTACCAGGTTCTGATTTAAAGTTGAAGCGTTCCATTCTCGATCCATGTAACTGTAACTGGTTCCGCCGAGCACCTCCTCACCTTTGTTGTAATAAATGAGGTGTAAGGCATCTTTATGGACGTGGATTACCGAATGACTGAAATCCAGCCGGACCTGTGTCTGGGAAGGACCGCTGCCGTTTGTGAGTGCGGCGTGTCCTACTCCATACATCAATAATGAATTATCTAATTGATTTTTAGAGACTTTTCTGTTTGCTCCCGTTGGGAATGACTGGGTTTCATTCATTATCGGCCAGAGTTTATCAGGTAATGCGGTATCATACAAAAGCGTCGTCATTCTTTCATACATTGGTTGATAGGCTTTATCGAAATCGAAATTATCAATACGGGCTGTATCCCATATATTATCATACGGTACATGTTGAAAATCCGGGGGATCAGAATACCCGTCGAGATAATATTTGTATTCGGGTTTCATCATATGCGGAACCACAATCGACATGTAATCATAATTTGCTCCATACCAGTATCCGTCGGGTCCGTAACATTCGTGAATCATTTTATTGTAATACCAGTAACCCAGGTGAACAAGTTCGGGATCTTCCAGCACACGACCGAAAATAATCTGACCCAGGGGGCGGGTTCCCGCCATATTGTACATATATAACAAATATCCCATATCTACTTTGACGACATATTTAAGAAAATCATAAATTTTCGTTTCGGTGCCCGAATCGAAAGAATCATATACATTGCTGTACCGGGTCATATCAAAAGCCTGGGCCAAATGTCGGGCCTTGTAACCTAAATCAAAATGAAACCAGTCAAGCATGCCCCACATTGAAAATCCTCTGGCGGTTCCATAGTCCAGGGGCCATTCAGGGAACACATCGGCATAACGATCCAGCAGAACGGTAACCTTTCGCGCGTATTCGATATCTTTGGTACCCTGGTATAATAAACCAAGCCCATAAACGTTATGAACCATTTCAGTATTGTTTGTATTGGCTTTTCCCGATTCGTCCAGCAGGTTGCGTAATTCCGAATCAGACATATTGATGTATGTACTTAGCGCCGTCCGTAACGAATCCACATTTATATTATTCGGCACCCAAACCGGTTCCGTATTGGCATGCACGATTGAAGTAAATATTAAAACAAGAAATATAAAGTAAATATATTTATGATAATACTTCCCAAAGTTCCGCATTATTTTACTCCTTATTAATATTATTATACAAAAATGTGACAATTTTGTAACAAATTACATAAACTGTTGTATTAATGTCCCAAAATGTAATTTATATAAAATGTTAATAAATTTAACGAATACATCAAGCAATTAATTTTATTGATTTTACACATTTTAACTCTTCTTTTCTGCTTATTTTGTCTTATTAAATTCAAATTCTATGCCACTTAATTTGAGGAATCTGGAGTTATTTAGTCACTATCTGCGCATATTAAACAATATATGAACAAATAGTAATAGAATTTTAAAATTTTTTAGAAAAAATTAAAATAAATTATTTAAGTAATTATACATTTTTGATAATGTTACATCCGGTGGTCGGAAACCAGGGCCTACGTAAATGAGTCTCTAAAAATAAATTTTGTTAAAACATTTACCGGATTAATGATTTAATTTCAAATTATTTTCAAAATATCCAATTGTGAATTATTTTAAATCCCGCACAACCCGCTATTTTTTCTGCGTAATGATCTGATGATCATCAAGGATCACAGAAAAGAATCTATAAAAAGGATATAACATTATATACCAAAAATCGTATGGTTTACGTAGAATTTTTCTTATATTAGCACGTGAATGTTCTATTTTGAAAAAGCGGCTTTTGGCTCTGTGGAGATTGTGTGTACCCGGCAGTGTAAAGCGTAGCGTATTTTTAATATCATATGAATATATTGTGTCTGGTATTATATTGTTTAACCCTGATATTTTTCCTGTAATTTATGGTAAGTTCTTTAATTTCTCCTTTAAAAAATTTATAAATTGTACTACATTTTTTCCTTTTCAACCGGGAATGAATAATTTAATTTTTTATTAAATGATCAAAATACAAAAAAGGTTCCAATTTATCGCCTGTCTTCTCAGGATGACTTTTCCGAAATTTATGTCGTTGACCGGCAGAAAACGTCATTCGACAAGAATTCTCTGTTACGGGGATTCAAACACGTGGGGGTATGAGCCGCTCACAGGGAAAAGGTATAAACGTGAAAACCGCTGGACGGGCGTCCTGGACAGGGAACTGGGCGGTGGATATACGATTATCGAGCAGGGTCTGAACGGCAGGACAACGGTTTGTGATGAGCCCGGCGAGTTCCTGAGAAACGGCGGAAAATATCTGCCCCGCTGCCTTGAATCTTTTAAACCTTTGGACCTTGTTATTATATTTCTGGGTACCAATGATCTGAAACACCGGTTTGCGCTGTCGGCAGGCGATATTGCCCGCGGCGCCGGGCAACTCGTGGATATAGTTCAGCAAAGTGTAACCGGACGAAACGGCAATCCGCCTTATGTTCTGCTGCTGGCGCCGCCGCCGGTCGGACGGCTTACCAAATTTGCCGGTATGTTCAAAAATGCGCAGGTTGAATCAAAAAAATTGGGGAAATATTATAACTCCATTGCGGATGAAAAAGGCTGCTTTTTTATGGATACAGCCACGGTTATTAAAAGCTCGGACCTGGACGGCATACATCTTGAAAAAAAGCAGCATACCAGACTGGGTAAAAGTATTGCGGAGTTTATCAGGGACATGAAAGTTTCCGTTCTACAGATCATTTAAATCACCAGCGGTAATGCCGTATGTGCTCCCCCTTGTCCTGTATCTCTATCATGGAACGGATACCGATATGAATATGTCGTTCGGTGTACTCGGCAAACACTTTTTTGGAAGACGCTTTGGTCTTGATCCCGCCCTCTAAAAGCGGCATATCCGATACCAGCAGCAGCGCGCCAATGGGCACTTTACTTACAAATCCCACCGAGAACAGCGCCGCGCATTCCATATCAATTGCAATGGCGCGTTCTTCATAAAGATTTTTCTTAAACTTTTCGTCAAATTCCCAGAACCGGTAATCGGTTGTATGCACGACACCGGTTCGGTAATCGAGTCCCTCCTCCACCAGCATCTGGCTGACGAATTTCTGGATTTTAAATGTGGGCAGGGACGGTACCTGCGGCGGTATAAAATGGTGTGACACGCCTTCATCACGTATCGCCGCCATCGGCAGAATAAAATCCCCGACTTCCAGCGACGGGTGCAGGCCGCCGCACATGCCCAGAAACAGCACCGCCTGCGGATCAAGTACGCTTAGCAGTTCAATGATCAGCGCCGCGGTCGGCGCGCCGATCTTGAAATCGACCATACTCACTTTTATATCATTGCCGTGCACCACGGACATTACGGAACCTGTTTGTATGCTGCTGTTGGAATGTTTGGCAAAAATATCCAGATATTTGTTAAAATTGGTTAATATGATATACTCGTTGAATTCGTCCAGTGAGCCGCCGGTGTACCGCTCCAGCATATCCCGCGCGATTTGCAACTTTTCCGGATTATTATAAATGAGCTTTTGTCGCGACAGCTTTTTATATTTTTTGGTCATGATGTACCTTTTGATAACATGATACCTGGAGTAATTGTTATTTATATAATTAAATAAATTATTGGCATATATCAAACCATAAATTTGAAACCAGGGCTTTAGGAATCCCCCCGACAAACACATAATGGGCATCAATTCCCTGTAAACCGGAATATAATTGTTTATTGAATTTAAATTTATTACTATATAAAAGTATTTAATTCATTTTGGTTGTACAATAACAATATATTAACAAACATATATAAATATTTTATAAAAAAACGGAGAACCTGTTATATATTAAAATATGGGAGGAAAAGGATTCGGATGAAATCATTAAACAGAAGAGAGTTTAACAAAAACCTGCTGAAAGGTATCGGTGCCGTGACCGCGGTATCCGCGTCTATGACCGGGTCGAAAACCGCCGCAGCCAAATCTCGTAAACGACCGAATATAGTCTTTATCTGTTCGGACCAGCATGCTTACAAATACGCCGGTTTTATGGGCCATGATCTGGTGAAAACACCGAATCTTGACCGGATCGCCCGAAACGGAGTTGTATTCACAAATAATTACAGCGGCAATCCCGTGTGTGTGCCCGGCCGTTCCGCGATGATGACCGGGATGTACGCCTCGGACTGCCATTCTTACTGCAATTCAACGGTGTGGGACGGCAGCCACCCGACATGGAGCAAACGACTTCAGGATGCCGGCTATTACTGCCGGGCCGCCGGCAAACTGGACCTGAATGAAGATTTTGATATGGGATTCGTCCATGTGGAAACCAGCAACGGGCATTATTCAAATCCCGATATCACGTCGCTTTTCCGGCGTCCCTGTGTTTACCGTATCAATGAGCGGGACCAGATCAACGGCGGGTCAAGGGATTCCAGACACAAAGATGAATCCACGGCCCGGAACGCCGTAAATTTCATCCGGAATGAAACCAAAGAGCTCAAAAAACCCTGGGTGTGCTATACGGGCTTTCTCCAGCCGCATCCGGGTTTTACGGCGTTGAAAAAATATTATGATATGTACTATCCCAATCGGGTTGATACGCCCAATGTGCCGCCGGACTATCTGGAAAACCTGCATATTGTTTACCAGGAACTCAGGAATTTTAAAAGGATTGCCACACCCATCGCGGATGAAAAAATGCGGAAAGCGCGCGCCGGTTATTATGGCATGATCACCGAACTGGACGAATATGTCGGACAAATATGGGACGCGTTGGCAGCCTCCGGACAGCTTGAAAACACGATTTTTATTTACACCTCCGACCACGGCGAGGCCCTGGGGGAGCACGGCATGTGGTTGAAAAACAATCTCTTTGACGTGGCGGCCCGGGTGCCGCTGGTGATCGCCGGCGCCGGCATTCCCAAAGGCGTTACCGTGGACACACCCGTCGGCCATGTGGACCTGGTTGCCGCCATCCTCGAATGGGCCGGGGCGGACAAACCGGACAACCTGCGCGGCCGTTCGCTGGCGCCGCTGATGTTCAACAAACCGGAGCAAGGGCCGCAATTCGCTTTTTCGGAAACCCATTCCGAGGGCAACTGTACCGGTTCGTTTATGGTCCGCAAAGGGGACTGGAAATATATATATTTCAGTTTTTACGACGATCTGCTGTTCAACGTCAGGGAAGATCCTTACGAACTGAATAACCTCGCCAATGCCCCGGAGGCGCAGGAGATCAAAAAGGAACTTTACGGCATTCTGACCTCACTATTGGACCCGGACAAGGTGACGCTGGAGGCGTTTGAGGTCCAGGGCCGCAAGCTGAAAGAGATCGCCGATCCACGCACCGAGGACGAATTGACGGAATATCTGACAAGCCGTCTGGGCGAAGGCCAGGCCCGCCTGGTGGCCAAAAAGATCAAACAAGGGAAGATGGTTTAAGCTGCAATATAAAGTCGAAGGGGGGCGCAAGCCCCCGCGGCGATACATCCTTAAAATTGCGCAGGGGTTCCCACCCCTGCGCCGAATTATCCGCATTCCATCCGTGCAAATCCGCGGCGAAAAAACCGTATTTATCCTATTTTACTCACGCCCCGGGGTGTCGTCATTTTAAGTTACGCGGGGGTTCACGCCTCTGCGCCGAATTACCCCTGCTCAAATCGTAAAAATCTAAAGTATAACCAAAAATGGATTTTGAAACGGTTTTTACTGCAAATATCCTAACCATACGGTGCCTGCCTGGTCCCTGGCGATAAGCGGCTTTAAATAAAAATATTTCAGCAAATACATAAAAATCCCTTGACATGTTAATGAAATGTATATATAATTATGTATAGGCTTGATAAAATCAGGGTACTTGCCTGACTAGCAAATCAAATACTAAAATCTTCAGTCATTGAACAACAACAGTTGTATCTCGAATATTTTTTTGTCATAATATTGAAAAGGTCAATATTATGGAGTCCTTTTGGGTATTTCCATTTTATTAGAAATTGTGATTTAAATTTCTGTTGTTCACAATACATCAATGTATTAGGGAAGGTATTTGTCAACATTAGTTGTATTAAATCCGGCACCGGTAAATCTTACGAATTATTATGGGAACCAGCCTGTAAAAATATTTTTGTATCTTAAGCGGTTGGTCTCATCTATGTAAAGCATTTTTCAAATGAATCCATGGTAAATGCGAAGGTTTGGATGAATAATAGGTAATATACAAACTAATGGTCTTTATTATCATAAAAAATTTTATTTGCTTTAATTAATTCATTATTTAAGGAGCAATAAATGACAAAATTAACAAAAACTTTAGTCATCCTATTGGGACTTTTTTGTTCATTATTCCCAAATGCCAACTCACAAGAACACCCGCCTCATGGAGATACTTCAAAATCAAATCGTATTGTTGACAATGTAGAGGCAACTGTGACCAGATCTGTTTTAACCATGCCAAAGGATCTTAACTTTGATATTTTGACCGGCATGAACACTCAGATTGACAGTAAAGGAACCGAGTTCTGGATTTGCTTTCAGGAAAATTATGATAATTCCAAATACCCACTTTCCTTTACATTATTTATAACCAGTGATGTAAATACTCAAGTGACGATTCACATACCAACAATTAATTGGCAAAAACAATATAGTGTGTTAGCACATCAAATAACCACTGTTCAAATACCGTCACCGTTGAGTGTGGTCGTGAATGGCGAAGGGAAAACGAATAAAGGTATTCATATTTTTGCGAACGATGAAATAACCGTATATGGATTAAATCAAATGCAGGCATCTACAGACGCTTATTTGGCATTACCGTTGGATATTCTAAATGTTTTTTATATGATCATGAGCTACCCGAGTATTTCCAATGATTATAATCAATCTCAATTTGCGATAGTGAGTCCTTATGATAATGTAAGTGTAACCATAACACCCGCGTCAAATACCGAAGGAGGGCGGACTGCCGGTCAACCATTTACTATCACCTTAAACGAGGGGCAGGTGTATCAAGTCCAGGCTCCTGATAACAAGGATTTAACCGGGTCTATAATCCAATCGTCCTTACCTGTTGCTGTTTTTAGTGGACATTCATGTGCGAATATTCCGATAGGTTATGGCTATTGCGATCATCTGGTAGAACAAATTCCACCGGTAAATACATGGGGAAGTTCGTTTTTAACTGTTCCGTTGAGCGGCAGGGAAAATGGTGACACATTTAGATTTCTGTCCTCTCAGGACGGCACAAATTTAAAAATTAACGGACAAACTGTTGCAACTTTAAATTTCGGGGATTATTATGAAACTATACTTACCAAATCTGCACAAATAACGGCTTCAAATCCAATTTTAGTTATGCAATACTCGAATGGTGATAGTTATGATCCCTATGTTGATAATAACGGTGATCCCTTCATGATGTTAATTCCACCCACAGAACAATTTTTAAATCTTTATTCTTTTTCAACACCAAGCAGTAATTTCCCCACGAACTATATGAGTATTACTATTCAATCTGATGAAGTGACATCGCTCATGTTAGATGGCAATCCAATTAGCAGCTCATTATTCAAAGTAATAGGAAATACCGGATATTCCGGTGCTGCGATACCAGTTGAAGTAGGTCCGCACAGTATTGAAAGCGTAAATAGTGTTCCATTTGGTATTTATTCGTATGGTTTCTGGTTTTGTGACTCTTACGGATACGCGGGGGGTTTGTCATTGGAATACATTTATGAAGGCAGCGCCCCTATAATTACGCGTACCAATGAAACCATCCAATTGTCAAATCAGGCTCAGGTTGAAGGTCAAACAATTAACATTTCAGCGAAAATCACTGATCCAGAATACCCTTATACTAAATCTGCAACTCTATATTATCACCACTCATCTCAGCAAACTTTTAAAACTGTACAAATGGTAAAAGGTTACAACAATATATGGTCAGCTTCAATTCCATCATACGAGGTTCAGTCACCCGGTTTATTCTATTATTTATACTCGACAGATGGGCAGTTGAGTTCAACAAGTCCTACTATCAATGCACAAAACAATCCATATAGTATTGCGGTTCTGCCAAATGAACCACCTTCGATCAGTCATACGTCTGTCACATCATCAAATCTTTCAACTCAGATCAAAATTAACGCGACTATATCCGATCAAACCTTATCTTTAGCATCAAGAAAGCTCTATTATCGGATACCAGGAGGGAATCCAGTCTATATTCAAACGAACATGAATCATGTGAGTGGGAATGTTTATGAAGGGATCATCCCCGCAAGTTTTGTCACGGAAAAAGGAGTGGAATATTATATACAAGCAACAGATAATTATGGTGTCAGTAGTTATCATGGATATCCCGATGACCCTCATTTTATTATAATACAAGACCCCTATATTAAAACACCTACACCAATTTTATTAAGTCCTGCCAACCAGTTAACAAATGTAGATTTAATGCCAAAATTAGAATGGCACAGCGTTGAAGGAGCGACCCATTGGATACAATTAGCAGATAATACCAGGTTTGCCAGCCCGGTTATCAACGTGACCGGAGTAAAAAGTAAATATATGAATATACCTGCCTGGCTTTTACAAACGAGTACCCGGTATTATTGGCGGGTTCTTGCTCGAAAAGATGGCATCCCGAGTAATTGGCCAAATTATTTTTATTTTGTCACTGCCGATGAAATTGATACAAACAGATTATTTATCAGCAATTTGTTGCCCAGTACTTATGAAGCTGTTTATATGGAAAAAGGTGAACCTTGTTATGTTGACCGGGATTACCTCCTGGATTTTTTACCTGATGATTTAAAAAATTTGTTATGGATACGAACAGCCAATGATGATAAAAAGAGTACTGTAACACAATTAATTACATTTAATTTATTAAAAAAAGCAAAAATATATATTTTATATGACGTCAGGACCGTCACAAGACCAAATTGGTTAACGTCTCAATTCACTCAGACAAATTATGAGGTCAAATGTACAGATATGTCTCTGGATCATTTTGAAGTATGGAAAAAAGAGTTTGAACCGGGGATAGTTAAATTTGGTGGTAATTTGTCTGATGGGGCATCCGGTGCGTTAATTAATTATCTGGTCTTGTTAGAACCTGTTTTAATTCCTCCCCCGGTCGCGGATTTTGATGCCAATCCAAAATCCGGCAAAAAACCGCTTACTGTTCAATTTCTGGACAAATCTGAAGGCGAAATAACTCAATGGGATTGGAACTTTGGGGATGGTAACACCAGTTCCTTACAAAATCCTGTTCACACTTTTAATGATATAGGTAAATACAATATAACATTAATGGTAACAGGACCGGGTGGTACAAACAGTATTAAGAAAAATGAATATATTGATGTTTATGAAGCTCCTCCTATAGCTGATTTTACAGCGGATAAAACTTCCGGTAATAAACCGTTAACGGTTAAATTTACAGACACGTCAACTGGAATAATAACAAGCAGATATTGGAATTTTGGCGACGGAAGCACAAGTGAAGAACAAAATCCCATACATACATATCAGTCTACCGGAACCTTTACTGTTTCTTTATCTGTAGAAGGCCCCGGAGGTTCGGACACAGAGGAGAAAAAAGACTATATTACTGTTACTGAACAGGCACCTGAGGCTGAATTTAGCGCCGATAAAACGAACGGTAAAGCTCCATTAACAGTTAAATTTACGGATTCATCAACCGGAGAGATTACTCAATGGTTATGGGATTTTGGCGACGGCGGTACCAGCACCCAGCAAAATCCCGAACATATCTATAATACAGTTGGACAATTTACCGTCAGTTTGACTGTAACCGGTTCGGGCGGTTCGGATACGGAAACAAAAGTTGATTATATTACCGTAACCGAGTCGGCGCCGGCAGCAAATTTCGGCGCGGAACCAACTACCGGGGAAAGGCCATTAACAGTTCAGTTTGCGGACAGTTCGACCGGATTGGTTACATCGCGTTTATGGGACTTTGGCGACGGTAACGGCAGTACGGGGCAAAATCCTTTGCATACTTTTGATGAAACGGGTTCTTATACTGTTACTCTAACTGTGGTCGGCCCGGGAGGTACGGACAGCAAAACCCGGGAAGATTATATTAAAGTCAAAGAACCGGCGCCGGTTGCCAATTTCGGTGTTGAACCTCATACAGGAACAAAACCTTTGACGGTGCAATTTGCCGATAGCTCAACCGGATTGATCACGAGTCGTTTATGGGACTTTGACGACGGTAACGGCAGTACGGAACAGAATCCCGTACATACCTACGAAGTAGCGGATTCATTCACCGTATCGTTAACCGTTGCCGGTCCGGGAGGTGTAAACACAAAGACGATTGAAAATTGTGTGTGCGTCACTGAGCCCACCGGCATTTCCGGTCTGTATGACGCCGCAATCCCGGATAAATTTCAGTTGTATCAGAATTATCCCAATCCCTTCAATCCGTCAACGACCATTCAGTTTGGGCTGCCCAAGGCCGTTCATGTAGAGTTATCCATTTACAACCTGTTCGGGCAGGTCATCGATAAGCTGGTGTTGCAGTCTCTGGCTCCGGGCAGTTACAGATACACATGGGAAGCGGCCAAGTTCCCGTCCGGTGTATATTTCTACAAAATAAACGCCGGTGAATTTGTGGATATAAAGAAAATGATTTTTATGAAATAGGTTGTACCTCACGCAGGGGCCCCCAAGCCCTGCGCCGAATTATCCGTGCTTCATCCGTGTAAAACTGCGGTAAAAAAAACCGTATTTATTTTACTCACGCTCCGGGGCGTCGTCATCTATCTGTCATTTCGGGTTGGTGACTAGTAATAAATCCACGCCCCGGGTTGTATCACCTAAAGAGATATAACTTTTTCATATACACGTAGTCCATATAGACGACACCCCGGGGCATTTTCAAAGAACAAAAATTTCTCTCGGAGATCGAAATGACAGAATTCTCTGTCTTGCTCAATCCGCGTTCATCTGCGTTTATCCGCGGTAGTTTTAACATACTGTGGTGAGAACCCCTCCTCTGCCAATATCAACTGCCACAGGAATAGATATCCAATCACCAATGTTATACATTCTTACATTATCATAGCTATGGTAATAAAAATACACACCCGGAACAGCGCCCCAAACCACTGAAGTAAAGTGTACTTTATTACGCATTTTGAAATATGCACAGGAGATCATTTATTATATAAACAGAAAGGATAATATTATTAAATCTTTCGAAAAGGCTTATCTGACAAAACAAAAAGTTAGATTGTCTTTTTGATTGTGATCAAGCTTTATATTTACCAGTAAACAGGAGGTTTTGCCATGTTATATATCAAAGTTGCTTTTAAAGTTAAAGATTTTAATACCTGGAAAGCGGGATTTGACGAACATGAACAGGCCCGCAACCAATCTGGCTCGACAGGAGTTCATTATATCATGCAAAACGTGGATAATCCGAATGATGTCACCGTTTTGCTGGAATGGAAAAATTTGGACCGGGCGCGTCAGTTTGCCAATGATCCGGAGTTGAAAGAAGCCATGCAAAAAGCGGGAGTCGAAGGAAAACCCGACATTCAATTTGTCACTTCTGCCAACTGAATTGATAATAAAAACGATTTGTCCGACAAACATAATCCAATGTGACAAATCGCTCCATTCACATTGCGCAGGGGCTCCCCCGCCCCTGCGCCGACAAACCATGTTCTATCACTGAAAATCCGCGGTCAAAAAGGCAAGATAAAACAGTACCTGGTAATCTGATTATGTCTTTTCCCGTTTTTCCGAAACTCTTTGGACTTGTTTCTTAATACAATATTGTTATATTTAAACGGTCCAGACCGGGAGAATTGATCGTGTTGGCAAAAATATGTTCCTGTCTTTTATTATTCACGTTTTTCATTCATTGTATTGCTTTCGGGCAAACAAATTTGAACCGAAAACAACCTGAATTGCGATACACCGAACCGCCCAATTTCATTATTTCCGATCTCAACTCATATATCCCAGAACGCATGTCTGAAGGAAACGTCCCGGGACTGTCAATCGCGCTGATCCGTGATTTTCAGATTATCTGGTGCGAAGGTTTCGGCGTGACCAACAAATTCACCAAAAAACCGGTAACGCCCGAAACTGTTTTTGAGGTCGCCTCCATCAGCAAGCCGGTCACGGCCTGTATCGCGCTCCGGTTGGTCGATGCAGGTATACTCGACCTGGATGACCCGGTTCACACACAAATAAAAAACCCGTGGCTTCCCTCTTCCGTATACGGGAACAGGATCACACTGCGGCGCCTGCTGTCGCACAGTTCGGGGCTGGGCGATAGCGCTCCAATAATAAACAAAACGGTGCTGTTTGAGCCGGGTTTGGCATTCAAATATTCGGGGACCGGTTTTCTGTATGTTCAGAATGTCATTGAACAGGCGACCGAAAAATCCCTTGAGCAAAATGCCCGGGAACTGGTTTTCGATCCGCTGAACATGACCGCCAGTAGTTTCATCAACCGTCCGGATGTGAAAACCCGACTCTCGAACGGACACATGCGTTTCACCCTGCCGCTGATCGCGTTCCTGCTGCCTTTTTTACTCATTTTTACGGCGACATGGATTATTGTTTTGTTCATAAAACGTCTGAGCACCGGAAACTGGACATTTCATTGGAAACTGACCCTCGGGACCGGCCTTTTCGCGCTGACGCTGACGGAACTGCTCCTCTACCTGCTGATGGGAAAACCGTTCCCAAACCTGGTAGTGTTTGAACTGATGTGCGCGGCGGCGGTTCTTGTTATCATGATACTGTTATATGTTATTTTGAAGCGGCTGTACGGTTCTTTTCCAAGGGCATGGCATAAAAAAGGCATCTGGGGCGTATTTATATCGATATGGATGATAATGAGTATCATGATTTTGATACGACTTTCCGGATCCACATCCGTTCCAGTGCCTAAACTGGACTCAAACCGGGCCAGCGCCATCGGTTCACTGCGTTCGTCCGCGCCGGACCTGGCGGCCTTTCTGATCGAACTGGCAACACCGCGGCTGCTGAGCGACAGCCTGGCGTCACAAATGGTATCGGTCCAGACCCCGATCAACCGGGATTTTTCATGGGGACTCGGGCCCGGCATCATTCACACTCCCGACGGAGACGCGTTGTGGCAAAACGGCATGACGTTCGCCTTTCAAAGCGTGATGGTCATCTATCCCGTCCAGGGATTCGGCGTCGTGGTGCTGACCAACAGCGAACTTGGTCTGCCCGCGGCCTATGATGTCGCGGCGCGCGCCCTCGGCGGACAGGCCAAATGGAAGGAATTTTAAATCAAAATTATTTATCTGCGAAGATCAGTGGCAAAAATAAATTATTACCGCCCGCTGCGCTCGATAAACGCGGATGAACGCAGTTTTTCTTCATCAATTCCAGGGACTTGTTCGGTTCAATCTGTACTCAGACATTGGAGCGCTTCACTGGTGCGACGCGCTCCGGGACGGCGCTATTGCATATCCGCATTAATCCGCGTTTATCGGCGGTTGAATAATATTATTCCGGCCCGGGCAACAAACCGGGCCGTCCGTATCTGAAAATCACCCAAATATCACAATGCCGAAATTATATGAAACTAAACTTATTTTAAATATAAAATATCAGGTCACCCCGGATAATTTTTTTGTTTTCTTTCAGTAAAATTTATTATATTCAACAAATAACCAATTTTAAAAATGGAATAGTTTGATGAAATTAAAAGTAATTGTCCATGAAGCCGAAGAAGGTGGATTTTGGGCGGAAGTGCCAGGCATACCCGGTTGCGTGACCCAGGGCGATGACTATGATGAACTCATTGAAAATATTTATGAAGCGGTTGAAGCCGCCCTCTTGGTTGACGTTAAAAAAATTAAAATTTCAGATAAAGACAGAATTATAGAAGTGGCCGTATGAGGTCCATCTCGGGGAAAAAATTTTGTAAAGTATTGGAGAAAAAAGGCTGGAAATGTGCCCGTATCCACGGCAGTCATTTCGTTTATATGAAAGAAGGTTCCGATTTAAGAATAACTGTCCCGGTCCATAAAAACAAAAACCTGAAAACGGGATTATTAAAAGCATTAATGAAAATGGGTGAAATTAAGGAAAAAGAACTTTAAAATTCAATTTTGTTTATATAAAATATTTGGGGTTTAACGTCAATAAATCCTTGTTTCATCCGTGAAGATCAGTGGTAAAAATAAATGATAACCGCCCGCTGCGCTCGATAAACGCGGATACACGCAGATATTAAAAACCACGCCCCGGGGTGAGGTCATCTATCCTCACCGTCTCTGTCATTCCGGGTAGCGCAGCGACGAGAAATCTTAAAACCTTTATAGCTACCATCCCCGCAAAGCACATAAAGATTTCTCCCTACGGTCGAAATGACAGAATATTTTGTTTTACTTGATCCGCGTTCTACCCGTGCTAATCCGTGGCGAAAAACACAATAAACAGAGCCCACCGTCTCGGAAATTCACTTGAATATCCCGATCCCGAAATTACAGTTCCGGCACATCTCGATAGAATCCCGGTTGCGAAGTAATCTTGTACGGAATCCCCGGTATTTTTTTGCTTCCCAAATTTCGATAAAATTGTTCTCGTTCACATTACCCAGCGCGTGGTCGCCATTCTTGTCAAAACAGCACGGCACCACCAGTCCGTCCCAGTCCACCAGCGTCGTCAGCCAGGGCCGGGGACACGCTCCTTTGCCCTTTTTCACTTTGAAATCTTTTTCCGTGACCGTATAGCGCCGGTATTTATCGTTCACCGGCAGCCATTCCAGCGCCTCCTCAAAAGTCATCACCTGAGTGGTCTTGATCAACAGCCGGTCCACCCCCAGCTCTTTTGTCAGCTTTTTTAAGGCTGGTATCTCATGCTCGTTATGTTTCATCACCAGGAACTGGACAAACAGGTACGGTGTTTTGCTGTTCAGGTTTTTTTTGGCTTTAACAAGATTACGGATGCCGTCCAGCACGGTCTGCAGGTTTCCGCCGCGCCGGTAAAACTCGTAGGACTCCTGCGTCACCCCGTCCAGCGAGATGATCATGCTGTCGATACCGCTTTTTACGGTTTCTTCGGCGGTCTGTTCGTCAAAATAATGCGCGTTGGTGCTGGTGTTGACATATACGCCTTTGGTTTTCGCGTAAGCCACAAACTCGTTAAACCGCGGATTGAGATACGGCTCACCCTGGGAATACAGTGTGATATAGATGATCCGGTCGGCGACCTCATCCACAACTTTTTTAAAAACGGCAAAATCCATCTTGCCGCGCGGACGTCTCATCTGGCCGCTGCCGGTGACGCATAACGGGCATTTCAAATTGCATATATTGACGGGTTCGATGTTAAGGATCGGCGGCACGCCCCAAACAATGTTTCTCTTTAACAGGGCCGACAGCAAAAATGACAATAATATTTTGGCCGCGTTGAGCAGACGTTTTAACGTCAGCGCTTTCAGCACCCGGCTGACGGCCACTTCCCTGCCGATGCCGACATTGAGTTTGTTAAATAAATGGTTTATACTTTTAAACATAAAAGGATGAATTTATTTTTCAATATTATTTCAATGAATTTATTAAAATGTCAGGTGAGATGCAAAAGATAAAAAGCAGGCTGAAAAATTATATTATTTTTTCTACCACTTTATATACGTGAGTGCCAATATTTTGCGGCCACCTGTCGCCCGGATTTATATCTATTTCTCTGGCTCGAATTAGCGCGTCATGAATATGATTTTTAAAATCTATTATATGTAACCGGGCGCTATTATATGAACCTAACTGTTGACGCAGGCGGGATTTAAAATCTTGACATGTCAAAAGATTTTGCTCTAATGATGTAAAATGCAAAAAAAGCCATACTTCAAAACATGGATTGCTGATTGCCAGTCCATACCCTTTTTGAAAACCAAGCCGGGTTATTTGTGATATTTTTCTTACTCCCCATTTATCAACGTCAAACATGATCCACAATTCATCATCCCCTTCCAAATTATATTCTTTGGCAAATTCATCCAGTCTGTCAATTACCCAGTTTGGAGCCGAATGTCCATTGCAGGCAGGTAAAATTTTAACCTGAACTCGCGAATTCCTGAAAATATCAAAATATTGCTTTTCCGTTTCCTTGCCTTCGGTAGCAATTATGAATAGTTTTGTATCTTTGAAATGTTTAATCTTCCGGTCAAGAGGTCGTTTTTTTCGTGAAATATTCAAAGCACCCCCCTGGAAATTTATTTCAATAATTGTTTGATATTTTCAATGCCGCTTAAAAAAGGGATGGCACCGAATCGTCCGTTCAGGTAACCTTTTTGATAATTCAGATCTTTACGTTCTTTATACTCGGCCAACGATGTGATGTGCGACGAGCCGGTAGCATCTTTTTCTGTAAACCAGATTTCATCTCTGCGAAAAAGTTTCGCGTCCAACAGGTTTGATTCATGAGTAGTAAATACAAGTTGACTGTTTGGATTTCTTGATTTTAAATATATTTCGACAAACGCCCTTGATAATAACGGATGTAATCGTCTGTCCAGTTCATCAATAAAAATGACTTTGTCATTATATATCATATCAACAAGCGCAGGGGCCAAATGAATGAATCGCTTTGTTCCATCGGATTCATCTTCGAATTGAAACTCAATATAATCATCCGAGTTTTTAATTTTATGTTTTGTCTTTAATTTTATCAATACCGGATTTCTATTCTCGTCCAATTTAATACAATATTGTATTCCCTCATCCGACATTATGATACCTGAATCATCATTTATCACATTAAAAAATTTTTTCCTGATTTCTTCATCCAGTTCCGGAAATTGTTCATTCAGGTTTACGGGCGTTTCAGAAGTTTTAATATTGTCAATATCATTACTCATATTTTTCAAAATTTCACATAAAAAATTTAAAAAAGTTTTGTCCTCCCTGGTTCGAACCGGAAGAAATGCGTATTTTGAATCGGCATGAATAACTTCGAGTTTATTATTAAACCAGCCATACAAAGGATTAATTTTTTCAATATTTTTTTCTTTGGCTTCGGTTAGAAATAATTGATTTTTTCTTGTCCCCTTCATAATAAATTCATGAAACTGATAATTTTTTTTTGATGATTTATCGACAAATGAAGGGCCAAACTCGTATTTTGATTTTCCGGCTTCATCGACAAGTCGTTCAAAATATTTTGCAAATCCTTTTTTGTTTTTTACATACAGCCATTCTTCATGAATCCTGCTTTTATCGAATGAAAAAAAATAATGATAAATTTTCGAATCGGCATAAATTAAAAATTCAAATTTACTTGGTTTTGCATAACATTCCTTATTTAATTTAAAAAAATTCTGAGGAATGCTCTGATCCGGTTTCATACCGTTAACGATTAAATCCCTGGCAAAATCGAGCGCTTTTACCAGATTGGATTTTCCAGAGGCATTCGCGCCGTACAAAGCGGCTAAACTTAATAAATTTACATTTTTATCTGTTTTGATCAAATGAGAATCATGTTCTTTATTGCCGGTGGCAATTAAATCTAAAGTCGTCTCATTTTCAAATGATAAAAAATTTTCAAATATAAACTTCAACAACATTATATATGCCTTTATTCAGTGATTTTTTCACAAAATATATATAATAAATTAAAAAATCAAGATATTTTTTCATTATTCTTGTGATTATTTCACCGAAAAGATCAATCCTTCCGCCTGTTCTGCATAACGCGGGCGTACAAATTATAAGGCAGAAATCTGCTTATCTTTGACAGGATCGAAATCCTGAGTGGGAAATATATTTCCGGCTGGCCCTTCTCCAGGCCGCGGATTATCCGGCGCACGGCTTTGTCGGTCGCCATCATGAACGGCATGGTAAAACGGTTTTTCGCGGTCATTTCCGACACCACAAATCCCGGCGAGATCAGCACACATTTTATGCCGGTCTTCCACAGATCGATGCGCAGGCTTTCGATAAAATTGGACAGTGCCGCTTTACTGGCGGCATACGGCGCCGATTTCGGCATACCCCGGTACCCGGCCAGACTGGAAACCACCGCGATCGTACCCGTGTTTCTTCTCAACATTTCCGTCAGCAGATATTTCACAAAATATACAGCGCCGAAAAAATTGACCTCGAATATCTGCCGGAATTTGTCCATATCTATATCATCGGCCATGAATTTCCCGCTCATTCCCGCATTCAGAAACAGGACGTCAATAACCTTACCCTCCCCGGTTATCTGTCGGCATACGGATTCCACCTGCTCTCGCACGCTCACATCGCACACATAGAAACGATGATCCTGGTTATCCGGCAGTGATTGTACCAGTTTCCGCAGCCGATCCTCGCGCCGGGCAATCAGCAGCAGCCGGTTGTTTTTCGCGGCAAGCTGTACGGCCAGTTCTCTGCCGATCCCGGATGACGCGCCGGTTATCAGTACGGTTTTTCCCTCTAATTTCATAAAAAATTATTTTCCCGGGCAGGTAATGAGTCACAGGTATATATTTTCAAAACGTATTAACGCAGGTCGACGACTTCATATTGTTCAATATCTTTGATCTTGAAATAATCCGCCGTCAACGACACATCGGTGCGGATGTTGTCGACTTTATAATCCGTCGTGTTTTCATTCGCGTCATGCTGAATCACATTGAGAAGGAAATATGATTTTTTATCCACCTGTAATTGAACTTCGCGAATGAATTCGTCTTCCGATTTCGCGGTCAATTTTAATAAATAATATTCCTTTTCCTCGGCTTCCAGTACAGCGGTATAATCCCGGATAAACTTGTCTATGAATTGTTTTAAAAATGGCGCTCCTTCGGAATCCTGGCTGCCGTTATTCACAATCACCTGGTTATTGGTGCGGTTCAAAGTCCATAGCGCTTCTCCATCGTTGACGATGACATTGTCCGGGGTTTCGATCTTGAATTTTACACCTTTTTGCACACAAATCGTACCGGAAAGCACATGTTCTTCCTCCGTCAACTTCCAGATGAACTTTTGTGTAAAATCCGCGCAGATATTGGTATTTTTCTGGTATATATCTTTTACCTGTTTCAGAATCTCGTCGGCGCTTTTATCGGCCGCGTTCACAATCATAACGGCCAGGAAAAAGACCGCAAAAAAAAGAAAAATGTATTTCCTCATATAAATATTTCCCTGTTTTAAATTATTCAAATTCTTCTTCGTCATCACCCAGGCTCAGGGTCTCGAGCTCTTCCGGTGTAACCAGAACTTCCCTGGCCTTGCTGCCTTCAAACGGGCCGACTATCCCGGCATCTTCCAACTCGTCGATGATCCGGGCCGCCCTCGAATACCCGACCTTCAGCCGCCGCTGTATCAGTGAAACGGAACCCTGCTGATGGCGGACAACCAGCTTCATGGCCTCTTCAAACAAAGCGTCTCTTTTACCGCTGTCCAGTCCCAGCCGGGCCGCTTCTTCCTCCTCGGAGAAAACCGGCAGCGGCTTTTTATTCACCGGGGCCTGGTGACGAACATGTTCTATAATACTTTCAATTTCGTTCAAATTAATATAAGCGTTATGGATACGGATAAGCTCCGGACTGGCCGGCGGCAGGAACAGCATATCGCCGCGGCCCAGCAGTTTTTCTGCGCCGTTCATATCCAGTATGGTTCGCGAGTCGATCTTTGAAGCAACCTGGAACGCGATCCTTGCCGGAAAATTTGCTTTAATTACCCCGGTGATCACATCGACTGAGGGACGCTGGGTTGCCAAAATCAAATGAATGCCCACAGCCCGGGACATTTGCGCAAGACGCGCTATCGGCTCTTCCACCTCCCTGGACGCGCTGGAAGTCAACATCAGATCGGCTAGCTCGTCAACAATAATGACCATGTAAGGTAACGACACCGGTTGCTCTTCATTCTCGGGCACATAGATACCTTCTTCGATACGTTGATTGTATTCCTCGATATTTCGGACGCCCGCTCCGGCAAGTAATTCATAACGGCGCTCCATTTCCTGCTCAATGGATTTAAAAGTGGCTATGGCTGTTTTGGCTGACGTTGCCACTTTTTCCTTTGATCCCTCCACATAACTCAAATGGTGCCGGAACAGCTTTGCATAGTTTGACAACTCCAGCCGTTTCGGATCGATCAATACCAGTTGAACCTGGGTCGGGTCGGCTTTATATAAAAAGCTCATAATTATGGTATTCAGGCACACGCTTTTCCCGGAACCGGTCGCCCCGGCCACCAGTAAATGGGGCATTTTTGCCAGGTCCGCGACAAACGGCTGACCGGATATTGTTTTGCCGAAACCGATAGTCAGCGGCGATTCGGCTTCCTGAAATTCTTTTGTCGATAAAATTTCCCGTAAATAAACCACGGCCGGATTCGCATTCGGCAGTTCAACACCCACAGCCGCTTTACCCGGGATCGGGGCAACAATTCTGATACGTTTGGCGCGCATGGCCATCGCCAGGTCATCGGCAAGCGATGTAATACGGGCAACTTTGATCCCGGCGGCCGGCTCGAGTTCATAACGGGTGATCACGGGGCCGGGGTGAATTTCAATGACACGGGCTGATATACCAAAATCTGCCAGCTTGTCCTCCAGCATCCTGGCATTGGCCTGCAGCAATTCCTCGTCAATAAAATCTTCGTCTTCATCCGGCATATGCAGCAAATCCAGCGGCGGCTTTTCATAAGGTTTTGTGGTCACGGGTATTTTTTCCGCGTCCAGGTCAAGATCCGACTGCTCATCAGCGGTTTTTTTCTCGACTCCGGGTTTTAATTCCAGGTCAAGCTGTTCCTTGAGTACACCGATTTTATCCAATTTCTTTTCAGGACGATTATCATTAAATATAGCCGGTTTTGGATGCGGCCGGGTTTCGAATTTATCTTTAAAAGATACTTCATCCTCATATTCCGGGGGTTTTGGGCGGACAAGCGCCGGAATTCTCGTCTTCGCTCCCGAAGTTCCTTTAAAAACTGTCCTGCCCAATTGCCGTATTTTTATGAACAATTTCAATAAAAACGAACTCAGGATGTTATATACCTGCGCAAAACTGAATGTCGTGGCCAGCAAAACAACCATCATAATAATACCGATCAGAACGACAACAGCGCCGTAATGACCGAAAATCAGTACCAGAAATCGCGCACCCAGTCCCCCGAACCATCCCGAAAACTCGAATACCGGTTTACCGCTAACCGTTGAGATCAGTTCATGCAATGCAAAACTAACGGATAACAAATACGCAAATAAAAACGTTAATCCCGTCCAGCGGAACAAGTCGTGGGTACTTTTACCCAGCAGTCTGTTTATTCCCCACGCGATGATAAAAAACGGGAATATGAATATGGGAAAGCCAATTGTCCATCTGATGAGGAAATCGGAAATATAAACGCCGGCAATACCCAGCCCGTTCTTTACTGCGGCAAGATTATGGATCTCGCCGGGTTTTTCACCCGGCTCATAGGTAAACAATGCGATCAACACCAGTATGCCCATAATAAGCAAAAGCAAACCGATTAACTCTTCCTGCTTGCGATAGACCGGCTCAGGATTTTGGTGGTACCTTTTTCTGTTTTTGTTTATATTTTTCATGAGACAAGAAAAGAGTTTATAATCATTCCATTTTCAAAAACCGCACAGGCATTTATAAAATTTAATTTGGAACAAAATTCCAGATCGGGGCCAAACCCGATTTCTTCAAGATATTGACCGTGCCTGCTGGTACGTAACATGGTCAGTAAAT
Organism: Candidatus Zhuqueibacterota bacterium; assembly: GCA_016934825.1. GTDB lineage: Bacteria > Zhuqueibacterota > Zhuqueibacteria > Residuimicrobiales > Krinioviventaceae > Fontivivens. Next base: position 42,848 of record JAFGSB010000159.1, read on the forward strand.
TGTCCCTGTATTCATTAGCCTGTGTTACAATTTCAGAACATTTATTATCCGTTAAAAATTTATCCGATTTTTTTACCAGCTCATTAATGAACAGCCCGGCGCACACGTTGTCTTCCAGCGACGTTTGACCATTGGTACCGGCGCAAATTATATTAATATCTTCATTCAAACAAGCAACCTGGTTAACGGTTGTCTCTAAATTCAGCAATGACAACACGTAAATGACTTTTGCTTCCTGTGCTGCCGTCAGCGCCGGGGTCCCGTTGGTTGTCGTCAAGATCAGGACTTTGTCCCTGACCACCTCGTTTTGATATTCCGCGGGTGAATTTCCCAGGTCAAATCCGTCAATTTTTTTGCCGTATCGTTCCCCGCACAAAAGCGGCTTTTGAGCAAAATATTGTTGTCGTAATAATAGTGCCCGTTCAATTTCCGCAACCGGAACGACACCTCTGCAGCCGTTATGAATTGCGTTAATTATAGTTGACGTCGCACGCAAAACGTCAATTACGACGGCAATCGAACCTTTGAATGAACAAAATTCCGTATCAGCAGGTTTTTCAAAGATCTTTATACTTTTTTTTTCTTTAAACATCCGGTAATTAAATTCGTATCGATAATCTGTTATCAATGTTTGTAAAATGGTGTTTTAACAACCAATGCGGGTACATTTTTATTGCGGATTTCTATTTCAATTTCGCTGCCGGTGTCCGCGTTTTCTTTTGTTACATATCCCATACCGATTCCTTTTTCAAGTATGGGCGAAAATGTACCGCTTGTTACATGACCGATCTGCCGGTCGCCTTTTTTAATTTTATAATTATGCCGTGGAAAAGCCCTGTCCTGCAGTTCAAATCCGACAAGTTTACGTTCTACACCCTTTTCCTTTACCCTGGAAATCGCGTTATGGCCGATAAAATCACCTTTGTTTAATTTGGTGATCCAGCCCAGGCCGGCTTCAAGCGGATTTGTAGTGTCGTCAATATCGTTGCCGTACAGGCAATATTTCATTTCCAGGCGCAGTGTGTCGCGGGCGCCCAGCCCGATGGGTTCGATATTAAATTCCTCCCCGGCTTTCATTATTTTTTCCCAAATATTTTCCGAATGTTTTCGGGGAAAACACAATTCAAATCCCGGTTCGCCGGTGTAACCCGTTTTGGAAACGATCATCTCTACGCCTGCCACCTTCCCCTCACTTAACCAGTAATATTTAATATCTGAAAGGGGGATATCGGTTATTTTTTGCAGGACGGATTCGGCACGTGGCCCCTGCAGGGCCAATAATGATGTATCGTCGCTTATATTTTCCAATTTGACATTGGGCAAAATATTTTTATTTGCCCACTCCCAGTCTTTTTGCAGGTTCGCGGCATTGACGACCATAAAATAATAATTGGGAAATTTGTAAACCAGTAAATCATCAACTATTCCCCCATGCTCATAACACATAGCGGAATACTGGACCTGGTGGTCTTGTAACTGGCTGACATCGTTAATTGTCAGGTTTTGTAAAAAGACTTCCGCATTAGATCCCCGGACAACAAATTCTCCCATATGGGAAACATCAAACAAACCAACGGTTGTTCTCACCCGTTTATGCTCATCAATAATACCTTTGTACTGAATGGGCATATAGTATCCGGCAAACTCCACAACCTTTGCATTCAGTTTTTTATGAATTTCATAAAAACCGGTTTTCTTTATATCCACAGCCGCTCCTTTCAGCATGTAGTACATTTTTAGCGGTGTCCGATTAACAGGCGCCTCAACCTGAGCCGGATAAAAAGTTCAAATACTTTATAAAATACAATTATCTACTTTTCTGACTTAAAACAAGATTTAATAGCATATTATACCCGAATTCCCGGATTAAAATCAGGCTTAAAGTATCTGCTGTTAAACGGACAATCGTGATAACATTTTGTAAATTAAAAAATAACATTTAAAAAGGACAGTGTCAAGTTCATTTTTGCAGGAAGAAAAATATTATAAAACAGGAAATATTTTTTGCAGGAATTAATCAGGACCGGCGGAAAAATTCCGCCGGTCTTTTAAAAATAATTACTTTACAAGCCTTGAAAAATCATTAACGATTACAAACAGCATCAGGGCAAGTAATAACGCCATTCCGATCTGTTGAACAACAAGTTTCATTTTAACCGACAATGGGCGGCGGATAACAGCTTCGATAGCCAGAAAGACCAGGTGTCCTCCATCCAGCACCGGAATGGGTAAAAGATTTAATAATCCCAAATTTATACTTAGAAATGCGGCGAACCACATTAAACTCTCAAAACCGGCTTCGGCCTGTTCGCCGGTCATTTTAGCGATCTGAATCGGACCGCCGATACTATCCTTGAACGGAACCTTGCCGCTGAATAATAACTTGAATGATTTACCGATCAAGGCTGTTAAATTCCAGGTCATTTTGAAACCCATACCCATCGCCTCAAAGAAACCGGGCTGCCTGATTTGCGTAACCGGTCCAACCCCAATCAGGCCGATACCGTTCAATTGATCCAGTTCCGGCACCACAATCCCGGAAGATAACTCGCCGTCACGTTCCCAGACTAAAGTTAATTCCTTCCCGGCTGAATTATGTATAATATTGATAAGATCCATCCAGGTATATACCGGCTGTGAATCGATACTTTTAATAATATCGCCTTCTTCTAAACCCAATTTTGCCGCCGGTTTATCCTGAACGACACTGCCCACAACTGCCATGGTGGGAGTTACGGGTTCCGTAATTCCGCTAATATATAAACTGATAAAAAATATAAATGCCGCTAATAATATATTAAAAGCAGGGCCGGCAAATATGACCAGGGCTCGTCTCCATACAGGCTTCGACATAAATTCCCAGGGTTCGCCTTTGATACCCTCTTTATCCAGACTTTCATCTATCATTCCGGACATTTTTACATATCCGCCAAAAGGGAGAGCGGATATACAATAGTCCGTATCCCCTATTTTTTTACCGAACAATCTGGGGGGAAATCCGATTGAGAATCGTTCCACGCGGATCCCCATTAATTTTGCCAATAAAAAATGACCTAATTCATGTATAATTACAAGCAGACCCAACACAAACACAAACGGAAAAAAATAAGTGGTAAAAAAATTACTTACGGCGTCCATTTTATTTCCTTATTCATTAAAAATTGAAAAATTTATTTTATCATTAAAATCCAGTATCTATTTGACGTTATAAACTCCAAAAAGGTTCATTTTTTTTATAAACCTGTAAGCTTTTTATTCATAACAAACAATTACATAATTATCTTTCATATAGTTTTCAAATCTGTCAGGTTCCAAACGGAACCGATAAAATTTGTAAAATCTAATCACCGATAAACTGCATCACATGTGCCCGCGCCTGTTTATCCGCTTGTAGCAGGTCTTCCAGTCCGGGATGCGATACGATTTTTATTTTGTCAAGAGTTTCCTCAATACATTCGGCTATCCGGATAAAACTAATCTTCTCCTCAAGGAACAGCCGCACAGCGGTTTCATTTGCCGCATTCATAACGGCGGGAGCGGTGCCACCCGTTTCGGCGGCCTGATAAGCCAGCGCAAGGGCCCTGAATTTATTCGGATCTGGTTCTTCAAATGTCAGGCTTTTTAATGTGCCAAAGTCGATACGGGGAAACTCCGAAGGTTTCCTTTGCGGGTATGTCATGGCCAATTGTATAGGGACCCGCATATCCGGTTCGCCCAACTGCGCCTTGACCGAGCCGTCATAAAAAGCAACCATTGAATGAATGATCGACTGCGGGTGGATGACAACGCGAATTTTGTTTACGGGGACATGAAACAACCATTTCGCCTCGATCACCTCCAGTCCCTTATTCATCATCGTGGCCGAATCGATGGTAATTTTATTGCCCATCGACCAGTTCGGGTGATTCAGCGCCTGTTCAACCGTTACGGAAAATAATTGTTCTTTCGACCAGGTCCGAAATGGGCCTCCCGATGCCGTTAAAATAATCTCCTCAATTGTATTATGATCTTCACCTATAAGACACTGAAAAATGGCGCTGTGTTCGCTATCAATGGGTAATATGGTGCGGCCGTGTTTTCGGGCCGCCTGTATGATCAGTTCGCCGCCCACGACAAGCGTTTCCTTGTTTGCAAGCGCAATATTTTTCCCCGCTTCAAGGGCCGTCAGGGTCGGCACAAACCCGGCCGCGCCGACAACGGAATTGATTAACAGTTCATAGTCCGCTTCACGAACAATCTCAACAAGGCTGTCTTGACCGAAAAAAAGTCTTGTTCCAAGCTGTTTAAAACTTTGTTGCTGTTGTTCCGTTGGAATTACGCCTGTAACGGCCGCCATGTGCGGTCGAAACCGTTTGACCTGATCTATCAAAAGGGATATATTTTTATTCGTGGTCAATGCCGTAACATTGAACTCACCGGACAGTTTTTCCGCAACATGAAGACAATTCTGTCCGATTGATCCTGTTGCTCCCAGAATAGCAATTTTTTTCCCGGATCTCACTCAATTTTATTCCTGATATTATTTATTATTGTCAATTTTTCCCCAATTTATGAAATTATCTTCCGGATTTCCTGACCGGAGACGGCTTGTACTGTTTCCAATTCGCGTTTTGTGAGTTCCGTTTCAAAAAATTTAATATCCAGTTCATTTTCAAATCCGGTTTTAATCACATTCGCCAACTGTGAAAAAGCGACGGTTGAATGGCTGATATCATTTAAACATATCGTTTTACTTTGCAGAAAATCCCGGATTCGATCATGTTTTTGGAGGTTCCCGTTAACAAGATAATTTACAAAGTCCAGATGCTTGCGGCCGATCAGAATTGATCCGTGCTGTAAAACAACGTGATCAAACCGCCGCTGGGCGCTCCCGACCAGTTTTTTGCCTTTATAACTTATTTCATGCTGAACTGTGGACGCGTAACACATAGCGGATAATTCACCGCGGGAAAAATTCCCCGGTGTGAACCGGGCGCGTTCAAAATTGACCTGTAAATTCAGTTGATGTAACGCGGTTGTTAAACACAGGCTGATTACTTCATATACCTTACTGATTTCCGGGAAATAATAACGGCTGGATTTTGGTAAAATAACGGCGTATGTCAATTCCTCACTGTGCAGTATTGCGCGGCCGCCGGTGGGGCGATAAACGACATCAATGCCGTCGCGCCGGCATTTGGATACATCAATATCATCCATTTTTTGGTGATATCCTAACGAAATTGCGGGAGGGTTCCATCCGTAAACCCGGAGAATGGGATAATGACTGTTGGATAACATACAACGGGCCAGGGCCAGATCAATCGCCATATTGGTCGCACCGTCCAGATAGCCGGAATTAATGAATCTCCATGTTTCCAAAGAACTGCTCAATTAAAATTTCCCGATAATTATATTAGTCCCCGGTTGGATCTCTCGATAAAATCCAGAACATGCTGGACCTCGGGGATTAGTTCAATATCCGATTTAATACGCTCAACCGCCTGTGATACATTCAATTTCGACCGATACAATAAATTATAGGTTCTTTTTAATGTCAGCACCGTTTCCGGTTTGAAACCACGTCGGCGCAATCCGATCGAATTGAGTCCGGAATACTTTAACGGTTCACCGGATGCTGTAATATATGGCGGAACATCCTGTACAGCCCTGAAATGACCGCCTATCATGCAGTGCCTGCCGATATGACAAAACTGATGAACCGGGCTCATGCCGCCGATTATCGCATATTCTTCCACTTCCACATGACCGCCCAGTTGCACAGCATTTGCCATAATAACATTATCGCCGATGATACAATCATGGGCCACATGTACATACGCCATCAGTAAACAATTACTGCCGACAACACTTTTCATGTGCTCTTTGGTGCCGCGATTTAGCGTACAAAATTCTCTTATTGTTGTATCGTCGCCGATCTCAAACAGGGTGGCCTCTCCACCAAACTTTAAATCCTGGGGATCGGAAGAAACAACCGCGCCTTTATGGATCTTACAATTATTGCCGATCCGGGCGCCGTTGAATATATGAACATGGGAACCAATCTCGGTGTTGTTGCCGATGACAACATCGCCTTCAACAAGAGAAAAGGCCCCGATAGTGACGTTATTACCAATTTGGGCCTTTTTATCTATAATTGCGGTTGGATGAATGTTAGTCAAAATGTATTTCCTTTATAATAGCCTGTTCCTTATCGTAATTTATTTCTGGCACCGATCAACTTTCACGGTCGACTATTGCCGCCATTAAATCCGCTTCACACGCAAGTTCATCATTGACAAACGCTCTGCCAAACATTTTCGCCATGGACCGTCGAAACGGGCCCATTTCCACTTCAAATCGCAATGTATCACCGGGTGTGACAATTTTTCGGAATCTGACATTATCAATACCCGTGAAAACGACCAGTTTATGCGCGGGATCGGTTTCCGCATTGAGCAGCAGAATACCGCCGGTTTGCGCCATGGCCTCGATAATCAACACGCCGGGCATGATTGGCTTGCCCGGGAAATGGCCCTGGAAAAAAGGTTCGTTCGAAGTGACATTTTTAACCCCGATGACCCGTTCCTGGGGGATCAGATCAATGATCCGGTCAACCAGCAAAAACGGGTATCTGTGCGGCAGTATTTTTTGGATCGCATCCGCGTCGAGAAAAACATCCGATTTTTGATTCACCTGGTATTTGGATTTAATCAGTTTTTTCTTGTATTCCTTGCGAATCAGCTTGACAAGTTCCGCATTTGCCGCATGACCGGACCTGGCCGCCAGTACATGCCCCCTGATCGGCACACCTAAAAGTGCGAGGTCACCGATCAGATCCAACGCTTTATGGCGGACCGGTTCATTGGGATATCGTAATTCTTTTCCGTTCAGTATGCCGTTTGCCGATAAATGCACCTTTGAATCGATCCCGAACATTTTCCTCAATTCAGCCAATTCATCATCATCCATATCGCGGTCGATGATAACGACCGCATTATCCAGGTCGCCGCCTTTGATCAGCCCCGCCTTCCACAATTCCTCAACCTCATGCAAAAAACAAAAAGTTCTGGCGGCGGCAAATTCTGTGGCAAATTCCTCTCTCAGGGAATACATTGACGTATATTGCGTGCCCAGCGCCGGATTTTTGTAATCCACCATAAAGGTGATACGGAATTCATCCGATGGGAATATAACAATATCGATTCCCCTTTCCGGTTCGGAATAAGTGATCGTTTTATCAATAATCAGGTAATCGCGCGGAGATTCCTGTTCAACAAATCCAGCTTTGAGCAACACTTCAACGAATGGCAAAGCGCTGCCGTCGCCAACAGGCGGTTCGTTGCCGTGTATTTCACAGATTATATTATCTATTTCAAGTCCGCTTATTGCGGCCAATACATGTTCGACCGTATGAATTTTAACATCATCAATTCCTATCGTTGTGCCCCTGGAGATATCAATGACATGATCCACATCGGCCGGTATTACAGGACTGTCCTCTATATCCACCCGCTTGAATAATATACCCGAATTGGCGGGCGCCGGTTTAAAAGTAATTTTAGTTTTATTTCCAGTATGTAATCCGGTTCCTGAATACGAAATTTCTTCTTTTATCGTTTGCTGGTTTTTAAGCATTAAACCTCCTGATAAACTCTGGCGCTCGATATTTTTTTAATTCATCCGGCAAAAAGCGAATATTAAAAAAATGTCAATCATGTTCAATATTTAATTTATCACAAATTTTTTTCAGTTGGGATTCCAACAGTCTGATTTTCTTCAGCAACTCGGGGAGTTTTGTCAGGCTGGCTTCCTCTCGTTTTGCCGTCATATGGGGTCGCGCCGGATAACCTGAAATAAATGCATTTTCAGGCACCGATTTGGTAACCCCGCTTTGCGCACCGATTAATGCATTATCACCTATTTCAATATGACCGACAAAACCGGCCTGCCCTCCGATTTTAACATATTTCCCGACTTTGATACTGCCCGATAACCCGGTTTGTGCGGCGATAACCGTATTTTCGCCGACCTGCACGTTATGTGCTATCTGAACAAGATTGTCAATTTTTGCACCCTTTTTTATGATTGTCTCACCCATGGTAGCGCGGTCAATCGTTGTATTTGCGCCGATTTCGACTTCATCCTCAATTACAACATTACCCATTTGCGGTAATTTGTGATATTTTCCATCCTCAAAAGCAAATCCGAATCCATCGGCCCCGATTACGGCCCCAGGGTGAATGAACACTTTATTGCCGATACGACATCTTTCCCGGATGCTGACATTCGCGTAAATAATTGTGTTCTCTCCCACCTGCACATGACTACCAATGACCACACCGGGGTGTATGATCGTATTTTTGCCTATTTTACATTTTTTTCCGATGACGACATGAGCGCCGACAGCGCATTTTTCTCCGATCACGCAATCCTGACCGATAACCGCGGTATGATGTATGCCCGTTGCCACCTGCGGTTCCTGTACATAAAACTGTTCCGCCATTTTTAAAAAAGCAAAATACGGATTCCGAATCCGAATAAGCGTCCTGTCGGATTTTGGAAAATCAATATCTACCAATATGGCGGACGCCTGTGTTGTTTCAATAAATTTATGATACTTGGAATTTGCAATAAATGAAAGCTGACCGGATTGCGCTTCCTCGATTTTTGCCAATCCTGTAATCTCTGCCGACCCGTCTCCATCTACCGTACCCCCTAATATTTCAGCAATTTTTGATATTGTGAGCGCCATATGCAGACCTTAAAATTTAGAACAAAAGAACCGGTTATTATTTTTGGGTGCTGCTTTCAAGTCCCTTTTCCAGTTCTTCTATGACCAGGTCCGTCAGGTCTGTTTGACTTGGGCTGGCATATACGATGTTACCCGCGACCGTATCAAAAATATAATCATAACGTTCTTCCTCTCCGACAAGTTTTATTGCGGAATTGATCTTGTCGAAAACCGGTTTCATCACTTCATCCTGCTTTTTATAAAACTCACCGGTTTGGCCCCATTTTTCAACCTGGAATTGTTGGGCCTTTATGTACAACGCCTGTATTTCCTGTTCTTTCTCTTTTTGTCGCTCTTCACTTAATAAAAGACTTTGCGACTGCAATTGTTCATTCATTTCCTGCAACTGGCTCTGCATTTCACGGGCTTCGGCTTCCCATTCCTTATTGATCTTGTCAAGCCTGTCCTGTGCGTCCTGCGCCTCTTTATAGGTTGCCAGAATCTGCTGTGAGTTAATATAACCGATCTTTTGAGCAAAAGTTGAACCTGATAACAACAAAAATAAAATAAGCGTTACCATCGCCATTTTTACAAATTTGTTAGTTTGCACTTTTAACCTCCTGATAAGCAATTACTTAAAATGAATATTATTAATTTTTAAGATAAATTAAAAACTCCGGCCGAATACAAAATGCATTTTCCATTTCGGGTCCGGATTTCCATTTACATCGATTCGGTCAAAACCATAACCATAATCAAAACCGATAATTCCAATCATGGGCATAAAAACGCGGGCTCCGATTCCTGCGGAACGTCGCATACTGAAAGGATCGGCCGTTTTAAAATTAGACCAGATATCGCCGGCCTCTGCGAAAAACAAACCGAAAATAGTCGGGTTCGGGGCAATCGGTATACGAAGCTCCGCCGTATACTTGAGCATTGCCTTACCGCCCGATTCAACTGTGCTGTAACCGGCAAGAGGGTCCTCATACCCTCTTAAAGGAATGGACCTTGATAATCCGTCGCCTCCCATAAAAAAGTATTCCAGGTAAGGTATTCTGTTATTACCGCCGATTGATTCCATATATCCGGCCTGAAAACTGGAATACAAAACAAGTTTCCAGAATGACGGCATAAACCAGTCCATTCTAAAAATATATTTCTGATAATCGACATTACCGCCTAAAACGGTACCGGCCAATTCGGTTGTCAGCGAAAATTCCGAACCGGCTGTTGGGAATTCCGGTCGATCAAGACTGTTTCGGGAAATAATCTGGGTAACACTGCTGCTGATAAGCGGCCACCAGTCCGAAGCGATACCGTTCGGATTGGCCGCTAAAATATATGAATTAAAATCCGACAGGGTTGTTCTATCCAGTGTATAAATCCAGTCGCCCCGGAAAAAGTTGTCCGGCCAGTTGAACCTTCTCCCAAGCCGTAATGAACCGCCGCGGCTCACCTGTTTATAGCCGATGTAATAGGCATCACGTTTGGTATCGTAAAAATTAAAACCGGCAAGGGTCGGAGTGTCAAACAGCCAGGGTTCGGTAAAACCGATATTGAATGAACGATAATAGCGGCCAAAATTCCAGTCAAAACTTAAACGCTGCCCATTGCCGAACAAATTGGCCATCGCAACGCCCACACTGCCTATCAATTTATCCCGTTCACTCCATCCCGCCGACATATTGGCCGTATCTGTGGATTTCTCTTCCACTTTAAATTCCAGGTCAACTTTGTCGCCCCCCGTGGGCAGAACCTTGGGTTCTACATTGGAGAAATAATTTAACATCCATACTTCACGCTGGCTTCTTTCCAGTAAGGAACGATTAAACGTGTCACCGGGAAGAATTCGTATCTCTCGGCGTACGACCTTTTCCTTTGTTTTTGTATTCCCGGAAATCTTGATTTCATTAATTTTTGCCTGTTCTCCCTCGGTCACAATAAAATGTATATCGAGTTCGTTATTTTCATCAACTGTTTCACTTGGCGTGATATTTGAATAGATATAACCCCTGTCGTAATATAAATTTCCAATGTCCTGAAAAACGGCTTCAGTTATTTTCTTTTTACTATAAACTTCGCCCTTATGAAAACGAATATTTGATGATAGTTCCTCGGATGAAAATAATTCATTGCCCTCCCAGGTTATTTCGCCAAAGGTAAATTTTTCACCCTCATTTACCCAAATATCAATATACATATCATCCTGGGCTTCATTATAATATATTGAATCTTTCAGGATTTCTATATTACGGAATCCTTCATTTTGATAAAATTCAACCAGTTTGCCTAAATCCTCGGTGTATTCTTCCTGGTCAAAATCGGCGCCACGCCACCAGCGGTCCTCCTTGATCTTTTTAAATTGCTTTTTGAGTTTCCCGTCGGAAAACGAATTATTCCCATAAAAATTAATTTTTTCGACCTGGACTTTTTTCCCCTCATCAAAGAAAAACCGGACAACCACCCTGTTGCTGTCCGTAAGGGACGGGATTTGTGTCGTGCGTATTTTTGCCAGTAAATATCCCTTTTCCTTGTACTTTTCATACACTTTTTGCCGTGACCGGGCAAGCATGGTCGGATTAATAACCTGACCGGAATAGAAATTTAAAATTTCATCGATATCATCTTTTTTCAATTTCTTGTTGCCGGCAAGTTCCACCTTGTCAAGACGGGGGTATTCCTTCACTCTGATGATAAGATAAACACCCTGGGAAAGCTCACGGTCTATGAGTATCTCAATATCGGAAAAAAGATCCAAGCGCCATAATTGTTTTATCGCGTCCTGAATGCTTTCACCCGTAATTTCGGTTCCGGTGCTCAAACCCGAATTTAATCGAATCATACTGGGATCCGTGGTTTTAGCGCCTTCAATTGATACATCCAGTACTTTTACAGATTGTCGCTGGGCTGGTAATTCAATAACGCTAAAAATTATTAAAATTAAAATAAGAAAAAAATATTTCTGTGCTCTGTACATAAAAATTCACCTTTTCTACAATTTATAAATTTAATAAATTATTATGTTATTGTAAAGAAAAATATAAACTTGTAATTAATTTTACATGTTAAAACGGGAACCAATGCCTTAAAACAATTCTTTTATCATCCCTGTCATGTCTGTTCCATATCAAACTATCGTAATCGTATTCAAGTTCCAATAAAAGACGTGAATTGATATGATATTCCAACCCCATTTGATGATGCAGCCCCACGTTGATATCCTTATAACGGTAATCTATCCCGGATTCCACCTGACCGGTATACTGGAAAAAAAGCTTGTCCGCAATATATTTTCCAACAACAAGACGTGTACTTCTCAACAGGGCTAACCTGCTGTTAACTCTCATATTATTATTCAGATTAAAATCAATAAAATTTTTCGTAAACCTTGAACTGAACCGGACATAATCCAAACCAAATGTTTCCTCTAATTTCCTTTCCACCGGTCTGATTAACGGCCTGAATATAATATTCTCCGTACCAAAACCAATGGCATCCAGGGCCGGGTTCTGCTGTAAACTGGCATCGGCATAACCGAGAGTTGAGAGTATCTGTGACTCGGTCGATCCAACATTGGGATTATCCGATGAAAGCTTGAACCGGATCTGGTCCCATCTTCCCCGGCTGTTTTCCTCCCTAACAAGATCGTCTACCGATTTTTTATCCATTGTGATATCATGGGTTTGCAGTGTTAACATGATCTGGGATGGAAAACCGGAAGAATCGGCTACTGTTGTTCGCGCGTTTCCATATACAACTGGCACCAGGCTGCTCCGATCAAATTCTGCGCCTGCGTTTTCCACCCGAAAATTCATATCCAGGTAATCAATAACACCTTTTGTGGAACTGACCTCACCGTTTATTCGAAAACTGTCATCTTGAATCTGACCGGTGAAATCGAGTTGGCTGTAATCTTCATTCAACTGCAAATTAACATACACATTATCAATAGCGGCGGGAAATGTCCTCGAATAACGGACATCTTTGATCGGTTTGACCAATACATCCCATTCAAGATTTTTTAAAAAATATTGTATCGTCTCGGACGGAGAAGATGCGCCTTCATAAAAAGGATACATAATTTCACAATTGTATAAATTAATTCCGCCCCGAAAGGTAAGCCTTTCATCAATTGAACCGAAATAAAAATTCTCCTCGCCGTCTCTTCCGACAAGTTCCAGGTTTCCGTAAACGCCGGGTTCCATTAATCCTTCGATATTCAGGGGAACTCCTTTTTCCGGCGTTTCCGGTATGACTACTCCAAGATTCAGGTCCGATTCGCCAAGAATAATGTTATCAATTGGTTTTACAGATAACTCCGGTGTTGCCAATGTGGTATAAATATTAAATCGTTTACCCCCCATAAAACCGTTCAATTTTTTCACATTAATAAACTGATTCTCCGGAATAAATTCGATGTCCCCTGTTATTTCTGTTATCGGCGGGATGACTGAACGGCACTGTATATTTCCGTTCACAAAATTAATGTTGGCTGATTGCAGCAACGGATTTTTGGGCGTCCCTTTAATATGAGCTATGGCTGATCCCCGGCTCTCCGTGTGCTGGAAAAAGCTGAATTTATCGGACAATATTTTAAAAAAATTTCCATTCCCTTCAATATCAATATACATGCTATCCTGACCGTTTACAGGATATAAACCCTGACCACTCAATTCAAACTCGTTATGTCGCGTTAATCGAAAATCACGGACAAAAATGCCAGGGTAAAAAACCGGATTTTTATCAAGATGTATTTCAATTTCATCAAACGGCACATTGTAAATCGTACCGCTTTTTATCGCAATCAGACCCTCTACATCCGGGTCCTGTTTTGAGCCGGATATACTCAAATCGACAAGAGTATTCCCGGATACGGGCGGTTGTTCATTTTGGGGTGTTTGCCAGATTGTATTTAAGTTAAAACCCGCCCCCTTGACGAAAAAATCAAGACTGTCTTTTGAAAAATATTGTCCATAAGCGTATAACAAAGTCGCATCCAGAGAATTAAGAGCTAACTTTTTTAAATTTAATCCTTTGTTATCCCAGTTAAATTCAATTTCAGTGTTATATGGTCCTATGTTTCTATATTTTATTTCTTTTACGGCCATTTCACCATCTAAAACCGGATTCTCAGAATTACCCCCCAAACTGATATCCATATCCAGATTACCACGAAATAAGGTATCGGGACCGATAAACAGTCTGGTCAGCTCAAAATCCCGGGCCTTTACAGCGCCGGCAAGGGAATTGAATCCGGACGAATCTCCATGCGAGGTGAATGTTGCGGAAAAATTATCTGTAAAAATAAATTCATCCAATATGAAAAAATCATTCTGCTGCTGAAATGTAAATTTTCCGTCCATTTCATCAGTTGTATTGGGATACAGAAAGATTTTACCATTACATTTTACTTTTTGATTCTGCCGGTTTAATTTGGCGTTAATAACGGCCAATTCCGACTTGAAATAACCCCCTTCCAGTTTATTGATATCAAAGGAAAGATTCATATCTTTCAATGAGCCGCTTAAATCCATGCTTATAGTCAGGTTTTGTGACAAATAGTCCGAATACGGGATTTCCCACAATGAAAAAATAATATCCTGGATTTGCCGCATAGAAAAATTGATATTGACTTTACTGTCGGTATTTTCGAATGTACCCCTGATACCGGGCCCGTCATTTTCGTATTTGGGTATAAATGTAGCTGTGGGGCCTTCTGTAAAAAAATCTGTTTCTAATTTTGTCGTGTCATTGGAATTTGTAATAATAAAAAAACCGATATCTCCCTGGACAACAGGTTTTTCAGTACTGCCTGAAAGTGTTGCATTTAACCATGTCGGACATGAAATTATTTTTTCCGCCGAAATACCCTTTAAATTTTCACCAATATCTCCGTTCATTTCTATGGTTCCATCAAGCGTCTTATCATTTTTTGTCAATTTGGCTTGTGCATTAATTGTAAAATCATTTCCGGCAAAATGAAAACGACATTGGTCAAAAGTTAACGCCTCATTATTAAAAGTATTTTCAATTTTAATATCTTGAATTTTTAAATTTCCGTAATTACATTCAGATGAACTTAAATGATTATTTATTATGATCTCATTTAATGGGCCTTCAACTTTGGTAATTACCTGCGCCTGGCCGGACAATGTCTGAAATATCTTTTTCCCAAACATTTTGTTGAAATTTTCAACTCTTACATTGTCCGAGGATAAAGTGAAATCAAAATATGGATTTAAAACATTTATCACTTTTCCCGTTAAATCAACGCTCGCGCCATTAACAACCTGCCTGGCATGATCAATAATTAAATTCCAATCATTTAGGTGTGATTGTATATTAATTTTATCCATTTTAATTTTATTATCCAGAGCCAGAGCGCTTGCATTTGAAATGCTGATTCCCCCGGACAGATCAAAACGACTTTGCGGCCCCCTCTTTCGGTCTAATAAAAGTTCTCCGTTGAGTTCACCGTCTATAAACTCGATTAATGAAAAACCAAACTGGGGAAGATGCTCTTTTAGATTATAATTCTGCAATTCCGCTTTGATATAGGATAGTGTACCCGTTTCACCCCATGCTTTTCCCGATAAATATAAATTTTGATTCTCTGAAGAAAACAGTTTCCCTTTCAAACGGATTTCTATCGAATCCGACCGGTCGACAAAAAAACCCCCCTCTATTGAATTGGCTAATAGAACTTTAAGGGAATCAAATCCATGGTAATATATTTCCCCTTCAATTATGGATAATCTTTTTAAAAATTCCAGTCTGTTCAACTGTTTTTTATAAGTATTTTTCAACTCGGTGATATCTGAGGGATAATTCAAAATATTATATGAAGCTTTGGCCGTATCCACATCGGCGACATGGATATCAAGTCGGGGATTGATGAGTATAATATCCTGGGATATATTTTGGGGGTCAAATCCTTTTATCAGCAAACTGAATAAATTGAATCCGATCCGAATATCTTTAACAACAACAGAAAATTGTTCATCCGGCAAAGGGATCTCAACACCTAAAAATCGAATATTCCCAAAGCCAAGACGTACCTGCGAAATATTGCAACTATTGCCCAGAACAGGTCTGATTTCTGATAAAATATATTTTTTAACCCTTTCATTTGCTTTAAAAAAACGCCATCCATTTATGGAAAAAACCAGCAGACTAAAAAGAACGGCGAACAAATAAAGGACCCATCGACGAGCTCGCAATAAAATTCCTAAATAAATAAAACTTTACAAATAACAAAAGGCGGTTTTAACCGCCTTGTAATTAAATATTAAACAGTACTTTGTTAATTCGGGTTCCCTTTTAATTATATATAGTTGACATATAGCTATCTTAAAAACGACAAATTATTGATAAATTATTTTTTTACACTTGATCGCTAACCTTCCCGAACCGTCTTTCCCGTTTCTGATAGGACTCGATAGCATCGAAAAAGTCGGATTCCCGATAATCAGGCCACAAAATATCAGTTATATATAATTCAGTATATGCAAGCTGCCACAGCAAAAAGTTACTAATTCGCATTTCCCCGCTTGTTCGGATCAATAGATCCGGGTCTTTTATATCATGTGTTTCAAGATATGTGCTGATCAAATCTTCATCAATGTCATCAGGTGTAATCAATCCGTTTTTCACATCATTGGAAATCCTTTTTACGGATTGAACGATTTCCTGTCTTCCGCTATAACTTAATGCTAAATTTAATAATAACCCGGTATTGTTTTCAAGTTTTTTAATCGTATTCAAAACACCAATTCTGGGAGCCATTGGCAGCGAATTGATATCTCCGATAACCATTAAACGTACATTTTTACTATTTAATTCGTCCACCTCATTACGAATCGTTGTAAGTAACAACGACATTAAGGCTGATACCTCCTGTATGGGCCGGGACCAGTTTTCAGAAGAAAATGTATATAAAGTTAAAACTTTAATGCCAAGCGCACCGGCGGCCTCGACCACAGCCCTCACTGAATTGATGCCCTCTTTATGGCCCTCAATTCTCTGCAGACCTCGTTTCTGTGCCCAGCGTCCGTTACCGTCCATAATTATGGCAACATGTTCAGGTAAAGTACCGCGTTTTTTTATATCTTCGATTCTTAAAGAATCCATCCTGTCAATCTCGATTAATATTTATCGTCTTGTTTCGGTTTATATATAATTTTATGTTATCAAAAGTATATTGTTCATTATTTTATTCAAATAAAACAAAAAAACAATTATTCAAAGCCACAAAAGTATTCTTACCTCATCATTTCACTGGTGTCCGGTTAACGGACACCGTTACCTGATCCGATTTAAAAGTTCAATAAAATCAATTAAAGTAATTATAACAATTTAATTTCTACA